>NZ_VOBE01000001.1:0-782174 GCF_008369225.1 Psychrobacter sp. ANT_H59
GAACCCGTTGTTGAACCCGTTGTTGAACCCGTTGTTGAACCCGT
Source organism: Psychrobacter sp. ANT_H59 (assembly GCF_008369225.1). Classification (NCBI taxonomy): domain Bacteria; kingdom Pseudomonadati; phylum Pseudomonadota; class Gammaproteobacteria; order Moraxellales; family Moraxellaceae; genus Psychrobacter; species Psychrobacter sp. ANT_H59. Next base: position 45 of record NZ_VOBE01000001.1, read on the forward strand.
TGTTGAACCCGTTGTTGAACCCGTTGTTGAACCCGTTGTTGAACCCGTTGTTGAACCCGTTGTTGAACCCGTTGTTGAACCCGTTGTTGAACCCGAGGTAAATGATTCTCAATTATCAATTCAATCTGAAGACCCTCGGGCGCTTCTACGTTGTCCGCCGCAAGAATTGATAGGTGAGTGGACACCAGAAAAATGGGACTATTGGCTACAAACTGCTCGTGAAGCCGCTAGTTTGGCTCAAGATGAATTGGCGCTTGCCCGTCAAGGTATGATGACAGGCAGCTGTAATGCCGAAGCCATCTTTGTCACAGCAGTCGATAGTAAGCATTTGCAGGCAACCTTTGAGCAGCTAGCGACAAAGATGCAGGTACAATTCCCTGATGCCGCCATCAGTTTACGAATTGATAGCAGTATCGCGCAAGCCGATGATAAAACCCCAGAGCGTCGTCAACAAAAACGTCTCGTTGAGGCTAAAACAGTGGCAGAATCAAGATTGTTTAATACGCCAGTGATGCAATATTTAACCGAGCGCGGCGAAGGCAAAATGGGCAAGGTTCAGTTATATTAAACAGTCATACATTTATTAATTGATAGTTTATAAAAATTGGCACTTTATTAAAATATTGTATCTATTAAAAAATCAAGGTGATATTGATCTATCATCTTGATTTTTTTACCTTTATTTATTAAGGAACACTCACATCTTACTCTGAGTTTAATATTAAAAAACTGTAAGATTTATCATTATCCGCTATAATGGTTAAGTTATATTAACAACTAAAAAGCAGCTTGGATGAGAATATGTTAGATAATTTACGTGGTATGGCTGTGTTTGCTAGTGTGGTCGGACACGGCTCCTTTAGTGGTTCAGCCCGTGAGCTTGGTATCACCACCAGCGCCGTCAGTCAGCAAATACGTTCTTTAGAGAACGAGCTTGGTGTGGTGTTATTACATCGCTCAACCCGTAAGCTCAGCTTAACAGAAGCGGGTGCTAGCTTTTATGAAGCGGCAAAAGATGTGGTAAGTGCGGCAGAGCAAGGTCGAATTAAAGTCAATCAATTACGTGATGAATTGGCAGGTAGTTTGCGTATTGCAACAACGCCAGAGCTTGGTGTCAATCATATTTTGCCAGCACTATCGACTTGGATGTCAGCGCACGATGATCTTAGTATCACCTATTTTGCAGATAATAATTATATTGATATGATTGATGAGCGAATCGATATTGCGATACGTATGAGCCCCAATATCAACGACTCAACTGTTAGCAATCATCCGTTATCTGATGTGCGTCAAATGTTGGTCGCTTCACCACAATATTTACGTCAGCATAAGAAAATCGAAACGCCGAAAGATTTGGCAGATCATCATCTTATCTGTATTGATATCATGAAGGATACAAATAATGTTGAGCTTACTCAGACTGAGACTGGTAAAAAAACACGTATCAAAATGACGTCGCGTATCCATACCAATAATGTCTTTATGGCAATGACCATCGCCAAAGAAGGTCATGGTATTCTTAGAATGATGGAAATGGATGTCAAAAAAGAGCTAGAATCGGGCAACTTGGTCGAAGTTTTGACCGGCTACCAGATGCCAAGTTTTGTACTATATGCTGTAACCTTAAACCGTGAGCAACAGCCTGCAAAAATCACGCGCTGCTTAGAGGTATTAAAAAAATACTTTCATGCAAACTAAGGTTTAGTTTATTTAAATGATAATAAAGCTGATTGATTAATAATGAAAAAAGCCTATAGACAAATTATCTATAGGCTTTTTATGTTTTGGTTAAACAGACGTTTAAAACGAGGGTTTTAGTAAATTAACCAAGCGTTCAACCACTTGTGAGCTTGCATCACGGCTCATATTAAGTGGTGGTAGCAAACGAATCACATGACCGCCTGTGATATTGATGATAAGTTTCTGCTCATCACGAGCACGATCGACAAGCTTGCTACAGTCCATGTCTTCAGGCAGGGCAATGCCAATCATCATCCCAGCGCCGCGACTGCTGACGCCATATTGTCCAAATGCATCAACCATGCTATCACGAATAAACTGTCCCTCGTTGACGGCGTTTTGCATGATATCACTGTTCGCCAATACGTCATATACGCTATGTACCACACGACTGGCTAACGGTGTGCCGCCATAGGTTGAGCCATGACTACCAGCTCCAAATAAGCCATTGGCGCGACCACGTACCATACAGGCACCGACAGGGAAGCCATTACCTAAGCCTTTAGCCGTCGTTAATACATCAGGGCGTGCGCTGCTATGCTGATAAGCAAAATACTTACCTGTTCGTCCATTGCCGGTTTGCACTTCATCGAGCATGAACAGCCAATTATGTGTATCGCATACGGCTTGTATCTGCTCAAGGTAAGTAAAGCCGTTAGCTGCCGTATTAAGACCACCTTCACCTTGAATAGGCTCTACGAATACCGCGCAAATATCCTCATAGTCATGAACTGCTTGTTCAATGGCGGCAATATCCCCAAATGGCACACGGATAAAATCATTATCTAAAGTGTAAAAGCCTTCACGCGCTTTGGGGTTGGCAGTTGCTGATAATGATAATAAGGTACGACCATGGAAAGATTGCTCCATCACAATGACTTTTGGACGCTTAAATCCTTGCTGATACGCGTATAGACGCGCCAATTTTAGTGCTGCTTCATTTGCTTCAGCGCCACTATTGGCAAAAAATACACTGTCCATTTGCGCGGCATTACATAATGCTTCACCAGCACGCTCTTGCCAGTCTATACCAAATAAATTACTGGTATGAACCAATGTTGCTGCCTGCTGTTGAATAGCTTCGGTTACTTGTGGATGGCAATGTCCTAAACCACATACCGCGATACCAGTCAATGCGTCTAGATAAGGCGTCTCATCTTGAGTATAGAGCCAGCTTCCTGAGCCGCGGGTAAAACTGATAGGTTGACGAAGATAAGTGGGCATCAGGTAAGTAGCAGACATGTGCAGCATCCTTGGAATCATAAAGTGATAAAAGTAAGAGGGTAAAGGGCTTAATACTATAGCTCATCAGAGAACGGCGTGGACTCAGCAGGCAATGTATAGTCTTCGTTTGCCCATGCGCCAAGATCGATCAGCTTACAGTGATGACTACAAAATGGCTTATATTTATTATCTTGCCATGTGGTTTGCTTACCGCATTCTGGACAAGGATACGTTTTAGGTGAAGGGCTGGCGTTAGAAGTAGATTCGGTCATAATAAAAGTAGAGAGATCCTTGGTTTTATCAACAAAGTATCCTCAAAAAGTAAGCAATGATTGATTTTAAAATCATTGCTCTAGTAATCTGATTGAGAAAGCTATTTGTCGATGAGTAATCGATATCGTGATATTACTATGGGGTTGCATTGACTATATAATAGCATGCAGCCGAATAATGACAAATGACAAATATTTTAAGGACAGCAAATGACTGACAACCTTGAGCTTTCACATCAGCAAGAGCGGGCATTTCAACCTCAACGACTCTCAGCACCACGTGATTTTGTGATGCCAGACGCAGCACTTAAACCTAAAACATCACTCGTTTTGGAGATTGGCGCAGGGAAGGGCAAGCATGCCTTAAGCTTTGCCATGCAAAACCCTGATAAGCATCTGATTGCGATTGAGCGTACTCGCAATAAGTTTGAGGCATTTGAAAAATTGGCAGCGCAGCAGAATTCTGCCAATTTGACCGCTATTCATGCTGATGCAATTGCATGGATCGTACATGCAATTGCGCCAAATAGTATCGATAGTATCTATATCTTATATCCCAATCCTGAGCAGCACAATCCCAATCAACAATGGCTTAATATGCCGTTTTTTGAGTTTTTACTGTCACGTTTACAGGTAGACGGGGAGATAATATTGGCAACCAACATCGAAACATATATGGACAATGCTGAGCATCAAGCAAATGAGGTATGGTGTTTGCCCAATACGCGTAGTCAGGTTGCAAGCAGCAGTCAGCGTACACATTTTGAAGTTAAATACTTAGCACGGCAAGAAACCTGTTGGGAGTTAAGCATGAAGAAGCCTGAAGGTTATCAAACCAGATTCGATAAGTGGATGAAAGCTGATATAAGTGTTTAAGATAATAGCCTAAGCAAAAAATAAAAGAATTACATTTCCTATCAAGCGCTAAGGTTAAGTTAAAACTGTAAAATAGCCTAAGCAAATAAAATCATAATAAATAAAACCGCCCCTAAAAAGGCGGTTCAAAAATCTGTTGAGTAGGTACGTTGAAATAAGTTTATAAAAACGGTTTTACTAAATTATTAGAATCCGTACGAGCATCAAGCACAGTCAAAAAAGTATAAGCACCGATAAATTTCCGACTGATAAACATAAACTCTTTAGGTGGTAGATTGAACTCGAAAGACTGCATCGCTTGTGTCGCATCATTTGAGAGGCGAGTATGCAGCTTACTGTTAGCCCAAATATAGCGCTGTTGGTAATCTAGACAATTAGCAGGCATATCCGTGTTTATCACAGGCTCACTAAAAGGTTCAGTTGCCAACAAAAACAATGAGGCGATATCTGAACGTACTTTATCACTCATGGTATCAAAAAAGTCATAACCAGTCATGGCACTCATCATAGATTGATGATCATGATAATAACCGGCACGTAATAAATTATGAGCAATCGTCAATAAGTTATTATCGAACTGCCGAATCGCGCCAAAATCTAATAAGACCAGTTTATCAATTTCAGTTTCGTCGCGTGCGACACGGACAAGGTAATTACCAAAGTTTGGATCCGTTTGCATCTCACCCCAAACGAAAATCTCTTGTATCATGATTTCAATAGCCGCCTGACCGATGGCGTTTCGACGCTCAAGAGGGAGTAGTTGCAATGCGTCAGAAACCACACTGATACCCGGCTCATAAGACATACAAAGTAAGCGTTTGGTCGAATAATGGCGGTTAATTTTAGGTACAACATAACGTGCATCGTCAATCAAACGGTTATAGAACCGCTCTGTTGTGTCAGCTTCCGCCTCATAGTCGACTTCATGATGTAATAAATCACGTATCTCTTCAAACCATGCATCGAGTGAACGGGTTTGTGGAACGATATTACTCACCTTTAATAGGCTCTTAAATAAAGCCAAATCAGAGTTGATCGCATCAGCCACACCCGGATATTGAATCTTTAATACCACTTGCTCACCCGTGGCTATGACGGTTGCACGATGAACTTGGGCGAGGGATGCTGTACCAATAGGAACAGGGTCAACCTGAAGATCCTGCAGCTTATTGCCCAATAAATCCTGTAAATTCTGCTCGATTTTTGGCCATGCAAGTGTCGCTGTATCATCATTAAGCGTTTGTAAGGCACGGGTAATCTCAGGTGGCAAGATATGCTCACCATAAATCGCCAGCATTTGACCAATTTTCACGACAGAGCCTTTTAATTTACCAAGCTCTTCTGCCAAATAATGCGCCTGTTCTTCCATAAAAATCTGGTTACGTGCTGTACGTGCTTCTTTATTAAGAAACATACCAGACACGCTATTACCTGCCCAACGTCGACCGATGTTCAATGAGGTTTTGGCAATCGACATACGACGATCAAACCCCGAGGTTTTTAAATTATCGATAGACTGCTTATTATTAGAAGACCTAGAGGTATTGTTTGCCATAGATATCGTCATTTCATCGAGTTGGTATTGATTTGTGGGTGATGTACCTACAATACAAGGGAGATGTGCTATGAGTGTACAGAATTGTATCATATAAAGAAGGCAGGTTTTGCAGCTTAGCCAAGCGACGTTATTTACTTTGTAATTTAGGCTACATGCTGAAATTCTTAAGCATTTTTTGCCTATTAGTTTTAGCAGCCTTTAAAAACTATAACCCATCAAAAAATTCAACCCAGCATCACGCTAGGTCGAATTTATCAAAAGTCGCTATAGGTAGGTGCTACTTATCACTACTATTTAAATGTTTTCACGAGCAATAGCATGATGACCGATATCACGGCGATAATGAGCACCATCAAAACTGATAGCAGCAGTGACCGTTAATGCTGCTTGCTGTGCATCTGAGATGCTATCTGCTAATGCAGTCACACATAATACGCGACCGCCATTGGTCACCACTTCTTTCTCATTGCTAGGAGCATTTTCATGAGAAAAAGCCGTGCCCGCATGAAAGACTTTTACCGAATTTTGATTGTCACTATTTAATTCTGGCAAGCCTGCAATCACATCACCTTTCGATGAAGTTTCAGGATAGCCTTTTGAGGCGATGACAATACCAAGGGCAGGGCGCTCATCCCAATTGGCTTCGCTCGGTAATTTACCTTCGAGTCCTTGTGCAACCAAATCAACCATCGACGATTGCAGGCGCATCAAAATAGGCTGCGTCTCCGGATCGCCAAAACGGCAGTTAAACTCAATCACATACGGGTCGCCCGCATCATCAATCATGAGTCCAGCATATAAAAATCCGGTATAAGGATGACCGGCAGCTTTCATCGCATCTACAACAGGCTGAATCACTTGTGCCATGACTTTATCATGAACCTCTTGAGTGACAACTGGCGCAGGAGAGTATGCACCCATTCCGCCTGTGTTTGGACCCGCATCACCTTCAAAGGCACGCTTATGGTCTTGGCTGGTTGCCATGGGTAAGATGTTTTCACCATCGACCATACAGATAAAGCTGGCTTCCTCGCCTTGCAAAAACTGCTCAATCACCACGCGGCTACCGGCATCGCCAAATTTATTATCTGCCAACATATCGTCAATGGCTTCATGCGCCTGTTTGATCGTCTCAGCAACAATGACCCCTTTACCGGCAGCAAGACCATCCGCTTTAATTACAATAGGTGCGCCTTGCCCATCGATATAAGCCTTTGCCGCTACTGCGTCGGTAAAGCCCTGATAAGCCGCCGTTGGGATATTGTTTTGTTCCATGAATTCTTTGGCAAAAGTCTTTGAGCCTTCTAACTGCGCGCAATACGCTGTTGGACCCCAAGCTTTGATGCCAGCAGCACGACAAGCATCGACAATGCCTGTTACCAACGGTGCTTCTGGACCAACGATGACCATGTCGATAGCGTTATTCTGACAAAACTTGATAACAGCGCTGTGCTCGCCTGCATCAGTGGCGTCTTCCAAAGTGACGTTTTGGCATTTGGGTTCAAGGGCGGTGCCAGCATTACCAGGCGCGATATAGATATTTTTTACATTATTATCTTTTGCGCACTGCCATGCTAGTGCGTGTTCACGACCACCTGAACCAATCACCAAAATATTCATCATACCTCTTGCCCTTAGCATTAAAATTCATAATAAGTGAGTTAATAGCGAGCCAGCAAAATACTGTCCAATATTCTGCGCTATTCTAACAAAAAAATGCTGCCATTGTCATGACTATGTGTCATAGCTATGCGCCTGTCCGTCTATATTCAGCCGTATCAAATCACAATCGTCTCATTAGTAAATGTTATCGACATCTCACTGATTCATGAAATGATGTTGTACGCTTTAGCTATGACAGCAGGTGCGTTACAATTCCACCTGAGAGATAGCCTTGAGTGAAATTATTTACTCATAGACCTGTTAAACCTCACAAAATAGTTCGTATAGCGGGAGTCAGACAAACCATGATTGCTAATGATCAATAAGTTCAAACTTAATTATTCACAATACATAAGACATAACACCTAAATAAGAAGCTTATAAAAAAGCGCAAGGACAAAGGATATGCCAAACTCTCTAAATATCGCAAAAGAGCGGATCAGCCAGATAAGCGATATTGCCACCAGTTATGTACAAGCGGACAAATCATTATTTGATCACTTTATTCATAGCTACTATCAGCCATTACACCAAGAGACTGCAAAGGACATCAGTAATGCTGATTTGGCTGGGATGGCGCTGCATCATTTTACGCTATTAAAAGCCTATGATCGTAGCCATCCGCAGCTTGCCATATTAAACCCCATTGCAGAAGAGCAGCATTTTCACAGCTCACATACCGTTATCCAAATCGTTGCCTATGACCGACCATTTTTGGTCGACACGCTATTGATGAGTCTTGAAGAGCAAGGCATCGATGTGCATCGTACTTATCATATCATCGTCAATGTCGAACGCGATGAAAATGGCGCGATCACTAAAGTTGAAAGTGCTCAAGAAAGTGGCACCTCACACATGTCTTTGATTCATTGTGAAATCTCTTATCAAGACAATGATGAATTGGCGGCATTAAAACAGATGCTGCTGGCAAAAGTAGACACCCTTGATGTCGTCGTTGATGACTGGCAGCAGATACGTGCCAAGCTAACCGATATAAAAGCGGAACTTGCTACAAAAACACTGCCGGAAGTATTTTACTCTCAACAAGAGATTCAAGCATTTTTAGATTGGGTCTTGGACGATCACTTTATCTTTTTGGGATATCGAGAGTACCGCTTAGAAGACGGGCACAGAATCGAGGTTAATAATGCTGGCAATATAGCCAACCAAGACGACCGTAGTGATTTAGATTTATTTTCTATTGGTAATAGTGGGCTCGGGCTATTACGTGGCGGTAGTGAAGACCAGCTTTCAAAAAGCTTTGACGAGCTGCCAAGCAATCTAAAAAGACTGCTAACAGCGCCGCAAGTATTGGTATTGTCAAAATCAAGCCGAGTATCGCCAGTACACCGCCCAGTTTATATGGATTTTTTGGGCATTCATAAGTTTGATGATAATGGAAAGCTCATCGGTGAGCATCGTTTTATTGGTCTTTTTACAGCGCAAGCTTATCAACTAAGCGTGCAACAAATTCCATTATTACGCGAAAAATCCAATAAAATCATGGCGATGGCAAAACTACCACGTGATGGTCATGCGTATCATAAAATGATGCATATCATTAATACCTTGCCGCGCGATGACTTGTTTCAAGCCAGCATTGAAGATCTTTACCCAACAGTACTAGGAATTAGCCAACTACAGGACAAAAAAAGCCTGCGCTTATTTTGCCGTATCGATCATTACCAGCGTTTTGTTTCCTGCTTGGTCTATATTCCGCGTGATAAATTCAATACCGAACTTCGCATCAAGGTACAGAACGTCCTAAAAGAAGCCTATGGTGGTACATCTTCAGGCTTTACAACGGAGTTTAATGAATCTGAACATGCCCGCGTCCATGTACATGTCCGTACAGTGCCAGGTCAAGTACATGAGGTGGATACCGCTGCGCTCCAAGCCAAGCTGTCTTTTTTGATGCAGTCGTGGAGTGATAACTATCAAAAAATGCTGCTGGATAATGTCGGTGAGCAACATGCCAATGCTTTGACGCGCAGATTTTTAAGTTATATCCCTGCCGCTTACCAAGAGCGATTCGATGCACGTACTGCCGTTGAAGATACCAAGCGTTTGGCTGGACTTAGCGATGAGCAGCCGATGATTTGGCACTTATATCAATCGACAGGTGACGCAAGCAATCAGTTGCATTTAAAGCTATATGGTCGTCAAAAAGCAGTTATCTTATCTAAAGTCTTACCCGTACTAGAGAACTTCGGGGTATCAGTTATCTCAGCGCAGACCTATGAGTTTGATTTACCTGAGCAACCTATTTGGATGCAGGAGTATGAGCTGGTCTTAGAGCACGTTGATACCATTGATATGCAAGTGGTGCGTGCACAGTTTGAAGACAGCTTAAAGCAAATTTGGGCAGGACAGGTTGAGAGTGATTCGCTTAACGAATTGGTATTGACCACCAAATTAGATACTTATGATGTGGTGGTACTGCGCGCCTTGTCACGCTATATGATGCAAGCGAAAGCACCATTCTCAAATGTCTATATTCAACAAACTATGGTCAAAAACAGTGACATCAGTGTCGCATTAGGCAGTTTATTTGATGCACGAATGAATCCTAACTATAGTGAAGAGGAACGTGCCAGCAAAACCAGCCAGATTCGAGCACAGATTACCACCGCATTAGCAGGTGTCAGTAGCTTGGATGAAGACCGTATCTTCCGCTGGTACTTGGATTTAATTAACGCCATGGTACGTACCAACTTTTATCAGAGAGAGGCGAATGGGCAGCGTAAAGATCGTTTGTCCTTTAAGTTTCTGGCAGCAGATATTCCAAATCTACCCAAGCCTAAACCAATGTTTGAGATATTTGTCTATTCACCACGCGTTGAAGCAGTGCATTTGCGTGGCGGTAAAGTCGCTCGCGGCGGGCTGCGTTGGTCTGATCGTATGGAAGATTTCCGTACTGAAGTACTTGGACTCGTTAAAGCACAAATGGTCAAAAACGCCGTTATCGTACCGGTTGGCTCAAAAGGCGGCTTTATCGTTAAAACCAAAACGATGGCAGATGGTCGTGATGTGTTCCAAGCTGAAGGTATTGCCTGCTATCAGACATTCCTTCGCGGTATGCTTGATGTGACCGACAATATCGTCGATGGTGCGATTGTCCCGCCAGCCAATACCGTACGTCATGATGAAGATGATCCGTATTTGGTGGTCGCTGCCGATAAAGGTACGGCAACCTTTTCTGATATCGCCAATGCTTTGTCTGCTGAATATAACTTTTGGCTCGATGATGCCTTTGCTTCTGGTGGCTCGGTTGGTTATGACCACAAAGCAATGGGCATTACCGCCCGCGGTGGTTGGGAGTCAGTCAAGCGCCACTTCCGTATGCGCGGCATGGACATTCAAAATCGCGATGATTTTACCGTCGTGGGCATTGGTGATATGAGCGGTGATGTTTTTGGTAACGGTATGCTCAGATCAACTCATACCAAACTGGTTGCTGCCTTTAACCATCTGCATATTTTCATTGACCCAAATCCAGATACAGCAGCGTCTTTTGCAGAACGCGAGCGCTTATTTAACTTACCTCGTTCGTCATGGGAAGATTATAGCCAGTCTCTCATTAGCCAAGGCGGTGGTATTTTCTCACGTCAAGACAAGACCATTGCTATCAGCTCTGAAATGAAAGCGGTTTTTGATATCTCAGATGACAGCTTAGCACCCAATGACTTTATCAGCGCATTGCTAAAATCGCCAGTAGATCTCATTTGGAATGGTGGTATCGGTACTTATGTGAAAAGTAGTGAGGAGAGTCATGCCGACGTAGGTGATCGTGCCAATGATGCCGTACGTGTCAACGGTGGCGAATTACGTGCGGCTATCGTCGGTGAGGGGGGTAACCTAGGGTTCACACAGCAAGGTCGTATCGAATATGCCCAAATTGGTGGACGCATTTATACCGATGCTATCGATAACTCAGGCGGCGTCAACTGCTCAGATCATGAAGTCAATATCAAAATCTTACTTGGCAAAGTGGTTGAGCAAGGTGATATGACGTTGAAGCAGCGTAATGAGCTTCTTGAAAGCATGACCGAGACCATTAGCGAATTGGTGCTGCGTCAGAACTATCTGCAACCGCAAGCCATTGAGCTGAGTCAAATCCGAGCAGCTGCAAACTTAAGCGATCATCAGCGCTTTATTCAGATGTTAGAAGCAGAAGGGCGTCTAGATCGAGCGATTGAGTATTTGCCATCAGATGAAGAGATTGCTAAACGCCAAAAATCTGGCACAGGTCTAACCAATCCTGAGCTAGCAGTTGTGATGGCTTACGGAAAAATGTGGGTTTATGACAACTTACTGCTCTCAGATTTACCGGATGCGCCGTATTTCGTTAATGAATTACGCAAATATTTCCCCGATGAGCTGGCATCAAAATTCTTTGATGAGATGACTGAACACCGTTTACACCGTGAAATCATCAGTACGTATATGACCAATAGTGTGGTCAACCGTCTGGGTATCGAAGCATTATTCCGTCTGCATGAAGAAACAGGACAAACGCTTGCCACTATCGTGCGCGGCTATGCCATTGCGCGTGATGTGTTCCATGTCTCAAAAGCATGGGAGCTGTTAGAAGCACTTGATAATCAAGTCGATGCTACTTTGCTGCTTGAGCTTGAACTGCGTCTGCGCGATGCACTCGAAAACGGAGTAGTCTGGTTTATCAATGCCTTTGGACAAGATTTGCAAGTGGCTGATATGATTAGCCGTTTTGAAGACAGTGTCGAAAAGCTAACCAAATCAGGCGGATTTATTGAGCAGCAATTTTCACAATACTTGCAAGCCGATACCACAAGATTGATAGAAGATGGTCTCTCTATCAATGATGCATCGATGTTTGCAATGTTGCCATACCATGTTGATGCCCTTGATGCTGCCCTCTTAGCAGAGCAGTACGAACGTCCGGTTGATGAGATTGCCACTTTATACTTTGAGGCCTATCACGTTTTGCAGCTTGATTGGATGATTGATAATATTGCTATCTTGCCGCAGCAAGACCACTGGGATCGCCGTGCCCGTCATGCGCTTGCCAATGATGTATCGCGCAGCTTACGTATGCTGATGGAGACGTTATTGACTCAACCTGATGCCATTCAAGCCTTCAGTGATTGGAAGTCGCGTCATGCTATCCAGCTTGCCGGCGTTACTGCTGAGATGGATAAACTTGATAGCAATAATGATAGCCAAATCAGCCTCTCAACGTTATCCGTCTTGATGAGTGAGTTAAGTGGTTTAGTGACCAAATAGCGAATCGAGTAAGTAAATAGATAGTTTGATTATAAAAAACCACCGTTATTCATTAACGGTGGTTTTTTTATGTTGTTATGCTAAATAGCCGTGCCAGTATCATTTAATAAATGCCTTTAAACGTACTTCTTTATCATATGTCGTCATCAATCCTGCTAACTTATCATACTTGATCCCTCATAACGCGCCGACATCCTTGACCACTGAGTTGGCTAAAGCCGCCAGATATTTTTTCGACCTTTATTTGGGTCAAAATGCGATCTTTTAACGCCTGTACGTGAGAGATAATACCAATCAATTTCCCTTCTTGTTGCAAGCCTGTCAAGGTATCTAGAGCAATATCTAACGACTCTTCATCAAGCGTGCCAAAACCTTCATCCAAAAATAGCGAATCCACACGGATGTTGTGACTGGCCATTTGCGATAGTCCAAGAGCGAGCGCGAGACTGATAATGAAGCCTTCACCACCAGATAAGTTTTTGGTGCTGCGAATATCGCCGCCTTGATAGTTATCAATCACATTAAGCTCAAGCGGATTGCTGTCATCATGAATCAGCAAGTAGCGGTCACTCATCTTTTGTAATTGGCTATTGGCATGGCTAATCATCACTTCAAAGGTTAAGCCTTGAGCAAAGGTGCGATATTTCTTACCATCGGCTGAACCAATTAAAGTATGCAGCTGCTGCCAAACTTGTAATTTCTCTTTTTGCGCATTAATGGCTATAAGCTGCGTTGCTTGTTGACCTTTTTGGTTCTCATTGTCTTTAAGCTTTTGAACAATAGCACCAATCTGTTGGCTGAGCTGATCAATCTCCATCTGAATGTGCTGATGCTGAGCGGCAATCGTTTCTTGGCTGACATTGGTCATAGCAAGGGACAGGTTCTGCTCTAATGATTGCTGGGTGCTATCTAACTGTGACTTTGCCTGCTGCAAGGCGTTATCAATCGCAGTCTTACGCAGATGTAAAGCATCACGCTCTTCTTTAGGCAAGCGCGCATGGATAAAAGCATCTTCATCCACAAACTGCGCCGCTGCTAGATGCTCCATAAATACAGCTTGCTGCGTATTGAGTGCTGCCGTATCCGACTGCAATTCTACCAATAGCTGTCGTTGTCTGCTTTGCAACTGCTCTAATATTTGCTGCGTGCTGTCTAACTGTCTCTGAGCATTTGCCTGCTTGGCTCTTGCGTCATCGACTGCGCGGCGCAGTAATGTATCTTCAGACTCTGTATTTTTATCTGCAAAAACCTCTATTCTTGCGCTCTTGAGCTGCTCAAGAGCGGTATTTTTCTCCACTATCAAGTTTTCGAGGTCTCTTAACGTACTTTCATCAGTGCAGAGCTGAACTTTTTTGGTGTCAATTTGAGCACTCACTGTACTCAAGGTATTGGTTAGCTGTTGCTGGCTGTTTTTTTGCTCATTAAAATGCTTTTTTAGCTGATTGAGCATACTGCGCTGTTGACGTAATCTATCAATATGACGCTCATAGTCGCTGCTATCTAGTACGGTTTTATTATGAATACTAGCGTCCAATTGCTTAAGTGCGCTTTGAATGTCTGTCCTTTGGAAATCAATAGACAAATATTCTGCGTAGTTATCCGCCGGATACTTATCTACCAAAGATAAAATACTGCTAGTAATAGGGGCCATTGCCAAAAAGTTGGCGGCTATCTTTTCTTCAACGGTGTCTGTTTTCTGCGAGTGTAGCTTGATATCCGTCGTCAGGTTATTGATTTTGCTTATCAATACCTGATGCTGCTTTTCATCACTCTCTATAGCAATACTTAGCTCTGACATGCTTTGTGTCAAGTCATCATGTTGAATCAATATATTTTTAAGAGACTGTTTTTGCTCAAGCAGATTTTGTTTGGTACTGTCTAATAAAGATAAAGGGCGTTCAATATCATTATCAGGTTTATTTATATCCACACTCAACTTATGAAGCGGATAAATAATCCCTGCAATCGTTTTGGAATGATTTTTGTTGGCGTCTAATAGTGAGAGCAAACTTTCTTGAATGTCTTTGCCCAACATCTCACATTGCTGCTGCAAAGGGGCTAACTGCTGCTGTTGGTAGTTGATGACTTCGTTCTTAGTAGCATGGTCAATATGATATTTAGACAACGTTTGCTCTAGACTCTCAATGAGTATCTCAAGCTCAGATATTTGCTGCTGGGTCTGCTGCGTCAGCGATAACTCTTGCTTATTGTCAATCTGACTATCTAATAGCGGATGATGTTGACCATAAGGGTGCTCATGCGCACCGCACAAAGGGCAGGGCATACCGTCTTTGAGTTCCACGATGTAATCTTCAAGCCTTGCGACTTTTTGCAATAGATGAAGGTGCGTCTGCTTGTCTTGCTTTTTAAGTTTAGTATTTTGAATATCTGCGCGATGAGTGGCAATTAAGTCGTCTAAGACCATCAATTCTTGATTCAATATTGGTAGCGCGAGATTGATATTATGAACTTGACTGATTCGCTCAGACTGCTGTGTAATCTTAAATATCACTTGCTCAATTTGTGTGATAATTTGATCGATTTGCTCTTGCTCACCGCGCATAATAGCAAGGGGCTGGTTTTGAGTGATGACTGCTTGCTGCTGCTGTAGCTTTAGCAGTTGCTCGCGCCGCTGCGCTACCAATGAGATATCAGTGTCTTGTTGTTTGAATAACCTCTCAAAATCAGCTTGCAGTTGGCAGGCATGGCTATGTTGACTCATCCTAGCGGCTGAAAGCTCAGAGTTCTCTGCTAGTAGCGTCCTTAATCGTTGACAGCTACTATCAAAGATAGTCCTATCGGTATCAAGGTCGATCAGCTCTGGGTGTTTGCCAAAGTACTGGTCAATATTATTTAGCTGATTTTTGGTATCATCGGCAGTTTTCTGATGACTTTGGATGGCATGGCGTAATATCTGTACATTGCCTACCAGTATGTCTTTACGCTGACTGTCTTCCCCTAAGGATTGAGAATGCTGTCTTATATTGCTATCTAATTCGCGTACCTGTGCGATGATAGGCAAGTTTATTTGCAGGTTGTCTGCGGCTTGCTTTTCTAGCGTATTAGCGTCGTCTAAATGACGAGTAGCTTGCGTCAGCGCTTCTTGCTGGGCAGGGATCTGACTCAGTAATCCCTTTTGTTCAATCTCTAACTTCTTTACCGACTCACGACTATAGCTAAGCTCACGAAACTGACTATCAATCTCTAATGCCTTGTTGGCAACGTCTAAACGCCTGGCTTCAGCAATAAAGTCTTGCTGCACTTGCTGGGCGCGTGCGAAATCGCTCTGATAAATAGACAGGTTGCTCTGTAGCTGTTTTACGTTATTTAGCCATTGAAGCTGTTCGCTCAAGGTATTAAAGGTCTGTCGCTGTGTGTTTTGCTGCTGACTTAACGCTTTTAGCTCGGCTGCCAATATATTTTCGTCTTCAATACTTAGCAAAGATAAGCCATCAACGCCTGCCTGCAGTTTACTGAGCGCCTCTTCTTCAAAGCGTTTTTTCTCATGCACATTGAGTGAGATTTTGGCATAGATAGCGGTACCTGTTATTTTCTCTAAAATCGCCGCTCTGTCACCGATATCAGATTTTAAAAAGGCGGCAAAACTGCCTTGTGCCAGCATGATGGAGCGAGTAAATTGGCTAAAATCCATACCAATAAGATCTTGAATATAAGCCGAGGTTTTGGATTTTTTTTCTTCTAAAATCTTGCCAGACTTGACCTCGCTGATCTCATGTTTAATCGGTAGTAAGTTGCCTTTGGCTTTTTTGTGAGCACGGTGTTGATACCATGAACACTGATAACGCTTGGCATCAATCTCGATAATGACTTCTGCGGAGCACTCTCCGGTACCTTGGGTCATGATCTCATTGGTAGAGCCTGTAATATCACCAAGTCTTGGTGTTTGACTGTAAAGAGCCAAACAAATAGCATCCAAAATGGTCGTCTTGCCAGCGCCTGTTTGCCCTGTAATAGCAAAGATACCTTCGTTAAGAAAAGCGGCGTCACTAAAATCAATGTGCCATTCGCCTTTTAAGGAGTTGAGGTTTTTAAGTCTGAGTTCAATTAGGCGCATGGCAGGGTCTTATTTTTATAGATAGTAGTGATAATTTACTGTTCGTTATATCAGGCTGATGAGTTTTAGCTATTATTCAGCTTGAGTATCTGCATGGTGCAGATCATAAACGATTTGCTCATAAGCCTCTCGCAAGGTCAATCTTTGCTCGTCAGGGATGTTATGAGTGGCTAAACAAAGCTCAAATACTTCTTGCTCATTTAAATCTTGTAGCGTTTCAGAGGTTTGTTGTTGATTGAGTACTTTATTATAAGTACGCGTATTTTTTATTTTTAACACCTCACAGGGTAAGCCTTCTACCATCGCTTGAATACTTTCACGCAATTCGCTAACCACCTCATCACCGGTATAGATAATCTCTAACCAGATCGATTCTGTATCAATCAGAGCTTTAATGGTGCTATCAACGGTTTGGTTGATGGTCTCCAAATCACCCGATACTTGCGCTAATTTTTGGAACTTTGGAATAGGCATTGAGATAACTTGCATCTGACGTTCTTTATCATGATGCAACAACTGAGAAGTCAAAGTAGACGTTATATTGGAGGTGGAGTCGCTAGGCTGTATAGCGTCTGTTTGAGTAGAGATTTCTACTTCAACTTTTTTACTCTCAGCACTTCCCGCTGAATCATCAAAGCCAAACAGGTCGTCCATAAACTCAGACGCTTGAATGGCTACCTTTTTAGCAGCTTGCTTGAGTGGCGCTAAAGAAGGCTCGATAGAATCCGCTAATACTTTATCCTCAAAGTCGTTTGCGACTGCGCCAAACTGTATGAGCAATACCTGTTTTTGCTGGCGTGCTTCACCGAAGCCCATTGCAATGGGTGAGCCTGAATAGCGAATGGTTTCACGGCCACCGACGCGCTGCGGTACGTGCAAATGACCAAGCGCCACATAATCAAAGCAGCCATCGAACATATCGGCAGAGACCTTACCAAGCGAACCGACATACAGCTCACGCACACCATCATCGTCGGTAGTGCTGCCACCGGCAGCAAACAGATGACCTGTGGCAATGATAGGGAGATGCCGCTGATGTGCTTTGGCTAATTCAGCTTGTTTGGCTTTGGCAATATCTGCAACTTTATCGTAGTGCGCGCAGATACCAGCGATAACGTTTGCATCTTTGCTCTGAGCTGACTCGCCAGCACTACTACTGCGCACGTCGCGGTCACGCAAATAAGGAACAGCCGCGATAATGCAATGTGGATTGCCGTCTGCATCGTCTAAAACCAAAACTTCATCAGTTAAATCATCACAAGCGGTGCCAACGACATGGACGTTTAAAAACTTAAGGACATTGCTTGGGGCATCTAGAAATGTCGGTGAATCATGGTTGCCAGCGACGATGACAACATGTTGACAGCAAGACTTTGAAACCTTGCCTAAAAATTCATAATACAGCGCTTGGGCTTTATTACTTGGGGTCATCGTATCAAAGATATCACCAGCGACAATAAGTACATCCACTTGCTGCGCACTAATAGTGTTTTGTAGCCAATTTAAAAAGTCGGCAAATTCATCGTAGCGCAGACGTCCATAAAGCCTGCGTCCCAAATGCCAGTCAGAGGTGTGCAGGATAGTAAGAGGGGTAACAGCGGATACAGACATAATGAGGCTTAATGGTGAATAAAAGACAGCCATTATTCTAGCAAGGATTGGAGGATTTTGCTCTGTTGCAATCAGAAAAAAGCCCTACCACTAGATTGGCAGGGCTTTAAATAAAAAGGGGCTTTTAGGGCGCTTTCTAATCAATCACTAACTGCTCAAGACCACCATCTTCTGTTGCCAAATTAGCAATCATAGATAGCGCATGCGCTTGTTGGTTAGGATTTGGTTTTGGTGTCGTAGCAGTACCACCGCGTAACCAGTTATTATCGTTTTCTGAGGTCTTTTTATTATTATACCAAGCCAAATCATGATGTAAGCTTACGACATCACCCATGATGAGTAGAGCAGGCGTAGGTAGTTGATGTTGGGCTTGTAATTCAACGATACTGGCAAGTGTACCCGTTAATACTTGCTGATTGGGCATACTGGCGTTAGAGACGATGGCAATCGGGGTCTCCGCACTACGCCCGGCATCAATCAAACCTTCCGTCAAGCGTGGTAGCGAATGCAGACCCATATAGAATACGACTGTTTCATCAGTATTCAAAAAACTTTTGAAGTTATTATTAGGCGAGCCTGCCTTTAAAAACCCTGTCACAAAACGTACTGACTGCGAATGGTCACGGTGGGTTAGCGGAATACCAGCATAGCTAGCAGCAGCATTGGCAGCGGTAATGCCTGGCACTACTTGATACGGAACATTGTGAGAGCACAGACTTTCAATCTCTTCACCGCCACGCCCAAAGATAAACGGGTCACCGCCTTTTAAACGCACCACACGCCGACCTTCTTTTGCGCTATTAACCAATAGCTCATTGATGCCCAATTGTGCAACGGCATGATTACTGCGTTTCTTGCCCACAAATACTTTATCGGCATCGCGGCGGCACAAATCCAATACTTGCGGTGACACCAGCGCATCATAATAGACAATATCCGCTTGCTGCATCAAGCGTAGTGCTTTAAAGGTTAAAAGCTCTGGGTCACCGGGACCGGCACCAACGATATAGACTTCGCCCATCGTATTTTGGGCTTCTGTTGATTCATCTGTAGCATTTTTTGCAGTGATATTTGCCGCTGTGTTATCTAAATCAGCTTGCAGTTGGGCGATGGCTTCGTTTTCATTACCGGCAAACATCAATTGACTGACTTGACCTTCAAAGGCGCGCTCCCAAAACTGCCGACGTCCAGTCAATGTTGGAATTTTGGCTTTAACCTCACCTCGAAACTCGCCAGCAAGCTTGGCTAATTTACCATAACCTTGTGGAATCAAGGTTTCTAGCCTTGCCCGCAATAAACGTGCGAGTACCGGTGCCTTACCGTTGGACGAGATACCAATCACGATGGGATTGCGATCGACAATGGCAGGGAAGATAAAATCGCATAAATGCGGCGTATCGACGACGTTTACCGGAATGTTGAGTTCAGTGGCATCAGCATGGATTTGGTGATTGAGCATCTCATCGTCAGTGGCAGCGATAATAACGCGCGAATCTGTCATATAGGTTTTATTATAATTCTCATAAATCAGCGCGTGCTTACTATCACTGAGCAAGGCTTGTATCTCATGGCTAATGCTTGGCGCAAGGACAGTGATACACGCGCCAGCACGGCTCAGCAAATCAGCTTTGCGTAATGCCACATCACCGCCGCCAACAATCAGTACTTTACGATCTTCTAATTTAAAAAATAGGGGAAAGGTATTCATAGTATGACCAGTCATTCAATTGAATATATACTGCTATTATGAGTTATCAGTTGCGCAGGCTCACGTAATGTATTGGCATTAGTATATTCGTTTTTGAGATATTAAAAGTAGTTTTTGCTGAGAAAGGGAATAGCAATATAAAATCATGATACTAAAAAAATCCCGCTTAACTCGGTGTAAACCGGTTAAGCGGGATTTTTATGCATTGTATTTATTAAATCACAATTCTGTATTTAGCAATTACAACTGCGTATGCAAGCCACATTCGCGGTGCTCTTCTACCTTAGTTGGATCGAAGTAATCAAACTCATTAGGTAGGTTATGTTCTTCAAGATAAACATCCAAATCGCTATCTGTCTTATCAAACAACGGTGCGACTTTTAACACGCCGTCTTTAGACAAGCTCAGGACATCAAGACCTTGACGGAATTCGGTTTGATCTTTACGAATAGCATTGAACCAAACATCAGGCTTTAGCTCATCTAAAGCGCGGCGGAATGGCTCAAGCTTCACTTGATCGGTGAACTCATCATGTAGTGGGTTATCAATACCAGGGATGCCTTCCATCGTCACGTCACGATGGGCAGCAGTTTGCTTAGGAATATAGGTGATCACGTTTAAATTTAAATCACGAATGACTTTATTGGCAAACTGGTAAGTGGCGTCAGTATTATAGCCAGAATCTACCCACAATACGGTGATGTTAGGGCGCAGCGATGCGACCAAATGCAAAATCGCTGACTCGTAAGGACGGAAGTTAGTGGTAATGATTGGGTTTTTCGCTTGGCTTAATGCCCATTCTACGATTTGTTCTGGCGTTTGACCTTGCAAGTCTTGGTTGGCTTGATCGATATCTAGATTTGGGTGTAATTGGCTCATGGTAGATTCCTTGATGAAAGTTCATGTAAAAATGATTTGAGTGAAAAGTAACTAATATAAGTGCTTATGATTTATTCTAAAACTAAGTGCCTGCAAACATCGGTAATGCGCTAGCATCGCGTCCATCGTAGCTGCTGGCAAGCGCATTAAATGCTTGACTGATATCAGAGATAGATTTCATATCATGCTCACTGAGCACAAAGCTATCTGCGCCCGCGCGTAAAAGGTAAGCAATTTGGTCACGGCCAAACTTGCCAGCCATACGAATCTCACCCTCGTAGCCTATTTGACGCAGGGTTTGCGCATAACTAAAACCGCGTCCGTCGGTAAAGGCCGGTACATGAATAACAATCAAATCTTGTTGTAATAAAAAATCTGACAAACCAACCAATGTATCGGTGTCATTATCTGACGTAACCCAAACGCCAACACGGCTGGCATGTTCAGTCAATAGCTCGTTCAGCTGCTGTAATAGCCCGCCAGCAAGCTTGCCTTCAGAATTCAATAAATCCGTGAGCGGCAATACGATATCGAATTTTTCTTGTTTATGTAATAGCTCAAGCAGCGATATATGGCTAAGAGCAATGCCATCTGGTAGCTCATCGGTATTAAGCGCCAACCACGTATCACTTTGACCGATATCAATACCTTTGCTGTTTAACACATGATGATTACCCATAGACCTTCTCCTTAAAAGGTGCCACGCCAACGCGATTAACCAAGTCACTAAAAGCTTCTACGTCGTTCTCATTGCTCACGCGCTGCTCTAAATAGACATCCAGTATTTTTTGTAGGGTAATCGCCACAGCTTCGGCTGGTACTGCTTTACCCAATATTTTACCGACTTTGGCATCGTTACTAGAGTTACCGCCAAGGCTGATTTGATACCAATGCTCACCCTTTTTATCGACACCAAGAATACCGATATCACCCGTATGATGATGCGCACAAGCATTCATGCAGCCAGACATATTGAGGCGAATCTCACCCAAGTCATAAAGGTAGTCGAGATCATCGAACTGCTTTTCGATTTGTTCAGCGATATTGTGAGTTGTGGCATTGGCGAGTGAGCAGTAGTCCCAACCTGGGCAAACAATCATATCTGTTAATGTGTTTATGTTGGCACGTGCTAAATGCAGATCCGCCAACTGTTCCCATAGCTCATATAGTTGATTGGTTTGCACATCAGAGAATACGAGATTTTGCTGATAAGTACCGCGCAATTCACCAAAGCTATATTTGTCTGACAGATCCGCGAGAGCATCCATTTGTGATTCGCTGACATCACCAGATGGTACGTAGGTTCCGTCGACCAAGCCTGCCTTTAGCGAAATGACGACAGCGCGATAGCCTGCTATTTTATGCGCGACTGTATTTTGGTTATACCAATCGGCAAAATCTTTATTTGCATTGAGTTGCTGTTGCAAGTCAGACTGTACTTGTAAGGCATCAAAACCAACATAATCAGGCTCACTAAAGAAGCCAATAGCAGTGTCAAAATTGGCATCGGTCAAAGTCAGTGGACCGTCTTTGGTATGGGCTTCCCACTCAGCATCGACCAATTTCGCAAAGGCAGGACCGCCCATGCTCTCGACCAATATTTTGATACGCGCTTTGTATTTATTATCGCGGCGACCATGTAGGTTATAAACGCGCAAAATAGCGTCTAGATAACTAAGCAGATGCTGACGTGGCAAGAATTCGTTAATTACTTTACCAATCACTGGTGTACGGCCAAGACCGCCACCCACCAATACTTCAAAACCAATCTCGCCTGCGTCATTGGTTTTTACATGCAATCCCACATCATGTACTTGCGTCGCCGCGCGGTCATTGGCAGTACCAACGACAGCAATCTTAAATTTACGCGGTAAAAAAGCAAATTCAGGATGAAAAGTAGACCACTGACGGATAATTTCGCAATAAGGACGTGGATCCGCAATCTCTTCTTGATGAATACCGGCATAAGGATCGGTAGTCGTATTGCGAATACAGTTACCTGAGGTTTGAATGGCATGCATCTGTACCGATGCCAGCTCCGCCAATATGTCTGGCACATCTTCTAGCTTTGGCCAGTTTAGCTGGATATTGGTACGGGTAGTAAAGTGCCCGTAACCTTTATCGTACTTACGGGTAATCTCTGCCAATTTACGCAGTTGATAGCTGGCTAGCAGACCATATGGAATGGCGATACGCAACATCGGTGCATAGCGCTGAATATAAAGACCGTTTTGCAAACGCAGCGGTAAAAATTGCTCTTCTGGCAGCTCGCCTGCCAAAAACCGTTCGGTTTGGTCGCGAAACTGTGCGACTCGTTCTTCTACCAAGGTTTGGTCAGCGTAGTTATATTGATACATGACGTAATCTCAATTTTATTTTTAAACATAAAAGCTGCGACGAAAATGATTTGCGTGTGTACTCGATTTTATTGCCAGTCGCAAGGTAAACCATTCAGATTTACATCATATAAGCTTGCGTCTATAAACATAAATTCCTTTAAGACATATCTATATCCAAACACAGCATAAATTTTCATAACGAAAATTAGGTAGCCTATGCTTATCGAATTCAATACCTGATTTTAATGAGCAGTTTTTAATCATTTAATAAATAGCTTTAACATACTGCCATTATCCCTTTATTCGCCCAATTGCTTCTCTACGACTTTTATCTACAGTTACTCATCTTTTTCTCATCTCTTAAGGTTGTAAAATTACTATGACATCTATCACCCATAATCAAACACCCTCAAAACTTGTTCCTCCGCACGGTAGTGCTGAGCTTAAGCCGTTACTATTGAATGGTGAGGCTCGCAACCAAGCATTAAAACTTGCCAGTACTTTGCCAACCATTACGCTCAGCTCACGTGAGCGCGGTGATTTGATTATGTTTGGTATTGGCGGTTTTACGCCGCTAAATGGTTTTATGAATCAAGCCGATTGGCAGGGCGTGGTTGATAATATGCGCCTACAAAGTGGCGATAATGCGGGCTTGTTTTGGCCGATTCCTATTACTTTGTCAGCACCGAAAGCGACAGCGGATAGCTTAAATACAGGTGATAAAGTCGCATTGGTGGCGCAAGATGGCGAGATTATGGGCATCTTGACGGTAGAAGAAACCTATACCATCGATAAAGCCCATGAGTGCCAACAAGTATTTACCACCACAGATCCTGAGCATCCTGGTGTCCAACAAGTACTGGAGCAAGGTGAAGTCAACATTGCAGGTAGCGTTGAAGTCCTAAGCGAAGGCGAGTTTCCAACCTTATATCCTGAGATTTATAAAACACCAGCTGAAACCCGCGCAATTTTGGACAATAAAGGCTGGCAAACGGTCGCGGCGTTCCAAACCCGTAATCCCATGCACCGCTCACACGAATACCTTGCCAAGATTGCGATTGAGATCTGTGATGGCGTACTGATACATTCATTATTGGGTGCGTTAAAACCAGGTGATATCCCAGCAGACGTACGCCAAGAAGCCATTAAAACCTTGATTGACAATTACTTTAGAGCTGATACTGTTATTCAAGCAGGTTATCCGCTTGATATGCGTTATGCCGGACCGCGTGAAGCATTATTACATGCCGTATTCCGCCAAAACTACGGCTGTAGTCATCTAATCGTTGGTCGTGATCATGCAGGCGTTGGTGATTATTATGGTGCTTTTGATGCGCAAACCATTTTTGACCACGTCGGTAAAGATGATTTGATTACCCAACCTTTAAAGATTGGCTGGACGTTTTGGTGTAATGCTTGTAATGCCATGGCGTCAGATAAAACCTGCCCGCATGAAGCGTCTGAACATGTCAAAGTATCAGGAACCAAGCTACGTAAAGCACTCTCAGAAGACCTTGATGTACCAGAGAACTTTAGCCGTCCAGAAGTGTTGCAGATTTTGCGTGATTATTATGCTGGTATCGCTTTTGATGAGCGTGCTGAGGTTAAATTGGTCGGGGCTTCTGCGGTATAAAAATTTATATTCAATATGAAAGATAAAAAAGGGTCAGATGATAAGTCTGACCCTTTTTGTGTTATTTGAACGTTTTGACCATCTCGTGGTTAGCTGAGCTCTAAATCACCAGCCAACTTTTGATAGTCACCAACCAATGTGCCACCGCCAGAGCAAAAGTAGTTAAGCGCATATTTATCTTGGCTATCAATAGTCAATTTATCATCTTTAAATTGAAAAAAAGCCGTACTGTCATTGACCTTGCTCTGAAAGATAATGCCGTGTGCATCATCTTGACCCATCAATGTTGCTTTGCCATCAAAATAGCAGGTCGGTTTTTTGACATCGCTGCGCGCACGTATCTTAATGTCAATCTGCTTATCACCGTCTGCTTTTACCATCACGGCTACCCAGTCATCGCCTTGCGTACGCTTAGCATAACCCTCAGAAGCATAGTCACCAACGATGACTTTTACAGCAGGCGAGAGTGTCGCTGCAGGTTGCGTGACGCTGTGATTATCCACATTGGCTTTTATAGTGTTATTACAACCACTCAAAGCAAGCAGCGCTGCACTCGTTAAAGAAAGAGCAGCAAAAAAACGCGAGTAACAAGAGAAAGAAGTAATCATTAAGATGCCTTGGGTAAGTGAATAAGTGATAAAAATGGCTTTGCAAAATGGCTATTTTTGATTGAATTAAACATTTTTAGGTAGCAGTCGTTTATTTGCAGCGATTATAGTTGATCCACTTTTAAAAGAGTAAGGAACTACTGGGGTTCATTATTCGCAGCCTCTGTCTGCGTAGGCACAGCAAGCAAGAAAAATTAACCCCAGTAGTGATTGATAATATTTGTATTTCTTTTATTAAGGACTGACTATACAGCGCCAGCGATGATACAGCTTACACAAATATTCGTCTACTGGGCAAGCAATACGGCAACTTACGCAAAAGTGGCGGCTTATCTCTATATCGCAAATAGCTCCTAAAAATATCCATTATAGAATAACTAATAATAGCGCTACTAATCATCATGCTTATGCCAAGTTCACCACTCGATAAGCGTATTCGTCACTAAGCGTTTGTTATCTATGCTGCTAGCATATCTCTCATCAACAAAAGAACCAATGTATCTCCCAAAATTCTTACCATCACTGCCTTTGTTATCCTTATTTATAGAATTAATAAAATAGTAAGGTCCACAAGTGGCAGCATGACATTATCGAGAGCGTCTATGCAAACGACCAATATAGCCAAGAATCAGCCTTTGCGTTATACCTCAATGACTGATAATCAAGTGATTCAAAATAAAGCACCACGTACCTTGATAATGGGCAGTGTGCTGACAATGGCGGTATTCATGACGGGCTGTAGCCCTACTGAATCTAAGCAGAGTGAGACCCAAAACGGCGCCCAAAAATCAGCAGCGCCGTCACAAGATATTGATCTGTTGAATGTCTCTTACGATGTCTCACGCGATTTTTATAAAGACTACAATACCTTATTTGCCAAAGGCTACCAAAAAGAGCATCCCAACAGCAAAGTACATATCAATCAGTCACATGGTGGCTCGAGTAAGCAAGCATTATCTGTTGCTAATGGTCTACAAGCGGATGTGGTGACCTTTAACCAAGAAAGCGATATGAATCTATTGGTCGAAAAAGGCTTGGTTGCTGCTGACTGGCAGAAAGCGCTACCAAACGGCGCGGTCCCTTATACCAGTACCATGGTTCTATTGGTACGCAGCGGCAATCCAAAGGGTATTAAAGACTGGCAAGATTTGGCACGTAGTGACGTAGCTATAGTAATACCAAATCCAAAAACCAGTGGTACGGCGCGTTATGCCTTTTTAGGTGCCTACGGTTACGGTCTGCATCATTTTAAAGAAACGGTCGAAACCTCTGCTAAAACAGATACCTTTATCAAAAAACTTTTGGCAAACGTCGTCACTTATGACAATGGCGCGCGCGCCGCAACGACCAGCTTTACTCAGCGCGGTCTGGGGGATGTGCTTATCACGACCGAAAATGAAGCGCATTTGGCCGCCAAGCAATTTGCCAAAGGACAAGTCGATATCGTCTATCCAAGTTATTCAGTGTTGATTGCCAATCCTGTTGCAGTGGTGAATGCGGTGACTGACAAAGCGGGCAAAACAGAAGCGGCAAACACCTATCTAAAGAGTTTATGGGACACGCCAGCGCAAGAACTGATGGCACAGATGTACATGCGTCCTAGTAATGAGCAAGTACTTTCCGCCCATAAAGGTACTTTGCTTGATATTGAGACGTTTGAGCCAGTCAGTGTCTTTGGTCCTTGGACACAGATTATGGAGACGTTTTTTGTTGATGGCGGGCGTTTTGATAAGCTGGCAAGCGTGCAGTAAAGGTAACCAAAAAGGTAATTAAGTTGTTCAGTTACAAGCCATTTGATTCAGACATTCATGCTTAGATGAAAGGCTGAATTAAATGGCTAAATTATTAGCGGATAGCCAATGATCATTAAAAATATTTAACTTATGCATTACGGATAAATTTAAGTTATTGATAACCTTATATTTCTCATTTCTTTATTCCATTTTGGCAATAACATACACATATTCATCATTAAACATAATAAGATAGCGCTGTTAGCATACTTACATTACTTATCAGACATTTTTTGAGGCAGCCATGACATCATATACCGCAGGTTATAAAAATAAGACACTTAGCGCCCTAAGTATCGCCGGTGTGGCGCTCACTCTAGGTATTGCAGGCTGTAGCAACAACGAAAAAACTGAGCCAGCTGCCAATGCAGAGGGTACGCCAGCAGCCACAGAAGGGCAGGACATCGAAATATTAAACGTCTCCTACGATGTCGCCCGTGATTTTTATAAAGACTACAATCCATTATTTGTTGATCATTACAAAAGCGAGCACCCAAACAGCAATATTCTTATCAAGCAGTCGCATGGTGGTTCGAGTAAACAAGCCCTGTCGGTCGCGAATGGTCTACAAGCCGATGTCGCAACCATGAACCAAGGCTCTGATATTGAGCTGCTTGAGAAAAAAGGCTTGGTTGAGTCAGATTGGGAAAGTAAATTCCCAGACAATGCCGTACCTTTTACCAGCACCATCGTCTTCTTAGTGCGCAAAGACAATCCAAAAGGTATCAATGATTGGGCAGATTTGACCAAAGAGGGTGTTGAGATTGTCATGGCAAACCCAAAAGTGACGGGTAACGGTCGCTATGCCTTCTTAGGTGCTTATGGTTATGGCTTACATGCTTTTAATAAAGATGAAGCACAAGCGGAAAAATACGTCAAAGACATGCTAAAAAACGTCAAAGTCTATGAAAGTGGCGGACGTGCGGCGACTACGACGTTTGTACAGCGTGGTATCGGCGATGTTTTGGTAACATTTGAGAACGAAGCCAACCTTGCAGCAAAAGATTTTGGCGTCGGTCAAGTCGATATTGTTTATCCAAAATACTCAATCAAATCTGAAAGCCCAGTTGCTATCGTAAAAACCGTCACTGATAAAAAAGGCACCACAGATGCCGCCAAAGCTTATCTTGATTTCTTATGGAGCGATGCAGCCCAGCAATTGGCAGCTGATCTATACTTGCGCCCAAGTGTGAAGAGTGTTCTTGATAAAAACAGTGATAAATTGCCACCTATCGACACCTTCCGTCCAAATGACGCTTTTGGCACTTGGGATGAGATCATGAGCACCTATTTCAGTGATGGTGGTTTGTTTGATAAGTTAGCGGTTAATGCGCCTCAGTAACACCAGTAGTACTGTCAGTAACCGACGATAAAAGCCGTTACTTATTCAAGAATTTATTTGAGTACAGCGACTGCATTATTTGACTATTAATCAGTAACGCACGACATCATGAAATTATGTCAATCTCATAAAGGACATGGCCGTCAGCGCTATGTCCTTTATACCATGAGCATATTCATAATCTCTTTTTATCATGCTTTTTTCTTTATATCGATACGATAGAGTGCTTACGATAAGTACCATCAGCTAGGCAATAGGACACTATTATGAGTGCAACAACACCTTCTACCATCAAACCCGTGCCGAAAAAAGGCTGGTTAACACGCTTGCGTCAGCGCAATGTGCTACCAGGGTTTGGGCTAAGTATGGGTATCACTGTCTTTAGTTTGTCGCTGTTGGTAGTACTGCCGTTTGCCATGATGGCCTATACCACAACCCAAATGGGCTGGACGGGATTTTGGGAGACTATTAGCCAACCACAAGTCACGGCGGCGATCAAACTCAGCTTATGGATGTCGTTTTTGGCGATGCTAACCAATATGGTGTTTGGCACACTGGTTGCATGGGTGCTCGTACGCTATGAATTTTGGGGCAAATCCTTGATAAATGCCTTGGTGGATTTACCCTTTGCACTACCGACAGCGGTTACTGGTATCTCTCTTGCGACTTTGTATGCACCCAATGGTCTTATTGGGCAATGGTTTGCCAAATTTGATATTCAAGTGGCCTTTACACCGATAGGTATTTGGTTGGCTTTGGTGGTCGTCAGTTTTCCCTTTATTGTTCGTGCTGTACAGCCCGTACTTGCGGAGTTATCGGTTGAGTTCGAAGAGGCGTCTGCGGTATTGGGTGCCAATCGCTTGACGACATTTCGCAAGGTAATTTTACCAGAGCTGTTGCCTGCGTTACTGATGGGTGCTGGCATGATGTTTGCCCGTGCGACCGGCGAGTATGGCTCGGTTATTTTTATCGCAGGTAATATTCCAATGCAGTCTGAGATTTTGCCATTAATCATTATCAGTAAGCTTGAGCAGTTTGATGTTCAAGGCGCGTCAGCCGTTGCATTATTTATGCTGCTTATCTCCTTTGTGATTTTATTGACCATTAATATCGTACAGTGGAAGCTGTCGCGCCGTGTAGGAGCTCGCTAATGCAAATCTCTAATAGCTACGACTACCAAAGCAACCCAGCAACCAAAGATACGCCATGGGTACGCCGCACCTTTATTATCATTGCGGTTTTATTCATGGTTATTATGTTGGTAGTGCCGCTGCTAGCTGTGTTTTATGAAGCTTTTAAGGGTGGCTGGGAATTATATATTGCCTCATTAGTCGACCCTGAAGCCTTGCAGGCGATTAGGCTAACCTTGATTACTGCTGCGATTGTCTTACCGATTAATATGGTGATGGGTATTGCCATTGCATGGCTAGTGACCCGTTATCATTTCAAAGGTAAGCAGTTGGTGACGACGTTGCTTGATTTACCATTCTCAGTGTCGCCCGTTGTAGCCGGTTTGATGTTTGTTCTGTTGTTTGGACTTAATTCTACGATTGGTGGCTGGCTTGAGAGCATGGGTTTTCAGGTAATTTATGCCGTACCCGGTATTATTTTAGCAACGTTATTTGTCACCTTTCCTTTTGTGGCGCGTGAGTTAATACCGCTGATGCAAACGCAGGGCGATAGTGAAGAGCAGGCAGCATTAACGTTAGGCGCGACGGGTTGGCAAACGTTTTGGCATGTGACACTGCCCAATATCAAATGGGCGCTGCTATATGGTTTGATTTTGACCAATGCAAGGGCGATGGGGGAGTTTGGTGCGGTAAGTGTGGTCTCAGGTCATATCCGCGGAGAAACCAACACTATGCCGCTACTGGTTGAGATTGCCTATAACGACTATAACTTTACCGCCGCCTTTGCCTTATCGAGCTTACTTGCCGCGCTTGCTTTGGTCACGTTACTTATTCAGCAAATCATGACCAAGCTACAAGATCACAAATTTGCCAAGTCTGAACGTTTGATAAGTGCGCCTGAACTACCAGTCAGTGCTAATGATACTGTTACAGAATCGGCAGGCAAATCATAACGGTTCATAGAAGCCACTATTGCTATACGCCATACTATTGAAACTATCTGCTACGATAAAAGAAATAATAAGAGACACCATTATGAGCATCGAGATTCGTAACGTTAATAAAAAATTTGGTAACTTCACTGCCTTAGATGATATAAATATCACAGTACCTACCGGCAAATTGACGACTTTATTAGGTCCTTCAGGCTGCGGTAAAACCACTTTGCTGCGTATCATTGCCGGTCTTGAGTATGCAGACTCTGGGCAGATATTATTTGATGAGCTAGACGTCACCAATACACCGGTACAAAAGCGCCACATTGGTTTTATGTTTCAACACTATGCGTTATTTCGACATAAAAATGTTGCTGACAATGTAGGCTTTGGTCTGACATTGCTACCAAAAAACGAGCGCCCCAGTAAAGCGGATATTGATAAGCGCGTGGCTGAGCTATTAGATTTGGTACAGCTGCCACAAGTGGCAAATGCTTACCCGCATCAGCTATCAGGCGGTCAGCGGCAGCGTATTGCGCTGGCTCGTGCACTCGCAGTTAAGCCAAAACTACTGCTATTAGATGAGCCATTTGGGGCGCTGGATGCCAAGGTGCGTAAAGAGCTGCGAACTTGGCTAAAAGACATACATCATGAGCTTGGTATCACCAGCATCATGGTGACTCATGACCAAGAAGAGGCAAGGGCGGTATCTGATGAAATTGTCGTGATGAATCGTGGTCGTGTCGAGCAAGTAGGCACTTCAGCGGAGCTGATTCATCAGCCAGCCAATGCCTTTGTCAGTGATTTCTTAGACTTGGTTTAAAGTTCAATCAAGAGTGCTAGCGATAGCGCATAAAAAAGACCTTATGATGAGGTCTTTTTTATGCGGCTAATATAAGCCAAAGTTATCTAAGCGAAATTTTCACTGCCTATTAGCATTAGGCTAGTTTTAGCATGGCTCTTTCTTTGATTGATATCTGTTTATAGGTAGTGTCCAAGATGTCTTGACACCATTCTGGCAAGTCATTTGCAACCTCGTACCACATCCAGGTTCCATCACGAACACAATTTAGGATGCCCAGTTTTTTTAAATGGTTGAGATGGCGCGATATCGTTGGCTGTGGTTGATCAAGTATCTCTACTAACTCACCGACGCAGCGTGATTCTTTATTATATAGGATTTGGAAAATCTTCAAGCGCGTAGGGTCAGATAATACTTTAAACAACTCAAGTGGTTGTATCATAGAATTATTATTAGACATGGGTCAATTCCAATGTATATTTAGTTAATAGGAGGACAATATAACAGCAGTTATCCTTAAAATCGATTAAAAAATGAGCAAATTTACAGTTCGTCGCCATTTTACTACCTTTGATACCGTCGGTTTACATGGATTACTATATTCAGTTACATGGATTGATTAAGATCAACATATCCATAAATCTGTCATTAACCTGACTGAAAAAGTCACCAAACACTATTGTAAATGCTAATAATTATCGTTATTATAGCTAATAACACGTTAGTCAATCACAGTAGGAACCCATTTATGTACGTCTGTATCTGTAATGATGTCAAAGAAAAGCAAATAAAAGCTGCTATCGCGTCTGGTATCGATACGTTAGATGGCTTAAAAGACACGTTAGATGTCGCCACCTGCTGCGGCTGCTGTGAGCCTATGGTAAATGATTATCTAGAGGAGCATCATGCTAAGCTCGAAGTATTGGCTTATGCTGTTTAAGCGCTAAATACTTATAAGGCTTTACGCTCGAGCTTGTGCATCCTAATCTTGTATAAGCCTTGATAAAACAGGATTATATTCACTATTATGCATTTACTATTTTAGCATTATACCTAAAGAGTAGGTTGCAAGCGTCCATATAACTTCACTGATACTCCACATCAAAACTAGATCTAGCTACTTCTATTCAGAGTTTGCTATCGCACCTGTTGTTGATACGCTAATACAAATAGTGGTTGGTTATGATTCTCAGTTCATATCGTTACAAGCGTTAAGCTCTCTCTATGCTACTATATCCTTCTTAATATGTAAGGGTCTTCATTGATTTTAATCTTTACTGATTGGTTTACGAATGGCGCTTTATATATATGCAAAATTATGAATGTATATAACAAACAATGATACATACAGGAGTGTAAGTGATGATTGGCAACCCTAAAGTGATTGATTATTTAAACTTTTTGTTAGGTGGTGAGCTTGCAGCTCGTGATCAGTATTTCATCCACTCTGAGATGTATGCAGAATGGCATTACGGTAAATTGTATGATCGTATCAGCCATGAGATGGAAGATGAGACCTTACATGCACAGGCAATTATTCGTCGTATTTTGATGTTAGGCGGCACGCCTAAAATGAGCGTCGACGCGATTAATATTGGTACTACTGTACCTGAGATGCTACAGCTTGATTTAAATTTAGAGTATCAGGTACAAAAACATCTTAAAGACGGTATCGCAATGTGTGAAGAAGCGCATGACTATGTCACACGCGAGATGTTGGTCGTGCAGCTCAAAGACACGGAAGAGGATCATGCCCATTGGCTTGAGCAGCAGCTACGCTTGATTGATATGATTGGTCTGCCAAATTATTTGCAAAGTCAGATGGCTGAAGTCTCCTCAAATCTTGTTTGATAGTAACGGATAATAATCGCTATATAGTCAAATCAAATATCCAATAGATAGGGAGAGAGAATATGAATGGGGATAAAGACATTATCCGCGCACTGAATAAAGTGCTGGGTCAGTCGTTGATAGCCATCAACCAGTATTTTTTACATGCACGTATTGCTCGCCATTGGGGCTTAGAAGCATTAAACGAAAATTTCTATAAACAGTCTATCGCAGAGATGAAATGGTCTGATGATTTGATTGCACGGATTTTATTGCTAGGTGGTTTACCCAATTTGCAAGATTATGGCAAGATGTTTATCGCTGAAGATGTGCCTGAAATGATTGACTGCAATTTGCGCTTAGAAAAGCAAAAGTTTAGCATCATCACCGATGCGATTACTTTGTGTGAAACGCAGCAAGATTATGTATCACGTCAGCTATTGGTTACTCTAAAAGACGGTAATGAAGAGTATCAAGACTGGCTTGAGACGCAAGAAGACTTAATGAAAGATGTCGGTATTCAAAACTATATCCAATCGCAGATGAATGACGATTAGATATTAGTAATTCTCATTTAATGACAATAAGCCAGCCTATGTTTTGCTCATAACTCAAGCATAGGCTGGCTTTTTTTGGTCTATTTTTTATATTTCAAATACAACCTTTCAATACTTACTTTTAATATAAACCACGACCATCCTCAGGTTTTAAGCGTAAAAAATGCAATCCTGAGAGAATGGTAAAGACACCCAATATCCAATAGGTGGTTTGAAAGGCGGTCAATGTATCCATTTGTAGGCGCTCACGTAGCAGAGTGAGCAGCGCCGCCCCAAAGGCAATACCAAAGCTGATGGCGAGTTGTTGGTTGACAGCCATCAGGCTATTGCCGCTACTGGTTTGAGTACCATGCAGGTCGCCAATGGTAATGGTGTTCATTGCACTGAACTGCATAGAGTTACATGCGCCCATGACAGTTAAAATAGGTATAAACCACATCCACTGCGCCGCATCATTAAACTGCGCCAAGATGATAATCAAGATACCCATAAAAGTCGTGTTGTACACTAATACCGTGCGATAGCTATAACGCTGGATAATCTTACTCACCCAAGGCTTGATGCCGATAGCACCTACGGCGATAGGGGCAAGTAGCCAGCCAGCTTGCGAGGGAGAGTACTCAAACACCACCTGCAAAAGCAACGGCAGCAAAAATGGCACAGCGCTAATGCCAAATCTGGTAAATAAATTACCCGTGATACCGATGCGAAAGGTACGGATATCAAACAAACTCAATGGAAATAGCGGGGCAGTGCGACGTTTTGCGTGCCAAATATAAGCACCAAGCAACAGACTTGCCAGCAATCCAAATATCAGCCCATAAAACCCACGCCCGACTTGTGCGCCAAATTCTACTGCCAAGGTAAAACCACAAGCGGCAGCGGCAAACAACAAAAACCCTGTCCAATCTAGACGCTTGGTGTCCTCAAATAACGCTGGTACCAGTTTTTTGCCCATGATAAAACCAAAAACACCCATGGGTATGTTGATTAAAAATATCCAGTGCCAGCTGGTGTACTGTACGATATAACCACCCAATACCGGTCCGACCAATGGCGCAACCAAAGCAGGGATTACCGCAAAGTTCATCACCGTTAAGAGCTTATTGCGCGGATAAGACTTGACCAAAATCAAGCGTGCAACCGGCGTCATCATCGCGCCGCCGATAGCTTGTACAATACGTGAGCCTATTAAGAAGTCTAGTGTCGGAGAAGCGGCACATAATAGCGAGCCGATACAGAATATGATAATGGCGGACAAGAACACGCGGCGTGTGCCATATTTATCGGCTAAAAATCCGCTAATAGGAATAAAAATCGCCAGAGTAAGCGCGTAGCTGATGACTGCCCATTGCATTTGTAGTGGCGATTCGCCCAATGCTTGTGCCATCTGTGGTAGGGACGTGTTTAAAATAGTAGCGTCTAAAATTTGCATAAATAACGCTACCGCCAGTACATAGGGTAGGTATTTATCTTGCGTTGGAGTCAGGGCTACCATTTTGCTTTCACCATATCTTAGAACAGCGGCTCGTTGAAACTTACCTTAATCGACAGTAAATTTTCAACAAAGCCATTATATTATGCATAGTATAAAAATAACTGCCAAGTAGTTAAAGAGCAGCATAGTAACCATTCAAAAGGACTGATCTAAATAGTTGCTATCTAAAAGAAATGGTTTAGCTAGAAGAAATGGCTTAATAAATTTTTAAAATATCTGTCATCATCTTATATCCTCAATACTAAATACTATTTCACTTAAACATCTCTACCATATAAATTACAAGACAGGACTTTAATAGCAGGATCAGTCCCCGTTATAGTAGAAGGTATATGGTAGAAACCACCATTTCTAAAATATGACAATCAATACAACAAAAAATAGGTCACATTATGAGTCAGGATAACAATTCTACGAACGATCAGATAGAGAGCTATACACCGCCCAAAATTTGGACACAAGATAAAGAAAACGGCGGCAAATTTGCAAGTATCAACAGTCCAACCGCTGGCGCACGACAAGATAAGGCACTGCCAGTAGGCGATGCGCCATTACAGCTATATTCATTGAATACGCCTAATGGTGTTAAGATAAATATCTTATTAGAAGAGCTTGTTGAGCTTGATATTAAGGAAGCCGCATACAATGCTTATCTGATAGATATCTCAAAAGGCGATCAGTTTGGCTCGGGCTTCGTCGCTATTAACCCAAACTCAAAGATACCGGCTTTGGTCGACCATAGTCCTAGCGAAGCTGGCGAGCCGCTTGCTATCTTTGAGTCTGGCGCTATCTTAATGTACTTAGCGGAGAAATTTGGCAAATTCATTCCGATGCAGCAAGGTAAGGCAAGGGTAGAATGCTTGTCTTGGCTAATGTGGCAGATGGGCAGTGCGCCTTTCTTAGGTGGCGGTTTTGGGCATTTTTACGCCTATGCCCCAGAGCCAATGGAGTATCCTATTAATCGCTATGCTATGGAAGTTAAACGCCAGCTTGACGTTCTTGACCGCCACCTAAAAGACCATACATATATGGGCGGAGACGAGGAGTCTGATTATAATATCGCCGATATGATTATTTGGGCATGGTATGGTCAATTGGCACTTGGCAAATTATACGATGCTGCTGAGTTCTTACAGGTTGATGAGTATCAACATCTACAGCGCTGGGCGAAAAAAATTGCTGAACGTCCAGCCGTTAAACGCGCAGTGGACTTAGTCCTTGAGCCTATTGCTTAGACCAATTGCCACGATAATTCATCTAAGTGGCTCATTTATTTATCCATAAATATTTGATATAAAAGGTAAAAAATAAAATAATTCTGTATGTTGACGAACAAAAAGGTTAATAAGCACCTATCTTATTAACCTTTTTCTGTTTTGAATATTCATTATTCCAAATATACATATAGATATAAGCATTTGAGCTATACTTTGTTAATTACATAATGGTACATTAGTACAACAGATAGAAACATGGATACGTTAAGATAGCAGCCTCCACCCAAAAAGGGTAGACGCTTAAACCTCTTCTATTGAAGAATGATGATTATGAAGGAGAATGATATGCTTAGGAATAGACCAACCCTCTTATTGAGTGCAAATGGTCCTAGTAGCCAGAGTAGTGTTATCAAACCTAAATACTCAAACAATTCTCATATCAAAGCGCCGTCTAAAAAAACAAAAAAGATAACAAAAACCATGTCAAAAAGAATTTTATTACCCATCCTTACTGCTATCAGTACCGCGTTATACAGCGCCGCAGCTAGTGCTGGTACGCCTATAGATTTTACCAGCCAAGATTGGCAAGTGGTCTGTGACAATACACGTACTTGCCGACTGGCGGGTTATCAAGCAGACAATGATATCGAATTGCCAGTGTCTTTATTGTTAATACGCCGTGCAGGTGCCAATGCCACGGTTGATGCTCGGGTAAAGCTTGGCGGTGCAAGAGAAAATTCTGCCAAAGCCTTGATGCAGTTGGGTAACCGTCACCGGATATCTTTATTTATTAATGATAGAGATTATGGCGAAGCCAAGCCTTTTTCAGGTGCTGCTGGTTATGCTGAGCTCACTTCACTGCAAGTCACAGCGCTGTTAGAGGCACTGACCAAATCAAGCAAAATAGAGCTGGTTATCCGTAATACGCGTTGGCGCTTGTCCGATAAAGGGGCGAGTGCGGTCATGCTAAAAGCGGATGAAGCACAAGGTCGAGTGGGCACAGCCAGTGCTTTTGTTCGTACAGAGGGCGCAAGCAAATCTAACAGTAGTGTTTTATCGCCTACGTCAATACCAGAGATACGGATGGTGATGCCCAATCCAAAAGCCACCTCTGGTAATAAGAAAAAATTCGTCATGCGCTCATCTCAGTTATCAGATCTGATGAAAGGCACCATAAAAGATATCAGTAGCGACTGCCCAAGCCTATATGACAAATCGTCATGGAACGTCAATCGCCTAAACAGCAAGCAGCTGTTGGTACAGCATAATTGCTGGACAGGTGCTTATAATGCAGGTAAGGGTGTCTGGGTAATCAATGATACCAAACCATACGAGCCAAAGCTGATCACAAACAACGCTACCGATTACGACAAGGGTCAGATCACTTCTGTCCAAAAAGGTCGGGGTCTTGGCGACTGTATCTCTAAAACCGAATGGTTATGGACGGGTAAGGATTTTGAGAAAAGTCATGAGAGTAGCACTGGTCTGTGCCGTATGATTGGAGCGGGCGGTGCTTGGCAGATGCCCCTATACGTCACTGATGTGAAACTATCACGTTAATATCAATGTCTACAATGCCTCATTGCTTGCTTTTCTTTTAAAGCGGTAATGATCATTTATTCGATATTCTTTAGCGTAAATGCGGCGCACACGATAAAAATATTTAATGCAAAAATACCTATATTATTAATCATGTATAGCTCATCAACTCTTGTGTTATAGCTGTTTTCTACAATAATCGTAAAAACAGCTACTGATTACGATTTTGTTGTGTTATACTGCGTCGCCACGTTAGCATAGTCTAATGTGAATTATGAGATTGATAACATCGCCTGCGATTTTGGGTCTAGGATGACCGAAAGTAATTGTTGCCGATGATTTTGTGTACTTAAATAATCCTATTATTTTTGACTCATATCTTATCTACGGACCCTTGTAGGGGCTAGATTGGTTGTTATTTACCTTTATCTGCTTTGGAATAAGCATTGATATCGAGTTTTTAGCAGACAAAGATGAGACACTCGGCACTACCACCAAAATACGTCAGACAGCACGAACGCCTTTATATAATTTTGACAAGCCTTATGGGTTTGGCATGTAATTATCATGATTTTGATAATCAGATTATATGGGTAGCGTGGTGAACGGTTATCAGTGGTATGCATCAAGTTTGCTGAATTTACAGCAGCTTATACTTACCAAGGATACTCATGACTGACATCTTATCTGCAATCGCTGCTGAAAACGGCATTATCGAAGACACCACTCAAAACACAACTACTAATGAAGCAGCTTCTACTGACGCTTCTGACGAAAATCAAGTTACTTTTACTGATCTTGGCATCGCTAAGCCTATTCTAACTGCACTTGATCGCAGTGGTTATACCAACCCAACGCCCATCCAAGCACAAGCGATTCCTTTTGCTCTAGCAGGTCGTGACTTATTATTGTCAGCGCAAACGGGTAGTGGTAAAACTGCAGCATTCGTTATCCCAGTACTTGATCGTTTAAGCCGCGCTACTAGCTTTGACAAACTAACCAAAGCACTTATTCTAACGCCAACGCGTGAACTTGCTCAGCAAGTGCATGACAGCGTACGCACTTATTCTAAAGATATGCGCGGTCTGTTCTGTGTGCCATTAGTAGGCGGCGCACCATACAACGGTCAGATTACTGCTTTGAAAAAAGGCGTTCAAGTTATCGTTGCGACCCCAGGTCGTCTACTTGACCATATCAATGCTGGTCGCGTTGACTTATCAAGCCTAGAAATCTTGGTCCTTGATGAAGCTGACCGTATGCTAGACATGGGTTTTGCTGATGACATCAGTGATATCCTACGTGCTGCTCCTACTGATCGTCAAACAATCATGTGTTCTGCAACTTGGGATGGCCCAGTAGGTAAAATTGCTGCCAGCTTTACTAAGAACCCTGAGCGTGTATCAATCAAAGTAGAATCTGCACACATCGAAGAAAAAGTGTACTACTGTGATGATTTTGATCATAAAAACCGTTTGCTTGATAAAATCGTTTGCCAGCAAGATATGGAACAGATCATTATCTTTGCTGCTACCAAACGTAGCACTGAAAAACTGGCCAAACAGCTACAAGAAGCGGGTCATAAAGCCAGCTTCCTACATGGTGATTTGCCACAAAGCAAGCGTAACCGTATCGTTCAAGACTTGCGTAATGGTAAAGTTAAAATTCTAGTAGCGACTGATGTTGCTGCTCGTGGTCTAGACATCCCAGCAATCTCGCACGTAATCAACTATGATCTTCCACGCCAAACTGAAGATTACGTCCATCGTATTGGTCGTTGTGGTCGTGCTGGTCGTACTGGTATCGCTATCAGCTTATGTAGCATGGATGACCGTCCACAGCTAAACGCTATCAATCGTTATTTAGATCGCAAAATGGAAGTATGTATCATCGAAGGCATGGAGCCTAAGAAGACTTATGTACCTAGCGAAAACAAAGGTAATGGTCGTGGTCGCGGCCGTGGTCGTTCAAACGGCGGCGGTAATGGTCAAGGTCGTGGTCGCGCGGGTGGTGGCTATCAAGGTAACCCTGCTAATGCTCGTGGTCGTTCAAGCGATAGCGCACCGACTGGTCAACGCGCAAGCAATGACAGCGGTTATCAAGGTAAACCACGTGACGCTTCAGGAAAACCAAATGAGCGTTCAGGTGGCAAGCCGTATCAAGGCAAGCGTACTGGTGCTCCTAGTCGTGGCGATAGCACTGGCGTTCCACGCGGTGAGCGTGCTGCAACGGGTCGTGGTCGTCCAAGTGGCAGCCAAGGTCGCCCAGCTGGTCGTTCAGACAGCCGTGGTCAAGGTCGTCCAACTGGCGGCAACCGTGGTAACAACTCGTAATAGCTTTATTTTAAACGATTAATGATTTTTGATAATCATATCTTAATCGTCTAAAGATATTGGGCACAAAAAAGCCAGATAACAAGTATCTGGCTTTTTTGTGCCCAATAGTTTGATATTAACCACCACATAGAGATATGACCCAAGTATATGCAGCTATTTAAAAACTCTGGCTTATTCAAAGCTTTTAAAATTAAGCTTTGTACTCGATAGCTACTTGCGCGTTTTTTTTGCCTTGTCTATACTGACAAACTTTTATTCATCGTGTGCTGTGGAGCCAGTTGATGCCGGATATTTCTTATTTAGCTATTGAAAGCTTGCCATTAGCGTTTGGCATCATTATGGCGATTATTGGTTTGGTATTTTATACCCAAGCATTGCCTGGTAAGTTTTGGCAACGGTTTTATGCGGTGCTACCGGGTATCGTACTGTGCTGTTTTATACCTGCGACGCTAAATAGTCTAGGTGTCTTCGCTGACGGTATTGGCTCGCAGATTTATGGTTTTACTGCTACCTATCTGTTGCCAGCCAGTTTGCTATTGATGACCTTGTCGATGGATGTACCGAAGATACTGGGCTTAGGCTGGAAAGCGATAGCTATGTTCTTCGCTGCTAGTATCGCTATTGTCATTAGTGGTCCTATTAGCTTAGGTATCGCTAAATGGGTGTCGCCTGAGATGTTTACCGATGATACGCTATGGCGAGGCTTTTCAGCGGTTGCTGGTAGTTGGATAGGAGGAGCTGCTAACCAAGCAGCGATGAAGGAGCTGTTTGGCGTCAGTGATGATCTGTTTGGGATGATGATATTGGTTGATACCACCAATGCTTCACTGTGGTTACTGGCCATCTTAGTCATGGCAAAACACAGTGAGAAGATTGACAAGTTTTTACGGGCGGATAGCAGTAGCATTGATAAGGTCGTCAAAGCCGTTGAGAGCTATGAGCGTGACAATGCTCGTCCAGCGACTTTAAATGATTTGATGGTGATGTTTGGCTTATGCTTTGCCATGGTAGGTGTCGCACATTTCGTTGGTGGTCAGATTGCAGGGTTTTTTGCGCCTTATAGCTGGGCGGTACAGTATAGCTTTGCCAGCTCGTTTTTTTGGATGGTTGTGATTATCACCTTAATAGGGGTGATTTTCTCCTTTACTAAAATACGCAGACTTGATCATGTTGGTGCTTCAAAAATTGGTACCGTCTTTATCTTCATATTAATTGCCGCTATCGGTATGCAAATTAATCTAGCAGGCATCGTCTCACAATGGCGACTGCTACTCATTGGTTTGCTCTGGATGAGTATCCACGTTGTCATTATTTTTGCGGTCGCTAGGATAATTCGTGCGCCGTTTTTCTTTCTGGCCGTAGGCTCCAATGCCAATACTGGCGGCGCGTCATCGGCACCCATTGTCGCAACGGCATTTCACCCATCACTAGCGCCAGTTGGGGTGTTTTTGGGTATTTTAGGCTATGCCGTGGGTACCTTTGGCGGTTATATTAGTACGCAGATGATGCGGCTGGTGGTGGGATGATAGAGTTTTTATCAGTATTGACAGCTTTTATCCAAATAATCACCCAACCACCTCAAAAAATCATCGCCAGTTGTTGATACATTGAGTCGCAGATGGGTTGAGGCGCTCGCATCTGGATAAAACAATTGCCCCGGTGCGACCAGCCAGCCTTCTTTGTAGGCATCTAGTGCCAGCTGGCTGGTATCTTGCCCCGTGTCTACCCAAACAAAGAGACCTGCTTGTGTATGATCAGGGTAGATAAGTCCTATCTTTGGTAATGCTTGGCGCATTCTTTCATGAGCCCTATACAAATGCTGCTGCACTTTTTTAATCTGCCGACGATACTCACCATGCGTCCATAAATGATGACAAACCCGTTCGCCAAATTCTGGCGTGTTTGAATTGCTTAAGGTTTTCATACGTAATACATCATCAATATACTTATCAGGACAGACCAACATGCCGACGCGCCAGCCAGACGCCATCGACTTTGAAAACCCAGTTGCATAAAACACCCGTTCAAACTGATCAAGACTGGTATAACGCAGCACTTGACCACCCGGTACGAATGCGGCGTATAAATCGTCCTCAAAAATATAAGCATTATACTCATGAACAAGATTGAGTACT
Organism: Psychrobacter sp. ANT_H59; assembly: GCF_008369225.1. Taxonomy (NCBI): domain Bacteria; kingdom Pseudomonadati; phylum Pseudomonadota; class Gammaproteobacteria; order Moraxellales; family Moraxellaceae; genus Psychrobacter; species Psychrobacter sp. ANT_H59. Next base: position 42,609 of record NZ_VOBE01000001.1, read on the forward strand.
TGGTGCGCGCGGGCAGGATGCAGATTATAGGATGTTGGGTTGTGCAGCACGCTATTAGTCAGGTATAACTTAGGGCGATACGTGGCAAACAGTTTTTGCATGTGCTCGATATTAGGCCCTTGATGGTCGCGTTCTACAGAGACGACGTTTAAGCCCTGTTGTTGCAGGCAGCTCGATAGCCAATACCAGCCCGGCCCATCAACGACTACCGTATCCCCAGCTTGAGTAAGAAGTCGCGCAACCATGTTCACGGCTTGCGACACTCCTGCTGTAGTAATCACATGGTCGGCATTAGTTTGCATGCCTAGCGTATGCAGGTGTTGAACCAGCTGCTGACGTAGCGGCAGATAGCCGTGAACATTGCCATAATCATAGATAAAGCTATCGGCTTGCTGGGTGACCTGCCGTATGGCCCATTCCATCTTATCATTACGTACCCAGTCTCTCGGTAATGTTCCCACCCCCGGCGAGCGATGATGCGGGATATCACTAAAGACCTGCTGTATCAGCCAGCGCGTATCTATTACTCGGTGCTTAACGACTGCTCTTTTATCATCATTCGGCTGAACTACTTTTGCTTGCGTATTGACATAATAGCCCGAGCTGGGCTTAGCAATTAGCACGCTGGTAGCCACCAATTGCTCATAAGCTTGTACCACCGTAAAGCTTGATATATTTAATAGTTTCGCTAACTTTCGCACCGAGGGCACACGCTGATTGGGCAGGTAAATCTGCCAGTCAATACGCTGCTGTAACCATTCAGCGACGGCGGCAGTCTTGGTTAAATTTGGATTGAGCGTATAGGTTTCGACCATAATGAATGTGCTTATCCCTTCAATGTCATGATTAATTGTAACGTTAAGAGTAACTATACACTTTGTTCACCATTCGTAAAACTGTATCGGGTCTGTTATGGGCATTTAAACTATAGTTGACTGTTAATATTCAAACATTAATAACAACTCAGAACTAATAATAGCTATTCTAGGATAAGCCTATGACCCTTCTACACATTGCTCTAGCTGTACTGGTTGCCTTTATTTGGGGTGTAAACTTTACCTTTATTGCCTGGGCGCTTGAAAGCTTTCCACCACTAATGTTAACCGCGCTACGTTTTTTCTTTACTGCCGTGCCGTTGGTTTTATTCCTTAAACCGCCCAAATTCAACCCTACGCTATTTATCTATGCTATTGGTACGTTTGTTATGCAGTATGCTTTTGTATTTACCGCCATGCATTTGGGTGCATCGGCAGGGTTGACGGCGCTGTTGTTGCAAGTTCAAATTTTTATTACCGTCTTGCTGGCGTACGTCATATTAGGTGAAGCGGTGAGTCGCATGCAGATTATCGGTATGTTAGTTGGTGTGCTAGGGCTTGGTGTGATTGCGCTAAATCTCGGCGGTGATATGCCCTTGGTTGGCTTTATCTGCATATTGATTGCAGCCATAGGTTGGAGCTTTGGCAATATTGCTTCAAAACAAGCCTCAACACAGCAAAGCGCTAGTAATATTTCTACTGCCTTGCCTGTCAATAGCAATAGAAACAACAAAGCTTCAAATAAGACATCGGCACTGTCTGCGCTATCACTAGTGGTATGGGGCGGTCTGATCGCCTGTGTGATTTTGACGTTATCTTCTCTACTATTCGAAACCGAAGCATGGCATCTCGCCACATTTACTGAGGCATCCTTCCAATCTTGGTTATCGCTTGGATTTATCGTCTATGTCTCAACCCTGATCGGCTTTGGACTATGGGCGCATTTGCTTAGTCAAAATATCGCCTCCAAGGTTATGCCCTTTGCTCTACTGGTGCCCATATTCGGTATGGCGACCTCAGTGCTGTTCACAGGAGAGGTGGTGACGTGGTGGAAGATGCTAGCGATGATGCTCATCTTATCTGGATTGATATTGGCAAATGTGAAGATGGGCCTAGGCGGGAAGTCTGCGCACGCATAGTAGTAAATAACTTATAGCTTCCTATAGGGTTAGTAAGAATAGACAAAAAGAGCAGTGCATCACATATGAGGCATTGCTCTTTTTTTATTCTGAACGCTTTATATCCCACTATGATAAAGATGAAAACAGGCTGCTTATAGCTACAGCTGTACACTCACAGTCAAAAAATCTGCACGCACAGTCAATCTATTTTGCCAAAACCTCGCTATAGTGAAAAAGCTTGATCATTAGGATAGATGATAAGCCAGATAAAGCGCGCGCTGAAGGGTAAGGATAAATGGTCATATAGACCGGTATATTCTCTTATTTCTCTTATATAAATGCGCTTCTTCTGACCCAAATTTCTCGACAAGGAGTCTTTCATGAGCAACGCTCACCCCTCTATAGATCCTATTACCTTGTCTGTCGTACGTGGTGCCCTAGAAACGGCGCAGCGTAAGATGACAACCACCTTAGAAAAAACCGCCCGTTCGAGTGTCTTTAACTTAGCCCATGACTATAGTAATGCGCTGTTTGATCATTTGCCTGAGATGATTTTGCAAGGGCAAGATATTCCCATTCATTGAAGGTTAAAATCCTAGAGCAACAGCTGCTTAACCTTATTGTATTGACATTAAGCGCCCCGAAAGAGGTGATGATGAGTAACAGCTCGTCCATACAGTCGGTACATCTAAAGCGCATCGAGCATTACGTCTATCTGCACCTAGAAAACCCCGCTTTAACCCCAGCGATGGTCGCTGCTGCTTGTCATATATCGGTCAGATACTTGCATAAACTGTTTGCTGAGTTGCCCTATAGTTTTTCGGAATGGGTAAAAGAATTGCGCTTAAAGCAGGCCAATCATATTTTAAAAACCAAAAGCTACGTAACCATCGATGAAGTTGCGCATAGAGTCGGTTATGGTGACCAAGGTTACTTTTCACGCATTTATAAGCAGCATTTCGGTTATACGCCGCGAGATACTCCAAGCACAAGCACAAGCACAAGCACAAGCACAAGCACAAGATAGTCATTGTTATGTACTCTGTCATGCAGTCGCTGTATGATTTGCCTATTAAGAATAATAACCACAGCGCAAGCATTTGTATTTGGATTGGGGAGAGCTGAGATGATTAACGTTATGAATGATGACGTGGCAAAAGTAGAGATATATGAAAGCGCTGATGGAGAGGCGCAGGTAGACGTTCGCTTCGAGCAAGAGACTGTTTGGCTCACGCAAGCACAAATGACCGAGTTGTTTGGTCGTGACCAATCAGTGATTTCGCGTCATATTGCCAATGCTATAAACGATGAAGAGATTGCTGAAAAAAGCAATATGCAAAAAATGCATATTGCAAATTCTGATCGCCCTGTGACTTTTTATGACTTAGATGTGGTTATCTCAGTAGGCTATCGCATCAAGTCCCCTCAAGGTGTGCAGTTTAGACGCTGGGCAACCCAGCGCCTACGTGAATACTTGGTCCAAGGCTATACGCTCAATCAAGAGCGCTTTGATAAAAACTCAAGCGAGCTACAACAAGCATTAAATTTGATCAGAAAAACCGCGCAAAGTCCCGAGCTTAAAACCGATGAAGGTCGCGGCTTGGTTGAGATTATCAGCCGTTATACACAGACATTCTTATGGTTACAGCGCTATGATGAAGGTTTGCTTGATAATCCTGCAGGAGAAGATGGCGGTATCTTACCCAGTCCGACTGAGGCAATGGCAGCACTGACGGATTTGAAAGCGCAGCTGATAGCAAGGGGCGAGGCGACTGAGTTATTTGCCAAGCCTCGCGGTGATGGGTTGGACAGCGTATTGGGTAATTTAGAGCAGACGGTGTTTGGCGAGCCTGCATACCCGACCATCGAGAGTAAAGCGGCGCATCTGCTGTACTTTATGGTCAAAAATCATCCTTTTACCGATGGCAATAAACGCAGCGGCGCTTTTTTGTTTGTAGATTTTCTGCATCGTAATAAGCGACTGCTCAATGATAAAGGTGACATGGTTATTAATAACACGGGGCTTGCCGCATTAACGTTATTGGTCGCTGAATCTGACCCCAACCAAAAAGAAACCTTGATTAAACTGATTATGAATATGTTGTCGTTAGAATCTTGATAAATAGGCTTATTGTCAGCACCACTTAACCCCATAAAACGCATAACGCCAATAATAAAAAGTACAGTCTAACGACAAAACTAAAGGAAATTCAATATGTTTAGCATGATAAAAGACTGGCGCGAGCAGCGTATCTTAGACAACAGCGAGTTTACCCGTGGTGACTGGCTGCAAGCGGCTCAGCGTATTGTCATACTTGATAGGCTAAACGAAGATGAGCTAACACGTCTCTTTGAGCTGGCGACGTTGTTTTTGGCTAATAAGTCAATTACTGGGGCGCAGGGTTTCGAGATTACCAATGCTGTTAGGCAGTCTATTGCCTTGCAAGCTTGCCTGCCTATCTTAAACCTTAGCCTTGAATGGTATGCTGGCTGGTCGGCCATTATCATTTATTCTGGTTCCTATAAGAGTGAAACTACCACTGTCGATGAGCTGGGCATTGTCCATGAGGGTAGTCAGCACCGTAGTGGCGAAGCGTGGCTGCGCGGCCCCGTTATTCTGTCGTGGAAAGATGCGAAGCACTCAGGCGAGCGCGATGGTCACAACGTGGTCATTCATGAGTTTGTACATAAGCTTGATATGCTAAATGGTCGCGCTAATGGCTTTCCGCCGCTGCAAGCGGATATGGATCCTGCGCGCTGGACTGAAATTATGACGCGAGATTTTGAGGATTTTCAAAGCTATCATAAATCAGGTCTCGACTGTTATGGCACGACCAATCCTGCGGAGTTTTTTGCGGTACTCAGCGAAGTATTTTTTGAGACGCCGCAAAAGCTGGTCGATGCTTATCCTGATATTTACGACATAATGGTGAAGTTTTTTCGCCAAACGCCACTTGAGCTAAGACCGTAAGATTTATGTATATCAAAAAGTAAATATATAATAGTTGAAGTAAACAAAAAGGGCGGTGCACCATAAACGACGCATTGCCCTAATATCATAAAATATTTCTAATGAATCAAACGCTTAATCTTTTTATTACACTGTCCATCTATCGTTGACGATACCAATCAAGTAGCGTTTACCTTGATAGTCATCAAATACTAAGCGCATACCACGCCAGTCCATACCATCATATTCAGCTGTCCCTTTATAATGAAAATCTACCACATCTGATTTTGGATAAGCCTCATTGACGTTATTAATCATATTGCCTCGAGATTCAAACTCGTTGATAGTTATACGCGCATTATTATATTTTTTAGCATCAATCCAAGTTCTTAGATATTCTGGTAGTGGTACTACCAATGCCTCGCCAGTACCGTCTTTTTCGCCCCAAGTAAAACGAATTTTTGATTGTTGTAGATACTGAGCATACTGCTCGCGGCTAAAGACTTTATCCGTATCAGTCCTTACATAAGCATACATCGAAAAACGTACGCCACGAGTTGGGTGAATATCATCTGTGATTCTAGAAAAATCATTATTGGCAAGAGCGCGCTGGATACGCAGTGCTTGCTGTTTGAGCGTTTGCTGGCTCATATCTGAGACTATAGGTACAGATGGGTTACCAGTTGATTGATTTGGAGTGCTGGCGTTGGATTCAGCAGAAGATTGGCATCCTGTGATTGCTAGCACTAAACCAAAACCTGCCGCGGTTGATAGCTTATAAAGATAAGACTGAAAAATATTAGAACGAGTAGATGGCATCATAACAATATCCTTATCGTAGCTTATTTAAGTCATTCCAAAACACATACTAGATCCAATGTATATTTACCAATCAATAGTACTAATAACGCATCAAAGTTTATAATGGTGCTGTGTAAACAGTATTTTTTAATAAACTCGATAGACACAATTAAGCAGTAAAGTAGTAGTTTGTATGTGATTTAATGAATATAACACTTAAAACGTCATATTTCATGGAGGGTGCCATGCAAAAAATGATATTTTCTATAATGATGCTCGCAATAGGGTTTTCTGCTATCACGGCTACTGCTAATCTAACGCAGCCTTTACAGACAGCTTTTGCCATGAAAATCGATACTGTCGCCAAGATGTACCAGCAGGATGTGAATAATGAAGGAATGGATAACCCAGTGGTATTACAACAATATGCCAATCCGGATCTAAAGGCTGCCATGCAGCGTGAGCAAGATTACTTTGCTAAAGCGCAAACATCCTGTCATGTGGGTTATGATGTCTTGTGGAATTCTCAAGATCCTGATTATGCACAAGACAAGCAATTTTCAGTGACGACCAGAGGCTTGGTTCAAGTCAGCTTAGCGCATGGCCATGATGTTTATTATGAATTGTCCTGTGATAATTCTGCGTGCCAAGTGGCGGATGTAATCTTAGATGAGGATGGAACATCTTTACGAGCGCATTTGCTTAAAAACTGTCCTTAATTAGAAACCAATATATCGACATCAAATAACTGCTGATAGAAATCAATGGGATGATTAGCAAATAGCATTATACAAAATATGATGTGCCCAAATTATAAAACCGTTGGTTTGTTTTCGTATAATGTATATTATGTTAAATGAAGTGTATGTAGTACTAAGTTCATAGGACTATGTTCAAGCATTAAGTTGTTAGTCAGTCTGCTCGATAATTGCTTAATCATAATATGTGTTACCTGTTTAAATAATCATTGTAATCATCACTAGTATAATTACTAACTGATATGTCTTGAAGGTTTAATACGCGGAGTCCTAATCGAACTTAATGCATTAAATCAAGTCGCTAATAGCCTCTCTGCATATATTTCAGAAACCTCTTATAGACATGTTATGGATACAGTGATTTTATTATTCATTCAAAGTTAACCTCTTTGATAAACTTGTTCTGCTCATCATTACTGTGCTTACTATCTTCACAATGCCCAATAAGCCCCTTGCATAGTCTCTCATTCCCAATTATCACCTCACAATCAAATAATGATTACTTTACATTGAGATTCTCAATCAAAAATAATTGTTTTTTGACTGTCATATCTATTACGGGCTTTATTAAGATGACCAAGAAATAAATAGTTACTATTGCCTACTAATTTAAGCAAGTCTCATCGCTTTATGCGCTTGGATGAGCTCATGCTAACATCGAAAAAACTGGGCAATACTGCGGGGCAAGATTTTATAGAAAAGGCGTTTTTCGGTAATAATTGGATGGAACATCGCTATGATATTACCGTACTGTTTATTGTCGCTTGTCATCAGTAAGATAAAAACGAGGGCTTCTATTCGGCAAAAGACCAGAAAATTATTCAATTTTCAACAGTTTTTGCTAAAGAATATTCTTCTCAAGGTCAAGGTAATGAGCACTTATCTATGTCAGGCTTTAACGCTACCCTATTGTATCAACAGGATGCTTCTTGCTATGAAAAAGCGGCTTATCATAGCAGTGAGAGCAGTCATTACCTGATTGTGCCTTATGTTCGGTTTATTGTGTGCTGTGTTTGATTGATTACAATGAGAAGCATTTATTTATTTCCTATTAAAGAAAGCTTGTTTAGCTAAATAAAATCTTATATCAAGGTGCTGCAATAGTGGCGGACTCTGGTTTTAAAATAGACTGACTTGCGAACAATAAAAACGCGCCCAGCAGTAAAAACAACCCAAAAGCGTAAAATGCAACAGTAGAACCATACTGATCTACCATCAAACCAGTAAAAATCACTGGCACGCTAAACCCCATGTAAGCCATTAAAAAATAGCCAGCACTAGCACGAGCTTGCTCAGTGCCAGCAGACTGTGTCACCCCTGACAACCCGCCTAAATATACGAAACCATAACAACTACTGCTAGCTAAAAAAGCCGCTAAAAGAATTACTGGTAGATTGGCATGCAGCGCACCCCAAGCAAGCAACGCATAAGCAGGAAGTAAAATCAGAATGCCCAATTTACATGATACTTGAGGATCAAGCTTTCGAGCGATAGGCTGAAATAATAATCCACAGCTGATGGCAAGCATAGAGGATATTCCAGCATACTTAGCCAGTCCATGCGTGGCTAGTACGGACGGAATAATAGACAATACCAATCCGGTAGTCGCCCAACAAATCAAAATACCGCCGCCATACCATATCACTTCACGATTAAAATACGGCAGCTTGAGCATTGATTTAATTGTATTAGAGCGTTTCGGCGCAGTCTCAGGCAGCCGCCATACTAAAAATATTGATAAAAACGCGCTTATTAACAGGAAGAAAAAGCTGGCAGGATGCTGTGTCTCATACAACAATAAAGAAACTGTCGTTAATGCAGGCCCAAGACCAAAACCTATAGTGGTACTTGCGGTTACCCAAGTGGTAGCATGCCCCGTATCGGACAAGCCAATCAATTCAATCATATATGCAGTTGCCGTCGCTGCCATTAAGGCCGTGCCCACACCAAGCAATAATCGCGCTACTGCTAATGCTCGCGTATAAGGATAGAACATCATCAGAGCAGTTGCCGCTATTGATAAACCTAAAGAGATTAAAATCGTCTTACGTCTCCCAATCCTATCGGAGAGTCCACCAAAAGCTAATAATACCGGTATCACCCCCAACACATAAAAAGAAAATGCGACCGTGGTTGCTAAAACACCGTAGCCGTCATTTTTAGCGTAAATAGCATAAAGCGGCCCTTGGATATTAACGCTAGTTGTTATGACACATAATGCAAATGCCAAATATTTATTATATTTTTGAGTACTCATATATGGCTGCTTTTAAAAAAGTATCATTGGGTTGATTGATATTAATGGTTGTCACCACTCAGGCTTTATAGCCATATCACATCGTTTTAGGTTCAATGATTAAAACAAAAGTGCATTAGTTTATCTATATACAATCCCGTACAATTGGACAGAACTGTTTGGCATATAAAACCCATACAGCTCTTCTATCGAATTTATATATTCATGGGTTCACTTGAAAAATATGAAGCATCAATTAACACGAATTGAAAACGTCATGGCTGACGTTAAAGAAAAGATAGCAACCGTCGTCTATATGCCCGGAACACGCCTACCCTCTGTAAGGGCAGCGGCGAACAGTTACGGGTTTTCACCATCAACGGTAGTTGAAGCTTACGAGCGCTTGCAAACAGAAGGTACTATTTACTCACGCCCTGGCGCAGGGTTCTATGTCGCAGAGACGACAGCGCCGCTCTCATTGAAAGAGTCAGGACACAATCTTGATCGCGCGATAGATCCACTATGGGTGTCGCGACAATCGCTTGAGCCATCCGATAATGTACTAAAGCCTGGCTGTGGTTGGCTGCCTCCAGATTGGCTCTTTGTGGAGGGTATGCGCCGAGGCTTACGACATGCGGCAAGAGGTGATGTTACCGTTATCAGTGAGTATGCAACGCCGCTAGGATTGCCCGCATTGCGCCAATTACTGACACGGCGTATGGCAGGACTGGGAATCGATGCGCAGCCTTCACAAGTAATGCTGACAGAGTCTGGCACGCAAGCGATAGATTTAATCCTTCGCTTTTTATTGACCGCAGGCGATACGGTAGTCGTTGATGACCCTTGTTATTTTAATTTTCGAGCGCTATTGCGTGCTCATAGAGTCAAAATCATTGGCGTGCCTTATACGCCGAATGGTCCAGATATAGATGCCTTTGCGAAAATTTTAGAAGAACACAAACCACGCCTATACATTACCAATACCGCCATCCATAATCCTACTGGTGCAACCTTATCGCATGCTACGGCGTACCAAATATTGCAATTGGCTCAGGCATCTGGTTTATATATTATCGAAGATGATATTTTTTCTGATTTTGAAGTCAAACCTGCGCCACGGCTTGCGGCATTAGACGGCTTATCACGCGTGTTTTATATTGGTAGTTTTTCTAAAACGTTATCGGCATCCTTGCGCTGCGGCTATATTGCAGCTCCTAACGAGTGGGTTGAGAGTTTGCTCGATTTAAAGATAGCGACGGGATTTGGCGGCGGTCAGCTGGCAGCAGCCGTCGTGTTATCAGCGTTAACGGACAGCGGTTATCGCAAACATATGAGCACGATGCATATGCGTCTTGCAAGCGCACGTTCTCAAGCGCTGCCACGCTTGGAAAAATTGGGAATTGTGCCGTGGTTACTACCACAAGCAGGGATGTTTCTTTGGTGCCGCTTGCCTGACAATAATAGTGCAACCGAACTGGCAAATCGTTGTTTGTCACAAGGTGTAGTCTTAGCCCCAGGCAATGCTTTTAGTCAATCAAAAAATGCTGAGAACTTTATGCGTTTTAATGTGGCACAAGCTAGAGATTCACGTATATTCGAAGTATTGGCTCAAGCGTTGGTATAGCCAACAATGCTTAGAAGTTTTATATATTTAATAAATTATCCAATATGGCTGCTAACCATGCGTTATTGTTTCCAATATATTGGTGGCCACACTCTATTATCTCAGCAGGTGATTGGACAGATTCAGGATAGTTACTAAGTTCATTTTAGATTCCATCACGCCCATTCGTTACCATCTTGACTATACTCTCTCGGGTCACTTCAAAGTGACACTGCCGGCCGATAATGAAAGATCCAAGCTCTTTATGCCGCGGTGTTTGTTAAGCAAATTTATTAACGCTTTCAACCTATATCAAACTCCATACGTCTTGCAGTTGTTTGCATAGTTTGACTATCTAGTAACTTCTTCACACAGTACAGGCTGGCATGAATACCGGCACTTATTCCTGCTGATGTTACCAACTTAGTAGTCTCGTCACTGGCATCGACAAAACGGGTATTCGCGATAACTTCAATATTAGGATAGGATGCTAAATTGTCCAAATCCATCCAATGAGTGGTTGCAGACTTGCCAGCCAGCAATCCAGCTTTTGCTAATAGCAAGGCACCGGTGCAGACTGATAGCGTTAACTCGGTAATCTTTGCTTGAGAGATAATCCAATCAATAAACACTGGATTATTTATTTCGATCTTTTCAGCACCATAACCGCCTGGAATAACCAAAACATCGATAGTGGGATGATTGTCGAAGCTATAATCCGGTATAACAGTTAAACCATTTCTAGCAGATATTGGCGCTTGGTGCTCGGCAATGGTAATGACATCAAAATGCTTATCACTGCTATCGTTTTCAGCCAATGAAAATACCTCGAAAGGTCCTGCGAAATCTAATACTTCGACTTCGTTAAAAAGTAATATGCCAACGGTTCGTATCGATGTCATGGTGTGTCCTTGAGTTAATATTATTAAATTAAATATCGCTCATTTATACCCGTATAATCAAGCTTAATCTTCATTTACCTTTTTAACCAACGTCGCCATCGCATCCGCCTTTGACGTTCCTAGCTGTTTCAGTCCTGCGACAGCCCCTACTCTATTTTCAGCAGATTTGTTTTGGCTCAACTTAAACTGTGCTCGAATATTTCAGCAAACACAAATGATTGAATACTTATCTACTCTGATGCACACGTTTGATAATAAAAAATTGGTACTTGATAGACAGACGCCCGCAGCGTTGAATAAATTAGCCATTACCTGCCAGCAAAACCGCTAAAGCAAAGGCAGACATTGATAAGATTAAGGATAGGCTCATAGCAATTACTCAGTCAAAAAATCGAGTTTGCTTGAGAAATATTATAAAATATTGAAGAAAATTACTTAAGAAATACCCTATCAGTAAATGGCGCACTAGTTGACATTCATATCTATTTTATCAAAGTGGATGCATCTTGAGACAGCTTAGAGGTGTCCATAGTAAAATAACAAGGCAGACTCAGTCTAATACAATAAAGGTTAACTTTATGACTCCTGAATTTTGGAAAAATGCATGGAAAAATAGCCAAACTAATTTTACTCAGAAAAAACCAAATCCCATGCTAGTACATCATTTCAAAGCACTCAACACCCCTAAAAATGGTCGCGTTTTTGTGCCCTTATGCGGTAAGAGCGTGGATATGCTATGGTTTATAAGTCAGGGTTTTGACGTTATTGGTGTTGAGCTGTCAGAAATAGCAGTCATACAGTTTTTTGCCGAAAACGATTTGCAAGCGACAGTATCACCACATTCAACTATTCCTAATCTTACTTGTTATCAAGCTGAACACGAAGGACAAACTCTCAAAATCTGGATGGGTGATATTTTTGATTTAAGTCCTATTGATATTGGAATAATAGATGCTGTGTATGATCGTGGTGCATTAGTAGCTCTTCCAGATATGAAGCCTGATAATTTACGTACACGCTATACACAGAAAATGATGGCGCTTAGTAATAAAGCAAACCAACTTCTCTTATCTTTTGCTTATGACGGTGAGAAGCAGCGCAGCGATAATCATAAAAACTTACCTCCTTTCTTAGTGACACTATCTCAACTTGAACAATATTATGCTGAGTACTATGAGATAAACTTAATAGCCCAAGAAAAAGTAGACTATGTTTCTACCGCAGGTGATTCAGGATATCGTCTTGTCTATACATTAGTATCTAAAAAATAATATTTTCTAACTCAATGCCTAACCTCTATGACAAGTCTTGTTTGGGCAAGCTCATCAAGATATTGATCTATGATTTGAGTGTTTTCTCTATCCAAATGGGCATCCCATTCATCAAGCATGACAATCCTACTTTGGTCATCCTCTCTAATTTCTTGAATTTGCTTGATGAGTTGTTGTCCTGTTGAACCCTTATGGGCTTTATCTGATTTGTAATTGAAATACAAATTGTGCTTAGCGGGTAAGTAGTAAGCCTGCTCTTGGTAGTGCTCTTTGAGCTTGAGCAACATACAAGATTTACCAACGCCATTATTACCAACCAACGTTACTCTACCTTGCTTGGGTAGTTGTGTTGAATCAAAAATATCCCCTGTTTGCTTAACACGTATTTGGTCTGCTTGAATATAGTTATCTAAATTGACAGCGGTAGGTTGTAAGACCTCCAAAATACCATCTAGCATCGTTTTGATAACGCCAATACTGGTATGGTATCCAATCAATGCATAGCACATTTGCAATAGCTGAATTTGTCTTGGCAGCGTGGCAATTAGTACCGCCATCGTCGCAGCATCCTGCCAATTTTTATTAAAAATAAAAGCCGTGACCACAAAAACAGGCAGCATCAATATGATTATGCCTAGACTTGAATTGATATGCTGGATCGATGTGGATTTAACACTATTATTCTTCGCTGTCGCAAAGCTTTTTTGAACAATATTATTATAGAGCGTGTAATTATGCTTATTGAAAATAACGACGTTATCCCAACTGTCAAAGAGTTTAGCGGTTAAATTCAGCCGTGATTGCTGATCTGTTTTGGCAGCCGTTTTTAAAGCATGTCGTCTAAAATGCACAAACATGGAGGCGAAAACAATTCCTACTGCATAACCAAGCAGTAAGGTGCCATCTAAAAACCAAGCAATGACCAACACGTTAAATAAGACATTGAGTACCAACGCTGAAATATCAAAAATGCTATCAATGACGGTTTCAAGGGTGTAGTTGCTTTCCTGAGCGAGTGTTGTGGTTGCCGTACTCTGTAACTCATCGTTAGATAACAAGTAGGTCTTGCCTAAAAAGACGGTATGAAAATTATCGTTGTATAGCTTATGAGCGTCGTACTTGGCTCGCTCTGTATTGGTGACACAAAAATACGCAGGCACATAAACCGCTACTAAAGAGAGGGCAAATAGCACCATATACAAAATTGAAATAGTGTCCTCGGTCAGACTTTGTGCAAGGCGAGCAATAAAGTACGTTGATGAAGCAACAATAATTTGCTGAATCAGCAAAAACAGCAGTGCAACCTGCAAATGCCTATTTAGTATGAGCTTATAAATCAATTTTATTCACATCCTTTCAGATCAAAACACAATAATTGAGCAAGTAACGACTTCTTACTGGTGTCAACTCTGCTGACATATAATATTCTTACTATCTTTTAGAGGTATAGTACTATCTATGAGATTGGCGAAATATATCAACTGTATCAATAGAGTTAATAACCTCTTGGTAATTATTTACTACATTAAATGTAGACATGGATTTATCTAGTACCTCTTTGGAGGGTGAAAATAAGCATCCCTGAACTGATAATACGGAGCAACCCCACTCATTATTTTTGCAAAAAAACTGAAATGACTGTGAGATTATGCTCACGGTCACAATAATCTCCGAGAATCTGAGTGCAATTCAGTTCAATAGAACTTAATTAAAATATAATATTTACATCCTTATCACCTTTTATTCAGTTAAAATCACTATTATTCAACAACGCAGTAGAAATACGGTTACCCAACTCATATGCAACAGATTCTTAATGATATTGCCGCAGAGATGGCCCTTGAAACCGATCGTGGAAAAGTGGCAGATTATATCCCGCAACTGGCGCATGTCGATCCGAACCAGTTTGGTATTGCCGTAGCGACACCTGATGGGCAGGTATATGTAGCAGGGGATGCGAGCACCCTATTCTCGATCCAAAGTATCTCCAAAGTATTTACCTTGACCATCGGTCTTGGCAAGTTAGGTGATGCGATTTGGACCCATGTTGGTCGTGAGCCATCTGGCGATCCCTTTAACTCGATCACCGTATTGGAGTTTGAATCGGGTCGACCGCGTAATCCATTTATCAATGCTGGTGCGATTGCCGTGGTGGATGCCATTATGATGGGACATGAGCCGAAAGAAACCTTGGGTGAAATTCTGCGGTTTGTACACTTTATTGCCGATGATGATTCGATCCGTTTTGACCATAAAGTGGCAGCGTCTGAAATGGATCACAGAGATCGAAATGCCGCCTTAGCCCACTTTATGAAGTCCTTTGGTCATATAAAGCACGATGTGGATAAGGTGCTCGGTGTTTATTTTCATCAATGCGCGATTGCAATGAGTTGTGAGCAGTTAGCCCGTGCTGGTCTTTTTTTAGTGTCTAATGGTGTTAATCAACACACAGGGATACGAGTGATTAATGCACAGCAGTCTCGACGGATAAACTCTTTAATGATGATGTGCGGTCATTACGATGGCGCTGGTGAATTTGCCTACCGTGTCGGGCTACCGGGTAAAAGTGGTGTTGGTGGCGGTATTTTGACGATAGCGCCAGGTAAAGGCTCAATCGCAGTCTGGTCACCAGGGCTTGATCACGTAGGAAATTCCAAACTTGGGTCAAAGGCATTAGAGCTGCTGGTACAGAAAACGGGCTGGTCAGTTTTTTCGAATTGAGAGCGATCACTTAATGCTTTTTTAATTGATTATCAATCCAGCGAATAATGTCGCTTTTTCGGATGGTATTACATCCTGATTGTAGTGATTCTATTTTAGGGATCGGTAAACGGATACTCTGATCCATGTTTGCGTCCATTGATATCCCTTAGGGTATATCTATATCGTCTTTTGTGTCTTCCAAACGTGTATAGAAAATCCTTTTTCCTATACATTTTGACTTGGTATTTATAAATTTCCTATGCTTCTAGACTTAATTGAGCCGTATCTAAAAGAGAGGTTCAGAAATATTTAAGATAGGTTGCCTAGGGCGCGTTTGAATCCATGAACTAGTGCCTTAAGGCTTGGATTTTTACCAGTATTTTTAGCTAAATGTAAGCACTAGCATTAACAAAATCTAATTAATTGGAATACCATAATGATCTGCGATTAGTTCAACGGTGCGCTATACAAGCATCGAACTGCTAGTGTTAAATATGAACTTAATGACTATAAAATCAACAGCATGGGTCATTATGATTGAGCTGTCTGATTAAAACCTCCCATATTAGTTTCTACAATTTCTTCAGCATAGCTCACTACTGAGCCTCTTTAGGTTCAGACTTGCTGCTAGCATAAATAAAATAAAGCGCAATTGCCAAACAAACCAAAGCACCTATTCGACTGCCTGAAAGGCTAATCGCCTCATTACCTAACCAACCAAAATTATCAATTAATACACTCATACTCAGCTGACCAAAAATAACTGCCACCGTTGCCACAGCAGTCCCAATACGCTGGACCGCAACCACCATAATGACAATGTAAGGAACACCACACAATGCGCCAAGTAGCTGCCACTTAGGGACATCCATCAAAGTAATGGTATGATTTGGCTCAAAAAATAAAATGAGCAAAGCGGTCACAACCGCACCCACAGAAAAGGTTAAAAAGGCACTTTTAAATACGCCAACATTGCCGCCAAGGCGACCATTTAATGCCGCTTGAACGCTCAAAGCTGCGCCGCCAATTATTGCTAATACAATCATTAAAATAAGCATCATTTAGGTTATCCTTTTGCCATAAAAACAAGTGCGGCAATAATGAAAAATAAAGCGATAATTCGTTTGCTGTCTATTTTTCGTTCCACGGTTTCGAATAAACCATAATGATCTATGATTAAACTCTGAAATACTTGCCCAGCCAATATCCCAACCATCGTCAGCGCAATGCCAATAACAGGCGTCACCACGGTTAATACCACAACATAAACAGGCCCTAAAATACCACCAACCAGTAATAAAGGCGGCTGTGAGAAAAAGGAAGGGCTGTCTCGCGGACTAAAAAACAGCATCAAAAAGAATGTTAAAGCAGCGCCAACACCAAAAATGCTCAATGTTGCCCACAGCTCGCCTACTTGACTCCCTAAAGGCCCAAGTAATCCTGCTTCAACAGACAACCCCATGCCGCCTAACACAACAATGAGTATCAATAAAATTTGCATGAAAAAATCCTTAATGAGCAATACGCTGCAGCTTACAGCAATGTATACCCATTAAAAAACGCTATAATACGAAAATGACCTTTGCATAAGTTGCACAAATGAATACGGTAGATACCATCAACATACAAACACTATTATTTTTTATAGAGGTTTTTGACGCTCAGAGTTTTTCTGTAGTGGCTCGAAAAGAAGGCGTTTCGGCTTCTAAAGTGTCACGTATTATCAAACAGTTAGAGGACTCACTGGGACAGCAGCTTTTTTACCGTAATACACGCGCTGTTACTCCTACTGAGGCAGGTCGCGTATTTATGCGCTATGCAAAATCCATGACCGAGAGCATGAGTGCAGCACAGCAGGAGCTTCAAGACAGGACATTAGAA
Organism: Psychrobacter sp. ANT_H59; assembly: GCF_008369225.1. Taxonomy (NCBI): domain Bacteria; kingdom Pseudomonadati; phylum Pseudomonadota; class Gammaproteobacteria; order Moraxellales; family Moraxellaceae; genus Psychrobacter; species Psychrobacter sp. ANT_H59. The sequence continues at coordinate 59,650 of NZ_VOBE01000001.1, forward strand.
CCGGGTGGTTTAATTAGAATCAACGCTCCTGTATTTTTTGGACAACGACATATCGCACCTTGGCTGCCACAGCTTAGTGCTCAGTATCCTAAATTACAGATAGATTTGAGTTTAACGGATGACTTTATTGATCCGTATCATTATGCAACAGACGTTATTTTTAGAATTGGCACGTTACATGACTCCGCCTTTCATGCGCGTATTTTTGGCGAGCAAACCTATCATCTTGCCGCCTCTCCATCATACATAAGCACGCATGGTAAATTGCACGTGCCAGCAGATCTGACACATCATAAATGTTTACTATATAAAGGCTCAACAGGACCCAATCGTTGGCTTTTTAAAACAGAAAGTGAGGATTGGACGCCATTCTTAGCACCCGCTTTATTGATGTCCAATAATGCAGAATCTTTATTGGTATCTGCACTCAAAGGTATGGGAATTGTGCTTTTTCCAGATTGGCTCATCGGTGAGCATTTAAAGAGTGGTGAGCTTATCAAGCTACTGCCTAATTATAGTACGGCCGTCAAAACCACACCTCAACATGTCGCAGCTATTTATCCTCATACTCGTCATGTCTCTCTAAATGTTAGAACATTAATTGATTATTTTGCCAAAGTTTATGGTCACCCTCTTTATTGGCAACTCAATTAAAAAACAAGAATTTAAAGCAATAAGTATCCATGCACCTTATGAGGAAAAGGTGCAATAGGAATATGTAATTGTACCTATTCAGGAGCTTTCCTAACTTAGGTTATTCATTGTTGAGAAACACCCCAAGGGAACCAGTTATTTCATCCTTCAAACCTATTAATAGACCACTTAAAATAGACTCCGAGTTAGGTATGTTTATTAGATATTAAACTGTATCCCTAAGCAATTCTAGCATTCGAAATCAGCTTCAAAGCTACTCTCATTCATTATTGTAGAAAGTACAAGATTGATGGATGCTCATTTTACTTTGTTTTACGCTTTTGTTCATTTGCGCTCGAAAATCTGCTGACCTTTCGGGTGATCATAGAGAAATTCTTGATAAGCGCAGAATCAAGCCTTCGAATACTTATCTGCTCTCATACACACTCTATAATAAATGGGAATTGTTGTACTCAGTCTAAGTCAGATATTAAGGTTTATGAACCATTTATTCTCCTCCTTATTATAGAGTGCTGTTTTTAATATCCGGCTGAAATCCAACCAACTCAATTATCTGGTTTACAAACTTACCCGTGCCATCAATCATTTATCATCTCAATCAATACTCTTAAAAACCCATATCCAAACTAGGCAAAGAGCAACGCTTGTTATCTTCTTAAGCGCTCAATGAGCCAGCCTGCTAGTGGAAATGACACCATCTGCGTCAACGGTACGAGTATTATGGTTTCAATCAATACCACCACTGGCAGACTTAAACCATGAGTCACAGGCTTTAATAACGTTAATACGATTAAGAGCGTCGGATAAAGTCCGACATATCCTACTAATATACGTATCAGTCTGTCTTTAGTATTCTGATTCATTGCCTGCTACCTATTGATAAAATGATAAAAGAAAAATATTTAAGCGACAAAAACAATAATTGTCGCTTGATGATTGACTGTTTGTGAATATCCAATAAATCCCAAATTTATAAATAAAAATAAGGCCATTAGTATTAATGGCCTTATCTCATTCACTGCTCAGCTGCTTTGCTATTCCTGATAGCGAGGATAATCACTGTAGCCAATGGCAGTGCCACCATACATCGTGACAGGATCTGCCTCATTGAGTGGCCAATCATTGGCTATGCGTTCAGGTAAATCGGGATTAGCAATAAAAGGACGACCAAAAGCAAATAAATCCCCATAACCTTTAGATAATATATCAACCGACTTCTGCACAGTATACTTACCCGCATAAATAATACGTCCTGAAAACTCAGCTCTGACAGCTTGGTAAAAAGGCTCTGGCAAATCAGGCGCATTATCCCAATCAGCCTCTGCAATGGACAAGTAAGCAATACCCGCCTGCTCAAGCACCTTAATCGCTTCAATATAGGTATGATGAGGATCCGCTTCTACTAGCCCTAGATACACACGAGTCTCATCCGTGCTGGCAAATAAAGGCGCAAAACGTACGCCTAAACGATCAGCACCAACCACATCACTGACGGCAGCGACCACTTCTTTTAAAAAACGCAGACGATTGGTCAACGAACCACCATATTGATCATCACGTGTATTACTATGCTCAGATATGAACTGGTTCACCAAATAGCCATTGGCACAATGTAGCTCTACCCCATCAAAACCCGCTTCTAATGCGTTGCGTGCGGCTGCCGCATACATAGCGACCAGTTCACCCACTTCTTCTGTGCTCAGTGCGCGTGGCTCACTTGGATCGGCCAATGCGCCTGTACCTGGGCCTGTTTCAATAAATACTTTTACATTGTCAGCAGCAATCGCTGATGGGCCTACAGGCTGAGCACCTTGCGGCTGTAAGCTGGTATGAGACACGCGGCCAACGTGCCACAGCTGCGCAAAAATAATACTGCCTTTAGCGTGTACTGCCTGCGTGACTTTTTTCCAGCCTTCAACTTGGGCTGGTGAATGAATCCCGGGCGTCCATGCATAACCTTGGCCTCGTGGCTCAATCTGTGTACCTTCAGTCACCATAAAACCTGCTGTCGCACGCTGTGCATAGTAGCTGGCCATTAAGTCATTAGGAATATTGTCAGGCTGTGTGCTACGAGAGCGTGTCAATGGCGGCATTACGATACGGTTTTTAAGGGTATAAGGTCCAAGTTGTACAGAGGAAAATAGTGTATTTGTATTTAGAATGGTTTGTGTCATAAATGTCTCTTTTAAAGCAGCTGATGGCTTATTATTGAATGTATTTAGTCTGTTTTGATGCTTAATAACCAATCTAATGATTACTTAAGCAATGTTGGTCAGCATAGAGTTTTATGGGTACAATTAGAAACAAGCCTTTCTTGTTTATGGTACAATTATTAATGGTGAGTGTTATGAATGGTATGAACCGGCTAGATATCAAGCAGCTTAGGGTATTGCAGGCGCTGCTTGATCTACAAAACCTCTCGCAAGTTGCGCGCAAAATGGGACTGACACAACAAGCGATTAGCGAGCAGTTGCGTAAGCTACGGGATTTGTTTGATGATCGTTTGTTTATTCGTCAAGGCAATAGCATGGTGGCAACACCAAAAGCACTAGCGATGCAGCAACCGATTGACGAGATATTAAAGCAGTTGGAAGTATTGTTAGAGCCAGAAGTGTTTACGCCGCAAACCTACAAAGGCGTCTTTACGATTAGTGCAACCGACTATGCGACGCAGGCATTATTGCCGCAGTTGTTTAGTATCACACGCCGTGAAGCGCCTAATTTAAGGCTGATAGTGAGAGATTTTGCCTCAGACAATATCAATCAGCTTATTGCGGCAGGCGAACTTGATTTGCTGATTACTTTTCCAGAGTTTATCCCTGATAATTTATCGTATGTGACGCTATTTGAAGAGCAGCATTTATGTGTGACGGGTTATAAAAATACCTTTGTAACAGAGATATTCACACTGGCTCAAGTTGCCGCACACCCGCAGCTGGTGGTATCGCCTTCGCGGGCCAATTTGCGCGGATCGCATGATCAATGGTTTGCAGAGAAAGGGCTTAAACGCCATATTGTGATGTCAGTGCCTAGCTTTTCAGCAGTGCCAGATATCCTACATACCACCGATATGATTGCCTTTTATCCTGCACGACTACTACCAAATAATAAAGTTAAAAAGATTAAAATCGAAGCATTACCGCCTACCTTTAAGGTAATTGCAGCATGGCATCCACGTACCAGTGACAGTGGTATACATCGCTGGTTAATTAAGCAATTACGAAATTTATAGTTAAAGGATTAGCGTGTCTTAAAGTCATCTTATTGAGCATTTAGACTAACCCTATATTTTATGCAACACTCTCAAAAGTAGGTATAAGATGTTTATCAGTGATGGATTGCTTAATATTGCAGACTGCACGCTTACCAAATGTACCAAGGTTGTAGTCTGCAAATTCATGATATAGCGTCACCACATCGCCCATAATCAGTAATGCTGGGGTTGGTAATTTCGCTTCAGCTTGCTGCTTAGCGATACTACCAAGCGTGCCGATGAGCAGTTGCTGCGTGGGCAAGCTGGCATGGCTAATCACCGCAAAAGGCGTCGCGCTATCTCGTCCCGCTGCTATTAACCCTTCGGTCAATTCATCTAGCTGATGCAATCCCATATAAAAAACGACGGTTTGGGTGCTATCTAAATGCTCGTCATAGTTATTATTTGGCGCTCCTGATTTCTTATATGCCGTTACAAACTTCACTGCCTGCGCATGGTCTCGATGCGTCAATGGAATACCTGTACTACTAGCAGCGGCACTGGCGGCAGTAATACCAGGGATAGATTCAAAAAAGATACCATGGCGCACCACTTCTTGAAGCTCCTCGCCGCCGCGCCCAAAGATAAAAGGGTCGCCGCCTTTGAGTCTTACAACTGTTTTACCTGCCAGCGCGTGCTTGACCAACAGCTCATTGATGCTTTCTTGCGGCAGCGCATGATTGGCTCGGCGTTTACCGACGAATATCTTCTCTGCTGTCGGCTCGCACATATCCAATATATCCTCTGAGACTAGGCTATCGTAAAGCACCACATCAGCGCGCTGCATGATTCGCAAAGCTTTTAGTGTGAGCAGCTCAGGATCACCAGAGCCTGCACCGACTAAATGCACAGTGCCTACTTTTGCAGCTGCTCTGTTTAATGGCGTATTTAGCGCATTGACGACACACTTTTTATTAGATAAATCGTTTGGAGGTAGTGTTGCGATAAAGGTAGATGAATCCGTCATGACAGTGACTCCTAATGATGCTGTTAGTGCAATATACGGTGCAAGCCCTATGCCATATTGATCAATTGGTTGTATTTCATAAGGCGGTTATAAGACAGTTATGACGCATACTCCTCAATAAGTGCATTGATTTGACCCACACACGAGCCGCAATTAGTACCAGCGCGGCACGCTTTGCCCACTGCTTGCACGCTATGGCACTGTTGCTTGGTGATTGCGTTGATAATGATGTTTTCTCCGACTGCCCTGCAAGAGCACACCAACGGACCTGGATCGATATAGCCGGTAGCTGGACGACCTGCCAGCAGCCATTTATAGCGCTGCTGTACTGGTATGGCAGCGGTACTGGCAAAGCAGCTGTCAAGCCAATGTGTACTAGGCAAATACATCACTTTCGGTGCAAAATAAATAGCTAATATCAGCTGATCACTAGGTACGGCGGAGTCTGAATCACTTGGCAATATATAATTTAATGCTTTGTTCCTCACCTCCGACTGAGTCGAGATAAAGCGTAGTTGCTTCTCTGGTTTGCTCAAGGTGAAAGCGCTATTAACCGTCAGAGTATCTTCGGCATTGCCAGTCAACCACTTGTCTGATACAGACTTTTGATAGTCATCGATAAACTGCTGCCAAAATTTAGGGTCAAGCAACTGCTTAGCTGTGCGCTCGACTGGGCTGGCAAGAGTGATGAGCACACTATTGGCTTGCCTGCTGATACTCCATGTCAGCGCTGGTAGTGAGAGAGAAGAATCTGCACCATTTAACTCAAAGTTTGTAGACGCTGTTTGCGACTCACCCGCTATTGCTTCCTTCTTAAAATGAGCAGTCATCGCACGCAAGTGCACTAATATGGTGTCCTGCAAATCAGGATGCACCATAATCTTGCCAAGTGTCTGCATAGGCACGGCGCTCATGCGAATCGCTGAGTTTTTTAGCTCAGGCTGCCCTGAATGTGGATCGACCACAATCGGGATGAGTGTTCCTACTCGTGCAAAGCTAGCAAAGGCATTACTCCAGTGCATGGGCATAAAGGCATCACCAACACGCATACTATCGCTGATGACGATTTGCGCTAAAACTGTTTGCTCTATATTATCTGTATCTGTACTAAAATTATTAGTATCAATAGTTGTCGCCTCACTATTCGGCAGGCTCTGCTCATAGCGAGGATGTAGCTGCACATAGTCGCCCTTTTCAACACCGAGTTGTTTGGCTTCATTAGGATGGATAGTCAGCGTCGGCACAGATTCATGTTGATTGAGCTGTGGCGCCAGCCCTGTGCGTGTCATGGTATGCCACTGATCTCGTATTCTGCCCGTAATCAGGCGTAGATTCACGGTTGATGGGTTGCAGTCAGTGTTATGCCGCTTATCTCTATTCTTAACATCGCTCTTATTCGACTTCTGCCGACGTTGATGTGGATGGAAGTGATGAAAATTAGGCAGGCTAGCACTATCTGAAGGCGTAATAGCAATGAGTTTTACTTGAGCAGGTGTAATACGCGCACCGCCCCACTGAAAAGGGGGCATTACCTCATAGTCAGCACGGTTTAGGATTGGCATTGGTAGGTCTTTAGCCAAATTGAGATAGCGCGGTTGATTATTTTTCGAAGCTGATTGACTAGGGTTGTTCTTAAAAGCAGTGAGCGCCACGTACTCATTAAATATCTCACTAGGATGGTCATAATCAAACCCTGATAGCCCCATACTCCTCGCCACTTGCGAGAGTATCCACCAATCAGGTTTGGCAAGACCGAGTGCAGGCTTTACAGCACGTTGTCTTGATATTCGTCGCTCAGAATTGGTGACTGTGCCTGACTTTTCACCCCAACCTTGGGCAGGTAATACAATATCTGCGCACTTAACCGTATCACTGTCTACCGAGCAGTCAGAGACAATGACCAAGTCACAAGCCGCTAATGCACGGCGAAATTTATCCGCTTCAGGTAAGCTCACGACTGGATTGGTCGCCATAATCCAAATGGCTTTGATACGCCCATTTAAGATAGCGTCGGCAGCATCACAAGCTTGGATGCCCACCTCTGGCGTAATAGACTGCGGTGCCTGCCAAAAGTCAGCCACCAGTTGACGATGAATACCATTACTCAAATCTAAATGTGCCGCCAGCAAATTAGCCAGCGCCCCGACTTCACGGCCACCCATAGCGTTTGGCTGACCAGTGAGTGAAAACGGACTGGCGCCTACTTTTCCTACGCGTCCGGTGTACAGATGACTATTGATAATGGCATTGACCTTGTCGGTGCCATTCTTTGATTGGTTAACGCCCATACTAAACGCGGTCACTGTCTTGTCATTGGCAGCGACTAGCTGATAAAACTGGCGTATGAGGTCAGCGCTAATTTTGCATGCTTGAGCGACTTTGTCGATGCTCCACGTTTTTGCAGCCTCCAAAGCGAGATCGACATCATTACATTGCTTGAGATAACGCTCATCGCAACAACCTTGCTGCTTAAGATAGTGCAACAACCCATTATATAAATGCGTATCGGTGCCCGCTGCTATTGGTAAGTGCAAATCTGCGAACTCACAGGAATCCGTACGACGCGGATCAATGACAATAAGCTTTTTACTGGGATCAATTTTTTTGGCAGCTAAAAAACGTCCAAACAAAATAGGGTGACACCATGCCATGTTTGAGCCCACCAGCACCAATAAATCGCAGGACTCTAAATCCTCGTAATTACCAGGCACCAAATCAGCGCCAAAGGCACGTTTGTGCCCTGCTACTGCGGAAGACATACATAGGCGTGAGTTGGAATCAATATTATTATTACCGATAAAGCCTTTGATAAACTTATTGGCGACGTAATAATCCTCAGTGAGCAGCTGTCCTGAGACATAAAACATAATACTGTCGCGACCATGCTTAGCAATAGTGTCGTTTAAGCGCGTGGCAATATCATCTAAGACGTTATTCCAATCGGTAGGCTTTATAAGGGGCTCATCAGATATGTCGATAGCGTTAAAATCATTACCCAATTGCGTAGGTCGATGTTGTTGCATTACCGCTTGCTTGTTTTGATAGTAAGGCTCAGTTAAGCGTCGCTCACTGCCTAAGGTTTGCGCCAATGCACCGCCCTTTGAGCACAATTTACCAAAGTTAGCAGGATGTTCAGGATCTCCTTTGACACTCACTACCCCTGTCGCATCGACACTGGCTAGGACGCCACACCCTACCCCGCAGTAAGGACAAGTGGTACGTATGGTGGACGTCGTTTCTTCAGTATAAGTGGCAATAAGAGCCGTTTTTGAAGGATTGATCATGTCATTAGATTTGTGATCAGATCGGCGTATACCACTTTCTAATTCTTGACTAGCATTTGGTTTATTACTCAAGATCACTTCACTCATGACGCCGCTCCTACTATGTCTGCTGCGCTTAATAAATCCAGATCGCTATCGATATCCATGTCTCCGTTAGCCTCACTATCTGTCGTTATTTTCTCCAAATCACAGTAAGCCTCGCCAAATATTAAATCCGCTTTTATAGACGCGATATCACTATTACTGTTGATCAGCTGGCTATAGAAACTGCCCTCATTGACCTCACCGTAGAGTACAGCGCCGATCAGTTTATTGTTTCTAAGATAGAGGCAGTGATAGTGATTTATACTGGTTTGCTGATAAGTGATGGTTTCGATAGCCGCCGCTTCCTCGTCATCAAAGTCGACTTGCCCTGCTGAAAAGGCACTGATGCCAGATACTTTTAGCTTTAAAGACAGCGGTTTGCTAGTAAAAGGGTGCCAATTATTTCTGGATGCTAAGCCATCGTTTGATATCCTCGCATCTTTTAGGACAGAAACTAAGGTATCAACTTGCTGATTGACGGGCGCCACCATACCGAACAGCTCACCGTCTAGCTCCACACATTCGCCAATAGCGTATACGTTGGCAGCGCTGGTGTGCATATAATTATCGACGATGATGCCACGGTTGACCGTCAGCCCGCTGTCTTTTGCCAATGTGATATTAGGTACCACGCCCACTGCCATGACCACGAAATCTGCTGGCAACGTGCGCCCATCTTTTAGCAACAATCCGCATACTTCATGCTGGTTGTTGACCGCTATACATTCAGTGATCGCTGATACCTCAAGTCCGACATTTCGACAACTGAGCTCTGCTTGCAATAGCTCAGCGGCGGGCAAATCAAGCTGTCGGTTCAGTACATAGCTATCCACATGAACAACCGTCATATCTGCTCCTTGAGTAGCCAAAGCGCACGCGGCCTCTAACCCTAATACCCCGCCCCCAATCACCAGACCTTTTTTCCCTTGATGTGCATATGCGGTTAGTGCATTTACATCAGCTACTTCTCGAAACACGTGCACGCCTTTAGCATCGTAATTAGGAAAAGGAATAATTCGAGCACTGGAGCCCGTCGCAATAACCAGCTTGCTATAAGCGATCGTTTGTCCATTGCTCAGCTCAATGGACTGCTGTTTGATGTCTATTGTGTCAACCGAAATTCCAGCCAATACGGTGATACCCAGCTGTTGATACTCTGATTGCTCGTATAGATAAGTATCTTCAAATATAGAATCTCCTGACAGTACAGGCGATAGCATAATTCGGTTGTAGCCGACTTGTGGTTCTTTACTAATAAGTGTAATTGGCAGATGAATGTGAGGGTTTTCCAGTCTGTTTTGCTGTTGGGCACGAGCCAACTCAATAGCAAAACGGCTGCCTGCCATGCCAGCACCAATAATGACGATACCAGCACTCGAAGGTAGCGTTGACGCTATTTTAGGATTTTGGCTATTGACTACTGTTGACTGTGCATTAAGGTGTGGTACAAAAGGCGACATAAGAAGAGCATCCCTTAGCCGCAACGTGCAGCATTAAATAAATGGCGTGTCATATCATGTTTTTGTTGAAGCAAACTTATAGAAAATAAGCCAGCAATGATAAGATGATGACAAACTGAATGAAGCAAATGCTGTGCCATACCAGTAATGGATGGCGTATGATAAGCGGCTCAGGGTCGCGGATATTGCTAGTGTTGTCGGGGTTAAAATCTTGTAAAAACTCACCAATTGCTTGGTATCTAGCTTGGGTGTTGGAATGCAGCGCACGCATTAACGCTTGCTGGCTAGCAGTGGGTACGCGGTGCTGACGTAATGATTGAGCAGGCAGCGTCAACGTATGACTTGCTTGATGCGAACTCATCAAATCTTGCGAACTAAACGGCAACTCATTGGTTAGTAGCTCATAACCGATTACGGCTATGGAAAATAAATCAGAATAAACTCCTTTTGGTGCATCGCTGTAATATTCTGGTGCAGCGTAGTGCAAATCGCCGTTCGGTGGTCGAGTGCTGTCTTTGAGTATTAAAGAGCTGGCCGAACCAAAATCAATCAATTTGACCGCGCCTGAGGTGGTCAATAGGATGTTTTCCGGCTTGATGTCTTGATGCAATAGATAGTTGCGATGCATCACCCGAACCGCCATGCCTATTTTGGTTAACAAATCATATGTCTGCCATATGTCGCAAGGGGCATGGCGATCCATAAAATCTCTGAGGCTCTCGCCCTCAATATATTCGGTTAGATGGTATAAATAAGTACTACTCGCTGGTACGGGGTAATAACGTAGCAATCCTGAAGAACTCAGCGCTGAGCTCGCGCTTTGATTGGTTTTGATGCTTATAAGGCTGTTATCGCTCGACAAATCATTAGGGTCCGCTTGATTGTAAGCAGGCTCACCAGCACGGCTGTGCTTAGATACGCTCAATCCTATTTTTCGCTCTTTTAAAAACTCGCGCAGATAGTACCCATCGGTAATCGTATCAAGGCTTGGCGACTTTATGACAAAGGCATGATGGTTGCTATCTTCTACCAAATACACTTCACTACGAGCAGTACGGGCTATAATGTTCTTGACAGTAAAACCGTCAATCTGCGCACCAATCTCCAAACCCGTTGGCAACTGATAACGATGAATATCGTGAGAGCTAGCATTGTCATCTGTCTTGTAAATTTGTGCCTTAAACGTTTGCTTATGGAGCATTGGCGTATTCATACCGAGCATCATCATACTTAAGTTGTCGTAACTGCCTTCGCTAAACGCTTGCTCGCATAAGCTTTTACTGATATCTAAGCTTTCACCGACACCTAAGCTTTCACCGACACCAACATCACTTCTCTGTTGGTCAACAGCACTTTGATCAATCATAGTCGTCGATTGGACTAGCGCGCTTGCGGCGGCACACAGTTCAAACTGAAGCTCTGAGGCGGTAATAGATTCATAGACGCCATCAGTCATTAGCGCTAAGCACTCGTTTTGATGCAATGTAAATACCGATTGCTGTAACTGAATTCTTGTATCAGCGCCAACAGCAGCCGACAGCGCACCTTTATCTTGCCCACGATGGATGCGGTGATCTTTAGTGAGCACCGCCATGCTATCCATACCTATACGGTAAATACGTGAATCGCCCGTATGAAACAGATGGATACGGTCACCGATACACAGTAGACCTGATAAGGTCGATAACAGCGGTGGTACTCGCTCGTAAACTTGCGGGAAATAGAGCACATCATTGGTTTTGTTTACCGCCTCCTTAATCAATATGGCAATTTGATTATCATCAAAGCTTATCGGTGCCTTTTGACCATTGGCTTGTGACTCATTTTCTGATGTCGACTCATACTCTGTCCTCACGAGATTTTCAAGCGCTAAAGTAAGGTGATGCGTGATGGTATTGACGACCAATTGACTGGCTTGTTTAGGGAACTGACAGGCACTGACACCATCCGCCATCAGCACCAATAAAGGCGCATGAGGACACTGAACGCTGCCGTTGGTGGTTGCTGTGGACTGTCCATACGGCAAGCATGTTGTTATCAGCAAGCTGTCTTGATTTTCGGACTTGCGCCCTTGCATGGTATAAAAATCAAGCAACCATAGTGCATTATCCGCACTATGGTGACTGGTTTTGTCAGTGGTCTTAAAGTCTTGTGTGCTGCCCTTTTTCATACTTAGCTCACTTTAATTTGGGCAAAACTGCCATCTGGCATCTCTTCGATGATAACGCCTTCAGGCTCTTTTAAAAAGAATAGTGCTAAGAAGCCAACCACTGCTGTGGCGGCGATCACAAAGAAAAATACCTGATAGGAGACGAGACTCAGTACGGTTAAATAAACGACCGAACCAACATTGCCATAAGCACCAGTCATGCCAGCGAATTGTCCAGTCATACTGCGCTTAATGAGTGGAATGACCGCAAACACTGCGCCCTCGCCTGCCTGTACAAAGAATGAGCAAAACATCGTGATTAACAATGCCAACGCAATCGGCCATGTTGAATCAACGATTCCCATCAATAAATAACCGACGGCTAAACCCGCAGTCAAAATCAGCAGCGTGATCTTGCGTCCATACTTGTCACTGAGCCAACCGCCGCCCGGACGTGACATCAAATTCATAAACGCATAGCTTGATGCCAATACCCCTGCCATCACAATCGATAGGCTAAATGTCTCTTGATAAAAAAGCGGCAACATAGACACCACCGCCAGCTCTGAGCCAAAAGTAGCAAAGTAGAGAATATTTAAGATACCGACTTGTTTAAAATCATACTGATGTGCTTTTGGAACTGGCGTAGTAAATATCTCTTTATTAAAGCGATAACTACTCACAAATTCATAAATATATAAAACGACCAGTCCGATATAGACGATAGTCACGCTGTCCTGACTAAGCAAGCTGACGCCAGCGGGCGATAATTTCCATCCCAAAAGAGCCAAGGCCAAATACATTGGCAGCTTAAACGCCATCATCAACCAAAAGTCACCTGCTGAAGTCACCATCATGGCACCAGATTTTTTGGGTTTAAAATACGTCGCACCCTTTGGCGTGTCTCGCACCATCTTATAAAAAATCACACTATAAAGCATCATGACCACCCCTGAAGTAGCCGTCGCATAACGCCAGCCCTCATCACCACCAACTATAGCGGCAGCGATGATAGCCACTGTCGGTAATAGCAAGGCAGCAGCAGCGGAACCAAAATTGCCCCAACCGCCATAAATACCTTCAGCCGTACCCAGCTCATTTGCAGGGAACCAATCACTCATTAGACGAATACCCACCACAAACCCTGCACCCACAAAACCCAGTAAGAACCGAGACAACGCTAGTGTGTTGTAGTCTTGCGCAAAGGCAAAAGTAAAACAGGGAATGGCGCCAATCGCCAAAATAGCGGTATAGACGAGGCGCGGGCCAAAACGATCGGTTAGCATACCGATAATGACTCGAGCTGGAATCGTCAAGGCGACGTTTAGTATCAGTAAGGTTTTGATTTGATCTTTAGTAAGGTTAAGCGTCTCCCCAATCGCGGATAAAAAAGGCGCGTGGTTAAACCACACAAAAAAGGTCAGAAAAAAAGCCATCCAACCAAGATGGAGAATTTTATTCTTACCTGTAAAAGATAAGATATTAAGCTTGTTTTTAGTTGGCACAGCGGGGTTCGATGGTGGCGATGACGACATAAGCGATTTCCTTAAATGGCAAACTTTAGGGCCAACATAAAAAGTTATAAGAACAAATTATGTTAAACAGAATGATCAGTTAGAGCATTTAAGGGGGTGCAATGGCTGTGCCAGCTGCCGCTATCAGCTTCGTTATACAGATAAAACCTCGGCTTTGATAAAAGCGTTCATGCTTTGCTATAGGTGACTTCCAAGCAGCTATTACAAGGTCATTTATAATTTAATAACCATATACAAACGCTAATTTTATCGAGATGAATGAAAAACCTTGACTGCCATAAATACAATCAAATTGGTGCATGGTTTTATCTATTTTGGTGCATCCATTTTTTATATCCTCACTTTTAATGAGAGAAGACTTTTTTATTCATCATTGCTATTTATATCCTCATACATACCACGCCGCCTAGGAAATACACTGGCATCGTCAGGTTTTTCGTCTGTAGTGATGAGACTTTCGCTTAAAGATATGGCGCTATATAACGGTGCTTGGCACAGTTATTGAAGATGTAATTACTGTAAGCACTATTTAGACAAACCCATGACTAAGGATAATTACATGAGTATCACTATAGTGAGTAAGGCAGGTAAAGCTAAGTTGGTGGTGATTGGTAACGGTATGGTTGGACATCATTTTATTGAGCGAGCCATAGAAAAAGGGTTACATGAGCAGTTTGATATTCATGTGTTTGCTGAAGAAGACCGTCCCGCTTACGATCGGGTATATTTATCGAGCTACTTTGAGCATAAAGATGTTAGTAAGCTCAACTTGGTTGATTTAAGCGCCTATGCATCTGCCCAGATTCAATTGCACCTGAACCAGCGTATTGTAGATATTGACACCACCAATCAATACATCATCACTGAAGCTGGCGAGCGGATTGAATATGGTGAGCTGGTGCTGGCGACAGGCTCCTATCCATTTGTACCACCGATTCCAGGGCGTGAGCATGCACACTGTCATGTATATCGCACCATTGCTGATTTGGATGACATTCTTGCCATCGCTGAGCAACCAAAAGTAAAAAGAGGCGTGGTTGTGGGTGGAGGGTTACTCGGGCTTGAAGCAGCAAAAGCACTGGTCACCTTAGGACTAGAGACTTATGTGGTAGAGTTTGCTCCGCAATTGATGGGCGTACAGCTTGATGCGGCTGGCGGCGATATTTTAAAACGAAAAATTGAGGCGCTTGGCGTCAAAGTATTGACTGGTAAGAATACCCAAGCCATTATTGATAATAGCGACGCGATACATAAAAACCTGAGCACCTTTAGTGAGAATCCATGCCAGCTGACCATGCAATTCACCGATGATACCTCGCTTGACACCGATATGATCGTCTTTAGTGCCGGTATTCGTCCGCAAGATGGCATTATCAAAAACAATCCTGAATGCGGTATTGAGATAGGTGCACGAGGTGGTATTTTAATTGATGAGCAGTGCCGCACCAATGCCGCGCATGTCTACGCTATCGGCGAATGCGCGGTGTGGGATAACCAAATATTTGGCTTAGTGGCGCCTGGCTATAGCATGGCGAGTATTTGTGCGGCGCAAATTTCAGGCGATCAAACACAAACCTTTACGGGCGCTGATATGAGCACCAAGCTCAAACTCATGGGCGTGGATGTGGGTAGTATTGGCGACGCCCATGGCAAAAGCGCAGACAGTTTGAGCTATTTATATCAAAATCCTGCGACAGGTATCTATAAGAAACTGGTCACAACGTCTGATAATAAGCGCTTGCTTGGTGCGGTATTGGTTGGTGATACCGAAGACTATAATAATCTATTACAGTTATATCTCAACGACATTGACCTACCTGCCCATCCTGAAAGCCTGATTTTACCTAACGTTGAAAAACCAACGATGGGTATAGAAAATTTACCAGATAGCGCCACGATTTGCTCATGCTACAACGTCACCAAAGGGGCTATTTGCGCGGCGGTTGAGAACGGTGCGTACTCCATTGCAGAATTGAAATCTTGTACCAGCGCAGGTACAGGCTGTGGTGGCTGTGCGCCTATGGTGAAAGATACTTTAAGCTATCAGTTAACGACCCTTGGGTTTGAGGTCAATAACGACTTATGTGAGCACTTTGCCTATACCCGTCAAGAGCTCTATAGCTTGATTCGTGTTCATGGTATTAGAACCTTTGATGCTCTGTTGGATGAGCATGGTAACGGTCATGGCTGTGAGATTTGCAAACCTACGGTCGCCTCCATCTTGGCCTCATGCTGGAATGATTATGTGCTCAAGCCTGAACTGACACCGTTGCAAGACAGCAATGATTATTATCTGGGCAATATACAAAAAGATGGCACCTATTCGGTCGTACCTCGTGTGCCGGGTGGTGAAATCACCGCTGATAAGCTGATCATACTTGGACAAGTCGCTAAAGAATTTAATCTGTATACCAAAATCACAGGTGGTCAACGCGTGGATTTATTTGGCGCACGTTTAGACCAACTCCCTGATATCTGGACACAGTTGGTGCAAGCTGGCTTTGAGACCGGTCATGCTTATGGTAAGTCGTTGCGTACTGTTAAATCGTGTGTGGGTAATAACTGGTGTCGCTATGGTGTCGATGACAGTGTCGGCTTAGCCCTAAGATTAGAAGACCGTTATAAAGGCGTACGTTCACCGCATAAGATAAAAATGGGCGTGTCGGGATGTACGCGCGAGTGTGCAGAGGCACAAAGCAAAGACTTTGGCATTATCGCCACCGAAAATGGTTGGAATTTATTTGTCTGTGGTAATGGTGGTATGACCCCGCGTCATGGCGAGCTGTTTGCCACCGATCTTGATAGCGACACGGTCATCAAATACATCGACCGTATTATCATGTTTTATATCAAAACAGCAGATAAACTCCAGCGTACCTCAAAATGGCGTGAGAGCTTAGATGGCGGATTGGCGTATCTACAAGCGGTCATTATTGAAGACAGTTTAGGCATCGCTGACGAGCTAGAAGCACAAATGCAACTGCTAATCGACAACTATGTGTGTGAGTGGAAAGCCACCATCACCGATAGCGAAAAGCTCAAACGCTTCCGTCATTTCGTCAATAGTGAGCAAGGAGATGACAATGTGGTCTTTGTCACCGAGCGCGAGCAGATCCGCCCTGCGACCGATAGTGAAAAAGCTAAAATCTTAGTGACCGAGCTGGCTTAATCAACGTCTAACACTTTCCGATCATATACGAATAAGGATCACCCAATGAACCAGTATACCGTTTGCAGATTAGAAGACATACTCCCTGAGACTGGTGTTTGCGCACTGATAGAGGGTAAACAAGTGGCAATTTTTCGCACTAAGGACGCTAAGCTGTTTGCGCTTGATAACTATGACCCCTTTAGTCAAACCAATGTATTATCTAGAGGGTTAATTGGAAGCACTACTGTTATCAACGATGCTGGCATTGATGAAGCAGTACTGTATGTGGCCTCACCTATTTATAAGCAGAGATTTAACCTTGCCACCGGTCAATGCTTGGATGATACAAGTGTCACGCTTGCTACTTATCATGTTGAGCTTGATACCAGTCTTGAAGGTAATAATGTGGTGATAAAATATGATCAGTTAGAAGCGTCATCTACAACACTATTAGAAATGGAAGTTGTTTAAGGTGTAGCCGTCTTTTTAGCAAATTGAAACATGTAATTTACATTAAGATACTGAATAAATAATTGTACTGGCATAATATTGGCGGTAAATATATTTCACTTAATGCCATTAAAAGGATCATAAATCATGTCTGACAAGTCTACTAATAACGATAACATTAAAAATGCCTTAGAGTCTCTTGAGAGTGCAGCGACAACGCCTTCAAATGATGCGGTAACAGGCGTAGAAGTAGTAAAAGGTGATACTGTCGTTTATGAAGACGGTGATTTTGAAGATTACAATGCTGACAAAGACTATGAGGTTGATGAAGAAACTAAGTCTGGCAAGGATGATGAGTCCAATAAAGACGATCAAGATGACAATTCTGACAAAGAAGATAAGCACAGTACGACGATAGCTAATATCTATCAATGGGCTTCTAAGCTCAAAGATGACTTTATTTCTGACAAAAAAGAAGCGAAATCTGACGAAGAGGATAAGTCTGATTCTGAAAATGAAGACAAGCATGAGGACAAGCATAGTGCGACGATAGCTAATATCTATCAATGGGCTGCTAAGCTTAAAGAGGATTTTACGTCTGAAGCTTCTAATATGACGCTTGACGTTTCTGAAAAAGCGGTTGCTATTATGCTTAACAGACTTTTGGATGCCAAAACTGCCGAGTTAGAAGCTTTTGATAAGAAAGTGGCAGACTCTGAAGAATCGGTAGACAATGCAGAAGAAGAGCGTAGTAAGATTGCTGAGAAAAAAGACAAATACCAAGGTATGATTGACCAGCTACAAGGCTGATTGGTACTTTGAGTGATTGGTCTTATTGATCCAGTGTTAAGTATTTAGCACTGGATTTTTTATTGTTTTTGGCTTGTCGTGAGCTCAAGAGTGTTCGTTTCGATCATCGACTGTAAACCCTCTAAATATTAACGGTACATTATAAACCTAGTTTGATATAAAAATAAATCAAATACGATTGACGTCTATTAGCTATATCCACGACTAACGGTGAAATGTAAAGCCAAACCAATTACGTAAACACGCCTATCAATTTCTGCTAGTATTATGCCACTACGTTACTAACCACTTATAATATGTAAGGTTAAGAGGATTTAACATGCGATTTAAATCATTCGTTCAAAAACTACATGAACGCAATCCTAAACTTGGCAAAATCGCTTCGCTGACCACAGCAACAGGCGTTATTACTTTTAATAGTATGTTGGCAGGTCCTCCTGTATGGATTATGGGTGCAGCCAAAGCTGTGACTGGTGCAGCGATTGCTGATAAAGCGGTCATTGATGTGACCAATTATTGGATTAACAGCAATAACGCGATGATCGATAACATTCTGCCGGATAAAGACTGGCGTATCAGCCTACCTGACGATATCCATACCAAGGGCAAGTATTTACTGGTAAGCAATCACCAATCATGGGTTGATACCAGTATCGTGCAATATATTAGTGAAAAGCGTTTGCCATTGACGCGATTTTTTACTAAGTTTGAGCTGATATATATTCCAGTTATTGGTCAAGCTTTCTATTTTCTCGATTTTCCAATGATGCGTCGACACTCTAAAGAGGCGATTGCGAAAAATCCTGCCTTAAAAGGCAAAGATATCGAAGAAGCAAAACGCGCTTGTGCATTGCTGAAAGACAAGCCTTTTACACTGTTAAATTATCTAGAAGGCACACGTTTTACCACTGTAAAACGGGATAAGCAGCAGTCGCCCTATACGCATTTGCTTAAACCAAGAGCGGGCGGCTTGTCGCTAGCGATTAGTGCGCTTGGCGAAGACATCGATGGTATTTTAGATATGACCATCGTCTATCCTGATGGTGTGCCGACATATGGCGACTTATGGAAAGGCAATATCAAGCGTTTGGGCGTCGATGTCAGACATATTAAGATGCCTGATGACTTATTTGCCAGTGTTCAAAATGGCGGCTATGAGACTGATGAGGCGATAAAAGCAGAAATGTTTGATTGGGTTGAGCAAGTTTGGCAGCAAAAAGACCAGCTCATTACTAAGATGCTTGCGGAATTTGAAAGTAAGCCCCCTGCCCTTGATGCTTAGCTAGCAAGCTTTTTAACTTAATCTGTTTTATTTGCACATATATTGACCGTTCTATTGGTTTTTTTACTAAAGACAATAGTAGCAACCTACGGCTGCTATTATTGCTTACCTCGTTAAACGATCATACCTTATATGTCGATGACAAAAGGAAAATACAGTGCCACAGGCTCAGCCAATGTTTGAACCCGCCTCTAATCTTACAACAGAACAAAATACAGCATTAAAAACGCTTACGATGATAGGTTATCTAGAAGGCACCTCGTTTTTACTGTTGCTCTGCATCGCTATGCCACTAAAGTACATGATGGACATTCCAGAAGGGGTAAAATATATCGGTATGGCTCACGGCGGCTTATTCATCGCCTATATTGTTGTACTCATGGGCACAGCCGTCAAAATAAAAATGCCTATATGGGCGATCCCTGCCGGCGTGCTTGGCTCGTTCTTACCATTTGGTCCGTTCATATTTGACCATTGGTTAAAAAAGAGCCTAAAGAAAAGCAAGAAAGTTATTTAAGACAAGAGTTTTTATGACGCTAATCATTGGTTTCACGATATAGCGTGTTTTGTGACTCTTCTCTAAAATCTTCGTATGTGATGGCAGGCTTGGATGTTGACGTACTAGCAGCTGCCTCATTGTTCATTGCGTTCGTTTCAGGCTTGGGTATTGATGATTTGGCAGAGTCAGAGTCACTGGGCACTTCAATGACAGCAGGTGGCGTATTAGCCTGTACCACAACATTTTTCTCAGTGGTGTTCATTTCAGTGTCAGTAGCTGTTTGTTTGGTGACCGGACTTGTCTGAGTCGCGTTTTCATTAATAGGCATGCCAGCTTCATTTAACGCTGTAGACGTAGTACCGGTGGACAAGAAACCAGTCGCAATTAACGTGAATACAGCACCAGAAATCATGAGTGAGCCAAGCACCATACCGATAATGAGCGGCTTTTTACTACTCTTCTGCTTTTGTATTGATTTTACTGCTTTCTTTTTTTTCGATTTTTTGATGGGTAAGGTTATCAAAGATGCAGTGCTGATAGGTTCATCAATATAAGCGCTATCATTTACCTCAGTATCTTCGTTTTTAACTGTAGAAGCTGCGTTATCAGTCGCCTCAGTTGTCATTAAAGGGTGTATAACCTTCTCATCTTCATCAGAGAAGTCCAAGCTTACCGATGTGCTCGCGTTATCAGATATCTGTAACCCTGCTGTATTTTCCACACTATCTTGCTCTTGGCTGCCAAATAACTCTAGTTCTGCTGCACTTAGTGGCTCATAGGATGACAGCTTGTCAGCGTTTTTGAGCGGTTGTAATATGTGCGGCTGAACAGAACTGTCCAATAGACTTGCACTAAGACCAACATCAGTCTCATCATAAGCATCAGTGGTGACAGTTGGCTCGGGATCATTTTCTGTATTTTCAATAGTACTTTCAATAGTTTCTACGCTTTCAACACGAGTGATATAACGCTCATAGATATTATGTTTACGATTACGCAGTCGTGGCTTCGTATTAGCGATTTTTGCTAAGTTTGCCTCTAAATCGGCGCTTTGCTTGTCTTTTTTGTCGCTCATGAAGTGATACCAAACCAGTTTATGCCACGAAACCGTAGATGACTGCTAGAATGAAGGGAAAAGTTTTTTAGTTTGCTAAAGTGTAACGCTATCGTTAATAAACAATATAGAGTGTCAACTCAGATGCTTCAAGCATAATTTTATAGTTTTGCTGTTATTGATATAAAATACAGTAGTATCCGCTTCATCAATCGACATGATATTACAGATAAATGAGCATAAAACATGGATTTAAAGCAGCTCAATGCGTTTATTGCCGTTGCCGAGCTTCGGAGCTTTAGTGCAGCCGCTACCAAAATAGGATTGTCACAGCCCAGTCTAAGCCGTTTGCTCAAGCAACTTGAGACAGACATGGGCGTGATGCTGGTTGACCGTTATCATAGACCGCTACATTTAACAGAAGCTGGCACGTTCTTTTACGATAAAATTAGTACCATACTGACAGAAGTTGATACGGTTGTTGGTATGACCCAGCGCTTATCTGCCCCTAGCAGCGCATTAAATATCGGTTTTGTACCCTCTATACTGTATGGGTTGCTACCTGAGATTATTGCCAGATTGAAGCAGTCCAATCCTGAGATTGACGTCAATCTAAAGGACATTAGCTCCTATCAGCAAATGGATGCGCTCAAATCTGGTGATATCGATATTGGTTTTGGACGCTTTGCCCATCAAGACCCATGGATACAGCAAATACTGTTACGCCACGAGCGCTATGTCGTTGCCCTCCCCAAAGCCCATCCGCTTGCCAATGTGCGCGAGCAACGCTTGATCGATTTGGCCAATAACCGCCTGATTCTCTATCATCAAACCCACTTACCTGTATCTACAACACCAGAAACGGTGTCAGGCACAGGGATTCCTAAAACCTTGGGGCAGAATAAGAAAAATAATACGAGCCATAATCAAGCCTCTACTGTTGAGCAGATAACAGAGCCTTTACTATATTTATTTGCACAGTACGGCATCTCTCCATTTATGACCACCACCGTCAGTGACTTGCAAGTGGCACTCGGGTTAGTAGCGGCGGGCGAAGGCATCACCTTAGTCCCTGCCAGCTTAAAAACGGTGCGTACGGAGCAGATCAGCTATCAGCGTCTCATTCACGAAAACGTCACCTCACCTATTTATCTGCATACACTTAAGGATTTTGTGCATCCTCATATTCCTGACTTATTGCGTGCGACTTATCATGTCTATGAGCAGCGTGGCATTACTTACCGCCAGCAAAAATTTGAATCTCAGCGCTAAATTATCAGATATTGAGTCATAATTGTGGTATAAAGAAGCCCGAAAAAATAGCCATTGATAAATCTTGATATTTATATTTAGTTATGCTAACTATCAGGAATGGCTATGCAAAAAATAAGTAATAATTATATAAATAATCATTCTACTAAACCAGATTGGTGTGCTAAAGTCGATACAATACAAATCGTTTTAAGAAACAGTGCTAATGAATAGTATTAAGCGATGCGCTCATGATCATTGGCAAACTGACACAGGTAAGTGATGATTTGCCGTTTTAACCATTTCGAGGTAAGCATGACCACACAACCACTCAATAACCCAAGCGCCACAGGCGATACTCTCTCCGCGCAGCAAGAAGGCTTTAGCTGGCGAATCTTTGGTCCCGGTATTCTGATGGCGACTGCTGCTATTGGCGGCTCGCATCTGATTTCATCGACACAGGCTGGCGCGTTATATGGCTGGCAGCTGGCGATTATGATTATATTAGCCAACGTCTTTAAGTATCCGTTCTTCCGCTTTGCCACCGATTATGTCTACGACACTGGCGAGAGCTTAATCGCAGGCTATGCCAAACGCTCAAAAGCCTATCTCTGGATTTATTTTATCCTATCTATTTTATCGGCGGTGATTAGTACGGGGGCTGTGACATTGCTTGCGGCAGTGATATTGGGCTTTATGCTTCCCGCATCTGTAGGGCTATCAAGTATTGCCTTAGCTGTCATCATCGTTGCGGTATGTTGGTTTTTTCTGATTGCTGGTCATTATAAATTGCTTGACGGCGTGACTAAGTGGATTATGATTGCGCTCGTATCCGCAACCGTGTTAGCGGTGATGATTGCTGCTGGTAAGCCGACGGTTATGGTGGCGGATTTTGTCCCTGCCTCTCCTTGGAACTTGGCGACTTTAGGGTTTATTGTGGCTCTTATGGGTTGGATGCCAGCACCACTTGAGTTCGCTGCCATCACCTCGATGTGGACGTCAGCCAAGAGAAAAGCGGACAATACCACTCACCGTCAGGGCTTACTGGATTTTAATGTCGGTTTCTTAGTTTCCGCTATTTTAGCCTTGTTCTTTTTAGCGTTGGGCGTTTTCGTACAATACGGCTCAGGTCAAGAGATTCAAACCGCAGGTGTCGCTTATATTGATCAGCTTATCAATATGTATACCGCCACTATCGGTGAATGGTCAAGACTACTGGTCGCCTTTGTCGCCTTTATGTGTATGTTTGGCACCACTATTACCTGTGCGGATGGCTATGGACGTGCCAATGCCGAATGCTGGCGCTTACTAAAAGGTGAAGACGAGATTAATAAAAAACAAATCGCCTTTTGGACCACTTATGCTATTGGTGGCGGTCTTTTGATTATTAGCTTCTTTGCCGGACAATTAGGCGCTATGCTGAAGTTCGCTATGATATCTGCCTTTATATCCGCGCCTATCTTTGGTTGGTTAAACTATTCGCTCGTGAAAAACCATAAAAAGCTATCAGCCGGTATGAACGCCTATTCGATTGCAGGGCTTGTATTCTTAGGTGGCTTTACCTTGTTATTCCTAGCTAGCCTTGCAGGTCTTATTGGTTAAATATAACCGTACGTCAATTTAGGCTACGATAGACTTAATAGAGTAAAAGCCCTTTTATCCAGACTAAGAGGGCTTTTTTGTAGACAATGATAAAACGCTGATAGATATAATTGTAACCAGATGTAAATATCTAATAAGAAGAAATTCAGCGTTTGATACGTTATGAATACTAATGGATACAAACCTCTAATTAATGGATAGTATTATCCATAAAATAAATAGTATTAATATATTTAATTTATGAATTTAATTTATATTAACAGTTGAATGAAAATCCCGCTTTGCAGTCCTGAATAATTGGTTATAATCAAGCACAACGATTGAATCGCGAATGATAACGACAAGATCTTCCCTCCACGTAAGGACCACGACATGACCCTATCAGCTGGCGCTCGCTTTCGCAGTGCAATGAAACAAAAAAATGATAATAATCAACCGCTACAGATTGCTGGCGCGATTAACGCTTATACAGCAATGATGGCAACTCAAGTTGGTCATCAAGCCTTATATCTCTCTGGTGCTGGCGTGGCCAATGCCTCATTTGGCTTGCCAGACTTGGGTATGACTAGCCTTGATAACGTCTTAGAAGATGCGCGCCGTATTACCGATGCGGTTGATACGCCATTATTGGTTGATATTGACACCGGTTTTGGTGGTGCATTTAATATTGCTCAAACCATTCGTAAAATGGAAAAAGCCGGTGTGGCGGCGGTTCATATCGAAGACCAAGTGGCGCAAAAGCGTTGTGGTCATCGTCCAAATAAAGAAATCGTTAGTATCTCAGAAATGGTCGATCGCCTAAAAGCGGCAATTGATGCCAAGACGGACAAAGATTTTGTGGTGATGGCACGTACCGACGCCCTATCTGTCGAAGGTCTTGATGCAGCGGTTGAGCGCGCGGTTGCTTTTCAAGAAGCTGGCGCGGATATGATTTTTGCCGAAGCACTCACTGATATTGAGATGTACCGTAAGTTTACCGACGTGCTTGATATTCCAGTCCTAGCTAATATGACCGAATTTGGTCAGACCGATCTATATACCACCGAGCAGTTATATGCGGTGGGTGTTGATATGGTGCTTTATCCATTATCAGCCTTCCGTGCGATGAACAAAGCGGCATTAAACGTATATCAGCATCTATTGACTGATGGCACACAAGACAAAGTTGTTGACACCATGCAAACCCGTATGGAGCTGTATGACTTCTTAAACTATCATGAGTTTGAACAAACGCTAGACAAACTGTTTGCAGATAATAAGTAGTTTTAGCGGTTAAAAGCGTTGATTTTCATATCAATGAGGATGTCAACGCAGTATTTGATATTTGCAGTACCTTTATATTTTATCCAACACAAGCTACCAACAAAAGGAATTTATCATGGCAGCACAGAAAGAACTTTCAGGCGCAGGTTTACGTGGTCAAGTAGCAGGTAAGACCGCTTTGTCTACCGTTGGAAAATCAGGCTCTGGTCTGACTTATCGCGGTTATGACGTATCAGAGCTTGCTGACAAATGCATCTTTGAGGAAGTGGCTTATATGTTGCTATACGGCAACTTACCTACCCAAAGTGAGCTTGATGCTTATCAAACTAAATTGAAAGGTTTACGTGGCTTACCACAAGCATTAAAAGATGTGCTTGAGCGTATTCCTGCAGATGCCCATCCGATGGACGTATTACGTACCGGTTGCTCGATGCTTGGTAACCTTGAGATGGAAACTGACTTCTCACAAGAGAATGATAAAACGGATCGTATGCTGGCGGTTTTCCCATCAATCATCAATTACTGGTATCGCTTTACCCACGACAATGTGCGTATCGAAACTGAAACCGACGATGATACGATTGGCGGTCATTTCTTACATCTGCTTAAAGGTGAAAAACCAAACGAGCTACATACTAAGGTAATGAACGTATCACTGATTCTTTATGCAGAGCACGAGTTTAACGCTTCAACCTTTACGGCTCGTGTGTGTGCCTCTACCCTGTCTGACATTCATTCTTGTATCACTGGCGCGATTGGCTCATTACGCGGTCACTTGCATGGCGGCGCCAACGAAGCGGCGATGGATATGATTGAAGGATTTACCTCTCCTGATCAAGCAGAGTCTGAGATGATGGCAATGCTAGCGCGTAAAGACAAAATCATGGGCTTTGGTCATGCTATCTATAGCGAATCAGACCCACGTAACGTCGTTATTAAGGGCTGGGCTGAGAAGCTAGCAGCCGATGTTGGTGATGAAGTGCTATACCCAGTATCAGTACGCTGTGAAGAAGTCATGTGGCGCGAGAAGAAGTTGTTCTGTAATGCTGATTTTTTCCATGCGTCTGCCTATCACTTTATGGGTATTCCAACCAAGCTGTTCACGCCAATCTTTGTTTGCTCGCGTCTAACAGGCTGGGCCGCACACGTGTTTGAGCAACGTGCTAACAACCGTATCATTCGCCCAAGTGCGGAATATACTGGCGAAGAGCTGCGCCCAGTACCAGAGATGAGCGCGCGTTAATCTGCCTGCAAAAATAAAAATATCAAAAGCGTGTTTATTATCTTGCCAAGACGAGAGGTTTTTATTATTTAAAGTCGCTCGACTTGGCTATTTTTTTCGGAAATAGTTCTATGCAAAATAATAAAAATAAATGTTGGGCTGCATGTTTTAGTGACTGTCAAGGGGAGATTACAGCTGAACACTTGGTTTCAAAATCTCTTTTCCCTGACGGAATAGTTTTTGTAGAAGGATTTGATTGGTGTGAAAATATTAAAAAAGTTGGAATTAACTCGCTAACCCGTAAAATTCTATGCAAAAAACATAATAATGACTTTTCAATTTTAGATTCGGAAGCAAAATACGCCATTAATTGTTTTGGAAAAGGGAAAACTGAGAGACCGATTAATGGAATATTATTTGAGAGATGGTTATTAAAAACTGCAATAAATTTAAGTATTGATTGTAATTTTCATATTGGAATGGGTTTTTCTGATTCGATAAAAGGTTATCCAGCACCTTATGCTGTAGCAATCGCCTTAGGCAAAGAACCTTTTTCATACAAAATGGGAATGTATCTTTTGGAGAATAAAGAAGGCGTTCCTAATAATTCTACCGAACAATTAATAATGCCAATAAATATGAATGACGAGGTTGGGTTATTTTTATTTGGTTTACGAGGTACAAATATACTATTAAGCCTAAATCCTAATAATTATGAAGTCCCAAAGTTATCAAGTATAGGTCTTCATGAAATTTTGCCCGTAGATGTTAAGGACAGCAAACCTGTTTACAGACCTAAAAGTTTTACTAATATCAATATTGATAGTGGACTCATTAATTCTGTAGAGTTTTCTTATACTTAACCTAATTATTTTTTGCATTTTCAACCCACATTTAACCAGCCAACAGCTAAAGGTGACTTATGGACAACGCCCTTGTACAACCGATGAATGAACCCTTTAAAAAGCCATTACCTGGCACAGATTTATATTACTTTGATACCCGTGAAGCCATCGAAAACATCGAAGCTGGCGCGTATGACAAGCTACCGTTCTGCTCAAAAGTATTGTGTGAAAACTTGGTACGCCGCTGCCCATCAGAAGATTTAACCGCAGCGCTCAAGCAACATATCGAAGGCAAGCAAGATTTAGATTTTCCTTGGTACCCTGCTCGCGTCGTTTGTCATGACATCCTAGGTCAAACCGCGTTTGTTGATTTGGCAGGTCTACGTGACGCCATCGCAGAACAAGGCGGTGACCCATCAAAAGTGAATCCAATCGTCCCAACACAATTAATTGTTGACCATTCATTGGCCGTTGAGCATGCAGGTTTTGAAGAAAACGCTTTTGAGAAAAACCGTGCTATCGAAGAGCGCCGTAATGATGACCGTTTTCACTTTATCAACTGGTGTCAGTATGCCTTTGATAATGTCAACGTGGTACCGCCTGGTAACGGCATCATGCACCAAATCAACCTAGAAAAAATGTCACCGGTTGTACAAGTGGTGCAAAATAAAGCCGGTGAACAAGTGGCGTTTGCCGATACCTTGGTCGGTACCGATAGCCACACGCCGATGGTTGATGCTTTAGGCGTTATCTCAATTGGTGTTGGCGGGCTTGAAGCGGAAAGTGTGATGTTGGGTAACCCATCATACATGCGCCTCCCAGATTATGTTGGTGTTAAGCTAACGGGTAAATTACAAAGAGGCATTACTGGTACCGATTTGGTATTGGCTATGACCGAGTTCTTGCGTGATGCAGGCGTGGTGTCTACTTATATTGAATTCTTCGGTGAAGGTGCGCGCCAATTAAGCGTTGGTGACCGTGCATCTATCTCAAACATGACACCAGAATATGGCGCAACGGCGGCTATGTTCTATATCGATGAGCAAACCATCGACTATCTACGCCTAACTGGTCGTAGCGAAGCACAAATTAAATTGGTTGAGCAGTATGCCAAGCAGACAGGCCTATGGGCTGATGGCATGGAAAATGCAGAATACGCACGTGTGCTTGAGTTTGATTTATCCGCTGTGGTACGTAATATGGCAGGCCCTTCACGTCCGCATGCGCGCGTATCAACCACAGACTTGGTTGCGAAAGGTATTGCTCATGGCGAAGGTGATAAATTACCTGAACCAAAAGATGGTTTGATGCCAGATGGTGCCGTGATTATCGCCGCAATTACCAGCTGTACCAATACTTCTAACCCGCGCAATATGGTTGCTGCAGGTTTGGTTGCGCGTAATGCTAATAAAAAAGGCTTATTGCGTAAGCCTTGGGTGAAATCGTCTTTAGCGCCAGGTTCGAAAACGGTCAAAATGTACCTAGAAGAAGCGGGTCTGATGCCTGAGCTACAAGAAATCGGCTTTGACGTGGTTGGCTTTGCTTGTACCACTTGTAATGGTATGAGTGGCGCGCTTGATCCTGATATCGAAAAAGAAATCATCGATAACGATCTGTTCACCACTGCGGTATTATCGGGTAACCGTAACTTTGATGGTCGTATCCACCCGTATGCCAAGCAAGCGTTCTTAGCATCACCGCCACTGGTCATCGCTTATGCTATCGCCGGTAATATCCGTTTTGATATTGAAAAAGATTCATTGGGCAAAGACACGGATGGCAATGATGTTTATCTAAAAGACATCTGGTTTGATGATGACGAAGTCGATGCCATCGTTGCCAAAGCCGTGAAGCCTGAGCAGTTCAATGCTGTGTATATCCCGATGTTTGATGAAGCCAAAAAAGACACGGGTAAAGCATTAAGCCCACTTTATAACTGGCGTGATCAGACCACTTATATTCGTCGTCCACCCTATTGGGAAGGCAAAATGGCAGCGATGAATAAGCTAAAAGGTATGCGTCCGCTAGCGGTATTAGGTGACAATATTACCACTGACCATTTATCACCGTCTAATGCGATTTTGGGCGACTCAGCAGCTGGCGAGTACCTTGATACTATGGGTCTGCCAAGCGAGGACTATAACTCTTATGCCACCCATCGCGGCGACCATTTAACGGCTCAGCGTGCAACCTTTGCCAATCCAAAGCTATTGAATGAAATGGTACGTGATGAAAAAGGTGAAGTAATACAAGGTTCGCTTGCTAGGGTTGAGCCACAAGGACAAGTCATGCGCATGTGGG
Source organism: Psychrobacter sp. ANT_H59 (assembly GCF_008369225.1). Classification (NCBI taxonomy): domain Bacteria; kingdom Pseudomonadati; phylum Pseudomonadota; class Gammaproteobacteria; order Moraxellales; family Moraxellaceae; genus Psychrobacter; species Psychrobacter sp. ANT_H59. Next base: position 88,766 of record NZ_VOBE01000001.1, read on the forward strand.
AAGCAATCGAAACCTATATGAACCGTGAACAGCCGCTGATCATTATCGCAGGTGACGGCTATGGTCAAGGCTCAAGCCGTGATTGGGCTGCCAAAGGTGTGCGTTTAGCAGGTGTTGAAGTCGTCGTTGCTGAAGATTTTGAGCGTATCCATCGTCAAAACTTAGTTGGTATGGGTGCACTACCTTTGCAGTTTGAAAAAGGTACGACTCGGAACACACTAAATATAGACGGCACAGAAGTCTTTGATGTCACAGGCGAAGTTTCTGCTGGCGGCATGATGACGCTGGTGATTAACCGTGCTGATGGTAGCACGACTGAAACCCCTATCATTTGCCGTTTAGATACCGCTGATGAGGTTAAAATGTATAACGCAGGCGGGATGCTACAGCGCTTTGCCAAAGAGTTTATCGATGGCACGTTAGATATCGCGTAAGTGTCATGAGTGTGAAATAATAAGTGAGCCGATGCTGTATATTTATATGGTATCGGCTTTTTTATAGATAGTACTAAAAGTTTTATGATCGCCGCAGCCTAGACTTGATTAAGGAAGAAACTATGAAAACAGTAAGTTTTTCAGAAGCCAACAAAGACTTTAAGAAGGTTTTGAATACAGTGAATAATGACGATGATGTGGTTTTTATAAGTCGTAAAAATGATAGCGATGTGGCTGTGATGTCGCTTGCTCATTACAACAGTTTGATGGAAACGCTTTACTTATTAGGAACGCCTGCTAATGCAGTGCATTTGGCTAAGTCTATTGAGCAGTGTAAAAACGGTTGGACTGAAATAGAATAATATTATATATCTCAATATTTTATTTATAAATAAATTGCGCAACTATTTAAAGAGTGTTGAATGAATATTGATCAAAACTGGCTTGAAATGCCTGAAAATATTAGAAAAAAATTTGATAACTCAGTATGGATTCCGTTAAGAGCTGCTAAACATTTTAAAAATCCTATAAAATTTGGTTATGAAAAATATACAAGAGAGATATTTAGTGTTGGTTCGATTGCTGTGCCTACAGAGAATGTGCAAGATATTGTAGATAATTACGGTTGGGACGATTTTGGATTGTCAAGTATTCAAAAGGGATACATACACAACTCTTCTTATTATCAAGCAGATCAAAAACCTTTGACCCTTGCTACAGATAAAGATATTACTGGAATTCATTTAGTCTTAGAACAAGATAGCTATGCTGAAGATAGAGTCTCAATTTGGCATCTAAATCAGGACTTAGTTTTAACTTTTGATTTAATTTCAGAGAATGATAAATGGTTATCTCCAAAAGATGGATATATAGAAGTTGCAAGAATTGAAAGAAATTCAGACAGGCAACCTATCTTATTAGAAATAAAAGCTGAATTTCTTAAAGATTATCTTTGTGCTAGGGGTATGGCTTTATTAATTAGTGCTCATTATGAACGCGATTATATTACCTCAGTACCAAATCTGGTTAACTGGTCTAATAAGGAAGAAAAGAAAACTCCTGTAGGAACTTGGAAAGGACATGTAATTCCTATTCATGAAGGAGGTGAACACTATGGTAGCTCAACAGCTGTATTCCATATGAGTAGAACTGATGCTCATTTAGATGAAGATGTACCTGATATATCATCTATCCCAACGGATGATAATTTAATATCAGATAGTTACAGCTACAAACATCAAGGCAAAAAGCTATACAGATATCTTTCAGAATATTGGACAGATCAAATAATTTACCCTGGCAAACATAGTGTACGTATAAGAGAGGATGAACTATCTTCATCTACTTTCTTTATTACCGATGTGGATGGTTCAAAAAAAAATAGCGATGATTTGCTTAAAGGTGGTAAATGGTTATGGTTCAAACCTGACGTTATTGACACACTATACAATAGGCGTGGAGGTTACCTAGGCTTTTATACAGAAAATACTGGAACAGTCTCATGTTGTCATGAATATGGCTATAACATTCATTTTGGAGTCAACGAGCTTGGTTTGATTACTGTCTATGCAAAAGACATTGCTTATTTACCTGAATGGCAAAGAATAATATGGCAAGGGTATAATATATCGCCTGATGGGGGCATATCAAAAGAGCTTCATGCTTCTCAAGTTTCTGCTAATCCTGCGTCTACTAAAGCGCCAGAAAGTTTTATTTTAGAAGGCTATAACAAATTAAGTGAGTCAACTGAAAAAAACTTCAACTTTAGGCTATTTAAAGAACATATAGAGTTAGATTCAATTTTTCGAAGGATACATCGTTTTAGGTCTTTAGACCAATCAGGTTTTTTTGCATTAGCAAAAGACGTTGCAAGAGTAACTGCTGATAATATTGATACTAATAAATTACAGGAAATTGTTCAACCTCCAAAAGGACAAAAACTAGGTTCATTAAAATCACTAGAAAATTTTCTAGCTAAAAAATATGATTTAGAACAAGTGCGTAAAATAACAGCACCATTAGTGGGCGTATATGAATTGAGACACGCTGATGCACACTTACCTTCAAGTAAAATATCTGAAGCATATGATTTGGTTGGTATTGATTCAAATCAATTGCATATCTTCCAAGCCCTATGCTTATTAAAAAGTGTGACTACAAGTTTGTGGACAATTTCAGATATGGTAGATAAATGGAACACTCAGCCAGATCGCTAAAACTCAATCTATATCTATTTCCATCAACAAAGACTAATTTATTTGATAGCTAATGAATAGTCGATTGTTTGTATTTTCAATAATATTATTAAGCTATAAGGATTTCCCATAATGACTCAAACGAGCGCTCAATCAAAACCCTCTTTCGCCCCCCAACTATCCGTTCCTGCTACCTATATGCGCGGTGGTACCTCCAAAGGCACTTTTTTTAAACTGTCTGATTTACCTGAGCGATGCCAAGTCGCTGGCAAGTCGCGGGATAATTTCCTATTGCGTGTCATCGGTAGCCCTGATCCTTATGGTAAGCAAATCGACGGTTTAGGAAATGGCAGCTCTAGCACCTCTAAGACAGTAATATTGTCTGAATCTGATAAAGCAGACCACGATGTCAACTATTTGTTTGGACAAGTCAATATTGCCAAGCCTATGATTGATTGGGCGGGTAACTGTGGCAACTTAACTGCAGCGGTTGGCGCTTGTGCGATTAATATGGGTCTGATCGATGCTGATAAGATCGCCAATAGTGCGAATACTGGCATCTGTGAAGTGCATATTTGGCAAGAGAATATCAGTAAAACCATTATCGCTCACGTGCCTGTGTATCAAGATGAGCAAGGCAAGGTACAAGTGCAAGAAACCGGTGACTTTGAATTAGACGGTGTGACCTTCCCAGCCGCTGAAGTCAAAATTGAGTTCATCGATCCAGTTGATTCATCTAGTGACATGTTCCCGACAAACAATCTAATCGATGACTTCGATGTCTCAGGCTGTGGTCTAAATATTGATAGTGTCAAAGCAACCTTTATCAGTGCCGGTATTCCAACTATTTTTATGAAAGCAGAAGATTTAGGCTTTACCGGTACTGAATTGCAAGGCGACATTAATAGCGATGGTGAGCTACTTGCCAAGCTTGAGAAAATCCGTGCCACAGGCGGTGTGGCGATGGGATTATTTAAAGACGTTTCTGAAGCACAGACCAGCCAGCATATTCCAAAAATCGCATGGGTAGCTCCTGCGCAAAGTTACAGCGCCTCAAGTGGCAAAGCCGTTGATGCAGCAGATATTGATTTGGTCGTACGGGCGATGAGTATGGGTCAATTGCATCATGCGATGATGGGTACGGCCGCGGTTGCTATTGCTGCGGCAGCGACGACGCAAGGGACATTGGTTAATGAAGCAGCAGGCGGTAGCGAGTTAGGTGAAGTTCGTTTTGGTCATCCCTCTGGCACCTTGCTCGTCGGCGGAAAAACCGAACTGATCGATGGACGCTGGCAAGCCAAAAAAGTCTCGATGAGTCGCTCAGCACGTCGTATCATGATAGGTGACGTTTTTGTACCAGCGGATGCCTTTTAAACTTTAAATAGGTTTTTATGCCAACTCGCCCCCAGTCAAGCCATGTGCAGTTAGATAAAAAGCCGCCGGTCGAGAAAAAAGAACGGCGGGCGCTGTTGTGGGATATTCTAAAAAAACTGGCGGTATTTGCCGCGCCTTACAAAACCTTAATTATCGCTACGCTAATCTTAACGGTGCTTGGCTCCTTTACCGCGCAAGTTAATGCCTTTGTGCTGCGTTATACCGTCGATACCTTGACCGAAATTGCTACGCTTGCAGATCCATGGCAGGCTGGTCTACGTATGCTAGGGATTATTAGTGCGGTGCTCTTGACCAAAGAGATATTGTCGATATTCATATCTTTTGGGCAGCGCTTCTTTGGTGAAAAAATTCGTATCAATCTCTCTCGTGATTTATCACAAAAAATCATTGAACGTATCTTGACCTATCGCATGGCGTTTTATACCAGTAGTGAAAACGACAGCGGTAAATTGCAAACCCGTATTGATTATGGCGTTAGTAGTCTTACAAGCTTGGTACAAAACTTCTTTATCGATATGCTCCCACTGTTTGCCAGCGCCATCGTTTCACTGATTATCATGTTTTCGACCAACTTTTGGATAGGCTTGGTTGGTCTGATTATCATTCCCATTTACTTTTTCATCAGTCAAAAACAAGCGAGGCGTTTGCAAGGTTTTCGCCGGCAGATGCGTGGCTATAGAGAAGCCAAAAGCGGGATGGTTATCTCGCTGATTAATTCTATCAGTGTCGTAAAATCGTTTGTCCGTGAATCTATCGAGGCGGAGAAGCATTTACAGATTCAAAAAGACATGACCGATAATCAGCTGCGTATTCGTAGCATTGGTTTTATTTATGATGCCGTAAAGACCTTTATCGAGCAGATTGGTGTGGTGGTTATCATTCTTCTCACGGCTTATTTTGTGTTACAAGGCGAGATGACGATTGGCATGATTTTGTTTCATGTCATGCTGTTCCAAAACGTCGCCGCTCCTATCCGTCAATTGCATCGTATCTATGATCAGATTAATAACGCCCTGACCTATGCCGAAGGTTTTTTTGAGATTTTAGAAGATGAAAGCCAAGTTGAGAACATCACTGGCAGAAGCAGTAAAGATTTAAAAGGTCACATTGAGCTAAAGAACGTTGATTTTACCTATCCTAATGGTACACAAGCACTAAAAGATGTCAGCTTTACCATCAAACCCAATCGTATTACTGCACTGGTGGGCCTCTCCGGTGCAGGAAAGAGTACGATTATTAGCCTATTGGTAAAGTTTTATGCACCAGATAGCGGCAAGATATATTTAGATGGGCATAATTTAGCCGACTGTGACACTCATGAGTTGCGTCAAAATATCGGGCTGGTACTACAAAGCAATCATATATTTTCGGGTACGATTGGCGAAAATATCCGTTATGGTGATATGAGTGCTAGTGACGATGATATTGTGATTGCAGCAAAAAAAGCCTCTATTCATGAGCAAATCATGTCGTTATCCAAAGGCTATGAGAGTACCGCAAAATCCCTATCAGGTGGACAGCAGCAACGTATTGCGCTGGCAAGGATGTTCTTAAAGGATCCGCCTATTGTGTTTTTGGATGAACCAACGGCCAGCCTAGACGCTATTGCCAGTCAACAGGTCAAAAAAAGCTTAGATCTTATTAAGAAAGACCGTACTGTGATTATGGTGTCGCACAATATTGCCCAAATCATTGATGCTGATGACTTAGTAGTGATAGAAGACGGGCGCGTGGTCGAGACCGGCACTCATGAAGAGCTTTACCATAAAGGCGGCAAGTATTTTGAAATATTCAGCGCCATGTCAGATAGTCTGAACTTAGATAAAATCAGTCAAACCTTGAATAGTTAATGCGGTACGAAATCGTTATAATGCTCACTCTTTGCTGCATCCTATTTTTGATCATCCTTTAAATCGTTAGAAGCTGTGTGATTATGACTTGTGAAATTTCGATAAAAACCTTTGATGAATTAACCTCCGTTGATCTGTATCATATTTTAAAAGCGCGCTCGCAAGTGTTTGTGGTAGAGCAAAACTGTCCCTATCAAGATATGGATGAGGTCGATTTTGATTGCTTACATCTGGTCGCGCACCAAAACGAGCAGCTGATTGGCTATTGCCGCATCATCCCGCCTGTTTTTAATACCAAAAAATCTGCCGTCACCCCATCAGGCCCTATCCCATCGATTGGTAGAGTGCTGGTTTTAGCAGCACATCGCGGTGATGGTGTCGCCCGTCAAATGATGCTAGAGGCTATCAAATATTGCCGTAAAAAATACGGTAAAAAACCTATCATCATCTCAGCCCAGACTTATCTACTAAACTTTTACCAATCTCTTGGGTTTATCCCTGAAGGCGAGCATTATCTTGAAGACGGTATTGAGCATGTCATCATGGTGCTACCTATTATTAAAAAGGTCAAAGTAAAAAGAGAAAGCTCAGGTACAACAAGCAGTATTCTTAGCTTTTTGCTATTGATATTAGCAGTGTTATTTATTATTGGTTTACTGTATTTGATGGTCTAAAGTTTTTTCCACTCAAGGCAAGTCTTACACTACTTCACTGTGGTTCGATTGTGAGTATGCTATTTTTGATAGCAGGTTTATTGATTCGTAATAGGATTGATAAGTCACTTATATATCTGACTCAAGGAAGAGGTAACGATTATGTCCACTGTGGAAAGCAATGTACGACCGGCGTATGATAGCGAGATTGAAAAAATCGCCGATTATGTACTCAATTACTCTATAGATAACGACTCACCCAATAGCGCTGATGCTTGGAATACTGCTCGCTACTGCCTGATGGATACGCTTGGCTGCGGACTACTGGCATTACGTTTCCCTGAATGTACCAAGCATTTAGGTTCTGATTGCGCCGATCAAATTACTCCTAATGGCGCGCGTGTCCCCGGCACCTCCTATCGACTAGACCCTATTAAAGCTGCTTTTGACATTGGCTGTATCGTGCGCTGGCTTGATTATAATGATACATGGCTCGCTGCCGAATGGGGTCACCCCTCTGACAATTTAGGGGCGATTTTGGCAGTAGCAGATTATATCAGCCAGCAAAACGTCAGTCAGGGGCATGCACCTCTTATTATGAAAGAAGTGCTAGAAGCCATGATTATGGCGCACGAGATTCAAGGGGTGTTGGCATTAGACAATTCCTTTAATCGTGTGGGTCTTGATCATGTATTTTTAGTGAAGTTGGCGTCGACCGCTGTTGTTGCCAAACTTTATAAACTGCCACATGAGCGTATCATGGCTGCCATCTCTCAAGCTATCGTCGATGGTCAAGCGCTACGTACCTATCGTCATGCACCCAATGCTGGTAGTCGCAAGTCATGGGCTGCAGGGGATGCGACCAGTCGAGCCGTACGTTTGGTTGATATCACGCGCCGCGGCGAGATGGGCATTCCATCTGCATTGACAGCGCCGCAATGGGGCTTTTATGATGTGCTCTTTAGTCATACTAATAAGGATTTGGCGCTTAAGCCTGAAAACGAGCGGTGCTTTACCTTCCAGCGCGAGTTTGGCAGCTATGTGATGGAGAATGTCTTATTTAAGATAAGCTTCCCTGCCGAGTTCCATGCGCAAACGGCTTGTGAGGCGGCCGTTATCTTGCATCCACGTATTGATGACCGCATGGAAGACATTGAAAAAATCATCTTAACGACTCATGAGTCTGCTATTCGGATCATCTCAAAGGAAGGGACGCTGGCCAATCCTGCTGATCGCGATCATTGTTTGCAATATATGGTTGCCGTGGCTTTACTCACTGGTGATTTGATGGCTGAAAACTATGAAGATGATTATCATGCCGAGCATCATATTTTGATTGATGGTCTGCGTCATAAGATGGTCGTTGAAGAAGATGCCGGTTATTCAAAAGACTATCATGATCCAAGCAAGCGCTCGATTGCCAATGCGATACAGGTATTCTTTAAAGATGGCAGTAGTACCGATAAGGTAGCGATTGAATACCCTATCGGTCATAAACGCCGCCGTACTGAAGGCTTACCAATACTGGAAGCTAAGTTCCGTGCCAGTCTTGCGACACGGTTTATCGACAGTCGCTGTACAGAGATTTTTGCATTGTGTAGCGACCAACAACGGTTAGAGCAGACGCCAGTAAACGAATTTATGGATTTATTTGTCGCCTATTGATCGCTTTAATTCGTCAATTTCTAATGAAATAAGGCTCATTCTAAAACCTACCACGGTATAGATTCCCCTGCCCAATCCACAAAACTCCCTGATTGGGCAGCACCCATCTTACTGAGTACCTCAAGCAAGCATTCAGCACTATAGGCTGGCGAAAATAACTGCCCGTCAGCTACGTTGCCCTGAAACGGAGCTGATAGCTGGGTGTTAACAGTGCCGGGCTGCATCACTACCACGCAGACGTTTTTAAGCGATCGACTCCATTCAATACTCAGGTTTTTCATACCCATATTAAGCGCCGCCTTACTCATGCGGTAGCTGTACCAACCGCCGAGTTGATTGTCACTGATACTACCTACCCTTGCCGATATCGTCGCAAAAATCGCCGGCTTATCTGCGCTTCGTTCAGCTTTCGCCAATAGCGGCTTGATGTGCTTGGCAATGAGCAAGCTTGCCAAAGCATTAACCTGCATATTCTGTAAAAAAAACTCACTTTCAATCTGTTGTAGTGATTTTTCTGGCTGACGCATTTTGGTATGCAGCAATCCAGCACAGTTAATCACCCAATCTATATGTGTGGTTTGCTGCTTAATCGCATCAGCTGCTTGTTTGATACTTTGCTCGTCACAGATATCCATCGCTATCCAATACAGATTTTCTGCTTCAAAATCAGGCACGCTTTTATGGTATGTGGCAAAGACACGGATGTCAGTATCGGTGTGCATATCGTTATTCGTAAGGGTGCTGGCGTGTTCATTGGCTGCAGTGTGTACCAATTGTTCAACCATGGCTTTACCGATACCGCCTGTACCACCGATGATAAAATAATTTTTAGTATTCATAAGGCGTTCATCCTTGTGAGTATTTATAGGGGTTATAACGCAATATTAAAACTACTTCTACTATATTGATTCAATGTAAACCTATTTACCATAGGGGGAGTGTGTCACGTATCTTGAGCGCTGATCATGTGATGAATTTTTGCAGCCTTATTATTTTGATAAAACAGGTTATACACAAAAAAAGCTACCTGTTATGGCAGCTTTTTATACGTTTGCTTTAATTGTCCAGCTTTTTCTAGCCTCTGATTGTAGCTTCTAGTGATGCGCTGGTTCTTTTGATATAGGTATCTCTTTACCGTCGCAATCAAACAATTTTCCTTCAGTAAAATAATCACCTTCATATAGATCAATCATCACCACAGGACGTACCGAGCGGTCTTCTGTACCAGCAACAAATACGGACTGTTGATCTGAATTTCCTATTTTTAAGTGGTTAAACAACAAGTTTAGGGCAATGGCCATGATGGCAGCAGAGCTGATACCTGAATGGAAAATTGTGGCAAACCAGTCTGGAAATTGATCATAAAACGCTGGAGCGGCAATCGGTAGCATACCAAAACCGATGGAGGTCGCAACGATGATTAGATTCATATTATTGGTGTAACTGACCTGCGCAAGCGTACGAATACCACTGGCTGCAACCGTACCAAACAATACGATACCGGCGCCGCCAAGTACGGCGGTAGGAACGGTAGCGATAACACGACCCATAATCGGCATCAAGCCCAAAATAACCAGAATAATACCGGCATAAGCGACTACAAAACGGCTTTTAACACCCGTTACGGCAACTAGACCTACGTTTTGTGCGAAAGCACTTTGAGTAAATGAGCCAAATATAGGGGCAATCATACTGGCTGCCATATCAGCTCGTAGTCCATTACCCAAACGTTTTGAATCGATATCTGTCTCAATAATATCACCAACTGCCAAAATATCTGCTGACGTTTCAACCAAAATAACCAATACCACGATAAACATAGAGATAATTGCCGCAATCTCAAAAGTCGGCATACCAAAATGGAACGGCGATGGGAAAGCAAAAATAGAGCCTGTCGTAATACCAGAGAAATCAACCAAGCCTAATGCCCAAGCAGCAAAAGTACCAATGACCATCGCCAGTAGAATCGATAGGCGACTGATCGCAGCATTACCAAGCTTGCTTAGTAATAACACCATCGCTAGCGTGAAGCCAGCAAGACCAATATTGGTCATACTACCAAAGGTAGGTAAGTTGCTGTTGCCGCCCATTGCCCAGCGGGCAGCGACTGGCATCAAGGTCAAACCAATAGTAGTAATGACGGTGCCAGTCACTAATGGCGGGAAGAATTTGATAATTTGGGAGAAAATAGGCGTGATCAAAAAGCCCAAAGCAGAGGCGGCAATGACAGCACCAAACACAGAAGGTAGTCCGCCCCCCGTTGTCACAATCGCAACCACGGTTGCCACACTCGCAAACGATACACCTTGTACGAGTGGCAGCTGACAGCCAAAGAATGGCACACCAATCGTTTGCAATAAAGTCGCAAGACCACCGATAAATAATGAGGCGGCAATTAATAAGCCAATTTCAGCGGGTAATAATCCAGCTGCCTGTCCCACAATTAATGGAACCGCAATAATACCACCGTACATGGTCAGTACGTGTTGAAAGCCATAAGCAATATTGGCACCAATACCCAAGTTTTCATCTTCTGGGCGGGCAACTGCCGATTGAGAAGTAGATTTAATATCCATATTAAATAGCCGTCCTTCGTGTTCTGTTGTTGATATGTTCTAGGCTTGTTCTTCGACAACTCCTAGAGTGGGACTCAAGATTGTTATAAAACCAAATACTCTACCTATCATTGCTAAAAAGGCGTATCGCCCTTTTATTCATCAATCTTTATTATTGGTCAGCTATAACGCCACTTTTGTTTATAGTGGAAGATAGCGCTGTGTATAATCTGAATTTGACATTAGAATAGGGATGAATATTTGATAAAACATTTAAATCAGGATTCTAATGTGTTTTTAGCATACCGCTTATTTATAATAACTGCCAGTTATTATTGACCATATGGTCAGGTTTTTTGTTAGCAACATAAATATCGTTAAAATTGACATCTATACCCTTCAGAAATAAAGTAATAATTGCATCAACAAATACGCTTTAACGATTATAATTTTCAACACATTACATTTTGATATTTCATTTCACCATTGATTATACGGACATCAGACCATGCTATCGCCCCAAGACCAATTGACTGAGCTGGTACGTACTCTTGAGACGCAGCAGCATGTCTTTGCCACTGACCCGCTACTCATTACTGAAAAGCTGCAAAATGAAGAAGGCTCGCCACTGCAAAAACTGCATCGACGAGCGTCACGAATAGACAGCAATGGCGCGCTGGCAGGCGTGCTTGGTAAGATTGATGGTCGCATCAAAGGCATCATGGTTGTTATGAGCGTGATTTGGTGTCTCTCAGGATTTTTGGGCTTATTCACTTTACTACAGACCAATGTAGTGAACTTCTTTTACGTCTTGGTATGCTTATTGGGTTTTCATAGTCTTATGCTTCTGGGCTGGCTAGTCATGACGCTTATCAATCAAGGCAAGCAGTCTTCAAACTGGTTTGCCAGCTTTGTCAGCCCCAGTTATTTGATACGTGGTAAAGATGATGTAACTCAGGCAGCGGTGAATTTATATGAGCGGCAGCTGCAACACAGCGGTATGCGTTGGTATTTGGGCAGATTTAGTCATCAGTTATGGCTTGCCACACTGACTGGTATGCTGCTTGCGATTATTTTTCTGTTGATTGTGCGTCAATACAGCTTTAGCTGGGAGTCAACGCTGCTGTCAGATCAGGCGCTAATTACTTTGACGCAAGTACTTGGATGGTTACCAAGTATGGTTGGATTCGATGTTCCGGACAGTACGGCTATCGTACAGAGCCGATTAGTGACTGATGCTATGCCTTTGTCTGTCGCACGGCAATGGGCAGGCTTGTTGGTTGGTAGTTTACTGATGTACGGGATTGTCCCACGCGCAATTGCATGGGCATTTTGTGCCTTGATGTTCCGTTGTAAAAAGATGCGTTTGGATATCAAGCTGCCCTATTATCAAAAGATTTTGAACTTTTGGCAGCGTCATGTGGTGGATGCTGATGACTTTAAAGAAGCCCCCGCGCCTATCGCCCCAAAAGCCCAAGTCAGTGCTGGCAAAAAACTGGTTGCGCTATTAGAGTATCCAGCGGAGCAAAACCAATGGTGGCAGTCGGGTTTCGATACAGGCATTACTGATACGACTGATATTGAGAATTTTGGTATTCTTGATGACCGTGAAGATATGGCACGGCTAAAGGCTTACCTAGATGCAAATCCGGTACAGGTATTGCTTGGTATTCATTTTAAAGCGCTGCCTGACCGTGGTACCTTGCGTAAACTTGATCAGATCGCCAATCACGCCAAACATGGACTGATTGTACAACTGTTAGAGGACAATAGCCTGAGTCTGACAGAGCACCATAATACGGGCAATGATGTTTTAAATGCTGGTTCAGACTCGAATTTAGAAAAGCAACATGTTCGTTATCAGCAATGGCAAACCGCCCTATCTGCTCGAAAAATCGGTTTGATCAATAACTGAAAATCTTTTTTTAGACGATGGATTATTGAACTCATACCGAAAGATAGATCAATTTGTTCTACAATAAAAGCTATGATGTTTTTGGATACTACCAATCAATATAAGATTCTATTATGAATAATGACAATAATAATCAAGGAAATAATGCGCATGAGGTCAATCCTCAAGCATCATCGTCTGGATTAGCCACACAGTCATCAAGTGAACCAGAGACTAGCTACAGGACAGCTAAAAAAACCATCGCTAGTGGTGAGGCATTAAAGCTTGCGGTCGTTGGTCATACCAATACGGGTAAGACTTCTATATTACGTACTCTATTGCGTGACGTTTACTTCGGTGAAGTAAAAAATGAAGCCGCAACTACCCGTCATGTAGAGCGTGCCCAACTGACGGATAGTCAAACGGGTGAAATATTGGTGGCTCTATATGACACGCCAGGTTTGGAGGACGCATCAGGGCTGATGGATTGGCTTGAAGATAATACTGCCAGTCGCCGTGATGGTATTGAGCGCCTGCAACAGTTTTTGGCAGCTGATATTGCTCAAAGTAGTGATGCGCTAAGTAGCAATGAGGACTATAGCCAAGAAGCCAAAGTGATTCGGCAGCTGCTGGCAAGTGATATGGCCATTTATGTCGTCGATGCACGTGAGCCGGTACTCGGTAAATATAGAGATGAGCTGGCTATTTTATCTTGGGCCGCGATTCCTGTTATGCCGGTATTTAATTTCACTGATGCTCAGGATGCCAATATTGATGACTGGCAGACTATGCTGGCAAGACGTAACTTACATATCTCGACGCGCTTTGATTCAGTGGCATTTGAATTTAACGATGAGATGCGTTTATGGCAGAATCTTGCGACTATGCTTACCCATTCTGAAATGCTTGAGCAGTTAATGGCGCGCCGCACTGAAAACTGGGCACAGTTATATGATGAAGCCAATATTATCATTGCAGATTTCTTGTTAAACGTCGCAGCATTTGTACGAGAGATTGGCGAAGATGATGATCCCATGCCAGTATTACAGCAAATGCAAGAAGCGGTTAGACAGAGCGAACGCGCAATGCAGCATAATTTGCTGAGTTTATATAAATTTTATGACAATGAGGTAGCGGCAACGCCACTTGAGCTACAGGCCTATCAGCAAGACCCGTTCGACCCCGAGCTTCTCAAAAGTTATGGCATTCGCACCACATCAGGCGCGGCTGCAGGTGCGTTACTAGGATTGGGTATTGATGCGGCGGCTCTTGGTACAACCTTGGGGTTGGGTGCTGCCATCGGTGGCATCGCAGGTGGATTGCTATCCAATACTGGCAGTATCGCCGATAAAATATCAGGGGTTAAGCGGTTATATATCGACCCTGCAACATTGACCTTGTTGGCAACGCGAGCGATAGATTTGCTCACTGCCCTACGTCACCGTGGGCATGCAGCAACAGATGCTACGCAGCTGATATATAAGGGTGAGGCGTCAATTGGCGATACTGACGCTGGGAATAATAATGCTATAACGCCATGGGCAACGCACAAACTGCCCAGTGAGCTAAAAAAAGCTCGTGGCAAACCGCAGTGGTCATCACTCAGTAGTGGCAAGTCTGAGCAGGCGCAGTTATTACGCGCAGATATGGCATGGTCGCTGGCAAGTAAGCTGTCGTCGTATCAGGGTCAGCCATAATGCATAAACATGTTAAAGATAATATCTCTTACTGACGGGCTTTATGATGCTGGGATTACTAATGCACTTAAGGCATCAGTACCGCGTACGTCGGTTTGCTGTAGATATATTGGGTATAGCGGATAATTGGGAAAGCTTTGCTCAATATCTTGCATTAATTGCTGTTGGCGCTCAGCACGACGACGCCAAAACGTATCGGACTGGGTCAGAGCTATCAACTGATTGATAACGATTGCGGCTGGCATAAGCTTACTGTCTTCTAACTGCTCTATCGCTCGCTTTGTTTCAGCCAGTGGCAATACGTCAGCCGTCATCACTAATACAATGGCGGTTTGTGTACGGTCATGAAGCAGCAACCCTGCCTGACGAAACAGCTGTTTGCGTTTTTCTAGTACGGATACTGCTTGCTCCCAGCGATCACTCTTTTTTTCGGCAAACGGATTGGCTAAGTCGTTTTTATTATTGTCTTGTTCATGACTGCCCAAATGATTTGCCACTGAGCGCAGTTTTGCTTGCCTTCGCTGCTGCGCTAGCAATCCATCCGTCCATGCCCCCATCATCTCAGGCAGCATTAATAAACGCAGTGTATGTCCCGTCGGTGCGGTATCAAAAATAACGTGCTCATAGCCGGCATCTGCTGCTTCGACTAGATGGTGACACATGGATTCGAGCATCGCGGCTTCTTGTGCACCAGGTGCTGATTTTGATAGCCGTAGATGCTCGCGAATTTTTGGCATCATGTCTGGGTTTGCATAGGAAGTAATGGTGCGTTCAACTTGGGCAAAATGCTCATCAACGATGATGTCAGGGTTTAGTTCAATAGCGTCCAAATAAGGGGTTACAACTGTTTTTTGATTTTTTAGCGCGACGTTTAACACATCGCCCAAGCTGTGTGCTGGATCGGTCGAGACAATCAGTGTCTTTTTGCCTTGATTGGCATAATAGCTGGCAAGTGCAGCGGCAGTGGTAGTTTTACCGACACCGCCCTTTCCACCGATAAATATAATCGGCTGTGTCATTAATTGCTCTAGCAATGCAGGCAATGGATGTAATGCCATACTTTTATCTCGTTTTAATTAATTCAAAGGAAACTAGCAGCAACCTACATGGTCAAAAGGGCATCTATCCATGCCCATGCGTGTATGCCATTCATGGAAGTTTTCTAAAAACAAAGGCTGCAACTCTAATGTATAAAAGCTAGCAGGATTATCGATGCCTAAGCTTTCCGCAAACATGAGTAGCATAAAAAAATCTTCCTCATCACGCGCGGCGCGTGCCATCGTCTGGCGATACGGCGCATGATAAAACTCGTTTAACCCAGCCGCAAACCGTTGCCACCATGGCTCAATATTTTTTATAGGTTTTGTGATATCTGCCTTTTCCATAATGACCCTTATTTTGCGTATGCTTATTATCTATCATGCCTATATGAGATAAAAAACGCCAGCAATTGCTGCTAGCGTTTTTATCGTAATTCAGTAAGTATTTAACATGGCTTAGAGGTTGCTTTTGCCTCTGTGTATCGACCATTCTTTACGGAGTACTGATAAACTCTCAAACGTCACTAAGATTGTGGCTATCAAGATAATGATATCCATAATAATAAGCAGCCAATTACCGTCATTGAAAAAGGTTTTTAGCTGAATCAATAATGCAAAAACCGTCATGACCAGTAAGAACGACAATGGTCCTAAGGTATACCATACTGGTCTGCCTTTACGTAATAAGATAACGGTTACAATCATCAAGGTTAGTGCAGCCATGAGCTGATTTGTCGTGCCAAATAACGGCCAAATAATCATACCACCAGCACCATCGATGCCACCAGCACCGAATGCTAATAATAGACAGCTACCAACGGCAAGCAATGTGGCCACCACACTTTTATTTAGAACAGGCAGTTTATAAATCTCACCAAATTCTTGGAAGATATAACGTTGCAAACGTACTCCAGTATCCATCGTGGTACCAGCGAACAAGGCTGCCATTACCGTTAGCATCGTCTGCGATAAAACCATATCAATGCCGACGCCAGCATTCAAGATAGTCGCACCGCCATCAATAAAGGCACCAATAGAGCCGTCGCCAAATTTTTGATAAACGGCTTGCCAGTCGCCAAGGGTTGCAAAGCCTGCTGTTGCCGCGAGTATCGCGCCAAGTGCTAGCATACCCTCACCCATAGCACCGAAGTAACCAACGAATCGTACATCTTCTTCTTTATCAATTTGCTTAGACGTCGTACCCGTCGCTACCAAACCATGAAAGCCCGAGATTGCACCACAAGCAATGGTCACAAATAATAAAGGCAACATAGATGGTGTGCCGATTGGCAATGCTGTGTTGATCGCTGGCGCGACAATATTAGGAGTCGCAATAAAGATGGCGGCATATAATAAAATCAGACCGACAAATAATTGCAAGCCATTGATGTAATCGCGCGGCTGCAACAGCATCCAGACTGGTAACAAAGACGCGATTGCCGCATAGACAAACAAAATAATAATCCAAACAGCATTGTCAGGTAAGCCTAAGAATGTCTCAGGTAACACAATGGGGAACATAGGACCGAGATAGATAAGCCCATATAAAGCCGTAACCCCAATGATTGATACCCAAACCAGATTCATCTTATAGCGATAAATGCACTGACCGATGATAAACGCGACTATCAAAGCGCCCCAAACAGGCAGCACAGCGGATGGGGTTTTTATCATCATATTAGCAATAGCGACGCCGAATACCGCATTTACCATGAGTAATAATAAAAAGATGACAATCATCATCAAGCTGCGTACACGTGTACCCATGACCGTACCGGCAATCGAGCCAATCGATTGACCTCGATTGCGCATGCTAGCCCAAATGGCAGACATGTCGTGGACACCCGCCATAAAAATAGTACCTAATACCACCCAAATGATAGCAGGTACCCAGCCCCAAATAACCGCAATGGCAGGACCAATAATCGGTGCTGCCCCTGCGACTGAAGTAAAATGGTGTCCCCATAACACATATTTATTGGTGGGAATATAATCTACCCCATCCTTCATGGTATGTGCTGGCGTGGGGATACTATTATCCAATGCCAAAATTTTAGTGGCGATAAATTTTGAGTAAAACAGATAACCGCAAAGCATAGCGGCAACAGCAAACAATAGCACGATTGCACTATTCATCTTATCTCTCCTTAGACAAGTAATGGGTAGCCTTATAAGTTCAAGCTTTTTAATTTAGAATATAAAAAATATGTTAAATTAGTCTTCGGCAGGTGACTCAGAGCACCTGACCATACGCAATTAAGCAGTTGATAGAAATTTTGTCATATCATCATCCATTAATACGGCTGAACTTTATAGTTAGCAGACGTCATCAGTCAGTATATGATATGGTGAATATTTGGTTGGCAACCCATTTAAATACTAACCGATTTAACGAAGAATGTAACGCTAGTTAAACCTCGAAAACAACAAATAAAGGAAGCACAATGGCGCATTATTTTGGATTTGTACCTTCAGATAAATTAAAAGCATTAATCGTTGAAGCTGAGCAAATCGTTGCATCGAATGAGGAAGTACCATACTACCCATATCGCGATGCTTTAACGCATCAGACTGCGCGTGATCTTATTGATAATTTATTGGTTGGTCTGGTTGACATTATCCCAAATCCTGAACGTCAAGCGTCCATGCGTAAAGTGGTTGTCACTGTTGAACGTGCGACCGATACCTTGCTTAATATTTTACTGGGTAAAGAAAATAACGAGGAAGTATTGCCAAGCTTCCATTTTCTAAGAGATCGAGCAACCTTTATCGATAATGACGGTCTAAAACGTGTGGGTTTTAAGCTCACAGAACAACATACTGCCATCATTCAAAAAGGTTTTGCAGCCATTACTCCTGAACATGTGGATACCAAGACATTTAAAACCGCACTTGAAACCATGAACGAAGAAACTTTAACTCACTTTATTAGCCGTTTTGCTGAAACCTTAAAATTGGGTATGATTAAACGCAAATCTGTACCTGTTGCCAAAGCAGCTATCGATAAAGGCATGAATATGGCACTTAATAAGTTGTTACCTGATTTGCCAGACAGCTCATTGAATCGCTTGGCGAACTATTACCGCCCTTTTATCGTAGAAAAGCCAGAATAAGTGCCAATATTTGATTAATTTTGCCTCAAAAGCCAGTTGGCATTGGGCATATTCACTAAAATTTGCTAAAATAAGCGGCACTTTTTACCAAAGGCACGTCCGATGACCCAAATCAGCAATCAAGAAATTGAAAAAACATTACGTAACTCAGAATGCCTAATCAGCAGTATAGAAGTTGCTGCCGCTTATGAGCGTTTAGCTGCACAGCTTAATCTGCACTATGCTGGTCTAAATCCGATTGTTATGGTCGTTATGAATGGCGGGCTTATCCCAGCCGGTCAATTACTGACTCACCTTACTTTTTATCATCGTATGCATTATATCCATGCATCGCGCTATCGTGATAACGAAGGAACCAATGAGCTTGATTGGAAATTTAAGCCTGATGTTAACATTGAAGGCGAGCATGTCTTATTGATCGATGATATTTTTGATGAAGGCATCACCTTAAAAGCAGTGGTTGAAGAATTGAGCAAGGAAAAACCTTTATCGATTGAATCATGTGTTCTCCTTAATAAAGAGCATGATCGTAAAGTTAAAGGTTTCGATGTTGATTTCGTTGGTATTAATGTTGCAGATCGCTATGTTTATGGCTGTGGTATGGATTTCCATGGTTACTTACGTCATCTGCCTGGTATCTACGCTATTAAAGAAGACAAGATTTAATCAGTTTTTGGTTGACTTGATAGCATAGTAAAAAAGCGCCCAATGGGTGCTTTTTTATTGCTTATTGATAAGTATATGTATTTGAGTGTTTTTTGATAATATATGCGATAAATACTAACTAAAACTGCAGTGCCAAACCCGTATGGCGCTCAGTCGGTGTCTGAACGGCTTTTTCGAAAGCATGTTTTGTACTATATATGGTCACCTGTTTTTTAGCACGGGTTACCGCCGTATAAATAAGCTCTTTGCTCAAAAGCCTTGCATGACTATTATCAAAAGTAATGGCCACATGATCAAACTCAGACCCCTGCGATTTATGAATGGTCATTGCATATGCTGTGGCTATAACGTCTTCATTTAGCAGATTGACAGCAATTCCCTGTGCTTTATTCTCAAAGAACACCTCAAGTCGGCTTTTCTCATCTCCTGTATGCAAGCAAAAGCCGATATCGCCATTAAACAATCCAAGTTCATAGTTGTTTTGTAAAACCATAACGGGACGACCATGAAACCATGTATTTTGACCTAGAGGTAGCTTTAGCTCAGTAAGATGCCATTGAGTGATATGATTATTAATGTAGTGATCACCCCACTCGCCATTATGACCAGCACTTAGGACTCTAAACTGATTAAACGTTTGCATTAATGAAGTAATTGTACTTTTTACTAATTCTGGCACGGATTTTTCTATTGGATTCTTTAGTAGTGATCCAATTTTATTTAGGTATTGATGATAATTTAGAGTGAGGTTTGAAATAATTTTATAATTGCTTAGGCTATTTTGTATCTTATTATCTATAACTGTCTCTGTTTGCAACGTATTTACATATTGAAAACTCAGTGCCTTGTCCTGCCTTAACAACTGCCAAATAGCTTGAGTATCTGCCTCTGTCTTATTAATTTGATTGGCAAGCTTCCCAATCCCTGAGTCTGCGCTAAATCGGCGACTCTCTGTTAGCTTTGCATGTATAGGTTGTAGCAATGGAATGCGGCATAAGTCAGCCAATACTGCCCCAGCATCTACTGCGGCTAGCTGGTTCGCATCTCCTAACAATATAAGCCTTGCGCCTGGTTTCACCGCACTCACAAGGTAATTAGCCAGTTCCACCCCCAACATAGATGCCTCATCGACAATGATAATATCTTCGCCGAGTGGATGATTTGCATTGTAACGAGGTCTACCTGTTCGACCAATGCCTAATAAGCGATGAATGGTCTTGGCTTCTTGCAGTTGTAGCTCTACATTCGCTCCATCTAGAGCCGCTTGCAAAGACTCTTGCATTCGCTGGGCAGCCTTACCAGTCGGTGCTGCTAAGGCTAGGCTGGCACTGTCCGTACTGAACCGAATTTTTCCATACTCATCACCCCCACTCTCTGTAGCTTGTTGCAGAGCAATTACTAACTGAGCAACCGTATAGGTCTTCCCTGTACCGGGACCACCAGTAATAATGCTAAAGGCATTGTTATTAGCGACATTAATAGCCATTACCTGCTGCTCATGTAGGTTTTCCGGTATCGCTATCTCTAAAGGGGTTATCTGTTGGTTCAAAATAGTATTAATGTGCTGTGCTAAGTTGAATTCTGCTTGCCAAGCTCGATGTAACCAAAAAGTGATCTTAATATTTTGTGTATCAGCCTCTGGTTTATTAATATGCTGATACACAATAGGTTGATTACTCTTGCTTAGGCTATTTTTACTATTCACGTTAGAATTAGCGTCAGCGAACAAAGTATGCTCATGAATGGGCTGAATGAAGGAATTTAGATTCGTGTTTTTCACTAGCTGATAAAGTGCAGCAACCGCATCAAAGCGTTTGCTGAGTATCTCTTTTTCACGATTGGTGAGTGCCAGCTGCGCCCATAGCTGAGCTCGCTTACCAAACATGATGTCTAGCAGGATAAATAATGATAACTCAGCTGTAGAATCATCCTCTTGCTGAGTAACTGTTTGAATGTCAATCAGTGCTAGAATTGGCGTTGCTAGCATCTCTAATAGTTGCTGCTGCCAGGCATATAGGGTGATTAGCTCGCCATTGATTTGACCGCTAAGCGGCACTTCATGCTCAGTTTCCTCAATGGTGAGTACAGTATGTCCCTCTTCTAAATGAGTGGCCAACATAACGAATAAAGCAGTAAATAAGCCATTTTGTTCCGTCTTATCGATTTGCTTACTATCAGCATTAGCCTTTGCCTCAGTGACGTTATACGCTAAGTGCGTTTGCTGACGGCGCATCAATATATAATCACTGATGTTACTAGCCCAGCTTTCTTGTAAGCTAACGCCCGCTCTGCTCTTATTGTTATTATTACTCATAGTATGCTTGTCTCTATTTTTATCCAGTTAATCGCTATCATGGTTGTTTTTTATTTAATTCGCTATTTATGGCCCACTAATCTGGCAGGCCAAACAATGCATCTAGGGCCTTAATGAACTCAATTGGAATATCCCACGTGACTAATCCATAGCGGTCGTTGGGCATTGAGTGACTATTATCAGCTTCTCTGACATCTTGCGATAGATCAGCAGTTATTTGAGAATTTGAATCATATACGCCCCGTAAAAAGACATATTCAACAGCGCCAAGATACTTATCTTCATTACCTGCATAATCACTAATTCTCATTGCAAGGAAACGATGTAACGCGACTTGATAAATTGCTGCCTGTAACCAATATCCTGCCTTTGACATTGCTTGCTTGAGTGTGCTTTCGTCATAATCGCTTAGGCTATTTCCTAAAAAATTACTTTTGTAATCGACAACGTAATACTTGCCAGCATGCTCATACACCAAATCGATTTCACCCCGCAGATAACGATACAAATGCGCTTTGTTTTGTGGAATAAGATTGACGTGTTTGTCCGCTTCATTCGGGAGATACTGCTGAAATAGGCTATTAATATCTTGCGCCTTAAAACGCTCTGATAGCCCCATATTAAACTCTAATTCAGCAAACCGCTGACTTGCATCAATAGAGCATAACGGTTGATTAGACGCTAATAACGGCGCCTGTAGCACCTCTTCAATCCAGTTAAGTAATGCCTCATGCTTTGTAGCATCTATTGAATCTAAGTCAGGTATACGACCATCTTCTTTATTCTTTGCTTGTAATAGTCGACTTTGCTGTTCAGCACTACTATAAACCAAAGGTAGCTGATAACTACTAACGGCTCTATCGATCACCTGAGACCACTGCGATTTATTATTGAAATCAATTTTTTCAAATATTTCATGCAAAAACGTACCGGCATTGGCGCCTTTGACAAAAGTAAAACGGATGTTATCCTCTGATTTGAGGCTCAACTCACTGATTGGTTTAAAAAAATCACTATTACTGGACGATACTACCGACTCTGTCATATCAATGTCTATGGCATCATCCATACGTTCATCTACCACAGCCAGCGCCTGCGTAGATTCATCTAGCTGACGGGCTAAAGCTGTAAAACTGGTCTTGGCCCAACCATAAAAATAATTGGTTTTCATAACTTCTGCAAAAGGCGCGTACTCAATAGTCTCAGTTATAGATTTAGCAGTGGCAAGCGTTGCGTTACCTGCTAAGCCCAATGCATTAGCACCATTACTATCATTGTTATAGAACTCATTGACATTATGCCCTCTAATTATGCCTATGTTGCCTTTGAGTCTATCAGGCAAATTAAACTTTGCCTCTGGCGATTCCAACCAATAGAACGCTGGCTTTAATTCAAAACCTGTTTTGTTGTTAGGATCTCGCAACACCACGTAAAGCTGCTCACTGGCACGCGTAAATGCCACATAACCAAGCCGTCGCAGCTCATCAAACCCCTCTTGTGTCTCAATATCAGTGTAGTGACTTTCTGTGGTCACAGAGCCTTGTACGGGTGAGAAACGACGCTGGTTGCCTGTTGATTGATTCTCTGCCGATTGCTGCATTAAAATCGACGGAGCTTGCTGGGCGTTGTATAGATACAGCCCAAACTTTTCATTATTGCCCGCCTTCCGACTAGCGTCGCCCATGCCCAATACATAGACAATGGGGAATTCGAGCCCTTTGGACTTGTGAATGGTCATAAGCTGCACGCCAGACTCTGTCGGTAACGGGTATTGCTTAGCCCAATCGCTATTGGGAGCAGCATATATATTTTGTCTAAACCAAGCCAATAGTTCGTGCTCACCCATGCCGATACCATACTGCGCCAAGACATCCATCATATGACGCAAATCCATAATGTGACGATCACCTTCTGGATGAGTTGCCAGAGCTTGCCAAACGCCTTGCGGCTGCACGGGGTTTTTATCTAATAAGTAATGTAATGCTGACAAAACACCAAAGTGCTGCCAGTTTTGAGCCGCTTGTTTTAGGTAAGTAATAAAATCTTGATAGCTTTTTTTATTGTTAACTGCTTTCGTACTAGCGCTACTTAAGTGACTACCCTCTGTTACTCCTGACTCATGGTCAGTCATCATGGCTTTGACTTCTTTGATACTCAGGCCATACAGATGGCTAGTCAGCACCCGATTGATCATGTCATGACGATATGGATATAGCATGGCACTCAGCAATGCTGCCACATCTTCCGCCATGATGGTTTCAAAGATACTGACATCACTAGTAGTCAAGGTCGGTACATTAAGCTTAACCAGCTCATCCTCAACCCGTTTTAAGTCTTTTTTGGTACGTGCCAGCACACCGATATCACTAGGCTGAATCGGTTTGCCTTTTAAGGTCTGACCACTAATGAGCAAGGTCGCAATATGACGCGCGGTGATTTCAAACTCATCATACTCAAGCTCTTTATCTTTATCATAAGGTAGATGCAACAAGCTCACTGGTTGAGCAGAAAGCACTTCTGTCACTAAAGCACTGTTTTGAGTAGTCGGCTCATTAAACCAAGACAGTTGGTTTTCTGGTTTAGAAGCTTTGATATGCTGATAATAAATACTGCTACCTAGCTGTGCTAATTTATTCTCAGCAGTCATTTCCGTTGGCATGCCAAACCAGCAATTTAGTGCATCAATCACACCAGCATTTGAACGGCGGTTAATATCGAGCGTCCAAAGGCTACTTTTCTCAAACTGGGCTTTCATATAGTTGTAGTTGGCCACATCACCGCCACGAAACCCGTAAATGGCCTGCTTTGGGTCACCCACTAATAACAGAAACTCATGACTGGTTTTACTAGTATTTGACTGTTTAGTCTTGCTTTTAGGCAGATAGATACTTTCAATCATAATGGCTTGCTCACCATTGATATCTTGCGACTCATCAATCAGAGCAACCGGATAATGGTGACGAATATAACGTGCCAGTTTCTCTCCTTGCCGACCCGTTAACGCTTGATTTAAGCGCACCATTTGTAAACTAAAGGTCGTCTCACCGCGCTCCTCTAAGATAACTGGTAGCCTGTCACGTACCGCAAGCACGATATGGCGATTAAGGTTGGCTAAGATAGCCGTGATATACTCATCTAGCTTTTTACTTTCTTCGATATACCGTTTAAAATCACGAACGACCTGCAACTCGTTAAATATTAAATTAACTCTTTCACCATCTTTTGGCTTATAGAACTGCTTGCCTATATTATCCGTTTTCTGAAAAGCCTCAATCAACTTTCCTGTATAAGTTTTGGAGTCTGATATAGACTTATAAGCAGTTGGGCCAGAATCCTCTAATGTTTGGATGATTTTTGGCCAAGAGTCTCTGTTGTTTAATAACTGACCTTTCGGAACTTCATAATACTCGCCGTCAGGCTTAAAAAAAACATCAAGCTCATCGCTGCGCTCAATGATAGTATTTATAAGCAGCTCATAGCCCTCAAAAGAAAAACTCTTTACTACAACGTCATCAATCGGCGCTGAAATAAAGTTAAGCGAACGAGTCACATATTTTTTATGATCGCTAACTGCAGTCAGCTTGCCTTGCTGATCCATTAGCGCATATAGTTTAGGCTCCTCGTGATACAGTCTGCTTTGGAACTGCCTCAGCTCATCATGAATAACGCTGTCAGTAACCTGCTCAATACTGCTGTCTTCAATAATAGCCATACCTTGCTGATGACCGGTCTCGCTACTGTATTCAATCAACCACTTTTGCGCCAAACTGTCGAGTGTGCCTACAAACAGCTTATCCAACGTGGTTAGTACTAGCGCAGTGCGTCGAATGGCCTCCGCCATTGGATAGCTGTGGACATGATCAAGTAAAAACCCAGTCAAATGCAGATTAATGGGATCGTCCATAACGGCGTCTAAGCGTGCATATTTAGCCTGATTAACTAGCCAGTTTTCACGATCTTTTTTTACTTGTTTACGTTTCTCAGCCTCCGCTTGCTTATCAGCAGCAATGTCTTGATTGAACTCATCCGTCCCTGTCCCAGCATTTGAATCAACGCTTGAACCTTTACCTGCTTGTTTATCCTTATTACTTTCAGGTGTTACCTGTAGCACCTCAGGATACAAAGCCTCCTTATTACTGGTGTCAGCACTTAAACTATTGACCCACTGCAATAATTGATAAAAATCCACCAAACGATCATGAATACGCTGACGCATCTCAGCGGCAGCGGCTCGAGTAAAGGTAGTGGCAATGATCTGCTCTGGCGCACGGCGCGCTTCAATGAGCAGTCGTAGCATAATGCCTGTGAGTGTCCAAGTCTTGCCTGTACCAGCTGAGGCTTCAATAAGATGCCGACCCATCAATGCAACATCTACCGCCGGTATCACATCCACCTTCTGCTCATTTATAAATCCACTCATAGCGTCATTCTCAGGCGTATCGAATCGGTTACGTGACTCATCTAGGTACTCATTGGATAAGTAAGGCTGTATAGATATATCAGCTATATCGCTTATATCGGTAAAATTAGTCATAGGAGCCTATACTTTTTATTATTATCAATTAAACCAAAGGGCAAAAACCAACCATTCGGAATAGCTAGCCATCTAGACTATCTAGTGCAGCAAACATTGGCTCATATAGCGGCTTCGCTAAGGTAGTTAACGCTGCTGATAGCGCTTTAAACGCATCTTGGTCACGCAGTACGTACTGCCAAATGGCGTGCTGCGAGCAAGTATCATATATCGTATCTGTGTGATAGCTAGGTCTTAACCAATCCGAGAAGTCTGCTCGTTTTGGCCAATAGCTACCGTTCTCACTCTCTTCAGATTTTAGGCACTTATCAAGATAACTGAGTGCATATTCTGGCAAGAGTGTAATAGGTACTTGACCTGATAGCTTGGCAAAAATTGCCCATTTTATCAGCTCGGCCGCCGCATCTTCATACACAATCGGGCTTAGTTTAAATGCCATTACTTTGTCATATTTTTTGACTTGCGAATTAGGCTTATTAAAGCGCCAAATGCTCACACCATCATCTAATACCACTTGTTCGGTAGTGGTGCGTCTGGCTACTTGCCAATACAAATGCGACAACCAAAATTTGAGTAAATGCCTAGGACTGGCAGAATTGGGCAATATATTTAACCACTGTTTGGGGGATTGCTCGGTGTAGGACTTACCTGTCTGTAGATGAGAGCGACTATTATGAGTACCTATCGGCACTGATATTGGTGCTAATATTGGCACTAATATTGGTACTGAGCCTTTTATCTTAATAATTTTAGGTAGCAGCTTAAGCAGTGGCTCATTGTCAGTACGATTTAGTATAGCCGCCAGCTCTATCTGAATGGGGTGCTCAGAGGTTGGAGTCAGTAAATGTAAACCACCTGCGCTATCTTCTCCAGCTTCATCAAATCCATTAGCAACTAACTGCTCTTTGAACTCTAGACATTGCTGTTGCAGTTTTTGTTGTTGATTGGGCAACGTGGTTTGACGAGCCACACCGGCTGGCATGATTTTTTGATACATCAAGATTTGACTGTCTTGTTTAGCCTTCCCATCACTATTCTTATTGGTGGCATTGTTGGTCAATTCATTTATCAAATGCTCTTTAATCTGATAGGTGGTCAAACTGTCTAGAAACAGTGGCTCTTGATGCGCCATCGCTTCCTCGCCTTGCACTACATGCACTTTTTGAGACCGTAAAAACGCTTTGGCAGGATGACGCACTTGATAGACCAATACTCCCTCAACGTCTATCTCTCCAATGTTAAATATAGTATCAAATAGGGTCTTGATGAGTGCCTCATTCATATCACTACTATCACTGGCATCAGCAGTATTATCTAGCGCTAGCATCTCAATCAATGCAGAGAATGTTTGATTATCTACTTGTCCCATTTGCCCCAAACCTTGACCGAAAATCTGAGCAATAGATTCATATTGCCCTTTTGTAGGTAAGCCTACTAGCTGTGGATGCTCGCTAGATACTCGACCCTTCAAGGTATCAAACACAGCTTGCCAAAGCGGCGCAGGCGGGAACTGCTTTTTTTGCGCTAATTTGGTTTTGCGCATGGCTTTATTTAAGATAGCGTCTAATTCATCAGTCATACCTACAGGACTGTTATTTTGAATATTGATATCTGCATTCTGATTGGGTTTAGAAGTATGATTTGAAATATCAGCATCTTCAATTGCAGTCTCAAACAGACTCTCATGAAAAGGCAGTGCGGGATGCTCAGTCAGCAGCCACTGCTTAATTAATTTAGGCAAATAGCGCTTGAGGCTCTCGGTAGTGGGCTCAATATTCTCAGGCAATGTTTCAAGCGAGTTCACCTGCCATTGCACTTCGCCTTGCAAGAATTGCAATAGCTCACTCACTGGATTCGCTGGCAGATGCTCATGGGTGTCCGTCAAGCTTTGACCATTATAAAATATCCAGCAAGCACTACGCGCACATAACAACGCATCTAAAAAAGCCCCGTTATCATCATCTTCACTGACTCTATCACCGCGGCGTGCATTGGTTGCTTTCATCAAATCATAGCGGTTATCACGATCACGCCCAGGAAACTCAGAGAGATCCATATTGAGCATCACTACCAACTCAAACGGCACGTTTCTTAAAGCACCAAACTTACCAAAGGTAATCACCCCAGTCGGCTCCGCACTGACTTGCTGACTTTCAAGCTCGTTTTCAATACTGTCTAACATAAAGCTTAATTTAAGTGGCAACTGCTCCACACCTGCCAGCTTTTGCTCTACTTCTCTGTTGTCGCTATCACCACTAGAGTACTGTCTATAGTGACGATTGGCTCGTAAGCTAGATTTAAAGCCGTTCATTGCATTGTAGATAGCACGCATAGTACGTGTTTGGTCCACGTCGCCAAAGTAGCGATGGATAACTTGTGTTTCAATCTGATCGAGCCAATCTTCCGCTTTCATTTTTTGTATATGGTCATCACGACGTGCGACCAAGCCGGTATAAATGCGGCAAAGTGCTTCCACAATCAACGCATCATTTAGGCTCACTTGTGGTAACGGCAAGGTCATTTCCGGTAACGCAGTGCTTGGCCATTCATCGTCATTTAGATCATATAAGCAGTCGCTCAACTCAGCCTCTGGCATGACCAGACCTAAAGTTAATCTGTCTAATGCCTGTGCAAAGCTAAAGCGATAGTCGTAATCATTACCGTCCAACGTTTGCTTAAGATGCAGCTCGTCAAAACCGCGAATAAAGCCCGCCTCTACCAATAAATCACAGCCACGGCTCATTTGCTCATGAGTCAGTCCAAAGCTTTCAAACAAGGGCGGTAACATCAACCAGTCTAAGACTTCAGCTGCTTCAAAACGGGCACTATGGCTACCCAATAGTTTGTAAAAACCGATAATGGCTTCCCATAACTGGCGAATGTCGGCATCAACAACACCAGTCACTTTAGCAGGCAAAGTCAAACCGTCTTGACCCTTACCATTGACGAAGATAGAGCCAATCAATGCATGATGACGTTCAACATCAGGTAGCAGCACAACGATGTCGGAGATATGGCGTTTCTTCTCACCAGATTTGATAGGTTCATTTAGCCAACGACCAATCATAATACGCAATACTTCAAGCTGACGCTGCAAACTATGACACGAATGGATGCTTAGGCTATTATCTTGCGCAGACATTGCCCAAAAGCGGTCTTTTTCAAAGCGCTTATTCTCTAACGCCTCATCTTCATACCATGGTGTTTGATGCGGCTCTTGATCAAAGCCCAGCTCTATTTGCTTACTCATCTCCTGCGAAACTTTTGCAGCCGTCGCTTGCTGGGTCGATTGTTCATCAAGCATCAGCACATCGTTCTGCAAACGTCTAAGTAAGCTTGGACTGTTTTGCGCAATTTGAGAACTGCCGCTTACATCAGCATCATAGACGCTATCATCATCGCCATTTTCACCAATACCAAAGCTATCTTGCCATTCTACAAGCGCATCTTGGTATTGCTCATTACCTGACAAGTTGGCAAGCATGGCAAAGGTATCGCGCGATTGTTTACCCAAACGAGACAGCAGACTGTGTCCATAGTCACGCAAGAACACGCTTTCAGGGTTGATAATCTGCTGACGCTGTAACCACGACTTATCAACAATATCTGCCCAAAACAGCTTTGATGGATTGTAATGCAACAGTGTGATATCCATGTATTGCGATAAGCGCTGCAAAAAGTCCAGCTCAGTCTGTGGCAACTGCTGGATGGTAAAAATACGCAGCACTCTGGGTAACTGACTTTGCTCGCCAGCCTTATTTGACTTTAGTGCTTGCCAAAACACCTCTTCCAGTACAACACGGTGCTGATGCACATCCGCAAATAAACGCGACCATAAGAAGCGTTGAGCAACTTCTAACTCAACATAATGCTCCACTAACCACTCAGGCGTGCCACGCGCATACTTATCAAAGCGCAGTGACAAGGCATCTTTATCTGCAATCAGCTCATCCACATTAAGCGGCTTGTTATGCGACCATAGCGCCAACCAATCCTCACGATGGGTCAAATAACGATTAAACACCCTCGCCAGATCATTTGACAGCTGCCAAATACGCGCATCTTGCTGCGACTTATCTTGTCTTACATTGTCTTGCTGAACCCCAGCTTGTGGCTCATCAATCAAAGACGCCAGCAGCGGATTCACCGGATGTTTTTCATCTTCAATAATCGACTCTTGGTAGTAAGTCAGATACCCAAACAATCGCCACTGCATGACTGTTGGTGACAATACCGCCACTTCAGGAACATTCAAGGTTGCTGTATCAGGGTCCCGCTCTAACAGATATGAATTATGGCGAGTCAATACATCTTGCATCAGCGTCCATTGATACTGTCCCCAAAACTTAGTACGCACCAAGGTACTAATACCAGCACGGCTAGCAATGGTTTTATCCAACCAATCACCCAATACCATTGAAGGCACAATGACAATAAAAGGCTCAAAAACAGGCTGATTTTTGGACTGATATTGCACAAGAAGCTGATCAACAAGATTTTCGGTACGATGGGATTGTATAATGGTAAACATAGAGGATAGTCTGATTGAAGTAGCAGGAGAATAAAGGAATTGATAAAGAATACATGCTCGAGATAGCACGCAAACATTCATAGTAAAATTTTGAGTGTAATAACAACGCTGTAGGCGGCAATACTTGTCAATCCATCTTTAGGAGTCGTCAATGGATGACATTTCTGCTAGCATGACGCTGTTAAATCAAACTGCATTGGTAAACACTCATGTATATCCGCTTACAGACTCTCTTGTAAGGGGAATAGTAATCTGGCTATTAGTTTGCCATTGTTCGTCAACGTTTACTAGCATATAAACCATCGATAAAAACACACTGCGACAATAGATGTCGCTGTGTTTTACCTCAATTCTTAGTGATGAGACAATTTAATACTATGCCCTTGCGTCCCATTGATGCCATTTTCATTCATCCTAAACGACGTTTATATGTCGTATACTACCGCGGTGAGCTTTGGCAATTGCCACGTATGAAAATAGATGATCAATCTTGGCAAAATAGACAGCCATATAAGGATGACAGTCGTGGACTCTATCTAAGTATTCATCAAGCCATAAGCGATCCTATTTTGGCACAAAAACTACGAACGCTAAACCTACCTATAGCAGTACGTGGAAGCACCTTATCACGCTTCGAGGCATGGTGGGGAACTCACGGCTTTGAATGGCTTAAAGATAAACTAAGTGCAGGACAATCACCATTGGCGGCGCATCAAGCCTCCACAAAAATGATTGACAATCAACCCTCTTCCCCTTCAAACTACCTCTCTGCTCTGGCAAGTAGCAATAATACTACTGCTCATAAAAACCCAGAACAAGAAGCCATAGCTATTACACAAGAAATAACTGATATTTTTTCGGATATGCTGGCGGATTTAGCAGATGAAATGCTGCATCAACCGCTCTAAACCACATTTAAACCAACAATAAGAAGATCGGTACTATATGAAAGACTACAAGCTGCTACTGGCTGGGCTCATTTTACTGCTGCTGATTATTTTTATCGCCATCTTTACTTGGTTATGGACCAGCAATCGTAAAAACATGGATCCATTGCCTATTATGTCAAATGATAGTGGATCAACTGCTTCAGCAGAAGAAGATGGAGAGACGGTTGCCAAGAGCACTTTGCACATACAAGCAGAAGAAAAACTACAAGCGCCTTTAGATGCTGTGATTTCAAGTTTTCAATCTCGTTATCCCAATGTAGAAATCATGACAAGTTATGTCGCCTCTGTTGCACTTTTGACGCTATCGGATAATAAAGTAGCCGATCATGAGCCGTCTTTATTTATTGTTGATACCGATATCATTATTGCTGATGGCAATTTATCGGCAGCGCGCTTAGCACCATTACAAGAAAAATTAAAAATAGCACAAGATGAACAAAACCAGAGCAAGGCAAAAAATGGCATGGTAGAAGATACTATCGATGCAGATAGTAATGCTGATGAAATCGCTGCTAAAGGTGAAGCTGATAATACAAACACTCGAAGTCTTGTATCGTTTAGTTATGCCTTAAAAGACAAGAAAAAAGTAGACGGTGTCATCTTAACTCAAAATCCTATTGCACTTAACTTTCGAAACTTTTTACTCTCAAGTACAGGGCAAGATATATTAAGTAGACACGATTATGAAAATATCGATGGCTATCAAAATGATATGGCAAATCTGTTTAAGTCAAATACGCAAGGCAAAAAAGCAACAGGTGAGTTGACAGTAGATGTCGCTGACGCTATCAGTATTGCTAAATAAATACAAAACCCTCTACTTATTCGGTATTAATTGATTTTATAAGTGCTTTTTTCTACAATAGCACTCTATTATGCGCTTATAGCTCAACAGGATAGAGCAGTTGCCTCCTAAGCGATCGATCCAAGTTCGAGTCTTGGTGGGCGCACCAACAAACATAACGATATAACACGATAAACCCTTGTAAGCCACGCGCTGCAAGGGGTTTTTGTTTTTTAATACACGGTAGTCGCCGATTAATAACGGTATTAACCAATACCGAAAAACACTCAATATCCAAAAAAGTTACACTCTATGGTGATGGCAAAAATCTATATCTTATATAACGTCTGAATGGATATTTATTTTAGCAGATGGCTTTGCGATAGGTCTTTTCTAAAATCTTGGTTTCGATACTGGTGTAATAGCATTGGCTGGGCATTCAGGATCACACAAGCTGCAATCTATGCAACTATTAGGATCTCTCGCTAAAAAGTTAGGACCTTCAAAAAATGCATCCACGGGACATACTGCAACACAGTCCGTGTATTTGCATTTAATGCAGTTATCATCAACGATGAACGCCATACAAATTATCATTTATAATTCAAGATGGCGGATCATTTTCAAACCACAATACAAATCCGTAAATTTACCCTGCGTAAGTAAAATATTTATTCGCTTATTTGTATCAGTACCAGTAAAATGCGAGACTGTTTTCTACACGAGTTTATGAGTAACCAATGATACGTTTAACTGAAATTAAATTGCCATTAAATCATGCACCTGAAGATTTAACGACTGCTATAACGACAAAACTTAAAATTTCTGCTGAGCAAATGGCGTCATTTGTGATGTTTAAACGTGGTTATGATGCTCGTAATAAAAGAAATATCCAATTAATTTATACGTTAGACATCACACTGACCGACTTGGATTTAACCAATGATTTATTGGCTCAATTTGAGTCAGACAACCATGTTAAAGCAACACCAGACACTAGCTATAAATATGTAGGTGAAGCGCCAAAAGATTTAACTGAGCGTCCTGTTGTTATTGGTTTTGGTCCTTGTGGTTTATTGGCAGGACTCACCCTTGCTCAAATGGGTTTTAAACCAATTATCATTGAACGCGGTAATGAAGTCAGACAACGCACCAAAGACACCTTTGGCTTTTGGCGTCAGCGTAAATTAAACACTGAATCAAACGTACAATTCGGTGAAGGCGGAGCCGGTACCTTTTCTGACGGTAAACTATATAGCCAAGTGAAAGATCCCAATCATTACGGCCGTAAAGTCATGACAGAATTTGTAAAAGCTGGCGCACCAGATGAGATTTTATTTGTAAGTAAACCGCACATAGGTACTTATAAGTTAGTCACTATGGTAGAAAAAATGCGTGCCGAGATTATAGCGCTTGGTGGGGAAGTCCGTTTTGCTACTCGCGTAGACGACTTGCACATCACTGACTCAAAAGTAACTGGCGTGACACTTAATACTGGTGAAACCTTAAAAACTAGCCATGTCATTCTTGCTGTTGGTCACAGTGCCCGCGATACCTTCCAAATGATCCATGATAAAGGCGTGTATGTTGAAGCAAAACCTTTTTCAATTGGTTTTAGGATTGAACATAAGCAGTCAACCATAGACCAAGCACGCTTTGGTGACAATGCTGGAAACGAAATACTTGGCGCTGCGGATTACAAACTTGTTCATCATTGTAAAAATGGTCGTTCTGTTTATAGCTTCTGCATGTGTCCAGGTGGGACCGTTGTTGCCGCAGCATCAGAAGAAGGCCGTGTTGTCACTAACGGCATGAGCCAATATTCAAGGAACGAGCGTAACGCCAACAGTGCTATTGTTGTCGGCATCGACCCAGAGCGAGATTACCCAAACCACCCTCTTGCTGGTATCGAATTACAAAGACAACTAGAAACCTTAGCGTTTGAATTGGGCGGCAAAGACTACAGTGCACCAGCGCAAACCATTGGTGATTTCTTAAAAGGTAAACCAAATTCAGAATTAGGGGATGTTAACCCGTCTTACACGCCGGGCATTACCTTAACCGACTTAAGCAAAGCACTGCCAGACTTTGCCGTGGATGCCATACGTGAAGCCATTCCAGCGTTTAATAAAAAAATCAAAGGGTTTTCATCTGATGATGGTCTACTAACTGGCGTAGAAACCAGAACATCGTCACCAATCAGTATTAAACGCAATAAAGAGTTCCAAAGCATTAATACCAAAGGCTTATTCCCTGCAGGCGAAGGCGCCGGCTACGCAGGTGGAATATTATCAGCAGGGATTGATGGCATTAAAGTGGCCGAAGCTGTGGCAAAATCGATGTTGAAGATAGAGTAAGAGCGGCTTTAGGCTTTAGGCTTTAGGCTTTAGGCTTTAGGAAATTATTAAAGCAGATTAACTTTCAGTCAAACACTATACTAATTCTGATAAACAATATTGCTGTTCGTTTATCAGAATTTTTAATGATCAATTTGTGTATGTGAAATAAGCAAGAACTATAGTTAACTACAACCTAAACGATTTGCACGCTCATACATACAATCGTCAGGATACTATTCGACATCGATTTGTGAGGCTTCATTAGGTATTTTGGTCGGTGCTTTGTGTCTGGTTGTTTTAGGCTCTAAGTCCTGCTGCCAGCTGTAACTGTACTGGTGCTCAGCTGATAAAAGATAGCGGCGCAGGCATGCTATAGATACACACACATCGGTGAACCTGCTACAGGGTCTGTAATCACTTTGGCTTGCACGTCAAATATATCAGCAAGCATCCCCTCCGTTATTACTTCACAAGGGGTTCCCATCGTTTTTAATTCGCCTGACTTTAGAACCACCAATAAATCACAATATCTTGCTGCTTGGTTAAGGTCATGGAGCACAACGATGATGCTTTTGCCCTTCTCTTTTAACCCTCGAATAAGATTCATCAGCTCTATCTGGTAGGAGATATCTAAATAAGTGGTGGGCTCATCCAGCATGATAAGATCCGTATCCTGCGCTAAAACCATCGCGAGCCAAGCGCGCTGCTGTTGACCGCCAGATAAGGCTTCAAGTGGTGTCTCAGCTAGAGATTGAATAGACATCTCATGCATGACGCTATCTACTATCTGGTTGTCTGCCGCGCTCATCTTACCCCAATGTGAGACATAGGGCGTTCTGCCATACTCGACCAACTGTCTGACGGTCAAGCCTTCAGGATTGGTCTGTACTTGTGGCAATACCGATATCTGACGAGCAATCTGACGATTATTCAATTGCGCCATATCTTGTTGTCTAAGTAAGATTCTGCCCGATTGAGGTTGAATCAGCCGGCACAAGCCTTTTAATAGTGTCGATTTTCCGCAACCATTTGGGCCAATGAGTCCAATGACTTTATTTTCTGGCAACTCAAGTGACAAGTTTTTGATAACTGTCTGTCCGCCATGATAGCCAAGCTGGAGTTCATTCACTGATAGCATCACCACCCCTTATAGCGCGATAGCAAAAAGATAAAATAAGGCGCACCGATCACTGAGGTTAAGACACCAGCTGGTAACTCAATTGGCGCAAATAGACTGCGTGCCAATACATCTGCGGTGACTAAAATGATCGCACCTATCAGCGCTGACGCTGGCAACAAGATACGGTGCTGATGCCCAAAGAGCAATCGTGCGATATGAGGCGCGAGTAAACCAATAAAACTGACTGTTCCTGCCACCGACACCGCCAAGCTCGCAATCACCACTGCGATAAATAATGTGGTAAATTCTAATGGTTTGACTGACACACCAAGATGATATGCCGTCTCCCCGCCAAGTCCTAGCACATCCAAGCGCCACGCTAAATACATACTGATGACCATTAATAAGGCAAATATTATCGTTAACATGGGAATATGTTGCCAGCTGCGACCCCACAAGCTACCAGTTAACCAAATCATTGCGGTATTGATTTCAACGGGATAAATGACCAATAGAAAATTAATCCCACTGGCTAAAAAGGCACTAATAGCGACGCCAATCAGTGCTAAGCGTGCGGGCGTAGGCTGTGATATCTGTGCTAATAGTATAATAATACAAAAGGCCAATAACCCACCTAGTAAGGCTGCGACAGATAACCACCACATGGGAGCAGCAGGAATCATAACCAGCAAAAGAGTTGCGCAGAACCCTGCGCCAGCACTGATACCCATCAAGTCAGGAGATGCTAACGGGTTACGAATGACCCCTTGCACCAATGAGCCTGATAACCCAAGACTTGCCCCGACTAAAATTGATAATATCGTGCGTGGCAATCGGTGCTGCCAAACAATAAAGTCTTTGTCGCCGCCAAATCCTTGCTGTAAATGCTGCCAGATTTGCACTAGCGTTAATTCGCTGGCACCAAAAAAGATGCTGTTCACACTAAGGATGAATAGCATCAGAATAATCAGTACCACCGCCCTACTTGCAGACTTATGACCAAATAGTGAGTTTGAGCGCGATGAAGAAGCTTTAGTTTGTATCGTCATTCGTTGCTTACTTTTGTTGCTGGATAGGATTTTGAATCGCTTTTAGTTATAGTTAAAATATCTCAAAAACGCTAAAGTACTGCTGGTATAAATTTTTTGCAGCCTCTGTCTGCGTAGGCACAGCAAGCAAGAAAAGTTAATATCAGCAGTACTTGATGTATCGATATTACTTTTCCCTGACTATATCGATCAGCTATCGAATCGTCGTCTACATGCCAGCGCGATAAAAACAGGTGTCCCAATCAGTGCCGTTAGCAGGCCCACTGGTGTCTCTGCCGGATAAGCAACTGCTCGTGACAAGACATCCGCCCACACCATCAATATACTGCCAAGCAGCATAGACAATGGCAAAATCTGCTCATAAGCCATATTCGATACCTGCTTTAACAGGCGCTTGGCAACATGGGGAATAATCAAACCGACAAAGGCAATAGGACCGGCGACCGCCACACTGATCGCCGTCAATATCGTAATCAATGCCCCACACGACCACTGTAATGCACGCAGGTTCACCCCAAGGCTACTTGCCACATCATCGCCCAGCACCAAGACATTTAATTTAGGTGATAGCCACCAGCCATAACCCAAGGTCAGCAGCGATATAGCCGCTAGCATGGGAATGGACTCCCAGCGCGTATTGGCAATAGAGCCAGCTAGCCAATACAATACCCCATAAGCTTGCTCATCCGTAGTAATCAGCGCCGCTCGTGTCATGCCGACCAGCAGCGCATTGATAGCAACGCCCGATAAGATTAGACGGACAGGATGCACCGGACGCCCAGAAAAGTAACCCGCCAATCCTGCAACGAGGGCACAAGAGAGCACTGCCCCAACCATTGCTTGCAAAAAGGTAGAGGTTAAAAAGGTAAATCCTAAACCAATAGAAGATAAAGCAACCACGCACGCTGCCCCTGCATTGATACCCAATACCGCAGGAGATGCCAGTGAGTTACGGGTCATCACTTGCATTAGTAACCCCGCCACCGCCAAATTGGCACCGACTATAACCGCCACGAGCACGCGCGGCAGGCGAATCTCTATTAATAATTGTGCAGTTAGCGACGCTTGACCATTTTGCTGTGTCAATAAGGAAAATAAATCCGTCAACGACAGGGCAAATTTTGAATATGCCGTTAACCCTTGCCAGCAGCCAATCAGTAAAATGACTAATAACCCACACCATAATAACGCCCATATTATCGGGCGCTTTGCAATATGGGGTTTTAAGGATATAGAAGATGAGCAGCTCAGTTGCTTATCAACCATAAAAATCGCCTTGCTTTAAAAAGACAGTAGTGCGATGTCTCATTAATTCGACTCTTTTAAAGAAAGGCTTGAACCTTCTTTGCCTGGGCTCGATGCAATATCAAGCAGCTCAGCCGTCATGTATTCAGCAGACTGCATACTGCGATTGAGCGCCCAGTAATTGGGATCGACCTCGATGACCTGATTCTTTTTAACCGCCGTTAGCTGATTAAATAGCGGCGAGGATTTCCATTCATCATAGATAGTGTGATCGTTATAACGTCCAATCAATAACCAATCAGGATTAGCCGCTAATAATTGCTCCAAACTGGTTGCGATATACGCCTCACCTGTTTGCTCCGGAATCGGGCTTTTGATATTTAGATGATTGAGTAAACTACCGGCGTACGAGCTTGGACCATGCAGCCACATGCCTTTATCACTGATAATCGCAAACTGCACGCTGTGGTTAGCAAGTGGAGTTGTTGCCAATTGCGACTTTAAATCTGCCATCTTTTCTAGATGCGTATTGATGACTTGAGACATTTTTTGATCTTGATGTACGATATGCCCGACCAATTGCGCCGTCTGTATATTCTCTACATAACTTTCACCGCGACTTTTAAGCACGACAGACGGTGCAATGCGATTAAGCTCATCGGCGATCACCGTATGACGCTCGTCATCGGCAATGATAAGGTCGGGTTTTAAATCAGCGATGGCTTCAAGACTTGGCTGATAACGTGAACCGACCGAGGTATAGCCAGATAGCTGTTGATTAAATTCAGGAATAATGCTGTCAGGTTTATTATCATCGGCGATACCAACCGGATTGAGTCCTAGCACTAACGCATCCCCTAAAAATGAGTACTCCAAAACTACGATACGCTTTGGATCCTGCAGATAGTCGCTCAAATTGGGCAAACGTGCTTTAATTTCTTCATCGGTTAGCAGAAGAACGTTATTTTTGTCACTTGACTCAGTAACTGCTGCTGCCGACGTGCCGTTGTCAGCATTCAATGATGGCGTTGTCGCAACATTGTTTTTTTGATTCATAATAAAAACAATACCGCCAACCACAATCAATACGATGACCAGTAAGGGTAAAATAAGCGTGAGCTTTGGACGTTGATTCATAAATAGCTTTTCTTAATATCATTAAATGGGTTGGGCGCTAGGGACATGAAATTTTGGCGTTAAGACGCACTCGTTAAAATTCGTAGTTATAGGTTAATAGCCACGTTCTAGGCGCACCAAGACCAATTTGGTTTTTGCCCGACGTGCCATTGGTAGCCCCAAGCGCATATTCTTTATCCAGAGCGTTATTTAGATTCAATTGCAGATTATGTTTGCCTGTGCTGTAGGCAGTCATTAAATCTACGGTCGTATAGCCAGCGAGTTCGACTGCCTCTGCGTCTCCAGCGTAGCGGTCACTGATATAATTCACACCGCCACCAATTCGCCATTGATCAGCAGGTTGATAAGCGGTCCATAACGAGAACGTTTGGTTCGGTACGTCGTTTGGCGTCAGACCCGTTTTTTTATCTTCAGCATCAAGATAACTATAGCCTGCCGACACATCCCAATTATCACTTAGCTTACCTCGAGCTTCTAACTCTAGACCTTGATGACGAAACTCATCTTTATCCGTCACTTCGCGATTGTCATTGGTTTTTGGGTCTTCTTTATCAATGCGATAGAGAGAAGCATTCAGCATAATATCGTCATTATTTAAATACGTTTTCACCCCAATTTCTTTTAGGTCGGTCTGATAAAGTGCACCCAATTTTGGATTGATAAACGTTCCTGAATAAGGCAGCTGCCATGAACGCGCTACGGTGGCATAAGCGGAGGTGGCGTCATTAAACTTATAGACGACGCCTGTTCGGTAGCTGAATTTGTCGTCGTTAAGCTCACTGTCCTTACCATTAGCGTTTTGACTCAGGCGCATATTGTCATAGCGAACGTTGCCGACAAGTGACCAGTCACCAATGTGATAGACATCTTGGGCAAAGACACCAACGCTTTGGGTGCTGTTTTTACGAAATGCGGGGAAACCTGGGTTAGGCGTTGGACCAGCGCTCGGGTTAGTTGCAGATGTGGGTGGTACATTTTTGTCAGTCGCAAGAGTTAAGTCAATGTCGATATCATTGTAATCAGCGCCAAATAGCAGCTCATGATTATCAAGATTCCAAGCAAGCTCAGACTGTAAGGTTTTGCTGGTGCGTGGATCATAACCAAAATTATTGACAGTACGTTCAACCTTATCATTGACCACATCAGCAGATGATTGACGGGTGCCTTTTTGCTCTAAAGTAATATGGCTGTATGAAGCTCGATTGGTCCATTTAAGATCATCATTGATATCAAACTCATGATTGACATTGGCATGCCAAGTGTCTGAATCTTGGTAATCATTGGTGCCGCCATAAAAAGTATTAGGAGGTACATCAACAGGCTTACCATTTTTGGACGGAACACCGCGATAAGGTACAAGGTGCTGGCGCATAAAATCGAGGGAGAAATCAAGCGTTTGCTGGTCAGTCGGCTGCCAACGTACCGTTGGTGCGATAAAGACATCATTTGAATCGACATGATCGACATAGGAGTCACTGCGGCGATACTCGGCATTGATACGGGCATTGACGGTATCTGATAATTTATGCGAGCTATCGACGCGCGCCACGGCTAAGCCATCGCTACCCACTTGCGCTTGCACCTTATCGAAGTCATCGCCTTCCGCTTTTTTAGTGACTAAGTTGATAATACCACCTGCACTACCGCGCCCATACAGCGCGCCCGCTGGACCTTTTACCACCTCTACGCGCTCTACATTGGCGAGGCTGCGATAGGACTGCAATTTGCCATCATCACGCATACCATCGCTATAGACATCGTTTAAACCATTGAATCCACGCAGCACAAACTCGTCTCGGCTACCTTCGCCAAGCGTGTTATTCAAACCGGCGACGCCTTTCATAGCATCCATCACGCGCACCGCGCCTCTATCTTCTAGCTCCGTTTTAGTCACTACCGATACTGACTGCGGCACATCTAACCACTCGGTCTGTGTCTTGGTCCCTGACGTTGGGGCATAAGCAGCATAACCTTCATAAGTTTTAGCCGTGACCACAATCGGCGCTAGCGTCGTCGATGGCAGTGTTGTTAATGGCTGTATAGCTGTCTCTTGAGCAGCAACCTGTTGACTCACCACCATGGTTAGACCAGTCGTCATCATGGCTAGGAATAATTGAGCACGGACCGCAGTCACTAAGGGTTTAGGTTGATGGTGAGACATAATTAGATCCATAGATGTGTTAAGGAATGAGCGAGGTTGTCAGTGGCTTAGTCTCAATAATTATTGAGCAGTACTTATTAATACTTAAGCATATAAATGATAATAATTTTGCAAATGATAACTATTACTGTTTATAATTGCAACGTTTTAGTAACACTATTCACCTTTGACTGACATAAACACCTGCTAAATAATTGGAATTGTTATGATTATTATTTTTAAACGTTCTGCGCTTTGTCTTGCTATGTTTTGCATTTATCAACAAAGTAGCGCTGAGATGACGCCCATTAGTAAGAAAACGAGTGTTGAGGCTCGCTCAGACACTTCCATTACAACTAGCTCCATTAATAATAAAGCAGAAACAAAAGTACTTTCTTTTACTGCAGCGCCAATCATTGTCACTGCAGAGACGTTAGGTGATTCTAGTGCTAATCAGGTAAAAGCATTTGCTGGTAATCGTACGGTGATTGACAACGATTTCATTAAGAAAACCGTGAGTAACTCAATTGACGGTGCGCTACAGTTTATTCCAGGTGTCAAAATTGACGATGAAACAGGGACTGGTGTATTACCTAATATATCCATACGTGGTCTACATGCCAGCCGTAGTGGACAGGCGCAGTTTTTAATGGATGGCATTCCTTTAACCTTGGCACCTTATGGTCATACCGGTCAATCTATCTTCCCGGCGACCCTCGATAATCTTGAGCGCATCGATGTCGTACGCGGCGGGGCTGCGACCCAATATGGTCCAAATAATGTCGGCGGTGTGATCAACCTCATTACCAAACCTATTGCCAAAGAGACTCAAAATGAGATTGGCACCAATTTAACGGTCTTTGAGCAAAATGGTAAGCCATTGACCAGTTTATATGCTCGTCACAGCCGCTGGTTAAATGATGATTTCGGAATACAGCTAGAAGCCAACGGTATTAAGGGTGACAGCTTTAGAGATCACTCAGACACTAAAGTTACTAACCTACAAGCCAAAGCCCTTTGGTATATTGATGACAATCAGGAACTAGAAGGGTTCTTGCAATACTATGATGCCGATACAGAAATGCCTGGTGCGCTCTCGCCTTCTGCCTATGAGCAAGATGTCGAACAGAGTCAACGCCCACTTGAAGCTTATCAAGGTAAATCAACGCGCTGGCATGCTAAGTACAAAAACTACTTGGATATCGGTGATGAAGCAGTATTAGACCTCACTACTTTTGGCCATCATGCCACACGTAATTTTGAATGGGGATTTAACTCACAAGCGAACAAACAAGGTGTACATTGGGCAGATCCTTCTATTGCAGCAGACAGCCTGCGTACCTCCCCTCGTGAGTTTAACGTCTATGGCGTAGAGCCGAAATTTTCTGTGCAATTTGGCAATAATAAAAACATCAAACATCACCTCATCAGTGGCGTGCGCTACGTCAATGAAGACATCGATTATAAACTGATGCAAACCAAGCTTGCTGATGGTACGACGACCATGCCCCGTGATTGGCAGTTACAAACGGATGCATGGGCTGCTTATCTTAGTGATGAGATGAGTTTTATGGATGAGCGCCTAAAAATCACCCCTGGTATTCGTTACGAGAATGCAAAAATGACGTTTAATGATGCTGGTAATAACACGCAAACAGATAACACCATCACAGAGTGGCTACCTGGATTAACCACATCTTATGCATTAACCAAGTCTGATGACAAGCTTTGGCTGATTTATGCCAATGCGCAGAAATCTCTAAGAACGCCGCAAATTGCCAATATTCGCGGTAACGGTGAAGAAGGCAGTGAGCTTGCGTGGAATTATGAAATAGGTACACGCTATACCACCGATAACATTCAAGCTAATTTGGGATTGTATCGCATAGATTTTAAAGATCAGCTGCAATGGAACAGCGCAGAGCAAAGCTTTGATAATGTGGGTCGTACCCTGCATCAAGGTTTAGAGACTGCGATTACTTATACCCCAAAAACATTCAAAAACCTAGATGTAGGTCTTAGTTACAACTATCTTGATGCCACGCTAAAAGAAGGGGCAGATGAAGGCAATCAACTGCCGTACAGCTCGCCACATCAGTTGGGCTGGCACGCCAATTATAAGCATCAAGATTACAACGCTACTTTATCTGGCGTTTACTATGACAAAGCTTATGCTGATAATGCCAACACGGTAGAAGAAAGCAAAGACGGCGGCATTGGTGAGATACCTGCTTATCAAGTTTGGAACTTGAGCCTACAAAAAACATTGCAAGATACCAAAAACGAAAAACTATCTGTTCAGTTCGGTATTAATAACTTATTTGATGAACAGTATTACTTCCGCGGTGTCGATACCAGTCCTGTTGGTCGCTATCCTGCACCCGGACGTTCATACAAACTGGGGCTTAACTATCAATTTTAAGGGTTAATAAATTCTAATCCTTGAATACTTCGCAACGATAAAAGCAAATCTGAAATGGATTTGCTTTTATTTCAAAAAAACATTGCAACCTCTTTGTCTCTCTTATCAAATTTCACTGCTTACCTTCGCACTTAAACCCCTCTCTTAAAAAATTTTAGTAGATTTCAGCCATTAATAGCACAATATTTTCATAACTTACTTGTAAATGATTATCATTATCATTATTATTGCGTTCAATAAAAGATTGTGCTGCTTGTTTTTATTTATAGCTAATTATGAAAGGAAAACTCTATGACTTATTCTACGGTTCTCATCACTCATGTGGTCAACGATGCAGTTATTAAAGGTTTTATCCCCGCCTTATTGAAATCGAGGCACGTACCTGACAGTCAATTGATTATCATAACCGATGATAAAGAGGCACACATGGATGCGTTAATAGCGACGCCTTTAGGGGCGCAAATCAGCATCCTTGAATGCGATGTATTTAACCCTCTAGCGATCATTGATACCTTAAATAATTATCATATCCTGCCCAATCTCGTCTTTAGTAATAGCGACCATCTACAAGCCGCAACCGCTGTGGTCGCTGAATTTTTCCATTTGCCTAGTAAAGACTGGCGTCACTGCTTGGTCTTTAAAGACAAGTACTTAATGAGAACACAGCTGCATTCTGCTTACTTATATCAAGCCGGCTATCAGCTGCTAAGCGCTAAAGATTTACACCTTGAGAATCTCAGCATCAGCTTCCCTCTGGTCGCTAAACCCAAGCAAGGCGTCGCTAGCATGGACGTTCAGCTTTGTATG
Source organism: Psychrobacter sp. ANT_H59 (assembly GCF_008369225.1). Taxonomy (NCBI): domain Bacteria; kingdom Pseudomonadati; phylum Pseudomonadota; class Gammaproteobacteria; order Moraxellales; family Moraxellaceae; genus Psychrobacter; species Psychrobacter sp. ANT_H59. The sequence goes on from NZ_VOBE01000001.1 coordinate 133,295, forward strand.
AATAAAAATGAGCTGTTAAGCTATTGCCAAAGTTTTTGGCAGTCAAAAACCCTGCCTATTTTGGTTGAGTCCTATGTGGCTGGGCGCTTAATTACGTTAGAGATACTCGGAGATGGTGAGAGTTTGGTGGCGGTAGGCGGCTTTGAGGTGACATTAACCGAACCGCCACATTTTGTAGAGCTTGATGCAGTTTGGAATACGCCCTTATGTGTGCAGTACCGTGAGCGCTGTTTGTCGATTCTACAAGATATCGGTGTTGGACTTGGCGTCTGTCACAGTGAATTTATTATTACCCCAACGGGCGAGGTGCATTTGGTTGAAATCAACTATCGCAGCATCGGCGATGGTAGAGAGTTTCTATTACATGATATGGCGCACTACCCTTGGTTTGATACCATTGTTAGATTGCATCAAGGGGTCAGCATTGCTGAGTTAGAGGCCGAGTTCGGGTCACTCGCCATCAGTACGCATGCACGCATTCATTACATTGTTGCACCTCAATCTGGCACCATTTGCATAGCACCTAGCCCATTTAATAAGCAAATGCAGCAGACGACCATTATCCATCAGCCCCTAAAAAAACAACATCAAACCATTCACATTACCCACTCTAATAAAGACTATTTGAGCCGACTACTGGCTTATTCCGATTGCGCGAACACTATGAATGACGTACTAAACGATGCCATAGCAAATTTGCAGTGGCAGTTTGAATCCTAGGACGTTGTTACCTACTTTTTTACACATTTTAATTGTTATATTTTGAGAGTTTATGATGGATAAACAATATATTACTAAGCGCTTTATCAACACTTGTATCCGTGAAGATGTCTATGGGTTGCTGTCAAATAATTCGATTATCGAAGCAGAATTTGATATTCCTGATCTGCCAGAGGTATTAAAACAACAAAAATTGTGGCTAGAGATAGCCTCGTCCAATCAAACCAGTTGGTTGCCGATCGTAGCCAGTGACTATATGCAATATTGGCAACTTGCCAGCCCAATGTGGCTTCAAAAAAACTCAGGCGATTACCTCATCAAGCATGACTATCAGGATTTTGTCGCCATTCTCAAACAGTTGCCAGTTGCCTGTGAGACTGCGCTTAACAGCTATCTGATTGAGCTTAATTGTGCTACCGAACACCGAGCGTTAGCACGCCAAGGGTTTAACTCTCAACGCTGCCATCTTGAGCGCAATATTAATGAATACCCAAGTTGGTCTGAGCGCTTGCTATACGCTGATCAAGTCGCCTCGTATTTAGACCATCCTTATTATCCGACTGCCCGAGCCAAGCTTGGTCTGGATGCGGCGGATATCGCAACCTATAGTCCAGAGTTTGCGCCAACCTTTAGCCTATATTGGGTTGCTATCTCGAAAAAACTAACCACTATCAGCGCTAAGCTGCCTGATATTTGGCCAATCTTTACAGACGTCGGTCTCAGTCCGGACCTCCAACAGACGCATCATCTATTTCCAGTACATCCGTTAACCTTGCCGCTGCTGCACCAGCATGTTCTTAAGGATACTTCGCTGCAAATTATATTGGCACCCAAGTCTGCGCTAAGCGTACAACCAACCTTATCTGTGCGCACAGTAGTGTGCTGTGCTGAGCCAAATATTCATATCAAAATACCGCTCATTGTCCGCACCTTAGGCAATAAAAACGTGCGCTTAATTAAGCCCTCAACCATTTATGATGGTCACTGGTTTCAACGCACCTTACAATTGATTGAAAAAAATGATGCCGCGCTCCAAGGGTGTTACGCCCATTGCGATGAAAGCCTAGGTGGTCATATGGGCGACGATAAAACACTCGCCTTTATAGTCAGGCGCTATGACGATATCAATTTAATGGATAAAACCCCTGTCCCAGTGGCAGCATTTGGCAGCGTCATGCCTGATGGTCGCCCCTTTATCAGTCACTTAATTGCACAGTTTTATGACGGTGATAGTCAGCTTTGGTTAAAAGAGTATATCCATCTGTTATGCCATGTTCATTTAAATTTATGGATCAAATATGGCATTGCGCTAGAAGCCAATCAGCAAAATGCCGTCATTGTATTTGATAATCATAGCCGCACGATGACCTTGCTCATGAAAGACAATGATTCTGCACGCCTTTATCCACCACGATTTAACGCGGCCATGGCTCAAGCTGGTTTAGGCGATGTGATAAATAGCAGTGTTATTAATGATATTAAAGACCAACGTATCGTCGTTGAAGATGAGTTGGCATTAGCGCAGATGTTTTTGACCATCACGCTCCAGCTAGACATCGTTGCCATTATTGAGATGATGAGCGCCCATAACATCATCAACCGTCATGACGCCTATCAAACCTTAATAGACTGTATTGATACGACCTTACACAGCCTCTCTAAACAAGGTTACGACATCCATCTTGCCAAGCAAGTCTTATTAGAGAGCCAGCACTGGTATATCAAATACTTATTGTCTGCTGGTAGTCTGTTGTCAAAAGAGCAGTCTGGCGCGAGCGATATCAATAAGTTCTATGGCAAATCAGCACCCAATACCTTAAAACTTATGCAGCGACACAAACAGGATTCCTAATGAACTATCGAATGATGGTGGCAATCGTCCTATGTTGTCACTACCTTTCCGCGTTTTCTGCGTTAGGTATGCCACTGTTTTTGCCAATCATGCTCCAAGAGCTAAATGCGCCATTGCAATCAGGCTGGGTTGGTTTGCTGTTTATATTACCGACCCTAATGACTGCCATTGCTGCCAGATACTGGGGAAGTTTCGCCGATACATATGGTCGCAAAACATCCTTGTTGCGAGCGGAGTTGGGGTTGGCGGTGGGGTTTTTGATATGCGGATTTTCTCAGTCTTTATGGCAGCTCGTCATAGGGCTGAGCGTTCAGGGGCTGTTTGGTGGGACAATGGCTGCCTCAAACGCATATTTAGCCACCAGTATCACTGATAAAAACGCCTTAAAACAGGTGTTGAATTTCACTCAATTCTCAGCACGACTTGCCCTGATTACGGCCCCGATTGGGCTGGGTTTTTTGGTACACCATTACGAGGTGTTAAGTTTGTATCGCGTGCTTGCCATCCTGCCGCTCTTAGCATTACTACTCAGCTTTTCGTTAAAGAAAGACGTTATCGCAGCAGGCAATATCGGCACAACCGCAAATACTACCGAATTGCCAAAAGCATCTACAAGAACCAAAACCAACAACATTAACAGTAACACAGCTAAAAGCGATAAAAAGAAGACGCATGACTCAGTGCAAGCAATAACGGGCGTAGCTTTTTTCGCCAATCCTTATCTGTTTATATCAGTGCTGCAGTTTTTCTTAGCCTTTTGTATGGTAGCGACTTTCCCATATTTTTTGCCATTTGCCAAAACTTTTGGGCTTAGCACCTCTCAAATAGGACAGTTATATGCCATGCCTCATGTCATGTATCTGATCTGCCAGCTGCTCTATGGGCGCATCAGCCAACGCCTGCCAGCAATGTCCTTAAGCCTTGGTTTTACGGTATTAGCGAGTGCGGTTTTACTGCATTTGACGGATTATCTTCCCTTGATTTGGTTGGCTAGAATGCTATTTGGCGTTGGCATGTTTATGTGTTACCAAAGCCTGCATGCACAAATGGCGGATACCAATCAGTCTAAGCATAGCGGCAAAATATTCTCTCGCTATGATGCGCTAGCAAAATGGGGCGGCGTGCTAGCAGGATTGTCGGTCACTTTATTTGTACCGATGTTTGGTTTGCTCTCTCCTTTCGTTCTCTCAGCAATGATGGCAGTTATCGCGATAATAACCATAAAAATATATCAAGAAAAATATAGCAATATTGTGTAGAGGTCACTACAGACAAAAATCACTCTAAAAACATCTAAAAAAGACTTCACTTATGAAACCAAACTATTCACTATCAAACAACACGATACCAAATTTTCTACTACCTAGTAAAACAGTTGAAAATACCCCAGTGCCAAGCCTGCTTTCGCAGTACCATCAGTATAAGTCTGAGCAGCATGCACTGACGAATATCATCAATTGTTATCTTCGTGAGTTTGCTATCCCCAATCAAGACCTAAGCATTGATGAGTCTGATGACGACTTACCACTATGTCTACGTGATAACCGCGTCTGCCTAATCACGCGCCTATTAACGATTCGATTTCCTGTCGCTAATGAGGCTGCTTCTGCAAAAATCGTATTGCCAGTGGCGTATTTTAGTCATCTAGGCAAGTGCCAGCCAAGCGGAGCGCCTTGGCTAAAAGCTCGCGGTCAATCATGGGCATGCCTCAACATTCATCAATTGGTCGATTATCTGCACAGTTATATTGCTACGCGTTATCAAATCGATATCAACCAAGAGCTAAAATATCAGATTGATAATAGCATCAGCGTGACAACCGCTTTTTTGCAGACTTCTGCCAACCACGCTACTGACTACCATCACGATTTACAGCAAGATAAATCCACTGTTAATGGCTATATAGATAGCGAGCAAGCATTGCTGTGGGGTCATGCGTATCATCCGTCGCCAAAAAGCAGGCAAGGGGTCGACATGACGTCTTTATTGGCGCACTCGCCCGAAACCCAAAGCCAATTTGCTTTGTTTTGGTTTAAGGTTGACTTCTCCCTCGTCAGCTATATTGGCAAAGACACCAAAACCGTACTGCGCAATATCGCTCACACGTTACTTGCTGACGCTGGCGACTTACTAGAGTCTATTAATTCAGATACTGATAGCGACACCGATTGGGTTTACTACCCTTGTCATCCGTGGGAAGCCGATGGCATCTTGGCAAATCCGACCATCAAGCGAGCAGTCACATCAGGATATATGATACCGCTTGGCCTGATAGGCAAGGCGGTATCCCCAACCTCATCGGTGCGCACCTTATATCATCACCAGCTATCACATTTTATCAAATGCTCTATCCATGTTCGTCTGACCAATTGCATTCGCAAAAACGCTTGGTATGAGCTCCACAGTGCCGTTTATCTAAATAGCATTTTAGATAAAATTGATCACAGCAAGCGTCTGACTGCGCCAGCTTTTAAGCTGATGTTAGAGCCGGGGGCTGCCACCCTTGATATGAGCGCCAAATTCCCCGATGACGATCCCAGCTCTACTCAGTTTATTACCGAGTCCTTTGGCATGTTATTTCGAGAGTCATTTACAACGGATGAAATTAAATATCTTAAGCCACAAGTTGCTGCGGCCTTATTTACGGAGGATAGGTTCGGAGACAGCGTCATTGAACGCCAGCTACAAAAACGCTGCGTACACACTGGTCAACGTGATAATGAGCGTTCATCTTATGACACTCTAGCCTGCTTATGGTTCAGCCGTTATGCCCATACTTTAATTGATGGCACGTTTGATTACTTCTTTAATCATGGCGTTGTGTTCGAGCCGCATTTACAAAACACGGTAATTGGCTTTCATCAAGGTCTGCCGACATGCGTCTGGATTCGAGATCTTGAAGGCACCAAACTGGTTGATAACCTTTGGTCACTTGCTGACGCGACTGGTTTATCCGAGCGCTGTAAACAATCCATCCGCTACTCTAAAGCAGCAGGATGGTCGCGCATTGCCTATTGCGTTTTTGTGAACAATATTAGTGAGGCCATCTTTTATTTATGCCGAGGTGCGCAATCAGCAGAGATTTTAGAAGCGCGACTTTGGCAGCATGTCAAAGAGATATTGATGAATTGGCAACTGGTATATGGTACTCAGCCTGAAATTCAGGATTTGTTAGCCGGCGGTAGCTTACCTAGCAAGACCAATTATAAAACTCGATTACTCACGCTTGCTGATAAACATTCCGCCTACGTGATGCTCCCTTGCCCATGGCAGTCCTCTATGCTCAACGCCAATAAATCTAATATAAAAACTCATAAATTATCTGAATCAAAGGTTGCCTAAAATGATGACAAACGCGACAACAACACACTTAATAGAGACATCAGATAAGCATTCGCTTCCTCAAAAAATAATTGACTGTATCCATAATTATGATGCGCAGTCAGCCCCGCTCTGTGCCTATATTTATGACTTAGAAGCCTTAGCAGAACGTATAAAGACTATGAAGCGCTGCCTGCCTGATAACACGCAGCTGTTTTATGCCATAAAGGCCAATGCTGAGCCTCAAATACTATCAACCTTAGCAGAGCATGTAGATGGGTTTGAGGCCGCTTCTGCAGGCGAGCTCAATTGGCTACAAACCCACCAGCCAAACCACTCTATTATTTTTGGTGGACCGGGAAAGCTTAACTCAGATTTACAGCAAGCCATACAACAGCAAATCAATACCATTCATGTGGAGAGTCTGGTCGAGCTGGCTCGAATCCAAACCTTAAGTCAATCCTTACAGCTTCCTGTCCGTATATTTTTGCGGATGAATATTGATATTGGTGATATTGGTAGCAGTAAACTGGTCATGGGCGGCAAGCCTACCCCCTTTGGGCTGGATGAAACCCATCTCAAGCAAGCGCTAGCTATCATCGACTCAAGCCCATTTATTGAATTCTGTGGGTTTCACTTTCACTTGATGTCGCATCAATTATCAGTCGAGCGCCATCTGCTATTAATGCAGCGCTATATGGAGATGGTCAAGAAGTGGCAGCACGATTATCCGTCGTTGCCCTCAAACCTGACCATCAATGTGGGTGGCGGCATTGGTATTCACTATGATCAGCAGCCGCAGCATTTTGAGTGGGAAGTATTCTGTCAACAGCTTGCCAGCATTTTAACGGCAAATCCGCAGTTTACGGTCAGGTTTGAGATTGGACGTTTTATCACTACGCCCTGTGGTTATTACGTCATGGAGGTACTGGATATCAAAAAAAATCTTGGCGAGACATTTGTGATTGGTCATGGCGGCACGCATCACTTTAGAACGCCCGCCGCGCAGCAGCACAATCATCCTTTTTTCATCGTGCCACGCCGCACGAGCCACGCAATGGAAAATAAGTTGCTAGAAAATCTGATAGAGCAAGCCGCCATCACTGGCACCAAGGCAACCCTTGTCGGTCAGCTTTGTACTCCCAAAGACATACTGGCAAAAGATCAATGGATTGAAGCGCTGCATATCGGCGACTACCTTGTTTTTACCTTAGCAGGGGCTTACGCTTGGAATATCTCTCACCAAAACTTCTTAATGCATCAGCCACCGAAAATGATTTTTTTATAAAAGGATAAGGCTAATTTAATATATAAAGAAAAATGTGCGTCTTTGTTAGGCACCGTTAATAATTAAGAAAGAATGAAGCTGGTTTGAGTGTGACAGTTCGGCAGGTAAGGTTGTGGCAAAAATAGAACCTCAAAGTCGTTGAATAAAAACTTATAAATACAAGGAAGCTGATGATGGGCATAAGGCCTATTAAACCTTAACTCATCTGCGCTTAAACAATTCTAGACAGGTGATGTCACCTATATTTGTATCAAAGACGGCTAGTGTTATCTAGCCGTCTTTAGGTTTGTATGCCTGTCGTGTGATGGGATTTGCCATGTCAGACTCGCCTGATAGTATGCTGACCACTATAGACTGATTGTTGATTTTTGTGTGCTGAGAACCTCCTAACCATGACACTCATTTGCATTGATTTATGATCGATGCGCTATACAGGTATCGAACTACTCATTTTAGATATGGATTGCATGATTACGAAATCGATAGCATAGGTTATGATTAAGCAGTATGCCTAAAACCTCCCAAGTTGGTTTCTACCTGACTTACAGCGTAGACCACATAGCTGCGTTATGTATAAAAAACCCACTAAGCATCTACTGAGGAATTTTAGCGGGCTCTCATTAATTTTAGAAACATTTAGGTAGCTTGATTGATATTGAGGTTTGATAGAAGAATCTGAGCTTAGCCAAACCGAAAGGCTGATATCTGAGTGTTCATTACTTGCTGAGAATAGACCTTTTGCCCTTGATCTGTTCCTGCTGCGCCCGCGATAACCATCAGCGGGATCAAATGCTCTTCGCTTCCTAATAGATGAGACTCGATAGCATGGGGCGCTTTAGACCAATCACTAAGGGCTGCAAATCGCGCATCTTCATCGGCTGCAACCGTCTTAGTTAACCAATCATCAAATGCCACTGATGGAGCCGTGAATTTTTTATCGCCATAACCGCGCATATTATGAAAACTCATACCGCTGCCCACAATCAACACCCCTTCATCACGTAATGCCGCAATTGCTTTACCTGCCATTAAATGGGCTTCAGGATCAAGATCCTGACGTAGCGATAACTGCACTACTGGGATATCCGCATTAGGGAAGATGAGTTTCAACGGGATGAATACTCCATGATCAAAGCCTCTTGTAGCATCTTGTTTATTGCTTAAACCTGCATCAGTGAGCATATTACCTATCCGTTCAGCCAATACTGGCGCGCCCACTGCTGGATAAGTCAGCTGATAAGTATGCTCAGGGAACCCATAATAATCATAAATTAGATCAGGTTGCATACTAGTGGTGATACTAAACTCGGGTGTTTGCCAATGTGCGCTGATGATCAAAACAGCTTTGGGACACTGTGGCAAGCGACTTGAGATATTTTTTAAAAATTCAGCCATTTGATCCCAAGTATCAGCTGGCTGCCACTCCATAAAAAAACAAGGACCTGCACCGTGAGGTATAAATAATACTGGCTGCGTGGCTGAAATAGACTCATTATTCATTAGCTTCACTCCATTATCTTTACTAAATACTGCTAGGATGAACAGGCACAATTCTACTGGAATTCAGTGCTGTTAAATAATAATAAGCCACATGGAAGCATACTAAAGTCACAAGCCAGCGAACATCGCCTTCTTTATCTTATATATGTTGCCAGTTTTTAGTCCAATTGCCATTATTTAAGATGGACACTTACTATTAGCGAGTAAATGTGGATTTATTAAACATTATCTAGTTTTTCTGATAAAGCATTATCCATACTGAGATAACCGCCACCTTGTATTGCCAAAGCAATCAAAGCGACCATCAATACTAAGGCATACTCATAGCCACCATCAGCGACAAATAATCCATTACCGATATGTACAGAGAAGATGGCGACTAACATCGTAAATGCAGCAACTAATGCAGCAGGTCGAGTCAGCAATCCTAAGACTAAGGCAAGACCACCAAAGAACTCAGCACTCCCTGCCAATATTGCCATTAGAAAACCAGGTTCCATACCCATACTGCTTAACCACCCAGCCGTGCCAGCCAGCCCATTGCCACCAAACCAGCCAAATAACTTTTGAGCACCATGCGCTGCCAAAATCAAACCTACGGGTACACGAAGGATTAAAGCGGCAGCGTCCGCTTTAGATAGCAAAATTCTATTCATTACTGACATTTTCATTGTTATTACTCCATTAGGTTTATTTTAGGAAGGGTATTTAATTCCTGGAATAACCATACTTTACTATCAACACAGTAAAAGAGTAAGATAGATAATATTGAATAATTAACAACATATCATTGATAATTGTTTTGGCGTTGAATTTTGATGATTAAATAGAAATAGGGCAAAATATGGATAGAATCGATGCAATGCGCGCCTTTGTGGCAGTGGTGACCGAAGGCAGTTTTAGTAATGCGGCAAATACCTTGCAGCTGTCACCGCAGTTGGTGAGCAAATATGTCTCTAAGTTGGAGGAGCAGCTAAATACACGCCTGCTTAATCGCACCACTCGTAAAGTCAGCCTTACCGAAGCTGGCAGTCATTACTTCGGACATGCACAACAGATTTTACTTAGCATTGATGATATGGAATCAAAATTAGGTGGTTTACAACAGAATCCCAAAGGCGTTTTGAGAATCAGTGCACCAGTATCGTTTGCCTTAAAACATATGGCTAAGTTAATCACCGACTTTCAGATCCATTATCCATTGGTCAAGGTCGACCTACAATTGACTGATCGCAAAGTCGATATTGTCGAGGAGGGTTTCGATGTGGCCTTGCGTATCGGGCAGCTAAAAAGCTCGTCACTGATTGCTAAGAAGGTCGCACCCATTCGTGTGATGTTATGCGCTGCACCTGATTACCTGAACAAACATGGCACGCCTACTCAACCTGAAGATATTGCCGAACACCGCTATTTGCATTACAGCTATATGAATATGGATGGTAAGGACGATATCTACCAATTATTAAAAGCAAAATACCTCAAGCAAGGTAGCGAGCTTCGTAGTAATAATGGTGATGTATTGGTGGACGCGGCTATTGCAGGCGCAGGTTTGGTATTACAGCCGACGTTTATTATCAGTGAATCAATTAGCAGTGGCAAACTAGTCGTCGTGTTACCAGAAATTGAGCCTGAGGCTTTGGGCTTATATGCAGTGTATGCCCATAGAAAATTACTGCCACATAAAGTGAGGTGTTTTATTGATTTTATGGAAGGCTATTATGGTACGCCACCGTACTGGGACGAGTCAATACCTTAGCTTTTATTGGGCTTAACGGCAATGACTCGTTTATTGAACTAGCACTCGTAAATTCTCACGCATAGGTTTATATTCTATATTAACACTATGATGTATTCATATTTTCTCACGCTTATAATCAAACCCTTCTTCATCATAAATCTGATAAGTCACGTCTAACAATGTTTTTAACAATTCTGATTTGTCAAAATGCCTGACACTCATCACAATCGGTGAGGTTAAATGACCATCCTCAAATGGAATATAAGTCACTTCTTGACTACGCAGATGCTCAAGCGTCTTTGGCACAATAGTCAGGCCTTCACCTGCTGCTACTAACCCTAACGCAACATGTAACTCACGTACTTCAGTCAGATAATTGGCTTTTAAGTTACGGGCTTCAAACAATTCCAACACATAATCAATAAAGCTGGGACGCGGCGCTGTTGGATATAGCAATAGATTTTCATTGGTTAAATCCATTAGATTGATGCTAGTACGATTCTCCTTTACGAGCACATGATTGACAGGAACTGCAACAACCAAACTCTCCTCTCTAAGAACCATTCTTCTGATAGAAGCATCTTCAAATAATAGCCTGCCAAATCCTACGTCTATTTTACCATCTACCAATCCTTGCGTTTGCTGCCAAGAGTTTAACTCATATAACTTAATTTCTATATTTGGATAGACCTCTCTGAAGCGCGCAATCACTTTTGGCAATATGCCATATAATATCGACGATACAAAACCTATAGATAGCGAGTTGTCAAAATTACCCTTACGAAAAGTCATAGCACGCAGATCATCTGATTTTTTTATTATCTGCAGCGCATGATCATAAAAAAACTCGCCAGCTTCAGTAAGCTTTAGAGGTCGATTGTCTCTATCAATCAGCGTGACGCCTATCTCTTCCTCCAATTGTTTTATCTGACGGCTCAGTGGGGGTTGCGAAATAAACAAACGCTCTGCTGCCTTATTAAAACTTTTTTCCTCTGCCACCGCTACAAAGTAGCGTAAATGTCTCAATTCCATTGAATGTTATTCCTTGAGTGACCTATAAGCCTATCGATACCTAAAGAACATAACATGTTGCGGGTTGGTTATCAAAATACCTAAAAGGTATTAATAACAGACTAAATAGGTCTTAGACATGTCGTTATCCAGCAATTATAGTTCTTATTAAGCATAAGGAAGTAAGACTTATAAATTAAGGACAGATATGATTCGCTCAATTAACACCTTGCTAGTACCGATACCGACTATTCGAGAGCACAAGCTCGCTTGCACGGTCATGAGAGAACAAGTACTAGTCTTAGTACATATTCAAACAGAAGATGGCTATGAAGGTTGGGGCGAAGCGACCACCATTGGTGGTCTAAGCTACGCAGAAGAAAGCCCTCATAGTATCAAGACTAATATCGATACCTACTTTACGCCTCTTTTATTAAAAGAACAGCCTACTAGCACAGCGAAAGCCATGCAGCTGCTAAGTGTTCATGTTAATGGCAACCGTTTTGCAAAGTGTGCGATTGAAACTGCCCTACTCGATATCGAAGGCAAACGCCTAAACCTACCAGTAAGTGAGCTGATTGGTGGCCGTGTCCGCGATCGCATCGAAGTAGCATGGACGCTTGCTAGCGGCAATACAGCGACCGATATCGCAGAAGCTGAGCGCATGATTGAGCAAAAGCGCCATCGCATTTTTAAATTAAAAATCGGTAGCAATCCGATTATTGATGATGTTGCCCACGTATTGGCTATCAAAAAAGCGCTACCTGATTGCCGTATCACAGTTGATGTTAACCAAGCATGGACAGAACTTGAGGCAATGCAAGGTATTAGCTTATTACAAGCTGGCGGCGTTGAGTTAATAGAACAACCTATCTCAATGCGCAATAAAGCCGCACTAAAACGTTTAACCGAACATTTTGATGTAGCTATCATGGCGGATGAAATTGTCCAAGACCCTCAGAATGCTTTTACCTTAGCAGCAGATCATTGTGCCGACGTCTTTGCCGTGAAAATCAATCAAGCAGGCGGATTAAAAGCTGCTTGTCTTATTGGGCAAATGGCATATCTAGCAGGTATCGAGCTCTATGGTGGCACGATGCTTGAAGGTCCTATCGGTACGGCAGCATCAGCCCATGTATTCTCAACCTATCCCAGTTTAAATTTTGATACAGAACTGTTTGGTCCTTTGCTATTAACCGAAGACGTTTTAGTACAGCCTCTTGATTATCAAAATTTTGGCTTAAATGTACCTACAGGTGCAGGTCTTGGCATTGAAGTAGATAGCGATAAGGTCTATCACTATGCCAGACAAGCAATCAATAATTCACTTAAATCATCGAAGCCGCAATTTGCCACTAATGCTCAAACTGAAATACTGTAACAGCTAACAAAGTTACCTATCATTAAATATAAGGAAATAATTATGTTATATCACGTCAGAATGGATGTCTTAATCCCAACAGATATGGACGCCGACAAGGTCAACGAGCTTAAAGCAACTGAGAAAGCATTATCACAAAAGCTCCAAGAGCAAGGTAAATGGCGTCATATTTGGCGCATAGCCGGTCAGTACTCTAACTTCAGCATCTTTGATGTTGAGAGTAATGAAGAGCTACACGACATTATGATGTCATTACCGCTCTATCCGTACATGAAGGTTGAAGTGACACCATTGTTACGTCATCCATCATCTGTTCGTAGTGATGACAGCTAAAGCAAGCCAGTACAGCTGATATCAGAACCTATAAAAACTGAGTAAGAATACTCACTGCAATTACCCCTTAATAAAACAGTCCTCAACAAGGAGAGAGACATGGAACGCAGCCAAATTGAAGCATTAGCCACTCAGTTCATCAAAGGCAAAATCGACTTCCCTGAGCAAGTCAATCCACGCGTACAAGAGATTGTCTTGCGTATCGTGACCGACCTTATGCAAACCATTAACGACTTAAAAATCACTGCAGATGAATATTGGTCTGGCGTTGAGTTTATCGGTGATTTGGGCAAAGAAGCTGGTTTATTATCACCAGGCTTGGGTTTCGATCACTTCATGGATTTAATGATTGAAGAGGATTTAAAAGCAGCCGGTCTTGATGGCGGGACTGTACGTACTATTGAAGGTCCGCTCTATGTCGCTGGTGCGCCAGAAGAAAAGGGCTTTGCGCGTCTAGATGATGGCACTGACCTTGATAATGGCACCGTGCTATTTATGCAAGGCACTGTTTATGGTGAAGATGGAAAGCCTCTTCCAAACGCAAAAGTTGAAGTGTGGCATGCCAACAGCTTAGGTAACTACTCTTTCTTTGATGAATCACAGTCTCATTTCAACTTACGTCGTAGCATCATTACCGATGAAAACGGAAATTATGCATTCCGCAGCATCGTGCCGCTAGGTTACTCGGTACCACCAGAAGGAATGACGCAAAAAGTATTGGGCGCGCTAGGACGTCACGGTCATCGCCCAGCTCACATTCATTTCTTTGCCAGTGCTGATGGTCATCGCAAACTGACCACGCAGATTAACATCGATGGCGATGAGTACCTATGGGATGACTTTGCTTTTGCAAGCCGCGAAGGTTTGGTACCAGAGGTAACGATGGTCGAAGATGCGGACAAGCTAAAAGAAAAAGCGCTTGATAAGCCTTACGCAAGTATCGACTTTGACTTTCATTTAGTAAAAGACATTGACCAAGCTATACAAGGCAGCGAAGTAGAACGCCGCCGTGCTCAAGGTTAATGAGCACTCATATTAAATAGCATTCATTAATAACTATTAGCGACTTACGTTTGATATGTCCTCAGTTGTCGTATCAAACGTTAGCTTCTAATCTCATTTTATACCGTCATTATACAAGGAAGGCAGCCATGAGCGAGCGTATCAATCTAGTACCTGAAGGATCAGACATCACTATTGATGATTTTTTAGAAGACAACAGTGAAAAAGGGATTTATCGCCTGCATCGTAGCGCCTTCACTAACGAAGAGTTGTTCGAGCTTGAGATGAAGTACATCTTTGAAAACAATTGGGTATATTTGGCTCATGAGTCTCAAGTTCCTGATAACAACGACTACTACACCTCATACATTGGTCGTCAGCCTGTTATTCTTGCCCGCAATAAAGAAGGCGAGCTGCATTGCATGATTAACTCATGCTCACATCGTGGTGCACAGCTCTGCCGACATAAAAAAGGCAATAAAGCCACTTACACCTGCCCATTCCACGGTTGGACCTTTAACAACTCAGGTAAGCTGCTTAAAGTTAAAGACCCAAGACATGCAGGCTATCCAGAATGCTTCAATAAAGAAGGCTCACACGACCTAAAACAAGTGAAGATGGCCAATTATAAAGGCTTTATCTTTGCCAGCTTAAATGATGATGTTCAGTCAATCGAAGACTGGCTTGGCGGCTCTACCAAAATTCTTGACATGATTGTCAATCAGTCGCCAGAAGGTCTAGAAGTTCTACGCGGCACCTCAACCTACACCTTTGATGGTAACTGGAAACTGCAAGCTGAAAACGGTGCCGACGGCTATCACGTATCAGCCGTGCATTGGAACTACGCTGCGACAACTGCGCGCCGTAAAGAAACTGAAGCTGTCAAAGAAGACAATATCAAAGCCATGAACGCTGGCAAATGGGGTCGACAAGGCGGTGGGTTTTATTCTTTTGAAAACGGTCACATGCTGTTATGGACACAATGGGAAAACCCACAAGACCGTCCAAACTATGCTTATCGCGATGAGTATGTCGCCAGCTACGGTGAAGCCATGGCGGACTGGATGATTGGGCGCTCACGTAATTTATGCCTATATCCAAACGTCTACATCATGGATCAGTTCAGCTCACAAATTCGCATGCTCCGCCCTATCGCGGTTGACAAAACTGAAGTCAGTATCTGGTGTATCGCACCAAAAGGCGAAAGCGATGAGGCACGTGCACGCCGTATTCGTCAGTATGAAGATTTCTTTAACGTTACTGGTATGGCAACACCTGATGACTTAGAAGAGTTCCGCTCGTGTCAAGAAGGTTATAACGGTATCAAGCTTGAATGGAATGATATGTGCCGAGGCTCTGAGCATTGGATTCAAGGTGCAGATGAAGGCGCTGCCGCTATTGACCTCAAACCTTTGATGAGTGGTGTTAAGACTGAAGATGAAGGGCTATATACCGTCCAACATCGTTACTGGCATGAAGAGATGAAAAAAGCTCTAGAGCAAGAGCAGCAGCTACACGGTGCTAATAGCGACTAATACATTTTTATTATTACTCTGCTATTTATTGTAGAACTGACAAAAAAATAAGGATATCAATCATGAAAAATGCAACTGTTAACATTGAAGACATTAGACAGTTTCTATACCGTGAAGCGCGTTTATTGGATGAGAAAAAATGGGAAGAATGGCTCACTTATTACGATGAAGACTGCCCTTTCTGGATGCCAAGTTGGGATGATGATGGTCAGCTCATCAGCGACCCACAACGAGAAATCTCGCTGATTTATTATCCGGATCGCCGTGGTCTTGAAGATCGTATCTTCCGCATCGAGACTGAGCGCTCATCAGCGACCATACCTGATACGCGTACCACGCACAATTTATCGAATATTGAACTACTCGAAGACAATGACGGTATTGTGAAGGTGCGTTTCAACTGGATCAACAAGTCCTTTCGCTATCACGAGACCAATACCTATTGGGGTTACTCTCAGTACAAAATAGACATGACTCAAGACCAACCAAAAATTTTGGATAAGTATGTGGTCTTAAAAGACGACTATGTGCATCAAATCATGGACGTCTATCACGTCTAATCATTATTCACTCATTATTTAGCCACTAGCTTTTAATTAATACGTGTTGAAAAGGGATATTTCTCATGGAATATAATATTGCTCTACAGTTCGAAGACGGCGTCACAGGCTTCATCAAATGTGAAGCCGACGAAACCGTCGCCGAAGCCGCTTATCGTCAAAAATTCAATATCCCTGTGGATTGCCTTGATGGTGCTTGCGGTACTTGCCGTTGCCACTGTGAATCTGGCAGCTACGACATGCACCCTGATATGTATATCGAAGATGCATTGACAGAAGCTGAAGCTGCTGAAGGTTATGTCCTCACCTGTCAGATGATTCCTGAGAGCGACTGCGTGATCAAGGTGCCCAGCTCCTCTGAAGCCTGTAAAGTTGGTAAATCTACTTTTAAAGGCAAATTACAACAACTCAATGTGTTGTCTGAATCTACCATTCATTTTGGTGTCGAAGTGGACAACTCAGACGCTTTGGTATTTCTTCCGGGTCAATACGTCAACATCCGTATTCCTGATACTGATGAAACACGCTCTTACTCGTTTAGCTCCGTGCCAAGCGCTAAGCAAGCTGAATTTGTCGTCCGCAATATTCCTAACGGCAAAATGAGCACCTTTTTATCTGATACTGCGACTATAGGTCAAGAGATTAATTTTGAGGGTCCATTTGGTAGCTTTTACCTGCGCCCTCTAATCCGCCCGACTCTATTTCTAGCAGGCGGTACCGGTATCGCGCCTTTTTTATCGATGCTAAAAAGTTTAGAGGTGTCTGGTGCTCATCATCCTGTCAGGATGGTCTACGGCGTCACCAACGATTTTGATCTTATAGAAGTTGAGAAACTAGAAGAAGTCAAACAAAACCACCCTTGGTTTGACTACCGCACCTGTGTCGCCACTGAAGACAGCCAGCATGAGCGTAAAGGCTATGTTACCGGTCATGTTGATAATGAGTGGCTGAACGATGGTGACGTCGATGTCTACTTGTGTGGTCCGTTAGGGATGGTGGATGCGGTGAGTAACTGGTTAGACAGCAGCAATCTAAAACCGAGTAATTTTTACTATGAAAAATTCACGCCCAGTGAACAATAACGTAGCCTAGCCGTATTACTCTACTAGCAAAGCATGAGCAAGATTTTTAGGAGACTGTCATGAGTAAAAGATTTGATAATAAAGTATGTATCGTTACTGGTGCCGCCCAAGGCATCGGACGCGGAGTCGCTTTACGTTTGGCAAGTGAGGGCGGAAAAATCGTCATGGCAGACTTTTCTCCATTAGTAGAAGAGGTGCTAGCTGAAATCATTACTGATGGCGGAGAGGCCGTTACCATTCAAGCTGACCTTGAAACCCATCAAGGTGCTAAAGAGGCTATTGATAAGGCACTTGATAGCTATGGGCGCATAGATATATTAGTCAACAATGTCGGCGGCGCAATATGGATGAAACCTTTTACCAGCTTTTCTGAAGCAGAAATCCAAAAGGAAATCAGCCGCTCATTATTTCCAACATTATGGTGTTGCCATGCGGTATTACCAACCATGGTCAAACAGCAGTCAGGCACTATTGTTAATGTGTCCTCTATTGCTACTCGCGGTATCAACCGCATACCCTACTCGACAGCAAAAGGTGGCGTGAACGCCATGACCGCATCGCTCGCTTTTGAATATGCAAACGATGGCATCCGTGTGAATGCAGTAGCAACTGGCGGTACTGAAGCCCCGACTAGAAAAATTCCTCGTAATGCCAATCCTTTAACTGCCGATGAAAAACGCTGGATGGATGCCGTGGTTGACCAAACCATTGATCGTACCTTTATGAAACGCTACGGCACAATCGATGAGCAAGTGAACGCTATCGCTTTTTTAGCGTCTGATGAGTCTTCTTATATCACTGGTAGTACTATTCCTGTGGGCGGTGGCGACGAAGGATAACAATAAATCTGCCAATTAGTAGCATGCATCTTAATTTGCAACCCCGTAACGAATGCTAATTTGCAAGGAAGCAATATGGCCTCTGTAATCCAAACCTTAAAAAACGACTGGTCGCTCTCCGCATCGGTTGCAGGGTTCTTAGCGGTTCTGATTTCTTATGCTGGTCCTTTAATTATTTTTTTTCAGGCCGCACAAGCCGCGCAAGTATCAGATGCCATGATGGCGTCTTGGATTTGGGGGGTCTCCATCGGTGCTGCCATTCCCGGTATTTATTTATCTATTAAATATAAAACACCGGTTATCACGGCATGGTCCGCACCTGGTACCGCTCTACTGGTTACCCTATTTCCACAGATGAGTATCAATGAAGCCGTTGCTGGTTATATCATCTCAGCCATTGTGATATTTATTGTTGGGGTGACCGGTTACTTTGACAAAATTCTAAGAGGGATTCCTAACGGTATCGCCGCTGGCATGATGGCAGGCATCTTATTTCAGTTCGGCTTAGAATTATTTGTCGCAACTGACACGATGCCATTTATTGTTTTTAGTATGTTGGCTTGCTACCTATTCGCTAAACGCTTATCACCACGCTACACGATGATCTGGGTACTACTGTGTGGCGTCATCTTAAGTATCTTACTTGGCAAAATGAACCCTGTCGATTTTAATTTAGCCATTACTATACCCACTTTTATTGCCCCTGAATGGTCGTGGAACTCAACGTTTAACCTCGCTATACCACTCATCCTTGTGAGCTTAACAGGTCAATTCTTACCCGGTATGGCTATTTTAAATCTAAGTGGCTATGACACGCCAGCCAAACCTATCGTTGCTGTTTCTAGTATCGCCTCCTTAGCTGTTGCTTGTGTCGGCGGTATTACTATTGTACTTGCTGCCATCACTGCCGCGCTGTGTACTGGTAAAGATGCTCATGAGATAAAAGAGAAACGCTATATTGCAGGCGTCGCCAATGGCATTTTCTATTTATTTGGCGGTTTATTTGCTGGCAGTATTGTGATGGTATTTAGCTTACTTCCAAAAGAGCTTGTCGCGGCACTAGCCGGTCTTGCATTAATCGGTGCCATTTCTGCCAATATTACGCTCGCTATGAAAGACGATGATCAAAGAGACTCTGCCTTAATTACATTTTTGGCCACTGCATCGGGTATGAGCTTTTTGGGATTAAGCTCTGTATTTTGGGGCATTCTTATCGGCATGATTGCTCATCACATCGTAACCAAAAAACGCCTATTACCCACATTATCAACCTCATTAAAGAGCGCTAATGATGAAGCCAATTAAGAGTGGCGCTCTTACGACAAAACTTAAGTAGTCTCAGAGCAATGACTCAACCTGTGCACCGCTTATCAACCTTAAAGACATTACCTCATATGAATTTTTATAGGATATAGACATGATTAATAAAGCTGATAAAAGCATCTCTGACGTACTCAGTCAAATTAAAGATGGCGCTACCATTATGATTGGTGGTTTTGGTACTGCAGGTCAGCCTGCTGAGCTAATTGATGGCCTGATCAACTTGGGTATTAAAGACTTAGTTATCATCAATAACAATGCCGGCAATGGCGACCATGGTCTTGCCAAACTCTTAAAAACGGGTGCTGTGCGTAAAATCATTTGCTCTTTTCCGCGCCAGTCCGACTCTTGGGTATTTGATGAGCTTTATCATGCTGGCAAGATTGAACTTGAGCTAGTACCACAAGGGAATTTGGCTTGCCGCATTCAAGCAGCTGGTATGGGACTCGGTGCGGTATATACGCCCACAGGATTTGGTACCTTACTGGCAGAAGACAAAGAGACTCGTAATATCGATGGCAAAGACTTCGTTCTTGAATATCCGATCAAGGCTGATTTTGCTTTAATTAAAGCCGATAAAGGCGATCGTTGGGGCAACTTGGTGTACCGCAAGTCTGCCCGTAACTTTGGTCCAATCATGGCAATGGCAGCTGACGTGACTATTGCTCAAGTCTCTGAAACGGTTGAGCTTGGCGCGCTTGATCCTGAGCACGTTATTACGCCGGGTATCTTTGTACAGCATGTGGTGCACATTCAGCCTGCTAGCACTTAATCTACTAGCCCTGCTACTACAGCCACCGCTTAATACTGCCAACTATAAGGAGCGTCATCATGAACCATACTTCCTACACTGTTTTGACCCGCGATCAAATCGCCGAGCGCGCTGCACAAGATATTCCAGATGGCGCCTATGTCAATTTAGGCATCGGACTACCGACCAAAATTGCCCAATACCTACCGGATGATAAAGATGTATTTTTGCATTCAGAAAACGGCTTACTAGCTTTTGGACCCCCACCTACCAAAGGTAAGGAAGACCCTGAGCTGATTAATGCCGGAAAAGAGTATGTCACCATGCTCGATGGCGGTAGCTTCTTTCATCATGGCGACTCCTTTGCCATGATGCGTGGTGGTCATATCGACATTTGCGTATTGGGCGCGTTTCAAGTTGCTGAAAACGGCGATTTGGCCAACTGGAGCACGGGTGCGCCAGATGCAATACCTGCTGTTGGCGGCGCTATGGACTTAGCCGTCGGTGCCAAAAAAGTCTTTGTGATGACCAATCACACGACCAAAACTGGCGAGCCTAAAATCGTCAGCGAGCTTACCTACCCTGTGACTGGCAAAAATTGTGTGGATCGTATTTATACTGATCTCTGCATCATCGATGTGACTGATAAAGGTATGGTCGTCACGGAGATAGTTGACAACTTAAGCTTTAAAGACTTACAAACATTGACGGGTTCGACGCTAATTGACGCTACTAAATAAAAAGCCCACTTAATCAAAGCCTAGAACAATCAAAACTTAGGATAATCGCCATGATCGATTCAACCACTGGTTTAAACAACGCTTATATTATTGATGCCATTCGCACCCCTTTTGGACGCTACGGCGGCGGTCTAGCACCAGTACGTGCCGATGACTTAGGTGCTATACCTATCAAGGCGCTAATCGAACGTAATGCCAATGTCGATTGGGTAAAAGTAGATGACGTTATTTACGGCTGTGCTAATCAGAGCGGTGAAGACAATCGCAACGTCGGGCGTATGTCGTCGTTACTAGCTGGCCTACCTTATCAAGTGCCTGCCACTACCGTGAATCGCTTATGCGGCTCGTCTATGGATGCGTTAGCGATAGCGGCGCGCGCGATTAAAGCGGGTGAAGCCAACCTTATTATTGCAGGTGGCGTTGAGAGTATGAGCCGTGCGCCATTGGTAATGAGCAAGTCAGATCAAGCGTTTGGTCGTAGTCAAAAGCTCGAAGATACCACGATGGGCTGGCGCTTTATCAATCCAAATCTTGATGAGCTATATGGCACGGAGACCATGCCACAAACCGCCGAAAATGTCGCAGAGCAGTTCAATGTCAATCGCGCTGACCAAGATGCATTTGCATTACGTAGCCAACAACGTACCGCAGCGGCGCAAGAGGCAGGATTTTTCAACGATGAGATTACTCCTGTCAGCATCCCGCAGCGTAAAGGTGATCCTGTCAGCGTCGATACTGATGAGCACCCTCGTGCTGATACCACACTTGAGAAGTTGACCAAGCTGCGCCCTATCATCACCGCAGATGGCACCGTGACGGCTGGCAATGCATCAGGTATCAATGATGGCGCAGCGGCTTTTTTAGTAGCATCAGAGCAAGCCGTTAAAGAGTTTAATCTAAAGCCGCGTGCACGTATTGTGGCCTCAACTACGGTAGGCGTTGAGCCACGTATTATGGGCTTTGCTCCCGCACCAGCGATGAAAAAGCTGCTTAAGCAAACTGGACTGTCACTTGATGAGATGGATGTCATTGAATTAAACGAGGCTTTTGCCGCTCAAGCTCTCGCCTGTACGCGTGACTTAGGATTATCTGATGATAGCGAGCGCGTCAACCCTAATGGCGGTGCGATTGCCCTTGGTCACCCGCTTGGCGCCTCAGGCGCACGTTTGATTTTAACCGCTCTCAATCAACTTGAGAAAACAGGTAAGCGTTATGCCATCTGCTCAATGTGTATCGGCGTAGGACAAGGTATCGCGATGATTATTGAGCGGGTTAATTATCAAGCGTGATCCTCATCTCTACATATGCCTTCAACATTTTAGTCCTAAAAAAGGATGCTTAGTATGCCCATATTTGACAATCAAGAAATAGCTCTAAATTACGCCACGTTTGGTGATAGCAGCAATCCTGCTCTGATATTTTCCAACTCCTTAGGTACCAGCTATCATATGTGGCAGCCACAAATCGATGCCTTGCAGCACGATTATTTTATTATCTGCTACGACACCCGTGGCCATGGTAAGTCTTCTGCACCAACAGGTCCTTATAGTTTGGATCAGCTTGGGCAAGACGTCATTAACTTGCTGGATTACTTGAATATTGATAAAGCATTTTTTTGTGGCATCTCTATGGGCGGTATGACTGGTCAATGGTTGGCTATTAATCACCCCAACCGCTTTCATCACTTAATGCTATGCAATACCGCCGCGAAGATTGGTAATGAGGCGGCATGGGTAGATCGTGCGCAATTGGTACGTGAGCAAGGTCTAGAGCCTATCGCCACTACAGCTGCCTCGCGTTGGTTCACAGCAAGATTTATCGATAACCATCCTGATGTAGTTAAAGCATTATCTGACGCTCTCGCAGCTGGCAGTAGTGAGGGTTATGCCAGCTGCTGTGAGGCATTATCTGTCGCTGATACTCGCGAGCAGTTAAAGAATATCCGCGTGCCAGTCACAGTGCTTGCAGGATCTGAAGATCCAGTAACAACAGTTGCCGATGGTCAATATATGGTCGATCATATACCTAACGCTAAGCTGACTACTATCGATGCCTCGCATATCTCGAATATTGAACAGCCTGAAGCATTCAATAAACTCGTGCGACAATATTTAAATATTTAATAGCGCTATTGGTCACTAAAATTATCACATGAGCATATCAAAGCAATAACAAGGAAGTACCATCAAACAAGGAAGACAGTATGAAACGATCATTATTATCATTGGTTATCGGTATTTTTGCTTTTAGCACATTTAGTGCTCATGCCAACATCAATATCGATAAAGAAGTTAAAAGTATTGAAAAAAAGGTGATTGAATGGCGTCGGGATATTCACAAACATCCCGAATTGAGCAATAGAGAAACTCGTACTGCCGCTCTTGTTGCCAAGCATCTAAAATCACTAGGTATGCAGGTCGAAACTGATATAGCGCATACAGGTGTTGTTGGTTTTTTGAAGGGAGCTAAACCTGGCCCTACAGTGATGCTACGTGCAGACATGGACGCATTACCCGTTACCGAAAAAGCAGATGTGCCTTTTAAATCAACCATTGTGACTAAGTATATGGGTGAAGACGTTGGGGTCATGCATGCCTGCGGACACGATACTCATGTTGCTATGCTAATGGGAACGGCTGAAGTACTAGCTGCGGTTAAAAATGAATTGCACGGCAATATCATGTTTGTATTTCAACCTGCCGAAGAAGGTGCCCCTGAAGGTGAAGAAGGCGGTGCTGAGCTCATGCTGAAGCAAGGCATTTTTAAAAAGTATAAGCCTGAGGTTGCGTTTGGATTGCATGTTATGTCGAGCTTAAATAGTGGCCAAATTGGCTACCGAAGCGGCCCTATTATGGCGAGTGCTGATACCTTTGATATAACAGTAAACGGTAAACAAACTCATGGCTCAGCGCCCTGGAATGGGGTCGATCCTATTTCAACTGCGGCGCAAATCGTTACCGGTGTTAATCACATAGTGAGCCGTCAGATTGATATTACTAAAGAGCCCGCTATTGTCTCATTCGGTAAAATAGGTGGCGGTGTACGCGATAATATTATTCCAGATAGTGTCAATATGATTGGTACTATTCGTAACTTTGATATGGATAATCGCGACCAAATTTTTGATAAGATGAAAACCACGGCCACTCATATAGCAATGGCATCAGGCGCTAAAGCTGACGTCAAAATCAATAAAGGTTATCCAGTTACGATTAATGACCCAGCCCTTACCGCGCAAATGTTACCGACGCTCAAAAACGTAGCAGGTAAAGACAATGTACTTGAGGTGCCTAAACTAACGGCATCTGAAGATTTCTCATTTTATGCCCAAGAAATACCTAGTTTATTTTTCTTTTTAGGCGGCACTCCAGTAGGACAAGACGTTAGCAAAGCGCCGTATAATCATTCCCCATACTTTTATGTAGATGAATCATCATTCAAAGTTGGTACTAGAGCGCTTAGCCAATTAGCAATAGATTATTTGGCTATGAAAAAATAACTTTCTAAAAGAGCGATATCTATTGGTATGAGCACTTGCTTAAATCAATAATTAAAGTCGTTATTTTATCTCTTACAACCGATATAATTTAATAAAAATCGAAACAGCTCATATATTTAAAAGATATATGAGCTGTTTTTTCATCTACCTCTTAAGAAGCATTCTCTCTTAGCAACAAGCGCATAAAATTCAGAAAAACAGATATCTAAAGGTTTATTAGTTGTTTAGACATTATTTTAGTAAAAATACACTTTTTTATTCAAGCCATCTACTCGTACTTGTACTTTCTAATCTGCCATAAGATCAAAATCCATACCTTATAGGTATATATTTATACTTAGATGGTTTTTGACTTGATCATCAGAAAACAATAACTTGTTAGATACTTATAAGGATATTACCCATGGAGAAAAACGAATGGAATCACCAACCTTAAACATCAATAAAGTTATTGATGAAGCCAAATTTGCTCCTTTTCATTGGAAGGTGCTGTTTTGGTGTCTATTGATCATTATCTTTGATGGTTATGATCTCATCATTTATGGAGTGGCCCTACCGTTACTCATGGAAGAATGGTCATTGACCGCGGTACAAGCAGGCTTTCTTGCCAGCGCAGCACTTTTTGGCATGATGTTTGGTGCCATAATTTTTGGTACTTTGTCTGATAAAATCGGTCGAAAAAAGACCATCATGATATGCGTCGGTCTATTCAGTAGCTTTACCTTTTTCGGTGCTTTTGCTAATGGTCCGATGCAGTTTGCAGCTTTACGCTTCATTGCTGGTCTTGGTATCGGCGGCGTGATGCCGATTTGTGTGGCGCTGACCTCTGAATACGCCCCAAAGCGTATTCGTAGTACTCTAGTCGCTATTATGTTTAGTGGTTACGCGATCGGCGGTATGGCATCAGCATTATTGGGATCGTTTTTGGTGGTAGATTACGGTTGGGAGATTATGTTTTATATTGCAGGCATTCCTACCTTACTCTTACCAATCATTTGGAAAATGCTGCCTGAATCCTTGATGTATTTGGTCAAAGAAAAAAGACATGATGAAGCCAAAAAAATCGTCCGCAAACTTGCACCACAAGAGACTATCACAGCCTCTACTGACTTAATCTTAGATGAGCCAACCAAAGGCGATGACGCTCCTATCAAAGCGTTATTCCTAAAAAATAGAGGTTTTACCACCATCATGTTTTGGGTAGCTTTCTTTATGTGCTTGTTGATGGTATATGCTCTCGCCAGCTGGTTACCAAAGCTTATGATTCAAGCAGGTTATTCACTAGGCGCTAGTATGCTGTTCTTATTTGCGCTCAATATTGGCGGTATGGTCGGTGCTATTGGTGGCGGTGTGCTAGCCGATAGATTCCATCTAAAGCCTGTATTAACCGTTATGTTTGTCGCTGGTGCAGCCGCGTTGATATTACTTGGCTACAATAGCCCTCAAGTGGTGCTATATACCCTAATCGCGATTGCAGGTGCTACTACTATCGGCTCACAGATTCTGCTCTATACCTTTGTTGCTCAGTATTATCCGACTGCTGTACGTACGACAGCTATGGGCTGGGCATCGGGTATCGGTCGCATTGGTGCTATCGTAGGTCCTATCTTGACTGGGGCGCTACTCACGCTCGAGCTTAGCCACCAAACGAACTTCTTATTTATCGCCATACCAGGAATAATTGCAGCCGTTGCTATTTTCTTAGTAAACCTTAATGCAGCCGTAGATAGTAAAAAAATTCAAGAAAAACCAGTCACTTTAGACACACCTATAGCGACCTAAATTTGATTTCGACTCTATTTTAATCATACTTTATATTTGTATAACCTGATCAATCTGGCAGCATAAACGCAAGGCACTAAATGCTGCTAGACTTGAGGTTTTAGGATTTTCGACCAATGGCAGTCCAGCCATGCTAATCTCAAGCTTACCGAATACCCCTTTCGCCATTATATGATGAATATTGTACTCAAGCGTTGGATCAGCAATTAACTCTACGGTTGTATCATCAAGGCCAACGCCTGCAATCGCAATCGTAGCGGCAACGTTTGAATTATCAGGGAATAAAGCAGCCGCTTCTCTAGCGGTACCCGTAAAAAACACAGTAGGTTCCACTAAATTATCGTAGTCAATAAGCCGATCTGCATGGCTTCCTTTCCAGCTCGATGGGTGCTTCTTACCTTGATAAACCACATCACTGAGTCCTGCGAAACTTGCAGCGTGTATGCCATCAATTCCAGCCACTGCACCCGCTAAGATATGAATTTTCACACCATTCGCTTCTGCAGTATCAGCAAGCGATATAGCAAACTTCTCATCAGTAAAAGCGCCGACAGATACAATCCCAAGTGGGATGC
Organism: Psychrobacter sp. ANT_H59; assembly: GCF_008369225.1. Taxonomy (NCBI): domain Bacteria; kingdom Pseudomonadati; phylum Pseudomonadota; class Gammaproteobacteria; order Moraxellales; family Moraxellaceae; genus Psychrobacter; species Psychrobacter sp. ANT_H59. The sequence continues at coordinate 160,124 of NZ_VOBE01000001.1, forward strand.
TCTTTTCCAATATTTTAATAGCATGTTCTTTGAGCCCATTCTGACCCGACATCTCAACTGCTAAATCAGGAGTTTCTATCAAATCGTCTACCGAAGTAATCACATCTATAGACTCGCCTAGTTCAGTTTTTATAATCTCTGCGCTTCTGGTGCTTACCAATACTGTTGAGAGGACAATGTTTTTAGGCAACATCTCATGTACTTTTCTTGCCATAGATCCATAGCCTATAAACATCACGTTTTTCATACTTACTCCCATTTATTACTTTTTATATTTTTTCGCTTAGGCTATATAGTCTTGTGCTATTTTCATTCATCTGCCCAAATATAGATTAAATATATTTTTTTAAAGCAATGATATTAATTGATGACATACCCTAAGACAATAACAAAACACTTTTATGCTGTTATTGGCTCTATATTCAATAGTAGCCATCATTCTGACTATGTGTTGCAAGCTGGGCTGCAAGTGGTACAGTAAAGAGGTATAGGCAATAGCTTTAAGGTAGTTTTTAGGATAGAAATTTTAATTCTATTCAAAGGGATTTTATTCAAAGGAGCTGAACACCAATGAGTATAACTAAACAGGCATCCATTCATATTCGTTGTGATGGTGAATCTACCACATTACCTTCTATTTTAAATAATGCCTATCCTATGCGCCCATACTCTTTTACTACACGCTTAGTAAACTGGATATTAGCATCTGTAGATTGGAATGATTAATTAACTTGAGTGATTACTCAAATATATCTTGAACATTTATTTTAGTCCAGTTAAGATGATCATTGCTATATAAATTACTCCTACTTATAAAACACTTCTAAAGGATAAATCATGCCATCAAATTACGCACAAAAAATTCAAGCCGGTGTCAAATTCCCCGATATAGACGTACAAATGCTAAATGGTGATATAAAGTCACTAGGTACGCCTGATAACGGTCATGACTGGAAATTGGTCGTGGTGTATCGAGGTCAACATTGTCCGATATGTACTAAATACCTCAACCAATTAGAAACCGTAAAATCGTCATTTGCTGATGCGGGTGTCGATATCATTGCAGTATCAGGTGATAGTAAAGAGCAATTAGAGATTCATTTAGAAAAATTAGATATCGACTTCCCTATTGCCTATGGTCTGACTGTTGAGCAGATGAATACGCTAGGACTTTATATCTCAGAGCCACGTTCAGAGAAAGAGACCGATCATCCCTTTGCAGAGCCTGGTGTATTTGTGATTAATGCTGATGGAGAAATTCAAATCGTTGATATCTCCAACGCACCTTTTGCTAGACCTGAACTTGAAGCCCTTGCGAATGGTTTAGCCTTTATTCGAAAAAATGACTACCCTATTCGCGGTACGCATCGTTAGGCTCACTGTAAAAAATAATCCTTAATGACTGCATGAGTCTTTAAGGATTATTTGTATTTTTCATTGCTTTTATGATTGTCAAACTAAGACCTCAACAGGATAGGATCAGGTTATGCTCAAATTTTATTTTCATCAAACCCCAAACCCGATGAAAGTAGCTGTCTATCTCGAAGAGACTGGCTTGCCGTATGAGTTGATCGCTATAGATACCTTAAAAGGCGAACAACATAGCCCTGAGTATCGCGCTATTAACCCCAATGGTAAAACCCCGGCCATCGAAGATGATGGCAAACGCGTGTTTGATTCTACTGCTATCTTGATGTATCTCTCCGAAAAAACAGGGAAATTAGCCGGTAAACCAGAAGATCGTGGCGAGATGCTGTCATGGTTGATGTTTATAGCGACAGGGTTAGGGCCGTTTTCTGGTCAATCTGTGCATTTTAGACATAAGGCACCAGAGAAAACGCCTTATGCTATCAATCGCTATCTTCGTGAAGCTGAACGTCATTATGAAGTGTTAGAGACCCACATGGAAGGTCGCGAATATCTGGTTGGCGATGAGTATTCGATTGCTGATATTTCAGCTTGGGGTTGGATTGATAAAGCAACCGTGGTATTAGGCGAAGAAGGTTTAGATAACTACCCTAACCTAAAGGGTTGGTTTGCAAATATAAGTGCCCGCCCTGCGGTCCAAAAAGCCCGAAATATTCCTAAAGACATCGAGTTTAAGACCGAGTTTGATGATGTAGCAGCACGCGCGCTATACCCTCAAAACTTTGCTAAACCCGATAAGAATACCTAACAGCCAAAGAACAACGATCAAGTTAGAGTAATAATTGGCATAGGGTAAGAGTACGGAATATGATACTCACATGATTAAGATTGGTAACGGCGATCAATTCTCATCGGGTTTTGTGGCGATCCACCCTAACTCTAAGATTCCATCAGCTGTGTAAGAATACATGCTCATTTACCCAACTCAAGGACGAGACATGAAAATACTCAGAACTCCCGATTCGCGTTTTTCAAACCTACCAGATTACAACTTTGACCCGCACTATCTAATGGTCGACGACAGCGAAGACAGTGAGCTGCGCGTGCATTATTTAGACGAAGGACCAAGGGACGCTGATCCAGTGTTACTGCTGCATGGGGAGCCTTCATGGTGTTATCTATATCGTAAAATGATTCCGATACTGACTGCAGCGGGACACCGCGTTATTGCTCCTGACCTCCCCGGTTTTGGGCGCTCAGACAAACCCACATCTCGTACTGACTATACCTACCAACGTCATGTCAACTGGATGCAATCCGTACTCGACCAATTAGATCTGAATAACATCACTCTGTTTTGTCAGGATTGGGGTGGACTGATTGGTTTGCGTTTGGTTGCAGAAAATCCAGACCGATTTGCTCGGGTAGCAGCTGGCAACACCATGCTCCCCACCGGCGACCACGATCTAGGTGAAGGTTTTCGTAAATGGCAACAATTCTCGCAGGAAACACCTCAATTTCATGTCGGAGGGACCATCAAGAGTGGTACCGTTACTGAGCTGTCACAGGCGGTGATCGACGCCTATAATGCGCCATTTCCTGATGAATCCTATAAGGAGGGCGCTAGACAGTTTCCACGGCTTGTACCCTCGACGCCGGATGATCCTGCTTCAGAAAATAACCGCGCTGCATGGATTGAGCTGAGTAAATGGACAAAGCCCTTTATCACGCTGTTCAGCGATTCTGACCCAGTGACTGCTGGTGGCGATCGCATTATGCAAAAACTCATTCCCGGCACCAAAGGTCAAGCACATACGATTGTTGCCAACGGCGGACATTTTCTTCAAGAAGACCAAGGTGAGAAAGTGGCTAAGCTTTTGGTCCAATTTATTTATGATAACCCGAGATAATTCATCATCACCCTAAGTGACTTAAAGTAAAAAATATAAAGAACTTTGCGCTATTTTCTATAATTTTTTGACAGCTTTTTGTTAGTCATGTTAAATGCTTCATTAAACCACTAGTTTATCTCTGCATCTTCTTTAGCATAGATCCTATTCGATCATGATACTGAAAGCGACTACACTAATACGCTAGGATAGTGCTATATTTCAAAACACTAAATATCCACGCCCCTACTATTAAGGACTGACCAATGAGCAGAGAATTTACCCCACAAGAAGGCTCTTGCTCCTGTTATAGCAATACTTATACGATCAATAATCAGCCCATTGGACGCTTTATCTGCCACTGCACTATTTGCCAAGAATTCACTGGCCAAGCTTATAATGATGTGACGATTTTACTTAAACCCGATGTGAGTTCATTAAACCTTATCAGAACCAAATTTCGCCGTTGGAAACTCCCACCAAATATTAGCCGCGGACTTTGTACCCGTTGCAATAAACCCAGTATAGAAATGGCGTTGGGCGGCAATCTAATATTAATACCCACAACAAATTATCCTGATGTGGCGGCACTACCCAAGCCAACTATGCATCTATTTTATAATCGCCGCACCAGCGATATAGAGGATGATTTGCCCAAGTACAACGGCTTTGTGCAAAGTCAGGCGATGATCTTGAAGGCGCTTGCTCAAGGTATGTATAAGAGAGTCAGTAAACGCTAGTAGTATTAGCTCTGATAGACTCTACCAATGATCATTTGGAACCCAATATGACTTCAACCGCAGTAGAAATTACGGTAAAAAACGCTGCCGATATCGCTATTATCGGCGGTAGCGGTCTATATCAAATGCAAGCTTTGACCAATAAGCGCAGCGTTAAAATTGAGACACCCTATGGTGAGCCATCTGATGACATCGTGCTCGGTGAACTTAATGGCGTCACAGTTGCATTCTTAACGCGACATGGTCAAGGACACAGGTTAACCCCCTCTGAGGTGCCTTATCGTGCCAACATCTATGCCTTAAAGACTTTAGGTGTACGCTATATCGTCTCAGTATCAGCGGTTGGCTCATTGCAAAAAACGCTGAAACCACTAGATATGGTCATCCCCGATCAAATGATTGATATGACTAAGCAGAGAGTAAGCACGTTCTTCGGAGATGGTGCGGTCGCCCATGTGTCAATGGCTGACCCTTTATGCCCTGAAGTAGCAGACATCTTGATGCGAGCTTATGGCAACGCAAATATTGCGGATGGGCAATGCCACGCAAAAGCGACCTATGTGTGTATCGAAGGACCTCAGTTTTCAACTCGCGCAGAATCACACTGGTATCGGCAGATGCAAGCGGACATCATCGGTATGACCAATATGCCAGAAGCTAAGCTGGCACGCGAAGCCAGTATCGCCTATGCCACATTGGCGCTAGTGACAGATTTTGATTGTTGGCATCCAAATGAGCAAGCCGTCAGTGCAGATTATGCTATACAAAATCTAATGAAAAATGCAGATAACGCGCAGCAAGTCATTAAGCAAGCCGTGGCATTAATTGCATCCGAACAGCCGAAATCTATCGCTCATACTGCTTTGACCCAAGCATTAGTCACGCCTGTTGAAGCGATGAGCGAAGAGACTAAGACAAGGCTTGCGGCATTGCTTCCGTAGAGGTTAAAACCTTAGACATTTATAATGTTCTTTCATATAAAAGAGGCCTTCAAACTATTTGAGGGCCTCTTTTATATGAAAGATAGCTTTTTGGAGAGATAGCTTTTTCAACATCATACAGGTCTTACTTTTAGCAACAGCTTCCTGAATTAACAAACGGCCCAGACACTATATCCGCTTGATGACCAAACGGTAAGATATTACCACAACCTGCAAAAATACCATAGTGGCGACTATCATCGCCAATAAAATCAAAATGCTTAGCAAAGCGTGACTCTTTTAGCATACGAAAAGTATTACCACAGACAGGGAAAACGCGGCCTGTCTCAATCGTATGATGTTTATCTAAATTAAAATGATGTGGTAGCTGGTCAATGGTTCCGTGATAAATGACTGCTTGACCGTGGTCTTCACAAGCATCTTCCAGCGTGGCAATCTTGAATAATCGATAAGTAGCGGAAAAAAACTGAATATCGCCAATCTTAGCAGCAAGTAGCGGATCGGTGATTTCAAGCGGACGATCTTCAACCAAACGCGGGTCTAAAAAATCAGCATGTCGTGCTAAGCGCTCAAAATCCTTCCAGTATAAGGCACCACTTAAACACTCTCCATAAAGGACAGGATCATTGACTAAATGCTGCGGGATACGGCGGTCTGCATAGACGTCAGAGAAGTAAAACTCACCGCCAGGCTTGAGCAAACGCTGTACACTGGCCATCACCGCTGCTTTATCAGGTGATAGGTTAATAACACAATTTGAGACAATGATATCGAAGCTATTGGGGTCTAAATTGAGCTCATCTAGCTTTTCGATGTAGCCCTTGAGAAAAGTCACATTGTCGTAGCCAAATTTATCCACATGATAATTTTGATGCTGCTTTGCAATGGCTAGTTGTTCATCTGTCATATCGACACCGACCACATGACCTGTACGTCCAACCAATTGTGCTAATGCATAGACATCACGGCCCGAACCGCAGCCCAAATCTAGGATACGGCAGCCTTCAAGTAGCGCTGGGCAGACTAATCCACAACCATAATATCGACTTAGGACCTCATCATGAATATTCGCTAACAAAGGCTTTAACCAACTTGGCATATTGCTAATATCACAGCATGCTGACGTTTTTAAATCCTCAGTACTTTGTAGCTGCTTGCCATAATAATCTTGAACAACCTCATGCATAATAACTTCCTTGTTAATAATAAAACGGCTTAAGCAACCTTATTCAGCACCCTATATCAGGGTCATCCTAAAGATAAGAAATATGAATCATATTTAAAGAACCAGCTAATCAAGAGCCTATTTTTTCAAGCCAACCTACGGGCAAATGTTTTAAATCTGCAGGCTCATCAATGTCGTGCAGTGGGTCTAATAACGCCAATGTCCAACTCAATGCTTTAATACGTTGTCGAGTCACTGCTGCCACGCTGGCAGTGCTCCACTCGATATCCGAAAATAAACTGGCATCAACTTGCTTAAATCCTAGGAGCACGTAACCACCATCTGAGGCAGGAATCATGACCGTATCAGACTGCTCTAATTGCTGCACTGCATCTTGAATACGTAATGGCGTTAAACTTGGACAATCCGTACCAATCAATACCACCTGTTTAAATTTGTATAAACCTTGCTGGCTAGCAGCTAACATGCGTAAGCCTAAGTCATCATTTGCTTGCGCTGACCACTGCAATGACTCAGGTAAACCAAGCGTCTGCCAACATAAATCAGTTGGCGCTGGACTCACGCACAGCTCGACGCTCAATCCGGTTGCTAGTGCCTGCTCAACGCTATGTAATAACAGCTGTTTTGCTATAAGTGATGCACCCTCAAGACCAAGCGCAGGCTGCAAACGTGTCTTTGCCATACCACGAGCGGGGAACTTGGCGAAGATAATAATAAGCGTGTCTGTTTGCATAGCATCTCTTGGCATAAATATTTGAATTTTTATTATTACAAGTTGAAATGGTTTGAGCGCACTCTAGGACTCTTTACGGCTAATAAGGACAATTATTAGCTACTAAGTCTTATAATAACGCTGCTTAATATTATCAGCAGAGACACCGCGCCAGTAATCAAAACGCAGATGCCACATCAAACCTATCGTGCGCCAAGTGCCATACTGTTGCCAGCGCCGTGCCGAAGTCATCACCTTGCTTCGTAGACAAGCCGGCTTACCAACAGCTTTAAGACGTTTGCAAAGTTCAATATCTTCCATAAGTGGCTGCTGAGGGTAACCACCCAGCTGCTCAAAAAGTGATTTTTTGATAAATATCGCTTGATCACCCGTTGCAATCCCACTAAATCTGGAACGCCAATTAATCATCTGACTGACTACCTTGAGCATCCATGTAGAACTTTCCAAACGTACATCAAAACGCCCCCACGCGGCTTGCCTGACGGCTGATGTAATATCGGCAATAGCGTGGTTCGGCAGCTGCGTATCCGCATGCAAAAACAACAACACATAACCCATTGCTAGCTCAGCACCTGCATTCATTTGCAGCGCACGTCCAGCGGTGGACTCTATTATTTGCCAATCAATAACCTGTTCGCTAATAACGGATGGACTACTATCTATCAAACTTTCAATCAGTTCCTTAGCAATGGCAACTGAGTTATCTGTTGAACCGCCATCCACTAGTATGACCTGATAAGGTGCTGGATTCAGATGAGCAAGATGACCCATCAATTTAGGCAAATTATCCGCTTCGTTTAATAACGGTATTACGATAGAGAGTTGGATTGGCACAGCAGTCATTTTTATTAACGCCCAATTTATTTCTTATTCAACCGCCAATCATAATTGGTATAACTGACTTTTATTTTACCCTGCTCTAAGGCCTTCACTTGAGTATTATTCATTCCTAATGCTTGACTATAACGTCCCAAAAATCCTGCAACGTCATTAGTACCGCGCCAACCCATCGTAAAATCTTCTTTATACCACTTAAAAATTGGTGATACCTCAAGCGTATTGCCCTTCAAGCGATTACGGCTGCTGTCTGCCAAAAACTTACTGGTGACTTGCTCTAACTGCTTCTCTAAGCGCTTTCCAGTAAACGCATCGTCTAGGAGCGCAGGACAACCAATACTGGCACAATTAACCGCAAAGTGAATACGCGGGTCATTATAACGCTTGGAGCCGCGAATCAGATTGTGTTCAATATCATCTAGCGAGCGTGTTTTACCCAATAGTGGAATGAAATTCTGCTTCCAAGGTGAGCTTAATACGGATCCAATATCTTTAATTGATTTGATATTTGGATACTTGGTGAGCACCAACTCCACCGTGCCTGCGTTATAGACATTGATTAAAAAGGCTAGCTGCTCATCTTTATTCCAACCGTTAAATTCAGATTGACTGACCTTACTAGTGGCAGCCATATAGCTATCTAACTTACTTTTATCTGACTGCATGCCAACATAATCAACTACCGACGCTTTGCCAGCATTGGTCATGGTTACATGTTTATCTAGCAACGTATCCCAACTGCTGTGATTAAAATCCGCATAGGCGGCTGCGCTTGATAACAAAATAGCGGTGGCAATAGTCGTTTTGACTATTAAGTTATTGAATAATGACATGGTAGTAACTCCGCTTAAATAGATAGGTTTTTGCCTATCCTAATCTCATTTATTCCAGTTTTATCTAATCTACTCTAATAAAGCTATATAGCTGACTCTTCTAAAATACCGCCGCAGCTACTGCCCTGTCCTGCCGTACACCCATAGCAATGGTCCGCAATGGCAATATCATCACCTGCAGGATTTTGTGTTAATAAATCTCGTAGATGACGGCGGGCTTTGTTTGGTACCGGAATCTCAAGCTGCTGGTTGAAATCGCAATCAAATAACTCACCCAGCCAATTTACACTGATAGTCGAGCGACACATCACTTCGGTTAAATTGGAAGCCACATAATTGGCTTTGAGTAAATCCATATAAGGATGGAACTGTTTTTTAGCCAATAGAACCGCACCAAAGCGCTGAATAGGCATATTGGTTAACGCAAATAGCTGATTAAACTCAATATCGAAGTGCGCTTTTAACTCGCGCTTATAATCCGCTTCTAGCTGCTGCTGATTGGGTGGTAGTGTCGCCCCTTGTGGGTTATACACAAGATTCAATGTCAAATTCGAACCAGATTTACCATAACCTAAAGCATTAAGCTTGTGTAGTCCTAAGATACTGTCATCAAACGCCCCTTTGCCGCGCTGCTTGTCTACGTTTTCTAATGAGTAACAAGGAAGCGAAGCAACAACCTCAACCTCATTGTCCGCCAAGAACTGCGCCATATCCTCATAACCTTCTACCATCAGAATCGTCAGATTGCAGCGGTCAATCACTTTGACACCCAGCGCTCGTGCCGCTTTAACCAAGTACTTAAAGTCTTCATGCATTTCAGGCGCGCCACCAGTTAAATCCAGTGTATCGATATTTTGTGCTTGTAAAATTTGTGGAATTAGCTCAACCAGCTCACGTGACATCATCTCTGTACGGTACGGACTGGCGGCAACATGACAATGCACACAGGACATATTGCATAAGTAACCCATATTCACTTGCAAGATTTTAAGCTCTCGCCTTTTAATATTAGGAAAATCAGTATCTTCGAGTAATTCAATGGTAGATTTCATAGTGGTATAGAATCCAGGTGTCAGTCTTCTTGATTATAAATGGACATCATTAAATTTTTGGTATAGATAGTGTTTGTCTTATAAATCTACTGCTTGTATAAAGCTAATCTAATTAGTAATACCTTATTTTTTCTGATGCATTGCCATTAATCTTAGATTATTGAACATTTATAATGTTAGCTATATATAAGGACAAGATGAAGCTGCGATATTTTCAAAACTTTGAACGACTTAAAAGCGTGTGCCATTCTCTCCTGAATAATGAGCCTTTTTTAACAGCTTATTATTCCATTATCCTTGCTTTTCTTGCGCTAATATTCCATTTATTTCCCTTATGTTTTTAAGTAAATACCTTTATAAGTGATTTAAAAACGCTCTTGTAACAGAAAAACAACACTTATCCCAATAAATCCGATGAACGTTACGATAAACCCGATGAGTGCCATAATAAAATTCTTGCTTAAGCATATAGTTTCGTTTAACTTATTCAGAGGATAGTTTAGATATATTTATATATGGATTATATATAATAAAAATTTAAATTGTCTCAGGAACCTCTCGGAAATATTTCAAAATCAACCATTTAGAAATGCAATATCCAAATATATACCGTCTATATATTTATGATTTAAATACCCCTTAGCCCTCAAGTTTTTCTACAAGGATTCGTATGAAATACACTATACACGCTCTATTAGCAGCGATGGCTTTATGCGCAAGTGCAAGCGCTGTAGCCTCTAGTCACCGTGAAGCGCCCTCAATCACCAAAACGCCTAAAGTCGATGCCACTGACCTTTATATGTTTAACAGCTATGAGAGTGGCCGAGCAGATTACGTCACCATCATTGCTAACTATTTACCACTGCAAGATGCCTATGGCGGGCCTAATTATTTTTCGTTAGATGATGATGCTCTATATGAGATCCACATTGATAACAACGGTGATGCGGTCGAAGACGTCACCTTCCAATTTGACTTTAAACAAACACTAAATAGTATCGAGATTGACTCAGATGGTAATGCCTCGACGCCAAATGTTGCGATACCCTTATCTAATGCAGGCGATGCCTCAAACCCAGCTAACGTGCAAACCAGTGAAAGCTATGGTGTGACGATGGTTAAAGGTGATCGCCGCAGCGGCGCGCGTACACCACTGGGGAATTTTAACAAGCCATTTGATTACATCGGCACCAAGTCTTTTGCAGACTATCCAGGTTATGCAAGAGGCTTTATTCAACCGTTAAACTTGGGCACTTGTGGGGCTGGCAAGGTCTTTGTCGGTCAACGTGCTGAAAGCTTTGCCATTGATTTAGGCAAAGTATTCGATTTGATTAACCTAAACCCATTAGGTCCACGTGACGGCGGGACAAACGTGTTAGCAGATAAGAATATTACCTCTATTGCAATGGAGATACCTAAAGCTTGTCTCGTTAACGCAGCCCAAGTAGATTTAGGCAATAATAAGAGAGGTGTTGATCCTGTGATTGGCGCTTGGACGACTGCCAGTGTTCGTCAGGCTACCTTAGTCAATCCTTCACCTGCTTCTGGTATCAGTACCACCGCTAAGAAAGGTGGTGCATGGACTCAAGTTTCAAGATTGGGTATGCCGCTAGTCAATGAGGTCGTTATTGGTCTTAAAGACAAAGACAAATTTAACGCCTCAGAGCCAAAAGATGACGTGGCTAATTTCAAGAATTATGTGTTCTATCCTACGCTACCTGCCTTGATTCAAAAACTGTATCCAAGTGCACCAGCTCCTACTAACTTCCCGCGTCAAGATCTAGTGACTGCGTTCCTAACGGGCGTTCCTACTATCAACAAACCAGCTAACAAAGCTTTAGTCCCAGCTGATATGTTACGCTTAAATACCACGACACCTACTGTAGTAGCGGCAAGTCAAAATGACTTAGGTGTTATTGGTGGTGATACAGCAGGTTTCCCGAATGGTAGACGACCTGGTGATGATGTAACTGATGTATCGTTAAGAGTAGCAATGGGCGTCCTATGTCATGCTGGACTACCTCCAGAAGCTACTTGTGTCCCTGCTGATGCGAAAGCTGGTACAGCGCCATTTACTGATGGAGTCGTAAAATCTGCTACTGCTTTTGACTCAGTCTTTCCTTATCTAAAAACCCCTAATGCAGGCAGTCGCTAAGCTGAATCTAACCTAAGGAGAAACACCATGCGCTATGTACTTTTAGCGATATTGGTTACCGGATCGGCTGCTCTTACTGGCTGTTTCGGTGATAACGACAACAAGAACTTTGAGACAGGAAATCAGGGCAATCCCAATGTAGCAGCAGATCAAGCGAAGGCAAATCTAGCAGTCGAGAGAGTCTCTACCGTGATCAACGCCAGTAAGGATGTAAATACCGACGAACCGCAAGATATTGATCGGATTATCCTTCCCGAAGCCAATCTAGCAGAGCCTGTTGCGGTAACAGGTGCCAACGCCTCGTTGTAATCTGACGTGATATAAACCTGACACCTGATCAAACTCTTGATCAGGTGTTTCTTTATGTTTTGAGCTGAGAGATCTTATGAACTGGATTAAGCCCTTTATTGGACTACTACCGTTATTACTTATCGGCAGCCCCCTTCTTCATGCTGCACCCTTTATTCCAAAAAGCGACCAACAAATTCTTGAGACCTTACCCACCGATTCACCGCCGCCGCGCTACTCAAACTCAGACAGCTTTTTGTCTAGTGCGAGCACAGCCAGTCCTGAGCAAACCAGTCAGCTTTTAGAGCGCGCTTACTTACAGGGTGATCCACGTGCGCTGGGTCAAGCCCGAGCGCAGCTGGATCAAATAAAGGATCCGGATGTAGAAACCCTCATGTTACGAGCACGAGCATTGCAGGCAGATCACAAGTTCTCCGAAGCAAAAGCACAGCTAAAGCAGATATTAAGTAAAGATCCTGCTCATGCAGATGCGCTGTTGACACTCTCTTCTCTGCTTGTCGTACAAGGTCAGTTTGAGGAGGCAATAAGCTACTGTACAAAGCTCGATGATGCTTCTCTACGTGTCTATCAATTGGCATGTATGGCTCAAGTGCAGAGCATGACCGGTCAACTGACGCAAGCAAAGCAAACCCTGAATGGGCTCGCCAATCTTGCGCCCGGACTCGATGCATCGACCGCACGCTGGATTTACCTTATTCAGGCAGACGCTGCACTGCGTAGCAAGGATGTTGCGCTTGCTACTCAAGTCTTTAGTGTGATGGACACTCAAACTGTACCCGCACTCATGGCACGCGCTGATTGGCTATTAAAACAAGGAGACTATGAAAAAACGCGGCTATTGCTTCAGGATCATACTGACAAAGACGCGCTATTGCTAAAGCTCATCACGGCTCAAATTCAACTGGGGGATCCTAACGCTCAGCAAAACTTAGGACTTATGAAAGAACGCATCGATGTATGGAAGATACGTGAGGAAAATGCCCACATGCGTGAACAGGCTACTTATGCCCTACTTGCTAACCAAATTAACCCAGCGCTGCAATTGGCTCGCGAAAACTGGCAACAACAGCGCGAAACGGCTGACATCGTGATCTATGCGACAGCAGCCATCAAAGCCGGTAGCAAAAAAGACATTGAGCTATTGCGCCAGTTTATGACAGACACACAATTTGAATACCCGGCACTTGAGCGCGACCTACGCTTAGGTAAAATCAACAGTTCAAGCAAGCAAGTAAGTAAGTACGTAAGCAAGGAGACAACTTCATGAGCGCATTTATCAGGCTCATTTGGAGTCACACTTATCGTTATCTGACTTTATTCTTATTGGTGCTGACGTCTACGGCACTACAAGCACATGAATCTAGTACGGCTTACTTAAACTTAGAGCCCCTGAGCTCGTCGAGTACAGCAGATACTGCTTATAAGGCTAAGTACGAGCTATCGCTTCGAGACTTAGCTTTGCTGATAGATATAGACTCAAACCAAGACAGTCAAGTAAGTTGGGCAGAGGTCAAATCACAGACGACGCTTATAGAACAGCTTATTGCTGCTCAGGTAACATTAGCAGCGGGCGATCAATCCTGTCAAACCACAAACTTTGCGCCACTAGCGATTAATACGCGTGGTGGCTTTAATTACTTACATACCGAATTTGAGTTGGGCTGCGCTGCTCCTATCTCAGAGCTTAACTATCAAGTTCTGGCAGGTATCGATGCTAACCACCGCTTGATACTGACGCAAGCTGGTAGCGAATTACCGGTTCAAGTATTGACTGTTGGACAAACTTCATTAGGTGCCGGGACAGACTCTGGCTGGCTCTCTACGGCGACAAACTTTTTGAAAAGTGGGATACACCACTTGCTGATCGGCTGGGATCATCTATTGTTTTTGTTTGTCCTTTTAATACCAGCAGTTTACGTGCGTAAGCAAAAACAATTGGTTGCCGTTGCCAAGCCGCGAGCTGCATTACTTGAGGTATTTTGGATTGCAACGTCCTTTACGCTTGCGCACTCAATTACCTTGAGCCTAGCTGCTCTTGGTATCGTTAGTATACCTGCCCGCTTTATCGAATCTTTAATTGCTCTGTCCATCGCATTCGCTGCGTTAAACAATCTGGTACCAATGTTACGAGTGCGAGCCGTCTATCTGGCCTTTGTTTTTGGTCTGATTCACGGGTTTGGCTTTGCCAACGTGCTCGTAGATTTGCCACTAGCAACAAGTGAGCGCGTATTAGCATTATTAAGCTTCAATATAGGGATTGAGCTAGGACAACTAGTATTCATTGCCATAGTATTTCCGATCGCGCTGTTATTACGTCATACGCGTTTTTATAAATCGGTTATATTTTATGCTGGCTCTTTTGTTAGTATCGCCATTGCATTGTGGTGGTTTTTTGAACGAATAACGTGATTAAAACGTTAAAATACATATAGGTTGTTCAACATAACATCGATACGTTATTGAATAATTTCGACTAGTTTTACAGTGATTCCACTATGTTTGCTTTTATCATAAACACGGTTTAAGACATTAAAGAAGGGGCTAAGATTAATAATCTTAGCCCCTTCTTAATTTCAAGAGGAAATTTTGTATTCTATAAATGGCTATTTATTCAGTGACAAAAGCAACCTTAGTCAAACCCGCAGTACTGGCAGCAGCCAGCACTTGCGCCACCATATCATAACGGGTGTCTTGATCTGCCCGCAGATGAATATTCGGATTAGCACCGTCTTTTGACGCTTCTTCAAGCCGCAATTGCAATTGCGCTAACGTCAGCGCTTCCTCATCCAAAAATAGACCATTGTCTTTATCAATGCTTATTTGCAATATCTCATCAGGCAAGCCGCTTACTGTGGCATTGGTATCAGGCAGATCCAGTGGTACGGTTGGATTCATCACCGTGGCTGTGACCAAAAAGATAATCATCAGTACCAGCATAATATCAATGAGCGGAATGAGATTCATCTCGCTCATACCTTGGGTCTCTTCATCACCTAGATGGAATGCCATACCTGCCTCCTTATTTTTCTTTATTCGTCAGTTTATCGAATGAATAGCCACTGTCTATACTTTGGCACCAGTTGCTTCAACGAGAGTTGCTTTGCTATTTGCTAGCATACTCGGCCGCATTGACTCGCCTAATAGACCATGCGCAATGTCATTGGCTCTATACAAGATTCGGCGATTCATACGCGTAATGACGTTATAGAAAATCACCGCAGGAATCGCGACCGCAAGACCTAGACCAGTCATAATAAGCGCTTCACCTACTGGGCCCGCTACTTGGGCAAGTCCTGCCTGCCCACTATCACCAATACTACGTAGCGCATGGAATATGCCCCACACTGTCCCAAATAGCCCAATAAAGGGGGCAATAGCAGCAGTCGTACCGAGCAGTGGTAACCCTTGCTCGCTTTGATAACGATATCGACCAATCTGCTGTAATAACATCTGTTCGGTGAGAAGCCTGCGCTCTTCTGGGCTAGCTTGCAAAGTGGGCGGTATCTGATTGTGTATTTGCTGAGATAAGTCAACGACGACGGTTTTAGCCAACTGATGGCTATAGTACAATCGTAAAATCCCTGTCACCCAAGACACAATCGACAAAGCAAATAATGCGAAAAACAAACTCTTAGTAATGATATCTGTATATTGCCAATAATCTGTAAAATCCATATAGGCTCCTAAAAGCAGTTAAGTAGCTAGTGAGGCTGACAATACATTTTTTATGAACACATTCTTCATATAGTCGGTTTAATCAAAAAAGGAAAACGAGCTATTACTTAGATTAAGGTCGCTCATATATTAATGACATCGGTACAATGCCATTAACAGGTCGCTCATTTTGTTGGAACGGTTTAAGTTGTCCTGCTCTGACTTGAGTCATCGCTGCAATATCAACAATCTTATTACCCGATGATTCGAGCAATTGCACATCCGTAATGTAGCCGCTTTTATCGACATGAAGCTCCAATAATACAGTGAAGATATCGCCTGATTGACTAGTCACTTCACGCCAAATCGCCGACGGTAGGTCTGTTTCAGGTTTCTTCTGATCAAGCCAGCTGGCTTGCTCCTCCAAAAAGTCAACTGCCTCATCATTGAGATTAAGCTGTTTTCGTTTCTCATTACTCTTGCCAGCCTGCGCTTGCAGCAGCTCTTGCCCTGCGCGTTTTCTACCTTCTTGCCACTGACGTGCTTGATCACGATTGAATTGTGCTGTCACCGATCGGATTAACGACGCTATATCTATTTCTTCTTCAGCCTTAATCCTAACTGTTTTTCTCGTCTCTTTTATGACCAGCCCTTGCGTTGACATATCTGTTGATTCAGGGCTGACCTGTTCTGTCATCGCTTGAACCAAGGCTACAAGATCCTGTTCTTCTTCCGTCATTTTTTTGGCAATTTCTTCCGATTCTTTGGTCGTATTTTTCTGTACCAAGACTGGCAGTTGAGTTTCTTTTGTTATCTTAGTCTTTTCTGGATTTGACTGATTTTTTATTGGATCAGAACTTAAAGGTTTGATAGAATTTAGCGGTTTACTAAAGGTTGGCTTTGACACAGCATTTACTGACTTAGCTTCTACCTGTTTAGTATCTGATAGTTCAGCAGATTTTTTCTCTGATTGCGGCAGTCGTTGATGAACAGAGTTAGATTTTGTAAGGATATTTTCGGCACGACGTTCTGCAGTAGCCGCTGCGGATGATTTTGGCAATGTCACTAGCTCTAATTGGATTGCCTGAGGCTTAGCCACTTTAGCCTCCAAAATTTCAGGGCTATCCATAGATATCACAGCCCATACAGTAAGACCGTGTAATATAATCACAAAGATAGTTATCCAAGCACTGATAGAGCCGCTGAGACGGGTAAATGGATTTAGTATCATGATGATTTATTAGGCAGCCTATTAGAAATAGCAGTTGAATAATTGTCCATCAACGATAGCAAATATTTGCCTATAAGCGTCAGATTATATAGTAATTTTTATGGAGTGCTGAAGTAGCTTATTGTGCTTACAGTAATGAATGTATCTATTGCAAGAGCAGGACTGATATTACAGCCGGCTTTCATTATTAGTGAGGCGCTTATGAGTGACAAACTGGTCGCAGTGTTGCTAAAAATTGCACTGAGGCTTTGGGTTTATATGTAGTTTATGCCCACATTAAACTGCTACCACAGAAGGTAAGACGCTTTATTAATTTTATGAACGGGTATTATGGTTCACCACTGTACTGGGACAAGCCTATGACTAAAAACTAGCCATCATTATTAATGTTAAATATGAACGATACTATTTTTTTGGCGTTAATACCTTGAATTTACTTAGATTAACAATGGCAACTGATAAAATTCAGCATATATCGAGGTGCCGATCAGTACACATACAATATTGAGCCAGACCAGACGAACCTGAGTAACTGACCAACTTATCTGCCAATCAATTTTGTCACGCGTCCTTAGCCACTCTGTCACACTAATCGCTACTGTTAGCCATAATGCGCCTACCAAATAACCTCCCAGTACATCGCTCAAATAATGCTCATTCAGCAAAATCCTGCTTAATCCTACCAACAGTGAGAAAAAGACAGTAATCACAGCTATCCGAACTTGCGTGGCAAAGTTGCGACTAAAACGAATAGCCATGTAAGCCAAGAATCCATATAACGCAACCGTAACCGTCGCATGTCCACTGGGAAAAGAATCTGTCTGCTCAAACAATAAAATATCTACTGGTCGCGTGCGATGAAATAATAGTTTACTAAGGAAAGTAAATATCGTACTTCCTAAAGTGGCTATTAAGAACCCTACCAATATATAGGGTTGGCGAATCACCCAGCATAGGATACAGACTAGCAATACAATTAAACAGGTCGTTGCAGTAGAGGCAAAGCTAGTAATAAAAATAAAAAGCTTCACTACAGGCGACTCACTCAGCATACTCATCTGCTGTGACACGAAAAAATCCGTTGCCACAATAGCATCTGACGTAACCACATCTTCAACCAAACCAAAAAACAAAGCTAAGATATAACCCATGACTAAAAATAAAACCGTCAGAGGCAATCCATAAAAGTGCTGTACAGTGAGCCTTTGCAACGAAGCATGATACAGTTTTGGATAGTTATTTTTTAAGCGAGTGAGTTGTTTGCTTTTTCCAAAATATTGTTCGAGCACCGTCCAATATGTCGGCACCTGATTCAGTACCTTCTGACCATAGCGAATTATCACATACTGTAAAACCCATAAAACAACCACCACTAATAGAATAAAGACTCCTAAAAGGAACAACTGCTGATTTTTTTGGATGAGCGTAATCATGAATGAGAAGTCTCTTTTACAGCCGTTTTTGTGAGTATTTCATGAGTTTTTAGAGTATCAGATACAATCTGTATCTTCATTAGCTATTATGCATTTAATCTAGGCTTCTTAACATCTTCTTAACAGGGTAATTGCTACCTTAGAGAATAAAATTTATCTCACTCTATTAAGAAGTCTGTGTATGTCAAAACACTTAATTACCGATCTAGCCATTGCAGAAACCCATAATATAAGTCTTGCTAAAAATAATAATGCAACCTTCGATAAAAATAAATTTTATCATCGTGAAGTCAATCTTACTTATCTGATTATAGTGGTTACGCTCTATCTCGTTGCTACTGCAAATATTGGCTTCTTTAAACAAGTATTAACGATCTATCCGTTTGCTGATAACATTGGTTTTATCGTTTCTCTGACTGGCTTACTGTTTGGGCTGATGTGGTTATTGTTTCAGCTATTATGTTATCGACCGACGGCAAAAGTAGTGCTTATTGCTATGGTGCTGATTGCGGCAGTATGTGGTTACTTCACCGATGCTTATGGAACGATATTTGACACTGGCATGTTGGTTAACAGCTTGCAGACAGACCAAGCAGAAGCGATGGGTTTGATAGCACCAAGCTTTATTGTTCGACTGCTACTATTGGGTGTGCTACCTGCTTTCTTAATTAGTAAGATTCGTATAAAGCGTTTGTCTATAGTTCGCTCAATCGTGCAAAAGGCAATCACCTTGATAACGTCTATTGCGATAATAGCGGTTTGCCTATTACCATTTGGAGATCAATACGCCAGCTTTTTCCGCCAGCATAAAATAGTGCGTAGTTATACCAATCCTATTACCCCTGTTTATTCTGTTATCAAACTCGGTACCGATTACGTCGATGAGCTACGCCGCCCCGATACCTTGATACTGCATGCGCCAGATGCAAAGCGTACCGCAGCCGTCAGTAGCACAACGAAACCTAAACTGATGGTTTTCGTAGTCGGTGAAACGGTTCGCGCTGACCATATTGGTTTGAATGGCTATAAACGCGATACGATGCCGTTACTTGCCAGCCAGCCGGATACCTATAGCTACAACCATGCGACCTCTTGTGGTACGTCAACTGCTTATTCAGTACCTTGCATGTTCAGTTATGCAAACCGAAGCGATTACGACGTTGACACTGCTGAATATAATGAAAACGTGCTTGATACCCTCAACAAACAAGGCGTTAATGTTATCTGGCGGGACAATAACTCTAGCTCTAAAGGCGTGGCAGATCGAGTCACCGTTGAGGACTATAAAACGCCTAAGCTAAATCCTAATTGTGATATTGAATGTCGTGATATTGGCATGTTGGACGGTTTTGATACTTTAGTTAAGTCGGACACAGGGGTCAAGACTACTGCGAAGCCACAAGATACACTGATTTTATTACATCAAATGGGCAATCACGGTCCTGCTTATTACCAACGTTATCCCAAGGAATTTGAAGAATACAAGCCAGTCTGTATGACCAACGAGTTATCTAAGTGTGATGCTCAATCCGTTATAAATGGTTATGACAATGCGATTCGCTATACCGATTACTTTTTAAATGCCGTTATAGATACGCTAAAACCCTATGAGCAAGACTATGATGTGGTGATGGTATATATTAGTGACCATGGGGAAAGTCTGGGTGAAAACAATGTATATTTACATGGTCTGCCGTACGGTATTGCGCCGAATGCGCAAAAACAGGTGCCAGTCATTATTTGGTCACCTAAAAACAATGGCATTAATCCTAAGAGTCTGTCTAATATGACCAATCAGCCAGTGTCACATGATTTTATTACGCCAACCTTATTGCATTTTTTTGGTATCACTACTCAAGAAGTAGCGTCAGAACCCACCTTTTTTAAGACTACCCATTAAACTTTTTTATTCAATTCACGCTTTTTGTAGATAGTAGCCATTATGTATAAGATACTTATTATTGAAGACAATCCTGATATCGTAGCCAATATCTATGCTTTTTTTGAGCCAAAAGGTTTCGAGTTGGACAATGCCCATAATGGTCTGAGTGGCTTAGCACTGGCATCAAGCAATCGCTACGATGTTATATTGCTCGACGTGATGCTTCCCGGTATGGATGGTACTAAGCTGTGCAAAACGCTTAGAGAAGAGCTGCATGATAAGACGCCCGTATTGATGCTGACCGCGCGTGATACTGTTTTAGATAAGGTTGCAGGGTTTGATAGTGGTGCGGATGATTATTTGGTCAAACCTTTCTCATTGGTTGAATTAGAAGCTCGCATCAAAGCATTAATACGCCGCCATCAAGATGAACATTTTCAGCACAATATAGAAGTTGGCAAGCTGTCTCTAAATACTGAGGAACACAGTATCAAACGAGAAGACAAACCATTAAAACTAACCCCAACGGGATTCAAAATCTTACACACTCTGATGATTGCCTCGCCTCGGGTAGTCAGTAAAACTGAGCTTGAGGAAAAAGTATGGGGACAAGATGTGCCAAGTAGTGATGCGCTTCGCACCCATTTGCATAGTGTACGTGCGCAAGTTGATAAACCGTTTGATAAAGTCATGATAGTAACAATGGCTGGTGTTGGTTACCAAATTATTGACCCAGATAAAGTTTGAAAATTCATAATACAATTTAAAGATTGAAGTTTACTATAAGTAGTTACGCCTGTACCTCCCTATATATTACCTGACTCTAAATAAGCACCTGCCATGTTCACTATAGAATCCATCGCTAATAAGTTTCGAATCTCCTATTTGTTATTTGCCTTACTGCTTTGCACAACGTTCGTCAGTATTTTTATGTACGCTGAGATGCGAATCGAACAGGACTTAGTGAAAGGACGTCTTTTACAACAGCTGCAACTTAGTCAAGAAAAAGAAGGTGAACAGGCGGCTTATACAGCAAATCCTGGTATCAAAATTTATCGTTATGACAGTGCGCCTGAAAATTTAAAAGCGATAGCAAACGGAACTGTTCAAGAGATGCAGGTAACCGTGAACAATCAAAGGGGCAACACTGAAACGAATCTTCATTTTTTTGCCCATCAACAAAATGAGCAAAAATATATTTTGACCTACTTAGAAGGGTCCGAGATGGTGATGGAAAACTATCCTGTTTTAGCCATCTTCGAAGAGTTAGAGGATATATTTGCAGATGCACTAAAAATTGCGGTTGTTTTGAGTTTGCTCATTGCAGCGCTATTCTCTTACTTATCCTCTAAGCAAATCATTAAGCCTTTACTAGATTTAAAGCAAGCCGTAGAAACCGATCATCAAAACCTCACCGACTTAACCCATCTACCCTCAGAAGTTGGGGTATTAGCACGCGCTATCGATGAAAAAAATCATAAACTAGAGCAATATCTAAAACGCGAGCAGCTATTTACTGGCGATGTCAGTCATGAATTGCGCACACCGTTGACCATTATCATGGGTGCATCAGAGGTATTAGCCTCACAACTTGAAGAGCACAGTCGCCTAAGCGAATTCGCCAACCGTATTAGTACGACCGCCAAAGAAACCTCTGAAATCATCAGCGCTTTATTACTATTATCGCGCGCGCCTGAACAGCTGGACACACCGCAAACCTCTATCAACACCATCGCCCTTAATGAAGTGACACGCTTAACATATTTGCTCCGCCATAAACCGGTAACTTGTAAAGTAGTCGCTGAGCAAGATTACATAGCAAATGTCCGCCCTGAGCTGCTAAAAATGGCATTGGGTAATTTAATAAAAAATGCGTTTCAATACACAGATGATGGTGAAGTCATTGTCACTATCGATGCTGAAAAAATTACGGTGACTGATACTGGTCTTGGTATTCCCGAAATTATGATGCCTTTACTCTATGAGAGATTTGAGCGTCTGAATGACATAAATACCAGCGATCAGGTAGAAGGTAGCGGTTTGGGTCTTAGCATTGTGCAACGTATCATGACTCATATGGACTGGGAGCTTATGCACCAAGACAATGCTACAGGTGGTAGTACATTTAGCATTTATTATAATAAATGCCGTATATAAGTCTTCACTGTATTTCATGAATCAACCAATCAATATTGTCTTAACGTTTTCTTAATATCCCCTGTTTTATACTGTTTTCATAAGAACAGTATGCTAATTTTTTGTTTGATTATTTTTTTAATTACTCAAAACATCTAGCGTAACTCAATATTAATGCGTATTAAGAATTCAATATGAATACAATCAACTCCGAATCAAAAAACCAAACGACGGCTACTCAACTGCTTGCACCTAATAGTTATGCCAGTCTTGCCAAAGGTAACAAAGGTCTTTCTCGTATTGTTAAAGCCGCCGGTTATTCTTTAGATGGTTTTAAAGCCGCTTATAAATATGAGGCGGCTTTTAGACAAGTATTCTGGCTTAATAGCGTCTTATTAATAGCAATCATACTTATCCCTTTTGATATCAGCATAAAAATGATGCTGACAATCACCTCTTTTTTATCCCTTATCGTTGAGCTGTTTAATACCGGTATTGAAGCCAGTGTTGATCATACCTCAACGAACCAACATCCACTCGCTAAAATAGCTAAAGATGTAGGTTCTGCGGCGCAATTTTTGGCGTTATTGCTTTTGTTTGTCTTATGGGTAATGGCGTTCTGGAACCTTTTATATTAAGTAAGATTCAAAAATTTTCGACTTAATATAATTTAAAAGGAGACTCAATGACGCTAGTAAAAAACACAACTGATTGGACGTGGCTCAAGCTGCTGTGCTTAACGATTATTGCGACATTGACGTTTGAGCACAGCCAATTTGATATTCGTATTAGTAATCTTTTTTATACGAATGGACATTGGCTTCTTGAAAAAGGTGCGCAGCCTTATAGATTTATCTTTTATGATTTTCCAAAATTATTATTAATATTATTTGGCGTCTATTTAATAATGGTATTAATTTGGCACTATTGGCAACGTCGATACACTAATACTGTGAATGCTAAAGTGTTTTTTATTAGACCAATCGCAGCATTGTCTAGCCGAGAGGTAGGTTATTTATTAATCACTATCATCATAGTACCTACGGTTATCGCAACCCTTAAGAGCTTTACCCATGTTAGCTGTCCAAATAGTTTATTTCTTTTCAATGGTGATTTATCATATCTCAATCTTTGGCAAAACATACTCGCTAAAACGCCTGCGAAGTGCTTTCCAGCGGCGCATGCCAGTGCAGGATTTTCTTTATATGGATTGGCATTTTTACCGACAGTACAAAAATATCGCTATAAAATTTTTATACTCGTCACAGTTTTAGGATGGACGATGGGGCTATATAAAATGGCATTTGGCGACCATTTTTTTAGCCATACTTTAGTCTCGATGTTGTTATCATTGACGCTTGCCTGCGCGCTTGCCAGCCTATTTTTCAGAAGGTCTTTAAAATAATAAACTTAGATATTTATGAGTTGCATTGTGATAATGCCATTGGAAGTTTGTTTTGGGGCTGGCTTGTAATATCTTAGATGATGATTGCTTTATTAATACAGTAATATCAAGTTTATAAACGAACGCCATTTGTGACTCAGCATCAATAAATAAGAAAAAGGTTGCGATCGCTATTTGTAATATAGCGATCGCAACCTTTTTATGATGGTTTTTCTTATGTGGTGTTATAAAATTAGGATTAGAGAAGCTGTTAACTAACGTAAATCATCAACTACCGCTAACATGGCAACTAGCGACGCTTCTCCTAATTTAATAGAACGCTCTGGTGACCAACCCGTATCTGCATCAGGTACATTATTGTTATCTATGAACGGCATCTCCAAAGTATTGGCTAGGCAGTCAAAACGTTCGGCCACCCAGTGAGTTGCGAGCGTCATATTCGCTGTACCCGGTGCATCAACATCATAGCCTTCTTCAGTCTGAAAGTCAGCACTGGCCAGCTTTAACACTTCTGAAAATCTATTACGTAGTCGCGCGAGTCGGTCATTATAATTAGGCGTCCCTTGAGAGCCAGCAAGGAACACAAAAGGTATCTCTTCGTCACCATGTACATCATAAAATAGATCAACGCCAGTCGCTTCCATTTTCTTAATAACATGAAACACTTCAGGGCTTTTTTCTAAACTCGGATTTGACCAGGCGCGGTTTAGGTTCGTTCCGACGGCATTGGTACGTAGGTGACCACGTACGCTGCCATCGGGGTTCATATTCGGCACAATATAAAAGTTTGCTTTGTCTAATAATAATTTGCCAGTCGCATTATCACCGTCTAATAAGCTATAAATGAGACCTTCGACCAACCATTCAGCCATAGTCTCACCAGGATGCTGACGCGCCGTGATCCAAATGTTGCGCTTACTCTCGTCACTACTGCTATCGCCATCACTAATTTTAACTAAGGTTAAGTCGCGCTTATCAAGCGTTTCACCTAAATGCTCTAACGTCACAAATGGGTGCATTTGTACAGCGGCTAATAAATCTTGATGACGCTCATAGCTGTAAGGGGCAAAAAAAGCAATTTGAATGGTTTCACATTCCATGTCTACGTTTATGGTCAGCTTGCCGTCTTTATAAGAGGTGGGCAGGCGGAACCAATACTCACGATCATAGGAAGCAACTGCTTGATAACTCTCCCACCCTCCAGAAAACGCGGCTTCCCCTGCATTTAGGATATTGAGCACATATTGCTCGCCAATCTGACCGGTTATACGAAAGTTAAACCATTGAAAAAACTCGCCACCGACGTCCGGACGAATAGCCAATTGGATATCTTTTTTGTCTTCTAAACTAATAACCTCAATATTGCCCGCGTCAAAATTTGCCGTGATATGCATAACCTGTCCTTAATCAGTTTTTATGGTAGTGCTTTAAAGAATATGTTGGAGTGTCAGATAGTGTAGCAGTCAACGCAAAAATGAGCTATGCCGAAGAACGCTAAAGCTTAGATTTGGCATAGCCGTATATAAAAATCCCATTGCACCTGCTTGCAGTCACGCTAACAACCTTTTATCCTTTTGCTCTTTACTGCCATAAGTGACAAGCTTTATGCGCCTTTTCTGCAACCTGTTATATAAGTACTAACTATATAATCATGATTTAGACGATGGCATATAACTTTAAACGACATACTATTCAGCTATTCGGCTTAGAAATTATTTAGCTTAGAAGCTATATTTGGCCATGATTTCGACTTGCTGACCTTTCTTTACTTTCGATAATGTCTTATCGCTTCGATCTCGCCATTCAATACCAAAATCGAGATCTGGTAAATAATTATAAACAAGGTTTATACTTTTTACATTGACGGAAGTATCAGCCGCATCATCTACATTAATCTCGCCATAACGCATATTACTCAGAAGCTTCTCTGTAAATTTATGCCTATACCCTACCGTAAAGCCTGTTTGCGACACAAGCTCGCCGTTTTCAGCATCACAATCTATAGCTCCAGTTGTCCCAAGCATTTTTCCGACACATACTGTGGAATAGACGCCCATCCCTTCACCGTTGAATACGCTCGCATGTAATGAGTCGTTACCCAGTTTGAGTTTACCGGCCAAAGAAACGCCGACACCGACATCTGAATCGTTTCCATTTTTAGCCTCACGCGCAGTGACCGCTAAGTTATAGCTAAGATCAGATATGTTATTTTTATAGCTGACCACCATATCAGGCAGGTTAGCGTCCTCATAAACAGGTTGTTGAGCGGTAACACGAAACCCTTTATGAGTATAATGCACCGTTAGATCTGGACGGATATCAGCGCCCCCACCCGAGATGGTTCCTAATCCCGTACCCCTAAAGTCGAGCTGTTCAGTCAAAAGCGGGTAGACCGCCAAGAACTGCCCATTCCATGTCTTACCTACGGTCAAATCGTTGACCTGAACATAAGCATGGCGAAGTCGCAAGTCTGAACCGCCATTTGCGGCATTGCCATAAAAATCCCCTTCAATAAAACCCGTTAATTTTTTATCCTCTACCTTCTTAGTGGTTTTCAGATTAATCCGAGATTGCCGTGCATTGCCTTTGAACTCTGACTCGCCTTCATCTGGAGAATAAAATATACCCTCGGCTTTAACATAACCACCGATACTTAGAGTAGTATCTGCAATTGTGACAAGATCTATGGCTTGTGCTTGTGCACATACCCCAAGAACCGCCAAACCAAAAGACAACTTTTTGATATAAAGCATGATCTATACATTCCTTGTATTGTTTGAAAATTCCTTTAAATGCCTATCGCTACTGTATTTTGTTACTTCATAAATACCAGTATTATCTCCTTGTACAAAAACACATGTCTCCTACTTTATTGAACCCTTTCAAAATCACTAATACCGGCTTTTTTTGTGTCATCAATATTTTTCTTTTGTCCAGTGGCTTTATCAAGATATACCAGTACTGACTCACCGCTAGCAACGATAGTATTCATAGCGGTACTATAATAGGTATATTCATGAATCAAGCTGGCATTGCCAATTTTCTTAATTCGAACCCCGATCCATAAGGTATCGGGATAGATTACTGGTTTGAAATATTGGCAGGATGATGCTGCCATGACTGAAAAAGTCTTCTCATTAAATAGATTTAATTGGCTGTTATAGTGAATACGAGCATTTTGGGCATAAGTGTAATAGACCACATTATTGACATGTCCAAAAGAATCCATATCGCCCCACTCTACTTGTTGAGAGTAAATAACCGCAAAACCATGCATAGGATGGTCATTATCTTTATTAAGCGTCTCTTGTATTTCTGGTAATTTTGCTAAAGCTTTCATAGTTATCTCGTTTAGTCGCGCCAATGAACATACCTATTCAAATTATCAGTAAGCTGCATTAACTGTTTTTTTTGCAGTCACTAATAAATATGTTTGGATTAGATTAATTTTTCTGCGTACATTATCCGCATCTTTTTCTTATCGAGCTTACCCACACTGGTCTTCGGCATTTCTACTAAGAATTTTATTTCACTGGGGACGCCATACTTTGGTAAATAGCCTTTTTCAACCGCTTGATGACCCAATGCTAAAATATCCTCGGCTTTAATATCGGTATGCTCAGGTTTCAGAACCACTAACGCTAGAGGACGTTCGCCCCATTTTTCATCCGCTACTCCAATGACGGCCACTTCAGCAACGCAAGGATGGAATGATAAAATATTTTCGACTTCAAGCGAGGATACCCATTCGCCACCTGACTTGATGACATCTTTGAGCCTATCAGTAATTTTGAGAGTACCATCAGCGGTAATGCAGGCAATATCTTGGGTATGCATCCAGCCACCGCGCCATAACTCATCGCCAGCATCTGGATTCTTAAAATAACTTTGGGTCAGCCAAGGCGCTCGAACGACGAGTTCGCCGGTCGACTCACCATCCATCGGTAAAGATTTGCCGTTCGCATCCCAAAGCTCCATCGATACCAGCATAATTGGTGAGCCAGAAAGACAACGATAGTTGATCTGCTCTGTCGTTGTCATAGTACTTGTCTGATCGCCGAATGCCATTCGGGCAAGTACAGGACAGGACTCTGACATTCCAAACCCCGAGATAAACTCTATGCCACTTTCAATAGCGGCTTCAGCTAGAGCTTCGTTTAATTTGGAGCCACCTACTGACAATTTAAGACCATTAAACTTGCGTCCTCGCGTTGCCATTTCTTTAAGTAACATTTGTAAAATGGTTGGGACACCATGTGAGAGTGTTACCTTATGGTGTTCAATCAAGTCAACCAATACTTCGGATACATATCGCCCTGGATATACTTGTTTTAGCCCTATCATGGTTGCCCCATACGGCCAACACCATGCGTGCACATGGAACAATGGCGTCATCGGCATATAAACATCATTGTAGCGAGCACCTTGACCTTCGGCGCTGAGTGCAGAGGCCAGCGTACTCGATAGCGTCTGCAATACGATCTGTCGATGGGTAAAGAAAACCCCTTTTGGGTCACCCGTCGTGCCGCTGGTATAAAATGTGGTGGCGATGGTATTTTCATCAAAATCTGGAAAATCAAACTCATTACTGACCGCGGCTAGCATTGCCTCATATTCACCTTCAACATAATCTGGCATATTGGCTTGCTCAGTTTTTGTATCGTTTTCACTATACTGAGCGTCATCCAGCCAAATAATTTTCTCAATAGAAGGGGCTTCATGACGGTAGTTTTTAGCCATTGGCTCAAACTCAGCATTAAGTAACAAGGCTTTTGGTTTGGAATGGTTGATGGTATACAGCACTTTATCTTCAGCCAAGCGTACATTGACCGTTTGCAAAATCATTCCAGACATAGGCACAGCAAAGTAAGCTTCAAGGTAACGATGACTGTCCCAATCCATAACAGCAACCACATCACCTGCTTGCAAACCCATGTTTTTAAGTACGTTTGCCAAGCGATTAACACGCTTAAAAAATTCAGCGTACGTATAAGTAACCTTATCCGCATAACTAATGGTTTGATCTTTAGAGGCGATTTTTGCACGGTTTAGTAGCTGTTTGATAATCAAAGGAAAACCATAGGCTTCTTGAGCTTGCTGGTAATCCTCATGTTGGTTAAGTATCGTAGTCATTATGGTCATCCTTGATAATAAA
Organism: Psychrobacter sp. ANT_H59; assembly: GCF_008369225.1. Taxonomy (NCBI): domain Bacteria; kingdom Pseudomonadati; phylum Pseudomonadota; class Gammaproteobacteria; order Moraxellales; family Moraxellaceae; genus Psychrobacter; species Psychrobacter sp. ANT_H59. The sequence continues at coordinate 189,063 of NZ_VOBE01000001.1, forward strand.
ATAGTATGGCGATGTTAATTCGGAAAAATTAAACTCGTTCAATCACCATGGCAAGCCCTTGCCCAATGCCAATGCATAAACTGACCACCGCGTATTTTTCGCCCGTACGCTGAAGCTCGCGAGCGGTACTTAATGCCAGTCTTGCGCCTGATGCACCCAGCGGATGCCCAACAGCAATTGCTCCGCCGTTAGGGTTGACGCGTTTGTCATCAAAGTCAATTTCTAAACCTTTTAAGCAGCCAAGTACTTGCGAGGCAAACGCTTCATTAATCTCAATGATGGACATATCATCAAGTGTCAAGTCAGCACGTTTCAACGCCAGTTTAATGGCCTCAACAGGTCCTACGCCCATAATACTCGGCTCAACACCCATAGCACCGGATGAAAGAATCTTGGCAATAGGCTTAAAGCCCAACTTTTCCTCCGCCTGCTTTGAGCCAATAATTAAAGCCGCTGCGCCATCATTGATACCTGAAGCATTGCCTGCTGTGACGACACCTTCGTTGTTTAAAGGTTTAAGTTTTTGTAACGCTTCAACAGTAGAGCTGGCACGAGGATGCTCATCTTCCACTATCGCTTTTTCGGGTAATTTTTTACCTTGCGATACCATAATCGGTGTTATTTCATCATTGAAGAACCCAGCTTGTTTTGCCGCTTGGTACTTCGCTTGCGAGGCCGCTGCAAATTTGTCTGCTTCTTCACGAGTGATACCGTATTTGAGGGCGACATTATCACCCGTTTGCGGCATGCTATCGCTGCCAAACTGTTTTTCGATAATGGGATTGGGGAACCGGCTGCCAATAGTCGTATCAAATACTTTAAACTCACGACTAAAAGGCTGCTCAGTCTTAGCAAAGACAAAAGGTGCACGGGTCATGGACTCAACGCCCCCTGCTAAAAATATATCCCCCTCATGACAAGTAATACTACGAGCGGCATCAATGACAGTAGATAGTCCTGAAGCGCATAAGCGATTCACGGTTTGACCGGGTGTTTTGACATCTAATCCTGCCAATAACGCAGCATTGCGGGCGATATTACGTGAGTCCTCACCAGCTTGATTGGTATTACCGATCAGTACTTCATCAAAGATATCATTAGGCAATTGATGCTTTTCGACCAAAGCTTTCATTACTGTCGCAATCATGTCATCAGGACGAACGGTGGCTAATGCGCCTCCATGGCGACCAAAAGGGCTTCTTAATCCGTCATAAATATAGGCATCTAACATAACTTTTCCTTGTTGTGTTTTGAGAGTTTGTCTTATTAAGATATATGGTTTAGCAAGATTGCTAGGTTGTTGCTATTAATATTAATAATTAGTTTGCTGAGTAAATAGTGAAATACCTAGCGTGGCGCGGCGTTGTAACCACGGGCTTGGGCGATAACGCGGATCACCTGTTAACCCATAAATACGCTCTAAGATAAGTAAGATTCTCTGAGCCCCAAGCTCGTCTCCCCATGAAATAGGACCATAGGGATACCCTAGTCCAAGCTTGACGGCATTGTCGATATCTTCAGGAGACGCAATACCTTGCATCGCAATATCACAGCCTAAATTAATCACCATAGCCATGACTCGCTGCGCCACAAACCCAGTGCTTTCAGTGATCAGTGTGGCATCAACAGCAACCTGTGTAATGGCTTTGTCCTCAACTAAACGGTTATCTGTTTTTCTACCAAATAAAGCATAAGCTTGTGCAATAAAGTTATCTTGGGTGACGATACTTGGCATCAAGGTACGATGCTTAGATAAGTCAGTCAGCATATCAATAGCGACCGCTTGGTTAGGATTGACTTGATAGCGGATAGCCGCATTGGTGGTATCTTCGCCATAAATTGCCAGTAATATCAAACTGCCAGAATTTGGCTCATCATTATCGTCGATAGTAATACCATTAGTGTTCAAATGATCAATCAGCTGTTGTCTATCTTCTGCTAAATCTGCGCCAATCCAAACGGAGAGGTTTGAAGTATCAGACCCTGTTTTAAGAACTAATGATTCAAACAATGATTGTTTAGACGTATCTGCTGAAACTTTTTGACCATCTTGTTTTTTATTTTCTGTGTAGTGATAAAAGCCTTCACCGACTTTGCGACCAAGCTTTTTCCCTATTAGCATTTGACGAGTTAACGGATGTGGGCGATAGCGAGGCTCAGAATAATATTGATTATAAATCGACTCCATCACTGGATGTGATACATCGATACCGGTGAGATCAAGGAGCTCAAATGGTCCCATCCGAAAGCCAGCGCCGTCACGTAAAATACGGTCGATGTCCTCGAAACTTGCAACTCCCTCGCCTAATATTTTCAACGCTTCTGTACCGTAAGCTCTACCGCCATGATTGACGATAAATCCTGGGGTATCTTTTGCCACCACCCCTAAATGTCCCATGCGTTTGGCTAAAGACGTCAGCGTCTCAACCACTGAAGGTTTGGTAGAGATACCCGGAATCACTTCAACGATTTTCATTAAAGGTACTGGATTAAAAAAGTGAAATCCTGCCACGCGCTCTGGGTGCTCGCAATTAGAAGCAATCGCGGTCACCGCTAGCGAGGAGGTATTGGTTGCCAAAATCGTCTCGGCAGGAACAATGCTTTCTAACTGTTTAAAAAGCTGTTGTTTTATTTCTAAATTTTCAATAATTGCTTCAATAACGACATCTACCTCGGCAATTTTGGCTATATCTTCAATCACGATCAGATTCGATAAAGTAGATTGCAGCTGCTCATCGGTGAATTTACCTTTGGCGGCTAGTTTTTCGAGGGTAGCTTGAAGGGATTGGCGTCCATGCTCAGCAGCGCCTGCCTTGGCATCAAATAACAGCACTTGAATGCCTACTTGGGCGGCGATTTGCGCAATACCCATACCCATAATACCGGTGCCGATAATGGCCAATGATTTAACAGTCATAATAATCCTTTATATGGTCTTGTTACTTTATGCGCTATTGTTAAATAGTCTCGTTTTCAGGGTTGCTTAGTTATGTCTCTCTATGATTCAACAAGCTACTGTCCTTTGTATTCAGCACGACGCTTCTCTAAGAAGGCTTTTGCCCCTTCTTTTTGATCTTCGGTATCAAACAAAATCTGAAAGGCTTTACGCTCTAAAGCCAACGCGGCTTGTAATGGCATGTCCACCCCGAGATTGGCAACTTCTTTGATTTGGGTTAAGGCAATAGGCGAGTAACCCGCTAGTTGCTCTGCAATTTCGATAGCACGTTTGATAGTCGCTTCATCTTCGACTACTTCAGAGACTAGCCCCATTTGATCTGCTTCATCAGCGCTTATCATGTCGCCCGTTAATATCAGCTTCATGGCTTTATGTTTGCCAATTACGCGAAATAGCCGCTGCGTACCCCCTGCCCCTGGCATCAGCCCTATTTTGATTTCTGGTTGGCCAAACTTAGCAGACTTGCCAGCGACGATGATGTCGGCATGCATAGCAAGCTCACAACCGCCGCCAAGCGCATAGCCATTGACCGCTGCAATGATCGGCTTGCGACAATTGGTGATGGCATCCCAGTAGCGTTCGCTATGACGCAAATACACATCGACTGTTTTCGCAGTTAGAAAATCATTGATGTCAGCACCAGCCGCAAACACCTTATCACCACCCGTCAGCACGATAGCTTTAGTCTTTGGGTCATCGTTTAGTTTGATAAAAATCTCTGCCATTTTTTCGCGTAGCTCAGTGTTTAAAGCATTGCGAACCTTGGGACGATTGAGTCTTATCACACTAACGCCATTTTCTTGTTGTTTACAAATAATGATTGGCTCTTCCATGATGCTGTCCCTTAAACAGTGTCCTTAGGTAAAGTACATCAACCTTCAAAAACACTAGTAATTATGATAATTAATACCGCATAGCGATATTTAAGACCAATATATACTGTTTATTTTCCTTTGTGAAGGGTAAATCTCAGTTAAATTGAGAAATAAACCAACCATTTAAACTTTAATTTTTTAATAAATACCGCATTGCGGTTATTTAAACCAAAACTATTGTAATTTCATAAACTATCAATTATGCTGTTTGTTCAAGGCAATTATGAAGCCGCTATCAATTTGAATATCAATTAAACAAGGAAGAATCACATGATCAGAGATAAGGACGTTCTTGACCAAATCACCGACACTATCCGCCAGTTTGTTAATAACCAATTAATACCGATGGAACACTGGGTAGCAGAAAATGACCGTCTTCCAGACGATATCATCAATCAAATGCGCGAGTTAGGGCTTTTTGGACTGACTATTCCCGAAGAGTATGGTGGGCTTGGCGTTACGATGGAAGAAGAGGTCACGCTGGCATTTGAACTAGGGCGCACCTCTCCTGCTTTTCGCTCATTGATAGGGACAAATAACGGTATTGGCTCATCTGGTCTAGTCATCGATGGTACTGAAGCGCAAAAACAGAAATATCTACCAAGGCTCGCCAGTGGTGAAATCATCGGCTCATTTTGTTTGACCGAGCCGGATTCTGGCTCAGATGCCGCTTCATTAAAGACCACTGCTATCAAGGACGGTGATACCTACATTATCAACGGTACTAAGCGCTATATTACCAACGCTCCTGAAGCCGGCGTGTTTACCGTGATGGCACGTACTGATCCACAAAATAAAAGATCGGGTGGTATTTCAGCCTTTATCGTTGAGAGTGATACCCCTGGTATTACTTTGGGCAAAATTGACAAAAAAATGGGGCAAAAAGGTGCTCATACCTGTGACGTCATCTTTGATAATTGTGTCGTGCCTGCTGATGCTTTGATTGGTGGTGTCGAAGGTGTAGGTTTCAAAACCGCGATGAAAGTACTCGATAAAGGGCGCCTACATATTGCTGCAGCGAGTACCGGAGCCGCGACTCGCATGTTGGATGATGCATTACATTATGCCGTTGAACGTAAGCAGTTTGGGCAGCCAATTGCCAATTTTCAGCTTATTCAAGCGATGCTCGCTGATTCAAAAGCAGAAATCTATGCGGCTAAATCTATGGTATTAGACGCCTCACGCCTGCGTGATGAAGGTAAAGATGTCGTCACTGAGTCCTCCTGTGCCAAGATGTTTGCCACTGAAATGTGTGGTCGCGTTGCTGATAGAGCCGTACAAATTCATGGCGGTGCGGGTTACATTGCCGATTATGGCATTGAGCGTTTTTATCGCGATGTGCGCTTGTATCGTTTATATGAAGGTACGACTCAGATTCAGCAGATTATCATCGCCCGTAATATGATTAAAGAAGTCAGTGAATAGTAGTTTGTTTGATGAGCTAGGCGATACCGGTATTTGCTAGGACGTGAATACCGTCATAAAGACACTATTAAAATAGTTTTTTATTCTCACAACGATAAGGATATGTATTGTGAAAAGTGCGGCTATAACTTCGAATCCAAGCTTAAATTCTACCCAGAAGCAACCTTGGAAACTGGCCTTTGTATTTTGTTTTTTAGTCTTGTTATGTGATGGGGCTGATATCGGTATTCTTGCCTTTACGCTTTCAAGTTTAAAACAAGAATTTGGATTGACCAATGTACAAGCAGGTGCTTTGGGCAGTTGGTCATTATTTGGCATGGCAATCGGTGGGTTCTTTGGCGGCTGGGCCTGTGATCGTTTTGGACGGGTACGGGTTATCGTGATTGCGACCGCACTCTTCTCTGTATTATCAGGTTTTAGTGGGTTTGCGCAGAGCTACGAACATTTTGTAGCATTACGATTCACCGCATGTTTGGGTCTTGGTAGCTTATACATTGCGACCAATACGTTGATGTCTGAGATGGTCCCTACTAAACATCGAACGACGGTGCTTGCGATGTTGATGACAGGGTTTACTTTAGGATCTCTCGTTATTACGAGCCTGTCTGCTTGGATTATTCCTAGCTATGGTTGGCGCACTCTATACCTCTTAACCTTTATACCTATTATTCTGGCAGTATTGATGTATTTTCTAGTGTCTGAGCCCCAGTCTTGGAAAGAGTCACGTGCCCTTAAACTTAGTGGCGCAAAGAACTCACTTCAAAAACCTGAAAACCCTTATAAAGCCATATTTGAGAATCCAAAGCATCGCATCATGTTTATTTTATGGTCTATGAGTTCAGGGCTTTTATTATTTGGTTATTTTGGCGTAAGCAACTGGTTACCATCTTATCTAGAAACTGAATTAGGTATCAAGTTTAAAGAGATGGCTATCTATATGGCAGGTACTTATCTGACTATGATGTTTGCCAAATTAGTCGCAGGTATCGTGGCTGATAAGATAGGTCGCAAGATAGTATTTGCTTTCGGTACGATGGGTACGGCACTATTTATACCGGTATTGGTCTACATGCATACGCCAGAAAACATCGGTTGGTTAATGATAACCTTTGGCTTCTTATATGGTATTCCTTATGCAATTAACGCCACCTATTTGACCGAAAGCTTTCCGACTGCTATTCGAGGTACTGCTATCGGTGGTGCTTTCAATATCGGACGACTAGGCTCAGTTATTGCGCCCGTCGCTATTGGTTATATGGCGATGCAAAATTCTATCGGCGCAGGTTTATTACTGATGGCAGGTGCGTACTTCTTATGTGGTCTTATTCCGACGTTGTTTATTAAAGAACAACAGTATGACCCACAAAAAGCATAATATTATTCAATATATGTACCGCATAGCGAAATAGCTTATAATAGCTGTGCCAAGTATTTTAAATGCACCTTTAAGATAGTATGGTTAAAGGTGCATACTATTATTAGCTCAAAGTAATTTATTCTGATAATAAAATACGATAAGCAGTATGTTGACCATTACATTTGTATTAACTTAATTGAGAATAAAAATAATATATGACAACTAAAAACCTTATTACTGAAGGCTCGGCTAACACAACACATATCGAACTGCTAGAGCCGATTGCAGAGATGCGCGATAAGAATGATCGGCAGTTCGTCACCGCTTTGGCGCGAGGGCTAGAGCTACTTCGTTGTTTTACCCCGCAGCGTCCTTATCTTGGTAATCAAGACTTAAGTCAACTAACCGGGCTGCCTAAAGGCACGATTACGCGTCTTACTTATACTTTAGTTAAGCTCGGCTATTTAAAGCAATCAATAAATAGTAGTAAATATCAATTGTCTGCCGGTGTCTTAGGGTTCGGCTATACGATGATGGCGAACATCTCTATCAACAATCTAGTAACGCCGTACATGGAAGAATTAGCAGAGTATGCAAATAGTGCGGTTGCCATGGCCACTCGCGATCGACTAACGATGGTATATTTGAATGTGGTGCAAGGTGATGGTACTACGACTATGCGCCGTAATGTCGGCTCATACTTGCCTATTCACTTAAGTTCGATGGGCAGAGCCTGTCTAGCAAGTATGCCGCAGGCTGAGCAAGAATTTATCCTTAATGCCATTCGAACTAAGTACAAAGAGGATTGGATAAAGATTAGAAGGGGACTGGATAAAGCTTTTAAAGATTATGAAGATTATGGCTATTGCTTTTCAATTAGCGAATGGCAAAAAGATGTCAATGCGGTTGCCACTGCTTTAATGCACCCTACTGAGGGCTTACTGACTTTTAATTGTGGCGCGCCAAATTTCGTTTTGAGCCGTACAAAACTAGAGGAAGATGTTGCCCCTCGTTTACTGCATATGAAAAATAGTATTGAGAGCAATCTTTACATTAGCTAGATCATGTCATTAATTATAGAGATCGCATAATTATTAACACTTTAAGTGAGTATGCGATTTTATTATTAACTCAGTATCATGGAAACATACATATAACGCAGTGGCATGATCCGCGCTTTTACCATACTTCCAGATAGGCGCCTAGTCGCTATCTTCACCACCATATCATAAAGTCTTATTAAAGCTCTCCTCGCTACAGCCCTATAAAAATACTGATGGCAAATCCCTATAGGCAGCACCTCATCTGTACGCCGCCATTATCATATTTGCTGCTCTGATCCGTAACATAACATATCTAATATACTGCCATCCTAATTTACATATTGATAATAGTTATCGTTTGTAATATTATTCGCTTAAATTATTACAGTGACTTTACTAAGTGCCCCTATCTTAGGATTGGCACCGCTACCCCTTTTATTTTTATTGATCACTGATTGAGACATTTATGCGTTTATCCACTCTGACCCAAGCAGTCGCTTTGATTACCGCTACTTTTATGTTGACTGCTTGCGGCGATGATTCTGATGTCAGTACAGAAATCATTGATGGGACACCGCCACTTTTGACAACGGATAGCAACTTTTCGAGTGGTTATAGCGCAGTTGCGGCCCTATTTGTCTCAGGTCAAGTGCAAGATAGCGGTGGCATAAAGTCTGTGACTTATACATTGAACGGTAGAGTACCTCAATCACTAACTATTGACAAAAATGGTTATTTTAACGATCGCATCTTGTTAGATTTAGGCGAAAACAGCATTGCCTTAGCCGCCACTGACAATGCAGGTAATATCATGCGCTCAACCAAAAATATGTATCTGGGTGATACGGTGGCAGCTGGTGGCTCACATACCGCAGCCCTTCATGATGGGCAGCTCTATGGTTGGGGTCGTAATAACTATGGGCAAACAGGCACCGCATATATCTCGACATTCACTGATACTATGGGACATCCAGAGTTACCGACACTCATGAATAATGCCCCAAAAAACCTAATATCTATTAAATTTAATCAAAACCACTCACTTGCTATCGACGATAAAGGTCAAGTTTATAGCTGGGGTAATGATGCTTATGGACAATTAGGACGTGGTCAGTCAAATCGTCATTCTTGTGTTAAATCCGCTGATTGCCGTCTTGATATCAGCGCGATTGCCGGTATTGATAATGCGGTCATGTTAGCGACTGGTTATAATCATAATTTGGTGTTGACCAAAGACGGCAGCATTTGGGCATTTGGCGCTAATGCTCAAGGGCAGCTCGGTAATAACACCGCTATAGACAGCAACATACCAGTCAAAGTGGACTTTTCGGCAGCTGATGCCGTCGGTCATATCATACAAGTCGTAGCCAGTAGCAGTAGCTCATATGCCTTAGATGATAAAGGTCAGGTATGGGGTTGGGGCAGCGACGCGAGCGCCAATCTTGGGCGCGGTCACGCATGTGATAAAGCCAACAATTGCATCAATATTAATAATAAACCGGTACGTATCAATGTCATTGCACATGATTCGGCTGATAGTACTGCTCAAAGGGTAGAAAAAGAAATAGTCACTCAGCTTGCGGCTGGTAAAGATCATGTTTTAGCACTGACCAACAAAGACTCTGTCTATGGTTGGGGGCTAAATGCTAGCAGCCAAATAGGCTACAACGGAATTGGCTTTAAAAATACCGCAAAAGCATGGGCAAGCACCATAACTGCGCCAACCAAATTGCCTTGGTTTGCAGATCAAGAGGTTCGCCGTGTCTACGCCAATGGCAATGCCAGCTATGTGCTGTTGGACAATGTTGCAGCAAATAATAGTAACACTCGAGCATCAGATGGCATCCTTTATGCTTGGGGCATGTTTGGTGAAACAGACGGCAAAGGCAAAACAAGTTATGAAAACTTAAATGAACCAACAAACAAGCTTGCCAGCTTAAAAAACATCGATAATATGGCGATGGGTACAATGCATCTGATTGCACATGAAAAACCACGCAATCAAAACAATGGCATACCTTTTAAAAATGGCAATCTATTTACATGGGGCTGGAGCTTTGAGGGTTCATTAGGCAATGAAAACACCTCACATACTTGGATGTATAACTACCCTATCCCTGTAAAAATTCCTAGCCAGCTATAAGCAGTGATTATTGAGCGGCGCTCATAAAAGCGATACACAAGGACCTAGTACGTAAAAAGGGATCTTACTGAGCTTTTTAAAAGGTATTTAAGGCTAATAAGCAATCAAAGTGACATACAAACATAGAAAGACCGCTTCAATCGAGCGGTCTTTTATTATCTTACCCATTATTTATGGTAAGTAGCCCTTTATAGGGCTGATATCAGCTGGCAAATCAATTTCACCCAAGGCCTCTAACAAGTTGATTTCAATCGTGCGCGATAAAGCCGTTAATGGTAGCTGATTGTCCGCCAAGCCAAATGGTAATTCTAACTCTTCACTTAGCGCATCAAGTCCAAAAAAGGTATAGGCAATCACGCTGCAGATTAAGGGTGTCACCCAGCCCAAAGAAGATACCAAACCAAACGGCAGCATAAAGCAATAAAGATAAGTGGTTCGATGTACAAGCAAAGTATAAGCAAATGGCAATGGCGTATTATGAATACGTTCACACGCTGCCAGTACCACCGTCATAGAGTTCAGACGCTCATCCATATTTTGTACCATCTGCTCTGATAGCAAATGCTGCTTCCGACAGTGTCCAAGCTCCTTACCCATCAAGCGCATCAGATAATCAGGCAGATTTTTTGCCTGCCGCATTTTGCTATGATATTTCGGATCAACAAAGCGCTCGATATCCTCCCAAGGCGAGGTGTTTCGCAGTCGATGACGCACCGCATGAGTAAAAGCAATGCTCAGATAAATCAGACGGCGCTGGGTATCTCGCCCTATTGGATTGTCTTCGTCGATATAAGAGAGCGCTTGACGGCACAGGCTGCGCGCATCATAAACCAATTGTCCCCATAGCCCCCTTGCTTCCCACCAACGCTGATAGCTGGCATTATTACGAAAGCCCAAAAACAACGATAAGGCAATCCCAAGCAAGGTGAAAGGCGCCACGCTATAAGAAGAAAAAGAGCTTGGAAAGCCGTGCTGAATATTGGTAATAAGCGCACTGATAAGACCAATCAGCAAAATTTGAGGATATACTTTGGGAAGAATTGAGCCACGCAAGGTAAAGAATAGTTTGATGGCGCTTGGGTTTTGCTTGACGATCATATTGACTTCCTAACGCTGATACTTTTGCAGAGCGAAATGATAACAGACTCACCATAATGAGGTGCAAAAAGATGCTTATCATTGAACTGTGAATAAGTATTTATCGTAAAAATACACCACTATTTTTATCACCTTGTTGTGCAATAGATGTCTAACAAATCATTGGTTGTTATAGTGATGTAATGATAGCAAAGACAAAGGTAGATAGCAGATGCCATCGCACAAAAATTCGATTATAGTAGACATAGATATGCTCATATAAACAAAATAAGGAATAAATGATGAAAAAATTAGGATTATGCGCCGCAGTGGCACTGAGCTTGAGCGCATGTGCTGGCGGGATAAACGGTGGCACCATTGGCAATAACAACCAAAATACTATCGTCACTCAATATCCTGTTGAAGCAGCGATGCTCAACATTTACACCAAAGCTCGCAGTCAAAGCTTGGTAGCGACCGTCGGCAATCAAACTGCCTCCGCTGATATTACAATTACCCCAAAAGGCAGTATGGTATTCAATAATAAACAAGTACAAGCTGCCGAAGTAAATACTATTAATAAAGTAAATAATCAAATCACTGATCAATCTGTTGCCATCAATTACTTTACGTTAAATCCATTAGTTTTCCATGGTTATACTGATAGCTCAGGCAAATACTCACTAGCGACCCAGAGCACGACGCTTCCTAAGCTGGCAACCGTTGGCTCCTCTAGTCAATTGATTGCAGAGGACGTATACGCCGATAGAAGTATGCGCAGAAAGATAGGTAGCTACAGACAAGGCTGGTCATTGACTAGAGACACCAATAACACTGCATGGTTTTGTGTCGACACCTCAGCCAATCTACTCGTCGCAAATGATCCCAATGGTGTCTCATCAGAATGCTATAAAATCAATGCGCGCGGCGATATCTTAGATAGTAAAGTGACGATTAGCCAACCGACAAACAACGGTACGAAAGCGATTGTATTTACTAGCCGTTAAATAATTCGTCACTAAATCACTTAACGTTGCACAAAAAAGCGCCCCTTAAATTAAATAAGGGGCGTTTTTTTGGAATTTATTTATGCTGTTATAATATCTATTATATTAAACGGCAATTTTATAAGTAGCTTTTTTAATACGCATATCACCCGTTTCAACATAACGCTGATGCCATGATAATGCTTCGTCTAAGATATGCGGCGTTTGCATACCAGCCGTATCTGAAGCACGATCAAAATAATCTTGTAGCATTGGGCGATAATCAGGATGGGCACAGTTATCGATAATTGCTTTTGCACGTTGACGCGGCGATAGACCACGCAAATCTGCCAATCCTTGTTCGGTGACAATGACCATCACATCATGCTCAGTATGGTCGTGATGCGAGACCATCGGCGTGATACAAGAGATAGCGCCATCTTTTGCCACTGATGGCGATACAAAGAATGACGTATAAGCGTTACGAGCAAAGTCACCTGAGCCGCCCAAGCCATTCATCATATTGGTGCCCATGACGTGGGTTGAGTTGACGTTACCATACAGGTCACATTCAATCATGGCATTAATGGCCAATACACCTAAGCGACGCGCGACTTCAGGATGGTTGGTGATTTCTTGTGGACGCAATACAATACGCGCACGCAGCTCTTCGATATTGGCATTAAAACGCTCTAGCGCATCTGGGCTTAATGACAGTGCAGTGGCAGATGCCATGGTCATTTTGCCAGACATAATTAGGTCTAACATACCATCTTGCAATACTTCAGTGTAACCAGTTAAATTCTCAAACGGGCTGTTTTGTAGTCCTGCCAATACGGCATTGGCTACGTTACCTACACCAGACTGGATCGGTAATAAATTTTCTGGCATGCGACCTTTTTTGACTTCATCATGGAAGAAATCAATGATATGACTGGCTATTTTGTTTGAACATTCATCAGGATCAGCAAACTTGCTGTTGCGATCTGGTGAATTCGTTAAGACAACGCCAACCACTTTATCCAAGTCACAATGTAGATACGGCACACCAATGCGTCCGCCTGGGGTCACAAGTGGAATCGGCTTGCGGTTTGGCGGCATACCGATATCATTATAGACATCGTGCATACCTTCTAACATCAAGCTTTGCTGCGCGTTCACTTCTAAGATGATTTTGTCTGCATTTTCTAACCAGGCATTGTTGTTACCGATAGAAGTCGATGGAATCAAACGACCATCTGGCAAAATACCCGACACTTCAACGACCGCTATATGCATCTTGCCATAGAAACCGATGGTGCTCTGCTGCGCTACATGCGATAAATGCATATCGAAATAATGCGCTTCACCTGCGTTGATTTGTTTACGTAAAGCAGGCTCTGATTGATATGGCGTGCGCCACTTGATGCCGTTCGCTTCTGCCAATACGCCATCACATTCGGTTGCGGTAGAGGCACCTGTCAATAAACCAATTTGAAAGTCTTCACCGCGAGCATGAGCCGCTTCCATATGTTTGGCAAGCGCAGCGGGTATCGCTTTTGGGTAACCGGCACCGGTAAAGCCACTCATACCGACATTCATGTCGTTTTTGATGAACGCTGCTGCTTGATCAGCAGACATGATTTTTTTGCTTAGACCGTCGTGAAGCACGCGACCTTCATGATTTAATGATGTCATACCTTTTTTCCTAGTAACTTCCATATTAAAATCAAACCACTTCGCGATGAAGCGTTTGATACGAAACCAACAATAAAATGCATTGCTGCATATTAGCAACTTTCCCGCAAAAAACAAGTTGAATGACTTAAATTTACCTGTAGATATTTTATCTGTCTCATATAAACTAACATTAGTTCGTTTTTTAATATCGTTTATATAACGTTCTTTTTCTCTTTAAATTGCAGTCAGATCTATTTTTCTTTATCTCAAAGAGATATGCTTACCGTAAGGTATGATGGTTAAAAATCCTTATTATTTATTTTTCTTAGATAGGTATCAACGCATTTAAAAACTATACTTTGAAATATAGAATGGGGTATTTTTGATTAATAGAAAAACATTAACGATAATATTTCTGGTTTTTTGTCTATAGACCCAAAAAAATTATAGTAAGATTATCAGTGTCATATTTTTAAAAGGACTCTACGCATGTTATATTTTAGAAACTGGCAAAATTTTTTAACTAAAGGTTATACTGATAAAAACTGGTGCTAAATTTGATATGAAAGCAGTTCATTATTAGCTGATTGACATAAAGTTGGTAGCGAAAAAATAAGCATTTAAGGATGAATGATGACAACTCAACAGCACGTTTTGGCCTGTATTGACGGCTCAGCAGTGACAGAGTCTGTTTGTGACTATGCAGCATGGTATGCAAGGCGACTCAATATTTCGATAGGACTGTTGCATGTCAGCGATGTGGCAGCGTCTATTAGAAGAGACTTGTCTGGGGCGATTGGCATCAATAGCCGTCAATTCTTGCTAGATGAATTGTCTCAGCTGGACGAGCAAAGAGCCAAGGTAGTCAATAGCTATAGTAACGCCTTGGTGCAAGATGCCAAAAGCCATATCAAAAATCAGTTTGATGACGTAGATGTCTATGTTTATCAGCGCCGTGGCAAGCTATTGCCTGCTATTGAGCATTTTAAAGCGCATAATCGTGCCATCGTTATGGGACGCCGCGGTGAAGACCATAAACATAGTCGCATTAACATCGGCAGCCAAATCGAGACAGTTGCACGAGCGTCAAGCATACCGGTGCTCATTTGCTCAGAGAAATTCAAAGAACCTCAGTCATACATGGTAGCCTTTGACGCTAGTAAAACAGCGATTAAAGCCATAGCTATGCTGTCAGAGAGCAAATTATTAAAAGGCATGCAAGGTCATATTGTGATGGTCGGTAACGATAATGAAACCGCCAAACAAAGCCTTGCCGATGCCAGCGCGCAGATGGCAGCAGCAGGATTTTCAGTAGAGACTCATCAGCTCCAAAAGCTTGACGCGGTCAATGGATTGTTAGCTTTTCAAATGGAGCATGCAATCGATATTATTGTGGTGGGTGCTTATGGCAGCTCAAAATTACAGCATCTGTTTCTTGGCAGTACTACAACAGAGATTATCGCCAGTACGCTGTCACCGGTTATTTTGGTGCGCTAATAGTTAACGAGCGTGATTATATTTTTAATCTGTTCTGTCAGTTTTTATATGTTGATAAATATTCATTAAAAAAGCAAGGCATCTGATGCCTTGCTTCTTGTATCTAACTAATAATTATGATTGTCATTTCGCTTAGATGTTCAGTCAAATAGGTGTTTAGTCAAAATGGAAACCTGCACCTATGGCTGCACCTACGTTGCCTTGAGTATCTGCAGTACCATTTAGCTTCATGACCCAACGTCCATCGGCGGACAGTTTCGAAAAGCCGATAGCAACGGCACTCTCACCGTTATACGTTGCGATACCACCACCTATCATAGACTTACCGATGATGTAAGCTTGAGGCAATGAAGACATCGCCATGGCTGCTGAGATACCAGCGTTGGCGTCGTCCTCAACCTCGCCAATTCTATAACCCAGCTCATTGATGCTGTTGCCTAGGTTTCTATTGACTGCATCCAATTGACCGAAGTTCACAGCGTCTCTAGGTTGCATGCCGTCCGCAACATTGGTTATCTTAGTGCCAGCAGCATTAATACCGGCTGCTGTCATACTAGGAGCAGTTTCACCATTACCTGCATATATACCGGCTTTAGTGATACTAGGACCACCTGCAATAACGACTCCGTTTGTGCTGACGGTTGTATCACCAGTCGTCACGCTGTCAACATTGATGTTGCCGTTTAAGTCAAACTTAATGCTACTGCCTGCTGATGTCGTGGTGATATTATTGCCACCTTTAAACGTAAGTGGAGCAGAACCTGCTTTTTTGTTGATAACAGGACCACTATCTGCATCGAAGTTGAGTCCAGCGCCCATCTCAGCTATCACAGCTGTCTGTGTATTGATGCTAGATAAAACTTCAAATAACTGTCCACCATTGACGGCATCCTTACTCGCTACCTCAATGAAACCATTAGCGACGTTGGTAATCTTGTTACCACCAGCATCAACACTGGTTTTAGTAAGTTTAGGACCGCCTACGATAGTTAGACCACTGCTATTCATCGTGGCATCACCCGTTTGCACACTATCTACTGCGATGTCTTTACTTAAATTAAAGGTAACATTATTACTCTCTGCTGTTTTAGAGACTGTAATATTGTTATCTGAGTTGTTTAAGTCGACTGTATCGCTTGGTTTCACTGTGCTAATATTTGCGCCTTGGGCACTAATATTCCAGCCTTTGTTGGCATCAGCTGCACTTTGTTTGACTTCGTTTAATTGTCCAACATTCACAGCGTCAGTAGTTGCTTCACCTCGTGCAACATTGGTAATAACATTACCGCCGTTGTTAAGACCAGTGCTTGTTAAGCTGACAGTTTTAGCTGGAACAATATTAGTGATAGTGAAACCTGTACTGTTTAATTTTACTCCACTATTAATGAAACTAACACCGCCATTATCCATCACAGTATTACCAGTAGTAACGGATGTTACATCTAAAGCATCAGCCATCTGAATCTCTAACTGACCGTTGTTTTCTACCGTTCGGATATTTTTTGCAGATGCTGTTTTAAGAGGATTTAAACTGCCTACGATTTTAAGTTGCGTACCAAGATCCTTATGGATGTTGATATTATCATTACCAGCGAAGTTTAGACCTTTAGTTACAATAGTAGTGTTTTGACCATTAAGCTGATCAACATTCACTGCATCAGTACCAGCAGCACCTGCTACAACATTGTGAACCTGATTACCACCCATGCTGACGTTGGTGCCCAGAGCCACACTGACTTTATCGTCCTCGACAACAAAACGACCAGCATTAACATTAAGGGCTTTGCTACTAATCGTACCTCTGTTAATAAAGGTTTGATTACTTGGGTCAGAACCCACAGTAACTGTGTCAAGATCCGTTAGGTTCTTAGCCATCACGACGTTCAGTTTGCCATTGAGGCTGTCAACACGTAGGTTTGCACCCGATGCATCAGCAGCATTCGCCAGCTTACCTTCGATGCTCAACGTTTCGTTCAACTTCTTATTAATGGTAGTGCCAGTGTTACCCGCAAACTTCAG
Source organism: Psychrobacter sp. ANT_H59 (assembly GCF_008369225.1). Lineage (NCBI taxonomy): Bacteria > Pseudomonadati > Pseudomonadota > Gammaproteobacteria > Moraxellales > Moraxellaceae > Psychrobacter > Psychrobacter sp. ANT_H59. The sequence goes on from NZ_VOBE01000001.1 coordinate 206,100, forward strand.
GCCGTCTTCCATCGTGGCAACTTGGATATCGTCGATAACGATACGTGTGATACCATCACCACCATTAACACCTGGTACGCCGTTAATGACACCAATGGTACCTGATACACCAGTAGGACCCGTTAGACCGATTGTGCCGTTCGAACCATTGATAGCAACACCGGATACACCATCTTTACCATTAACGCCGATAAAGCCGTCTTTGCCATCGATACCTGAAGTACCAACATTAATGTCATCACTCAATGCAACAATAAGGTCATTACCTACATTGGTAACGCTAATATTCTTATTGTCACCGTTGATAGTGACTACATCGTCTGGTTTAACATTGCTCTTTGCACCATCACCAGAGTCGGTCCGTATGAACCATCCTTTGTTGGCCGTGTCGTTGACTTCTTCAATGGACTGATTGGTTGCATACAACTGGCTACCATTGATAGCATCAGTGCTGTTCTCGTTGATAGCACCTGCAGCGACATTAATAATCTGACGTTCCCCGTTAACGAAACCAACGCTCACCACACCTTTGGCAGCAGAACCTTGACCTGCATAAGTGTAATATCTTGTATTAATAATAACCCCAGTCTCAGTCGTAGCAGCACGATCAGTAGATAAGTTACCTAACACAACACTGTTGTTTTGCGTTGTCGAAACATTATTACCGAGAACAAACGAATTATCATTTTCAACAGTATTATCATTACCAACTGAATAGCTACTGTTGCCAGAAACACTGTCAATGTCATCTGGTGGAAGCTGACTACCAAAGGCTCCAGATCGTGTACCACTGACCTTATTGCGGACACCCACAGCGATTGAGTTAGCACCGTTCACTGTATTTCCTTTACCTATCGCTATTGACTCTTTACCACCCACTATACTTCGATCACCTAGAGCAACAGAACTGAGGCCATTTGCTTCTGAAACAAAGCCCATAGCCGTTGACCATTGTTTAGTTGCTTTAGAACCAACACCAACTGCGGTGCTTTGTATTCCAGTAGCGCGCGTACGTGAACCGATAGCAGTACCTGTAAGAGTAGTAGCTTGCGCACCTTCACCTATAGCCACTGAACGCTCACCTAAGGCTTTTGCATTTACGCCAATCGCTGTTGCATTTTTATTAGTAGCTTCAGCATTAAAGCCAACAGCTGATGCATTTTCACCTACGGCTTCAGAGAAACCACCTAAAGCCATGGCACCAGCACCGTCTGCTTTAGAGCGACGACCTAGCGCTACACTATCTTCGCCTCTAGCGTTTGCAGTAGGACCAACAGCTGTGGCACCTAAACCTTCCGCACTACTCCTGACACCTAGAGCAACTGATTCGCCACTTTTAGCTTTAGCTTCAAAACCTGATGCCAAACTGCTACGGGCTGTTGCTTCTGCACCTGCACCAAAGGCACTAGCCTGAATACCAATAGCCTTAGCATTCTCTCCAACAGCAGTTGAGCGGTCACCATTTGCTATAGCATTAGAGCCAACCGCAAGAGCATCAGTACCTGTTACTGACGTGGTGTATGGTTTTGCATTGCTAGAGCGGATAGGGAAATCAATGCCAGCAACGATAGTATCTAACGCTCTTAGCTGAGATACATTGACCGCATCACTATCATCTCTACCAGCTGCGACATTAACTATCTGACGGTTGCCGTCGATATTATTGCCTACAGAGACAGCACCAAGTGCAGTACTTCTAGTAGATTCAATAGCTAATCCACTTGCTGATGTTGGGACAAACACTGTACCTGAGCCAGTAGCAGTACGGTTAGCTACTGATTTCGATCCTAAAGCTACACCATTATCAACGTTAACTATAGAGCCATTACCGATAGCAGTTCCTTTGATAACAGTAGGAGTAGCAGACATTATGGTGCCTCCTGCATCAGCGTTATCACCGTATGCTGCACCACCATTCCCTGCACGTGATCCTACACCAATAGCTTGTGACCCTGTAGCTAGCGAATTTTTCCCAATCGCAATAGCATTTTCACCACTGGCCTCAGCTCTATCACCGACAGCAATAGTACCTGTTGCTGAGGCGATAGATTGAACACCAATACCAATAGCATTAATTCCAGCAGAGACAGACCCACGTCCAAGCGCCATGCTACTACTGCCTTGAGCTAAAGAGTTGTTACCTACTGATATACTAGAATTACCCGCGCTTGCTTTGCCAGCAGAATTTCCTATCGCTATTGCATAGTTGGCATTAACGTCAGCACCAGCTTCATTACCGATCGCAACGTTTCTTATTCCAATGACATTTTTACCAGCTTCAGTGCCCAATGCTACATTACGGTCACCTCTGACATTTGCACCAGAAAAATTACCAATCGCTGTGTTATAGTCGCCAGTGACAATAACGCCTGTATTCGGACCCATAGCAATGTTAGCGCTGCCTCGCACATTATTGCCTGAAAACGACCCGATAGCCGTATTTGCATTACCATCAACAACACGACCTGATCGCTCACCCAATGCCGAGTTGTAATTACCTGCTATGTCTCTACCAGCATCAGCGCCTATTGCAACGTTTTGTCCTGTAATAACAGGAAAGGGATTTATAGCAGATGTAGTTATAGATGTTATATTTGAGCCTGCACCTCTACCTATACCTACGTTACCCGACGATAGTACATTCTGACCTGATGCATTACCTACAGATACGCCTTCTCGAGTACCAACAGTTGAACCAGTTCCAGAACCTGTACCGATGGTGACCGTAGTCTGTCCAACTGCAGAAGCATTCTTACCAATTGCAATTGCGTCTACACCTTGAGCACCTAGGTTATCTTCATTCGTGCCACCTGTTGATTTAACACTGAAATACTTTATTCTATTGGCTGAAACCACCCTATTAACATCACCAATATTTGCAGCATTGGTTTCAACTTCGCCACCACTAAAAACGTTCGTGATTTGATTACCACCATTATTAAGACCAGTGTCACTTAAGCTAACAGTTGTGGACGGCGTAGTACCACCAATAAAGGTGACGCTCTCTAAATCAGTTAATTGCTTAGCAAGTTTAATTTTAATTTTACCGTCGGCTATGGTGGTAATATTAGTATCAAAACCAACAACCTCCACTACATCACCCAGATTTTTTCTAACCTCTCCGCCATCTGCAGCTTTCAAACCAAACTGTAGTGGTATACCTGGAATACTTCCAGGACCATGTCCATTATTAGTGCCTGAATGAAAGTGAAGACCAAGCCCTCCATGCTCATGACTATAGTCACCGTCTGTATGATTTCCAAGTCCTTGATTAGCACTCGCTTGTATACAAAAACCAGCCGCCATTAGACCCAACCCGATAGCCGTGAGTTTGAAAGCACTGGTAGATGAAAGATTGTCTGTCGTATTGATGGTAGCGTTTGCACTCACGCTAGATTTGGAAGATTTGCCACGTGCCTTTGCGTATTCACCAACTGCAGTGAAACAGTTTAAGGCTTCATTCCATATTACCTTATAGATGCGGTTCATGATGTATACTCCCTTATAGATTTGTCTGATTTAAAAAATCGAAGTTAAAATCCATTTTGTAGAGAGTTGATGTAACAAAAGAAAACAGTTATGAGGCAATAGGATTAGAAGTTAGGGTTAAAAAATTACTTAGATGATTATTTGAGACATAAAGCGTCTTATTTTGTAAATCATTATAACTCTCTGTATATTATTATTAACGAATATACAGAGAGTCTCAATACCACCCATCGGTAATTTACTACCGTTCATCCGTTATATTCTTATTAGTGAATATATGTTGATGAAATACGTTCTCATTTGAGGTTATTTCTATTTAATAGGTAGTATTACTTTTATCACAAGCCCTAATATGCCATCTTGGCGATTATGGACAGTGATCTGACCTCTATGTGCCATCACTACGGCATGGACGATTGCCAACCCCAGTCCATAACCGCCCGTTTCGCGATGGCGCGCCGTATCAAGCCTAACAAAAGGCTGAAAAATACGCTCTAGATCCTTTTCTGCAACACCGCCGCCCTCATCAGTGATACTTATTTCAATAGCTGCTGTTTTATTATTCATCTTCACTGCTTGTATCTCAGCCATCACTGCCGAATCAAAAGCAGTATGCATAAAGGCATTACGGATGATGTTTTCAAGGGCACTATGCAGCTGTTCTTGATTGCCCATTACTGTGCAAGAATCTGGCAATAAAGACGGATTCGCATGCCATTGCCAATATATATTTTTATGCTGAAACTCAAAACAGACATCTTGACCGATCTCATTGATAATTTCACAGATGTCTACTGCCTCATTTTCTAGAGTGTCGATGGTATATTGCTGCATTTGCAACGATTGAATACGGATAATTTGCTCAATCAGCTCATTCATCCGCGTTGACTCTTTATCGATACGGTCAAGATAACGACCGGCGTTGGGCGCAAAATCTCGTGTCAGCTCAGTCGCTACATCGAGACGGGCCAGCGGCGAGCGCAGCTCATGCGAGATATCACTTAACATCTGCTTGCGTGCCAGCTCACTGTCAGCGAGCCGCGTTGATAGTAAAGCGACATCTTTTGCTAATAACCCTAATTCGTCAGAACCCAGACTTGATAACTGCGGATTGACTTCATAGTTGCCGTCTATCATCCGGTGTACGGTATCCTGCACACGCCCAATACGCCGAGTCAACGTACGACTGAGCCAAAAGCACACCAACACGCTAAAGAGTATAATCAACAAAAGCCGCAGCATAAAATTGCCCCGCTGTAGCTCTAACACATCCTTAAATAATAGGTGCGGACGCAGCTGTACGATAACGCTGTCATTATTTGGCATAACCACTGTAACCTCAGCCAACTCAGGTCGGCTATCAATGTCAGCAATGGCTTTATGAGACGGTATTGGTTTTAAAATATCATCGAGGCTAAAAGGCTTATCATTCGGGCGCGCGCTTTTGACGCCATCCTTATCAAAGGAATACGCCCTATAAGGGTTCTTATCGACACGCTCTTTATCACTAAATTCACTGTAATCAGATGTTTTATTGTCAGTACTGCTACGCACAGAATTGTGCATATTCGGTGGTACAGATGATTGCTCACCTTCTATCTGCAAGTCTATTGCCTTTATATTTGCCACGTCACGTGCTTGACGCCGCTTGACTCGATTTTCTCGAAACCGATATCTTGGAAATATAATAGCGCCCTGCTCATCGTATATCCTGATTTGGCTCATGAGTCTTCGATCTTCATTATAAATCTGCTTTACAGTAGATAAATCACCCGCCTTCAAGGATATGACCAGCCGCTCACGCTGAATAAGCAGCTTATCAATTTGAGAATCCATACGATTAGCAAGCTCTCGCTCATTAAGCCAGCGCTCTACTGCTATAGATAAGATAGAAGTGATCAGAATCATCGCTAGCAAACTCAAAAACAGTCGCCAAAATAGCGACACAGGTATGCTCAGCTTCGGTTTGTTTATCGCTGTAGGATTTTGGACAGCTTCTGTCATTAGAGTACCAACTGATAGCCTTTACCACGAATTGCCTTGATTGGCTCATCATGGAAAGGTTGAAGTTTTTTACGCAGGCGCGAGACATGGACATCAAGGCTACGGTCAAAAGGCTGTAGTTCTCGCTGCAAGACATGCTGTGATAGCCACGATTTACTGACTACCTCGCCTTTTTGTCGTAATAAAGCCAGCAATAAATCAAACTCTGTACCTGTTAATTGCAGCTCAATGCCATCTATCTGGCAAAGCCTTTGCTGTTGGTCAAGATATAAGCGACTACTCGGCAGCGGTAATTGCTCGGTAAAACTGACCGCAATACTGGTGCGCTTAATCACCGCATTGATGCGTGCCAGCAGCTCACGCGGATTACAAGGCTTGGTAATATAGTCATCAGCGCCAAGCTCAAGCCCGATGATACGGTCTATCTCTTCCCCTTTTGCGGTAAGCATAATGACAGGGATATCACTAATAGCAGGCAGCTGACGTAACACACTGAGCCCGTCTATTTTTGGCATCATGATATCGAGCACCAACAAATCATAAGGCGAATTATCTTGCATCGTCGTTTTTAGGCGCTCTATGACCGCTTCGCCATCATGCACGCAGTCACAACGAACACCGTGATTATGCAGATACTCTTGCAGTAATTGAGTCAACTCTTCGTCATCGTCACCCAATAAAATATTTGACATCGTTATCACCTTATTATTGTACCTCTCAATCATTTTATGGCTCATATTATCAAGCAAGCGCTACCTATGCGCTATAAACGTTACCTTTCTTAATGTTTCATAAATGTTCGTAACCTCTGGCTGTCGTATGATAGCGGTTATCAAAAACAAGTTGATGCTAATTTACAATGTCGAGCAATGATTAATATTAGTGATTTATAGTAGTGATCCATAGTGACTATCCGGGACGCTCGATCAAGACTAGAATTATCAGATATACCCTCACTTTTACAAAAATTAAGGTAACTCTTATGCAAATGATGCAAATGAAAAAATTATTGATGGGTTCAGTATTAGCAATGTCCAGTGTGTTGACCGTGACTGCATGCAGCAGTGTCAATGCCTCTACTGAGGCGACGCCAACCACGAGCAAAATGCAGCATAAAGGCATGAAAGACAGCATGAGAGATCCAATGGCACAGCTAAATCTAACAGCGGCGCAGCAGGCACAAATCAAAGCCATCATGCAAGAAAAACAGGGCGATCGCAAAAATGACCGTGCAAAACATCAAGCAGAACGTATGCAAATGCAGCAGCAGATGCAGGCATTGACAAACGCTAATACCTTGGATAACGCTGCCATCAATCGTCTTGCAGACCAGCAAGCAGCTAAAAGCAAGCAGCGCTTTATTGAACGCGTTCAAACCCAACATGCCATTTCGCAAGTACTCACAGCTGAGCAGCGTGCAAAAATGGCACAGTTAAAATCAGAAAGAACAACCAAAGGTCATCATGGTTCAAAACAGCGTAAGATGCATAACCAAGCGCAGTAAGATATAAGCCATGGAATTAAAAAGCATTAGTTAGGTAAAGTAAGAACATTTAAAGAAGCGTATCGGCTTACCGATGCGCTTCTTTTCCTCTGTATTTTACATTTCCTAAATTCAATTACCTCATAACCATTTTCTTATCTGAAAACGAAAGATATCAAAGTCCTTTCTACTACTAGCAATATTCGTTACTATTTAACCTTATCAGTTAATCTTATTGATTAATCCTGTATTTTTAGCCCAATTTCTTTCATCCTCGTAAAAAGGACTTTGCGATGTCAGCTCCATATTCTTATTCTCATCAGACACAAGCGCCCACTTATAAGACTTTAAAATCTGCAGCGTTAATTATTGGCAGCACGCTATTATTTTCTGTATCTGCCCATGCGGTAGACACAAATACTGCTGTCGCCTCAAAAACCATCAATCCAACCTCGATTAATACCAGTGCGATTAATCTAACGGTTATGATGGAAAATCCCACGGTATTGTCTGAGACGCAGCGCGTGACACGAGCGAAAACCAACACGCTTGCGCCTAAGACCACCCAAACCAAAACCGATCAAGCCATCTATTCTGTGGACGCTATTCACCATCCTGTTTGGGCAAAAAACGGCATGGTTGCCACCCAAGAAGCACTGGCTTCTGATATCGGCTTAAAGATTTTGAAAGATGGTGGCAATGCCGTTGATGCTGCTGTAGCTGTTGGCTTTGCGTTAGCGGTGACATTACCGCGAGCCGGTAATATCGGCGGTGGCGGATTTATGATGGTATATGACGTCAAACAGGGTAAAACAGTCGCACTCGATTATCGTGAAAAAGCGCCCAGTAGCGCCTCGCGTGACATGTATCTTGATAAGGATGGCAATGCCGTCAGCGATTTATCTCGTTACCATGGCTTAGCCGTTGGCGTACCAGGTACGGTCGCAGGCTTACTCAAAGCGTTAGAGGATCATGGCACCATGAGCCGCGGGCAAGTGCTGGCACCAGCGATTGCACTGGCTGAAAACGGAATAGAGGTCACTGCTGGATTATCAGAATCATTAGAAGCATTAAGTGACCGTCTGCAAAAATGGCCAAGTACAAAAAAGATATTTTTTAAAGCTGATGGTAGCGCTTATCAGCCGGGTGAGCGCTTAAAACAACCGGAGCTTGCTCATTCGCTAAAACTAATTGCGGCTAAAGGCGCTGATGGTTTTTATAAAGGCGAAACGGCTCGTAAACTAGTTAAAGCGGTCAATGAAGCGGGCGGTAAGATGAGCTTGCAGGACTTAGCCAATTATCAAGCCATTGCTCGCGAGCCGGTCAAAGGCGATTATCGTGGTTATGAGATTGTCTCAATGCCACCACCGTCTTCTGGCGGTATTCATATTGTACAGATTTTAAATATTTTAGAAGATTATCCGTTAAAAGACTATGGTCAAAACAGCGCGCAAACCATTCATTTAATGGCTGAGGCTATGCAGCTTGCTTATGCCGATCGTTCTGAGTATTTGGGTGATTCGGATTTTATCGACGTACCTGCCAGTGGTTTAACTGCCCAGCCTTATGCTGATAAGCTGCGCGCTTTAATCAATCCAAATAAAGCCACGCCAGCAGCAACCATTAAAGCGAATAACCCTCTACCGTACGAGAGTGATCAAACCACGCATTTTTCTATTGTCGATAAAGACGGCAATGCAGTAGCCAATACGTATACGCTGAACTTTTCTTATGGGACGGGGCTTGTTGCTGAAGGTACGGGGATACTGCTCAATAACGAGATGGATGATTTTTCTGCCAAACCTGGCGTACCAAATGGTTATGGCTTAATCGGCGGCGACGCCAATGCGGTTGAAGCCAATAAACGCCCGTTATCTTCTATGAGTCCAACAATCGTATTTAAAGACAGCAAACCTTATATCGTCACAGGCAGTCCGGGTGGTAGCCGCATTATTACTACGGTTACGCAGGTGATCTCAAACGTTATCGACCATGATATGAATATCGCTGAAGCGACGCATGCGCCGCGTATTCATGACCAATGGCTACCGGATGAGATTCGTATCGAAAAAGCACTAAATATCGATACCATTAAAAAATTAGAGTCTATGGGACATAAGGTCAGTCAGCAGTCAGCTATGGGATCAACACAGTCTATTATGGTTACCCCAAATGGCGTATACGGCTCTTCGGATCCACGTATTGTCGATGCTGCGGTGGTTGGATACTAAAATAACACTATTTCAATATTTCAATAAAAGCACCAAGTAGCACTTACTCTTCGTACCTTCTTGCCCTCTACCTAATATATGGTAGAGGGCATTTTTAATGCTATTACAAGTGAATACCATATAATCAATATAGGAAATTGATAACTAGTGGTTTTCTCTAACACAGTCAGCTATCAACCATACAATTACTATGTTATGGATGGTTATCTATATTTTTGCGCGACGTCGAGTGGCTGTTATGAGCAAATAATGCTATGATTAGCGGCTGAGATACAGCGTATAAAGTGTGGCTATTAACATGATAGTTTATTGAAAATATCAGTCAAACCATTGATATAATATATTTTTTAAATAAATTACCACCTGTTTTCACTTGCTTTATCTCTGACGCTCATTCGCACCCTCTCCTTTTGTTTGCATCCGTAAGAGTCTTCTATGGCATTTGTACACCTTGGCATCCACAGCGAATATTCCATTACCGATTCTATCGTGCGTATTAAGCCGTTGGTTAAAGCGGCGGCGGCAGACAATCAAAGCGCCCTTGCCTTGACAGATCTATCCAACCTGTATGCAACGGTGAAATTCTATCGTGCCTGCTTAGGTGCAGGTATCAAGCCAATTATCGGTAGTGAAGTCATCATGGAAAATGAAGACACGCGCTTAACTTTATTGGCGATGAACAACGAGGGCTACCAAAACATCACTCGTATCGTATCGCTTGGCTTTACCGAAGGACGTGCTGATCCTGTTAATCACGGTACTCCTGTTATTAAACGCAGCCATATTTTAGCGCATGCGGCAGGTGTCATTGTCTTATTCACTGAAAAGTCAGACGTTGGACAAGCATTGGTTGGCTCAATGCCAGAAAAAGCCGATGAGCTACTGACAGAATGGCAAGCGCAGTTTGCTGATCGCTTATATTTTGCGATTAAACGCACCAATCGTACTGGCGAAGATGCCTTTATTAAAGCAGCGATTCACTCGGGTGCCAAACATAACATTCCTATTATTGCCCATAATGACGTGCGGTTTTTAGAACAAGATGATTTTGATGCTCATGAAGCGCGGGTTTGTATTGCTGGCTCTTATGTCCTTGCCGACCAAAATCGTCCGCAAACTTATTCTGATGCGCAGTATCTGAAAACCCAAACGCAGATGCAGCAGCTATTTGCTGATATTCCGCAGGTGATTGATAATACCTTGCGCTTAGCAACGCGCTGTAATGTGAGCTTAACGCTAGGTATTAACGTACTACCAGAGTTTCCAGTACCTGAGGGCGAGACCACTGAATCTTTCTTTCGCTTAGAATCGCAGCGTGGGCTTGACAATCGTTTAGACAAGCTCTTTCCAGTTGACGCGCGCAGTGATAATTGGAGTGATATACGCCAAAGATACGATGACCGCTTAGAGTATGAGCTCAAGGTTATCTTATCAATGGGATTCCCCGGTTACTTCCTGATCGTGATGGACTTTATCCGTTGGGCAAAAGCCAATGGCGTACCAGTCGGTCCTGGTCGTGGTTCTGGTGCAGGCTCGCTCGTGGCTTATGCGCTCAATATTACCGACCTTGACCCTATTCATTACGACTTATTATTTGAGCGCTTTTTAAACCCTGAGCGTGTGTCCATGCCCGATTTCGATATTGACTTTTGTATCGAAGGTCGCGACCGCGTTATTGATTATGTGGCGCAAACCTATGGTCGTGAAGCGGTTTCGCAGATTATCACTTTTGGTACCATGGCGGCAAAGGCGGTGGTACGAGATGTGGCGCGTGCGCAAAGTAAATCCTACTTTCTTGCCAGTAAAATGTCTAAACTTATTCCCAAAACACCGGGGATCACACTCAGTCAAGCGCTTGAGCAAGAGCCGCAGCTGAAAGACTTAATCTCCAACCCTGATAATATGGATTATGAAGATGCCATCGAAGTATGGGAGATGGCTATCAAGCTTGAAGGTATTTGCCGGAACGTGGGTAAACATGCCGGCGGCGTATTGATTGCACCGCACAGAATCACAGATTTTAGCGCCATTTATTGTGATGATGAAGGTCACCGCGTCAGCCAATTTGATAAAGATGACGTTGAAGCCGTTGGGCTGGTAAAGTTTGACTTTTTGGGTCTGCGTAACTTGACCGTGATTGATGCTGCTGTCAGAAATATCAACCTGCGCCGTGCAAAAGAAGGCAAAGATGCCTTGGTGTTAGAAGACCTGCCGTTAGATGATGCTAAAGCCTACAAGCTCTTGCAAGATGCCAAGACCACTGCTGTCTTTCAGTTAGAAAGTATGGGTATGAAAAAGTATCTGGCGAAATTACAACCGACCAACATCGAAGATGTGATCGCCATGTGTGCGCTCTATCGTCCGGGTCCGCTCGATGCAGGCATGGTAGAGATGTATATCGACCGTAAGCATGGTCGTGAGGAAGTCATTTATGACCATCCCAACCTTGAGCCAATTTTAGAAAACACCAATGGCGTTATTGTCTATCAAGAACAGGTCATGCAAATCTCACAGGTGATGGCAGGCTATAGCTTGGGCGGAGCGGATATGCTACGCCGTGCTATGGGTAAGAAAAAACCTGAAGAGATGGCCAAACAGCGCGATATTTTCATTACTGGTGCCACCGCACAAGGTATTGATGAAGTCACATCAGGCGGCGTGTTTGACTTGATGGAAAAGTTCGCCGGTTATGGTTTCAACCGCTCGCATTCTGCGGCATATGGCGTGCTTGCTTATCAGACCGCGTATCTAAAACAGTACTACCCTGCCGAATTTATGGCGGCGGTATTGACCTCAGATATGAACAACACCGATAACGTCGTGTTCTTTATCAACGATTGCCGTGAAAACTTTGAGTTAACCGTCGTTAATCCATCGGTGAATCGCAGTGAATGGCATTTCGTCGCTGATACTCCGACCAATATCATTTATGGCTTGGGTGCGATTAAAGGGGTCGGTGAAGGCGCGGTCGAGTCTATTGTCACTGCACGAAGACGTGAAGGACCTTTTAAAGATCTATATGATTTTTGCCGTCGCGTTGATATCAAAAAGGTCAATAAACGCACGCTTGAAGCCTTGGTCAGTGCTGGCTGTTTTGATGACTTTGCGGCGACTTTACGTCCAGACTTGCCAGCCGATGAAGCCTACGAGATTCGCGGCGCATTAATGAGTCAGCTGCCAAGTGCGGTACAGGCGGCTGAGCAAGACCGTCAAAACCGTGAAATCGGTATGATGGATTTGTTTGGTGAAATGGATGGTATCGTCGCTGCCCCGCCACTCGTTATGACGCCAGAGCTGATTTGGGGTGATAAACACCGCCTAAAAGCAGAGAAAAATACTCTAGGGCTTTATTTGACCGGACATCCTATCGATGAATATCGAGACGAGCTCAAACGCTATACCTCAGGTGCTCGTCTCGATAAATTGACTGATACGGGCTATAACGGCAGCTGCTATTTTGCCGGTCTTATCATTGATATCGCCAACTTTGGCACTCGTAACGTTGTTACCTTAGACGACGGAACCTCAAGACTGGAAGTCAGCTGTTATGCTGAGCGCTTTAACCGTGTCAAAGAACAGTTAAAAATAGATGAAGTCGTCATAATTAAAGGCAGCATCCGTGAGCGTGATGGGCGTTTATTTGCTCGTCTTGATAATGCCATGAGTATGGTCGATGCTCGCCTAAGATGGCTCAAAAAAATCAGTATTAAAATTCATGGTAGTGATATCGAGCTGCTGACACGCATGCAGCCTTTACTGAAATCGGCACAAGTCAGCATGATTCCAGCACCAAAAATATCTCATAACGATGAGCAAGACGAGCAAAGCGACAATACTAATAACAATAGTTTTGGCGGTTATAATGCCTCAATGGGTGGCAGTCTATATGATGAAAATGGTAATGATTTATTGGCATTAGAGAACAATATGGCACAAGATGCTTATTCAAACGACACTGACCCAAGCCTAAGTAGCCAAAGCTACGCCAACAACGCTTTGAGCAACACCGACGTCTCTATTAGAGATAATTGCCTACCCCTTGGACTCAGTATTTATGAAGAATATGGCATTGCCAATGTAGGACTGTCTGAGCATTGGCGCATTTATCCGAACGATGATAATCTACAGCAGCTAAAAAGCATGATTAGCGAAGATAACTTACATTTTCACTACAGCTAACGAATGTATTATCGTTAGCATATTCATTAGTAGGAAAATATTTATTATAATAATTCTTTCTGCGCTAACTTTAATCCTATTGGAACATGACTATGGCTACTATTACGAACAAAGATATGACCGCCATAACTGATGATGAGATTATCAATACTGAGCAGTTTGAAGATATGCGCGACTTATTAGAAGAAGACTTTGTCGATTTGATACAAGTCTATTTTACTGATTGTCGTCGCCGTATCACAAAACTAAGACAAGCTCAGCAAGAAGAAGATAATGCCAATGGCTTTGAGCTTGCTCATGCACTAAAAGGAGCCAGTGTCAATTTGGGCGCAACCCAAATGACGCGTCTTGGCAGTCAATTGCAAGAGCTTTGCCGTGAGCGTCTTATCAGCGAACAAGCCCCTCTTATCGAGGACATCGCCGTTGCATTACAACGTACTGAGCAAGACATCAACCAGCGACTAGGACAGTAATGAGTAACAATGCACCCTCATCTTTAGCAACAGCAGTACCAAACGTCAGCAATTATTTGTCTTGTGTTCAAGTAGTGATGGTCAATACGACATTGCCTGCCAATATTGGTTCAGCAGCACGCGCCATGCACACCATGGGATTATCGAGATTGACGGTGGTTGATCCAAAATTACCGATTGATGACACTAGCGTCTCTCATGCTGCTGGTGGCAGTGATTTGCTATCATCAGCAATTATCGCACCAACGCTTGAGTCTGCTATCGCTGATTGCCAGTTAGTATTTGCGGCCAGCAGCCGTAGCCGTCATTTGCCGCGTCCTGTGGTCACGCCGACACAAGCTGCCAAAATCATGTTGGACTTTATTGATAAGCAAAGCACGATTGACGGGCACGATAGTAATACAGCGCCCAATATTGCCATTCTGTTTGGGCGTGAAGATCGTGGCTTGACCAATGAAGAATTGGCTTATGCTGACTATCATATTCAAATTGATGCCAACCCTGCTTATCCAGTGCTCAATGTTGCTTCAGCCGTGCAAGTGATCGCGAGCTTTATTTATGCTTATGCACAAACTCATATCCAAGCTGACAACGAAGTTAATGATATAGCACAGGTAACTGACAATCTAGAGACGACTGAACAAGGGATGCTTAATACCTATGTGCGCCAGCAATGGGATGAGCCAGCGATTACTCAACAGCAATTGCAACTGCTTACTGAGCGTACCACCGCATTGATGGTTCAACGCAAACTGGCAGATAGTGAAAACTTAAAGTCACTGCCATCACGCTTATCTAGACTCGGTTCACGTATTCAACTCGACCAAAAAGAGTATCAATTACTCAGTGCTCTGCTGGCAAAACTTTTAAAAGACTAACATTTAATAAGTTAATTTTCTTGCCACTATGGGCATTATTAGTAGTACAGGTAGTTATATCATTTAACAATAAAAAGGGATTTACGATGAATTGGACTGTTTACTTATCCGGAGAAATACACACTGACTGGCGACAGAAAATTATGCAAGGCGCGAAGGAACAGGGTCTTGTTATTAAATTTATATCAGCAGTGACTGAGCATGAAGCCAGCGATGCGGCAGGTGATGTACTCGGTAAAGATGACAATGGATTCTGGCGCGACCATAAATCATCCAAAGTTAATGCGATTCGCACCAAAAATATGATCCAAAAGTGTGACATTGCTATTATTCGTTTTGGTGATAAATATAAGCAGTGGAACGCCGCATTCGATGCCGGTTATTGCGCCGCGTTGGGCAAACCGTATATCACATTGCATGCTGAGGATATTATTCATCCGTTAAAAGAAGTGGATGCCGCGGCAATGGCATGGGCGCAAACGCCTGAGCAGATTGTTGAATTGCTCAAATATGTTGTCAGTGATAGCTAAAGGATAAGAGTAATCGTCTGGAGATGAATCGCTAATTATTGGCGTTTTATCTACAGACGATTTTTTATTTAAAGTACATTGCTATATTTTTTGCTATAAAACTGCTATAACTAAAGAGATTGTAACCAAAAATACGATAGGACGATTTATGTCATTGCCAACTGCTTTATTCAAATCGCTCGTCCGCATCAAAAGAGACCTAAAAGAAGATATTGATGCGGTATTCAATCGCGACCCTGCTGCGCGTAATAGTCTAGAGGTAATCTTAACTTACCCTGGCATCCACGCGCTTATTCTACATCGCGGCGCGCATTGTCTTTGGCAAAATGAGCAAAAGCTTGCTGCTCGAGTGATTTCTTATGGCTCGCGTATCATTACTGGTATCGAGATTCATCCTGCTGCTAAGATCGGTCGTCGGTTTTTTATTGACCATGGCATGGGTATCGTCATTGGCGAGACAGCAGAGATTGGTAATGATGTGACCCTTTATCATGGCGTCACGCTTGGCGGCGTTTCTTGGAATAACGGCAAACGCCACCCTACTTTGGAAGATGGCGTCATCGTCGGTGCCGGTGCTAAAGTATTAGGACCATTCACTGTTGGTAAAGGCGCTAAAATTGGCTCAAATGCTGTCGTGGTTAAAGCAGTGCCAGCAGGCGCAACCATGGTCGGTAATGCTGCTCGTATGATATCAGAGCATCATGACGAAAAAGGCAATCCTATTACGACCAAGGTCAATGATGCAAATCAACAAGAAAAAGCGGTACAAGCTGCTTCTACCGAGAACCCTGCAGATAAAAAACCAACGAATCACACAGCACGCGAAACCACTTTTCAAGCTTATGGCATTGATCCCATGTCACAAGACCCTGTTGCTGAAGCCTTTGCTAAAATGCTTGAACACATTCAACAATCAGAAAATCGCTTAGATCAATTACAAACTGCCATGTGCAAAATCGATCCTAACTTTTGCAAAAAAGAATATGACAAATTGTGCTTAGAAGATTTGGACGTGATTGGCAAAAGTGACATGAATGAGATAGGTGCTGAATCGCAATAACTTTTTATTCTTGGGCTGGGTTTAATATTAAGCTCAGCTTAGAGCTTTCGTTTTACAACTGTCAACTATCTATCCCCGCTACCAATTCTTTTATCCCTGCCCTCTCATGCGCTTTAAATGGATAGCGATTTGCCATTATTATCCATTCAGAATCATTTTTTTTGCTTAGGCTATTATCTTTATCCAATTTAACAAGCAATATATCAATATCCATCGTGACTTTTTTTATTGGTGCCTGTGTTTCCGTTAAACGCTGCCGATTACAGTCACATTCAAACTGTTTGAAAATTTGCTGCAACTGTTGTAATGTCATCGGTGACATTAACAAAATATGGACACATTGATTGGTATAGTCAGGTTTTGGTAATTCTATAGTGGCAGTGAAGTCAGGATTTTGAAAGGCTGTTGACAATGTTATAGCACCAATACTTGTCAATCGCTCTCGGACACGCGGTAAGTGTATCTGCGCATCATGGTTGCTACCTAAGGCCAGTAGCACAGCTTTTACAGGCTGTGCTTGCAGCGTTTCAGGATCGCAGCTTATCAGTGATTCAAATAAATCAGCCAAGGCTTTATGCATCATCAGACAAGCTAGGATTAACTTGATTGGTAGATACGCTAGATGCGGCTTTGGCATAGCGGGTGATTTGGACACCAACTGCATCTGCTTGTTGAATAGCGGCAGGCTTAGCAATACTTAAGGAAATTTTATCGCAGCTATACTTTTCAAGCAGTTTATCAGCGATTTGCCCAGCCAGATGTTCAAGTAACTGAGCCTTAATAGCTTGGCACCACGCACTGACATCATCACAGACTTCTTTGTAATTTAGCGCATCGTTTACATCATCTGACACCGCAGCACGACTGATATCGGTTTCAAGCGCGATATCAATCAATAACGGCTGTGTAATGGCGCGCTCCCATTCATAAACGCCAATCACCGCCTCTACTTTTAAGCCTTTTACAAACACGACATCAGACTGGGTATGAAACATACAAGCATCCTTGTTAATGATATTTTTGCTATCTATTTTAGTTTGATGATTTATTTAGAAGATAATGCTTCTTCACGTAGGCGTGCTGCTTTTAGCTGCTTACTTGGGCGATGACGCCATAAATCGATACTGAATAATAGCAGACCCAGCCAAATTAAACCAAAGACTGCCAAACGATGTAAATTAAAAGGCTCATTGTAATAGAATACAGCCAAGAAGAAAATAAAGGTCGGCGTCAGATAATTCATAAAACTGAGGATACTATAAGCGACCAGCTTGGTGGATTTGTTAAACATCAATAGCGGTATCAAAGTGATAGGTCCTGCCAACATAAGCAGCCAAATAGAAGGCGTAAACCAAAAGCTGATATTACTACTCGCCACATCAGACTGCCAGAACCATGCGATAAAAATAGGCAGTAGCATTGCTGTCTCGACAAACATTGCATCGACTGCTGTCAGAGGGGTTTGGCGCTGAATGGTACCGTAAGTACTAAAGCTAAACGCCAATATTAACGATACCCACGGCAGACTACCCAGCATGACAACTTGAATAACGACTGATAATAGCGCAAAACCAATTGCCACCCATTGTAAAGTACGCAGGCGCTCTTTGAACAGTAGCATCGACAATCCTACGCCAACCAGTGGTCCAATAAAGTACCCCAAACTGGCCTCTAAAATCTGGTTGTTGTTAACCGCCCATACATAAGTGAGCCAGTTGATCGCGATGATAATACCTGACACAAAGGTATAGGCTATCCACCTCGGGTTTTTCTTTAGCGTGTCAATCCACTGCCAACGCTTGGTCACTACTAACACAACTAAAAGACAAGCAAAGGTCCAAACAATACGGTGACCAATGATTTCAGTGGCATTATAGTCCGATAATTGCTTAAAGTATAAAGGAAAAGCACCCCAGATAGAAAAAGCTATCAGCGCGGTGACAATACCACGTCTGGTCGTTTTAATGGAAGCAGCAGGTTTTTTGATGACATTTTGGGTAGTCATAAGATAGGACAACTTTTTAGAGCAAAGCGCACCCTCACCCAATTATTATCATTGATGGTAATTTGGTGTTAAGAGTACAGGGTCACTACAGATAGAATAAAAGGTAAAAAGCAATGAGTTAATACTAGAAATCGTATCAACTCATTGCTGCCGAAAACCATAATTAAAATAATAAAATTAATAGCTTATTTTATTGCTAAGCTATTATCATTGGCTCAAATTAAAGTTACTGCGTTAAGCACTCACAACGTCAATAGACATGCCAATTTGGTTGGCAAGTTCTGCAAATCCTGGGAAGCTGGTATTAACGGTTTCAACGCCTTCAATGGTAATCTGCTTAGAGGCGCGTAAGCTGGCAACCGCAAAACTCATAGCAATACGGTGGTCATGATGCGAGACAATATGTCCACCACCAAAAACCGCTTGGCTATTATTCACATCATTACTCTGACCGACCACCCCTTTACCTTCAATGATAAGACCATCTTCAGTAACGGTACAGTCAACGCCTAATGTCTGCAAGCCTTCTGCCATTACTGCAATGCGATCTGATTCTTTGACACGCAGCTCTTTTGCACCGGTCAAAACGGTACGGCCTTGGGCACAGCTGGCTGCGATAAATAATACAGGAAATTCGTCAATGGCAAGTGGTACTAGATACTCTGGTATTTCAATACCGACCAAGTTTGAGCTTCGAATAGTAATATCCGCTACTGGCTCACCGCCAACATGAGTCTCATTACTTAAGCTGATATCCGCTTGCATCAGCTTAAGAATATCAATAATGCCGGTACGCGTAGGATTGATACCGACTTGCTTCAAAGTCAACTCGCTCCCTTGGCTGATGGCGGCAGCCACCATAAAAAATGCTGCCGACGAGATATCAGCAGGTACTGCGATATTACCGCCTGTGAGCGTGCCGCCGCCTTCAACACTGATACGATTGCCATCGACCGTTACTGGATAACCAAAAGCTGAAAGCATACGCTCGGTATGATCGCGGCTAACTTCAGGTTGAGTAATGGTCGTGGTGCCTTCCGCCCAAAGTCCAGCCAGCAATAAGCAAGATTTAATCTGTGCAGAAGCAACTGGCATATCGTATTCAACCCCTTGTAGAGGTTTGCCAACACTATCTCGACCAGTAATACTCAGTGGCGCTGTACCTTTTTGACCAGTGCTTTGAATCACTGCACCCATCTCACGTAATGGTGCTGCCACACGCTCCATTGGACGCTTATTTAGGCTAGTGTCACCCGTCAATACGCTATCAAATGCTTGCGCTGCTAAGATGCCTGAAAGCAGACGCATACTGGTGCCAGAATTGCCCATATATAAAGGTGTTTTGCTTGGCTTTAAGCCATTCATACCAACGCCATGAATGGTTAAATTGCCATTATCAGGACCTTCAATGGTCACGCCCATATCGCGAAACGCTTGCAAAGTGGCAAGCGCATCTTCCCCTTCCAAAAATCCAGTCACGTTAGTTACACCAGTAGCAAGGCTACCGAGCATAATACTACGGTGAGAGATAGACTTATCCCCAGGAATGGCAATAGTACCAGAGACGGTGTTGCTTGGGGTGATATTATAAGAAGCTGACATGGCAGAAGTATCCGTATAAGGGGTGCTGGCTAACATATGGCCAAAATGTCGCCGTGCGGCTTGCGCGCGGCCCAAAAGTCCCATCAGGGCGGTTGAATCTTTATCAATGATAAGCTGACGAATATCATTTAAATAAACGCTATACTCATCAAGGGCGCTTACAATCGCGTTTTGGTTGGCAAAAAATATATCATGCCACATTTTAGGGTCGCTGGCAGCAATGCGGGTAAAATCACGAAAACCACCTGCGGCATAGCGGAAAATATCTAAATTATCATCATGGCTTGCCAGCTGTTCGACCAAATTAAAGGCGAGCAAATGCGGTAAATGACTGGTATGTGCCAATATAGAATCATGATGAGCGGCATCCATCGGCATGACGCTTGCACCCACTGCTTCCCATAACTGGCTTAGCTTGGCAATTGCTATATGGCTAGTCGTTGGGAGTTCACAGACAATAACGCTATGATTGACAAACAATGTAGCGCGGCGAGCATGATACCCTGAATTTTCGGCACCAGCAATTGGATGTGCAGGCACAAGCCCGACAGGCAATGTCTCGAACACAGTCTTGGCAGCATCAATAATATTAACTTTGGTACTGCATACATCGGTAATAATACAATCAATAGCAAGTAGACCACTATCCATTGCATTTTTGATATCTATAAATACCGCTTGTGCCGCTTGTACTGGTACCGCAATCACTATCAAGTCACTATTAGATATCACGTCATTAAGTAATGAGCTACCAGCGTCTAGTAAGCCATGTTGAATAGCTTCCTCTAGACTTGGCTCGTGTCTATCGACTGCAACGATACGCTCAGCTAAACCATTGTCTTTAATCGCTTGCGCAAGACTTGCACCAATCAAACCCAAACCTATCACACACACTTGCTGGAATAGCGGCTGCGTAGAGGATGGAGTCAGTTTAGTTGCTGCTTGAATATTTACGGCGTGATTTATTTTTTGCATATTGTTTTAATTATTAGGTTGCTTATTAAATTACTTATTAGTTATTGACTTAATCATCGGTCAAAATAGAGCGCAAAGTATCAATCAGACGCATATTATCTTCTGCGACCCCTACACTAATACGCAGCCAATTATGCAAACCATAAACCTCTAGCTGTCGCACAATAACGCCTTGCTCAAGCAATGCCTGATAAATAACAGCAGCGTTTGTATCTTCCATTTCAACTTCGATTTCGACCATAATAAAGTTGGCATGTGACTTTATAAAGCCCAGTCCCAGTGCATCAAACTGCTTTTCCAACCAGCGCATCTGCTCGTTATTCATCAGACGAGTTTTTTCAATAAAGTCTTGATCCGCAAGTGCCGCTGCCGCTGCCGCCAGTCCAATGCGGCTCACATTAAATGGCTGACGAATGCGATTGAGTAAATCTGCCACAGCTACCGAGCTTAACGCATAGCCAACACGCAGACCTGCCAGCCCATAGGCTTTAGAAAAGGTGCGAACAATAACCACATTATCAAATTCATCTAACAGCGCCCGATTATTGCTCTCAGGGCTATATTCAATATAAGCTTCATCTAACACCACCAGTACTGAGCTTGGCACACTAGCGACAAACTCTCTTAGCTCAGCATGTTCAAGCTGTGTACCGGTTGGATTGTTCGGATTGGCAATAAAGACGATTTTGGTATTAGAGTTATCCTGAACCGCTTGGCTCATGGCTTTTAGGTCATGACCAAAGCGCTGAGCAGGCACTTCAACATCCATAGCACCCTGCATTTTAGCGAGCATTGAATAGACCACAAAGGCATACTGGCTATAAACGATTGCATCATCTGCACCTACAAAACTACGCGCCAAGATATCGAGCAAATCATCAGAGCCATTACCCAAAGTAATTTGATCAACATTGACATCATTAAAATCAGCCAATGCTTGCTTTAGATAATAACCATTGCCATCAGGATAACGTGACAGCTGACCTAGCTGTTCAGTAATCGCTAGCGTAACGTGCGGTGAGCAGCCTATCGGATTCTCATTACTGGCAATTTTTACCACATCTGAGACGCCATACTCTCGCGTTAGCTCTTCAATAGGCTTGCCGGTTTGATACGGTGTCAACGCCAAAACACTCTCGTAAGCAGGTACGAGCGGTAATAAATTTGACTCTGTCGATTGCGCAGACTGCATGATTAATCCTTAGATGTGATAACGCACCTATCATTGGCTAAGCCCATTAATGTCACTGGTGACCGCTATTTATGACAAGGCAATTTATAAACGCTTGCGGCTAATACTAATAAAACAATAACCCATAGAAACCAGTAAATTTATAGTACTGCTTTTGGATAAGAGCCTAAGACACGTAAGTCTTTGACCAATGGACGAATATCAGCGATAGCAGCGCTCACATTTGGGTCTTCAATGTGCCCATTCATATCAATAAAGAAGACGTAAGCCCATTTATTAGGACGCTCAGGCCGCGTTTCAATGCTGGTCATAGACACGCCATGATAAGACAAAGGCTTTAATATTTCGATCAGAGCGCCCGCTTTGTCATGCGCTGAAACCATAATTGAGGTTTTATCTTGACCTGATGGTGCAATTGCTTCATGACCAATAATCAAGAAACGGGTCGTATTGCTTGGATTGTCTTCGATATTTGAATAAAGCTTATGCAAATCATATTCTGCTGCTGCCACGTCACCCGCAATCGCTGCCGAGTGCCACTCGTTCTTCAAGCGACGTGCCGCTTCACCATTACTCGATACCGCAACACGCTCGACATTGGGATAATTCACATCAAGCCAATGACGACACTGCGCCAATGATTGCTGGTGCGAGTAAATACGGCTTAACCCATCAAGTTTGGTATGTTCAGCGACCAAAAAGTTTTGATGAATCGGCAGCTCGACTTCACCGATTATTTTTAATGTAGAAGATAAAAAGCCATCTAGCGTATGGTTGACTACGCCTTCAGATGAGTTTTCAACGGGCACGACGCCATACATTGCGGTGCCCGCTTCGACTTCACGAAACACATCAGTAATGGTATTCAGCGGTACAGTATCCGCCGCTTTACCAAAGTGCTTTAATGCAGCCGCATGAGTAAAAGTGCCCAGTGGACCCAAAAACGCAATGCGCTGCGGCGCTTCTAAATCAAGGCATACCGACATAATCTCTCGAAACAAGCGTGCCATTTTTTCATCGGCAATAGGTCCTTCATTACGCTCCATGACAGCTTTTAGCACTTGCGCCTCACGCTCTGGACGATAAAAGATAGGGTTGGCATTTTCAGCAGCAGAATCATTGGCAATGTGGTTCTTTTTGACGCTCGCCACTTGCTGAGCCAATTTGGCACGATTGTTAATCAGCGTCTGAATTTCGCAGTCTACCGCATCGATACTGCCGCGTAATGTATTCAAAAACTCTTTATCCGTTGCGGTAGTACTAATGCTTGCGGTGGTTTGGTTTAGATTATCATTGTTTTGTTCTGGTGACTGCTCACTCATTACCGCCCATCCTTTTTTAGATTTTATGACTGTTAGGTATAACTACTTGTCAATGATGACCATAAATACTTCGTTAAAAGACATGAAGATTTTTTAAAGGACATAAATATTTTTGCTATTTGTTGCTCTTATATCACCAATTTATCATTATTGGTTTTTTGAAGCAGCGCTATGTTCTTAGTAAAGTTCGTAGTATTCGTAAAGCTCAACCACTGACCGGCTCTACTATAACAAAAACTACGGACAGTGCCCATTCGTAAATGAACGTAAAGTGGCAAATCGCTATAAATCTTAGCATAGTTAAGCGATATATGGGCTTAGCCTTCTAAAACTATCAGGTAACATGTACCTAAATCTATGTTACAGTTTAAACGGACACAGGATTTTATCCATAATAGACCACAACCATCCATAAGAAAATAACACCATTAATGAATAATACCAAGGATATCTGATGAGCGCATTACAACAGCTTCGCACTATGACTACCATTGTCGCCGATACAGGCGATCTTGCCGCCATTGAGCGTCTAAAACCTATCGATGCGACCACCAATCCAAGTCTAATTACCAAAGCACTGATCCATCCTGATAATGAAGCGGTATTATCAGAAACCATGAGCCGCCATCGAGATGATATTGATGCGGTAATTGATGAGCTAACCATTCAAATCGGCTGTAATATTTTATCTTTAATTGAAGGACGTGTCTCAACTGAGGTCGATGCCCGCTTGTCCTATGACACACAAGCGACCATTGATAAGGCATTGGCATTCATGGAAGCCTATCAAAAAGCGGGTATCGACTCAGAGCGTGTGTTGATCAAGATGGCAGCGACTTGGCAGGGTATTGAGGCGGCACGCTACCTTGAAACTCAAGGTATACATTGCAATCTCACCTTGCTCTTTGGGCAACATCAAGCCATCGCTTGTGCCGATGCTGGTGTGACCTTGATATCCCCTTTTGTTGGACGTATTTTGGATTGGCAAAAACGCCAGCAAAACCGTCAAAACATACCTGTCTCTGATGACATGGGCGTACAATCGGTTAAGCTCATTTATCAATACTACAAGCAGCATGGCTATAAAACGCAGGTAATGG
The DNA here is from genome assembly GCF_008369225.1 of Psychrobacter sp. ANT_H59. NCBI lineage: Bacteria > Pseudomonadati > Pseudomonadota > Gammaproteobacteria > Moraxellales > Moraxellaceae > Psychrobacter > Psychrobacter sp. ANT_H59. The sequence goes on from NZ_VOBE01000001.1 coordinate 230,623, forward strand.
GCGCAAGTTTCCGCTCAACTGAGCAAATATTAGCGTTGGCAGGCTGTGATTTATTGACCATTGCACCTGACCTCATTGATGAGCTAGCAGCAATGGATATCGAGGTTACACGTCAATTATCAGAAAGTATGTCGATGGACATGACAGATATGACGCGAGTGAGCTTAAGCGCTGAAGAATTCAGTAGCGCCTATCAACAAGATACCATTACGCAAGATCTTTTACCAAAAGGCATTGACGGCTTTATCGGTGCGCGTGATGAGCTTACCCATATGCTAGCGAGTATGCGCAGCTAAGCTGTATATATGATTAATATGGGCGTATAACCAAGCCTATCTGGCATGAGAGTTACTTACTAAAGCACTATAAAACAGTAGAAATATTACATAGGTATACGCAGCAGGTAATAAAAGAAATTTGCCTGCTCATAGTAAGTTGGCTATTATGAGCGACCTAAAATGACTACAAGCAAGGCTTAATTATGAAACGGCTAGCAGTGATATTAGCAGGCAGTACGCTTGCGATTGGTGCTCATGCAGTAAACTGGTCAAAAGTAACAGAAAGTCAGACCGGTTCCATTTTTAGCTTAGATTTGGATTCTATCGAACGCTCTGACATCAATATCCTTGATGAAAAGCGGGTCGAAAATATTACCGTCTCCATTCGTAGAACCTACCCTGCATTAAAAAGTACAACGAGTGATAGTAAAGAAAGCGGCATTCATCATAGCGACCAGCAATGGCTTATCTCTTGTAAGGACGCCAGCTATTACAGACGGGCATACGTTTATTATACCGCTGACGACAAAGTAATAAAGTCTTGGCAATCAGAAAAACCTCTCCTGACTACCAAAGATTTTAAAATTACTGCCCCAAAAACTGTCAGTCGTATACTAGTCGAGCAAGCTTGTAAAAATTACGAGCAAGCCAAATAGCACAAATAAAATAGGCAAAAGCAATCTAAAAAAGCATCATTAAAAAAGCGCGCTGAATACGTTCAGCGCGCTTTTTTAATGATGCTTTAGTTATATCATCTCAAAGCCATAGAAAACTGGCTTTTATCGCATTTTATTTATAGTTAAGATACCCTAAAAACGCTACGATACTGCTGATATGAATTTTTTGCAGCCTCTGTCTGCGTAGGCACAGCAAGCAAGAAAAATTAATACCAGCAGCACATAATGTATCGATATTACTTTTTATTTTTACCGACTATAAGTAAAACTGCCTGTCATTTACGCCTTCAATACCGTATAAACAGGAACTGGAAAATCGCCATGTAAATCCACCAAATCTAATAAGACTAATGCACCAACGACCGTATGATCGGCTGATTGACATAGCTCATAAGCAGTGGTCAGTGTGCCGCCCGTTGCCAAGATATCATCAACCAATAGCACGCGCTCTGGTGGCAGATTATTTTGCATCTCAAGAGTATCTTTACCGTACTCTAACGCATAGGCTTTATTGGCAACAGGCGGTGGTAACTTACCGGATTTACGTAGCAAAATCATACCTTTACCCAGACGTCCTGCCAGCAAACTTGCAAACACGAATCCACGGGCTTCAACAGCACCCAAACAATCCACCTCATCCATTATGCCTTCAGGTAGGACAGCCAGCAGTGCATCAATGACTTCATTAATGTGACTGCGTAGTAACGGTGTAATATCATAAAAATCAATGCCGACTTTAGGGAAGTCTGGTACTGTGCGAATGATGTTCCAAAATGGATGATCGGTATTGAGCGTATTCGATGACTCGATTGCGGTATCAACTGCTGTAACAGCGGTGTTTGCGCTCATAATAACCCTTAACGTCTATAACTTAGATAATGATGTAACAATAGCAAATAATCTATGCATCAGAAAATTAACGGCGGTTATTATAGCATAATTGCCTTTAATATTGCGCGGCAATGGGGAAAACACCACTTATTAAGTCAATAAAATCAGGCATAGTGACTTGATAAACGTTTATCAATCTCAATATACAAGTGTAAACTTAACTATGAAAACAACGGTTATATGCTAAACTAGCTGCGTTTTTACAGTCTAGATATTGACGGTAATCATTCTTGATGTGCCATCAATATCACCTTAAAAACGTATAGTAACACTGGTAATAATCGATAGGACTCTTTATGAAACGTTATGAATGTATTGTCTGCGGCTGGATATATGATGAAGCACTGGGCTGCCCTGAAGAAGGTATCGCACCGGGCACCAAATGGCATGATATCCCTGATGATTGGACATGCCCAGAATGCGGCGTTGGCAAGCTTGATTTTGAGATGCTAGAACTTTAAGCCAATGACCTTTTAGATAGGACCGTTCATGACAGAAAAAAACAACATTGATAATGCTGCTAAATTGCCTGATTCATTGGATAGCAGCTCGAGTTACCCGACGCCTGAATGGCAAAGATTTGGTGAGCACCTGTGGGGCGCATCAGACCTCAGTGAGCATCTTTATCAAGCCATGATAGATATCGGCGACGGCATCGAGCTGTGTGTTGAGGCTGGTGGTAATCCTAATCATCCGCCACTGCTTATGATTATGGGACTTGGCTCGCAAATGATATTTTGGCCAAATCATTTTATTAAGCGCCTTATTGATGCCGGTTTTTTTGTGATTCGTTTTGACAATCGTGATATCGGTTTGTCCTCTAAAGTACAAATCGATGGTCTACCGCGTATTAGTCAGCTTAAAATGATGATGCGCCTGCAAACAGGACTGTCTAATAAAGGTGCACAGGTTGCCTACAATTTAACCGACATGGCAGAAGATACGGCGCGCTTAATCAAGGCTTTGCAGCTTGGCAAAACACATTTGCTGGGTGCTTCTATGGGTGGCATGATTGCCCAAATCGTAGCGGCACGTTATCCAAGCCTAGTACAGCGGATGGCATTGATGTTTACCACCACCAACCGTGCCTTTTTAAAACCACCAAAGCCTAGACAGCTATATACGCTGATTAATCGCCCTGAGAGTCACTCTGAGCGTGATATCGTGCGCCATAGCGTTTGGTTTATGAAGACTGTTGGCACACCAGGGCATGTAAATGTGCGCATGGTACGTGATATTGCCAAGATACGGTATCAGCGTAACTTTCATCCGCTCGGTACGGTGCAGCAGCTCAATGCTATCTTGGCATCAGGTTCTATCAGTCGATTTAGCAAACAAGTCAAAGCACCTACTATCGTATTACATGGCAGCGCTGATGGCTTAATTCCTGCCTCACAAGGTCGCGTGGTTGCCAAAACCATCCCTAATGCCAAATTTCATTTGATTGAAGGCATGGCGCATGACATTCCTGAGTACTACCAGCCATATATGGTTGATTTAATTAGCAATCACTTATTAGAAAAATAGTTTTAATGATTTAGCTTGTGAATTTTTCCGGCTACAAAAAAAGAGCCTATAGCAATCATGAATCGCTATAGGCTCTTTTTTTGGTCAAAATAAAATATGCTGTTAGGATTTAATCACAGGCGACAGCCACGCCTTCTTTGTCAATACACATCTTAGTGCCGTTCTCTAGCCTGCCAATCCAAGCCTTATCCGCTACAAACACAAAAGAAGGTTTGTCCTTATAGCGGCTATCAAGACTGAGGCTCTTATTATTGGAATCATTAAAGTTATTAGAGCCGTCAAAATCCTTAAAGTTAAAAGGAATCACAAGCTCGCCGCCAAGATTGATAAAGCCCCACTCTGCATCAATGCGCACGCCCGCTAGCCCTTCCGAGAATGGACGTACTTCGTCGAAAGAATACGTAATCATAGTGACATTATTGTCATCAACAAATCCCCATCTACCGTCTTGTTGACGCGGCTGCAGCGTGGTAAAGCGATTAATTGGTATGGAGGCTGAATTTTTCTGTGTGCTATTTGCGCGAGCACTAGGTTTAACTTCTGATTTACTGGCAGCGGGTCGGTCATTTACACGGCTGTTTTTGGCACTCTTACCGTCATTACTTTTACTATTATCTTTTTTGACACCGGCATTTTGAGTATTAGTACTTTGAGTATTGGCGTTCTTAATATTGCCCTCTTTATCAAGCCAGCTTATCGCTTTATTTTTACGTACACGAGCCATACCGCCTCGGTAATCATCAATATCACTAATCGCTGCTGAAAACGGAACAACAGTCCTATTTGCCGTATCGATGACGCCATAGTGACCGCCCTGCTTGACCACGATACGCCCTTCAGATACCGGACGCGCCCAACCTTGACCGTCATTTAGCACATCGTACATTACAGGAATCACTTCACGACCTTGCATATTCAGATAACCGACATGACTATTACGCATGACAGGCAATAGACCTGCTGATATTTTATCTACATCCACTTTTTGATAGCGTGTTAAATCAACAAGGCTTTTACCTTGCTTATCGATAAGAGCTACCGGTGCGCCAAAGTCTTTCACCGCTAAGAAATAACCACTACTCGCCGTACAAGAGACGTTCTTATAATAACTCTTAGGGATCTTACAGCTGGCAGCTTGCGCGCTCGGTATGACAAATAACGCGGTTGTTAACATACCAATTGTCAGAGCACAGCGCTTTATTAGGGATGACTGATCTTCAGATGTCGTTAATGACAGTGATCGTTTTGATAAGGTACGTTGGAGCATAAGCAAACCTAAGCTAAAGTAATGATGGCGGTTAAGGCAATTTAAATGAGATATTTTAAGGGTATTAGTTTTTTAAGCTGATGATATTACAATATAAAAGTAGAAATGAGGGTAACAAATCGCAGTAAGAACGCCAATGATATTCCTGTAAGGATATTAATTGGCAGTAGCTTGTCTTTATACTTTAGATGAAACCTTAGAAAGTTCATATTCTCTAAAGTCATAAAATACCACTATAAAATAAAAATAAATAATATCAAACCATTTCAATTTTAGCTCAAAACATCGACAATACGGCTTGTGGTAAAGATGATGTCTTTATAGTGAATTCAGTATTAAAGCGATACAGTAGGACTGGGATGAATTTTACGCAGCCTCTGTCGGCGTAGGCACAGCACGCCAGAAAAATTTATACCAGTACTGCGTTGAAACATAACGTATCTGTTTTATTTGGAATTGACTATAGTACGCAATAATTGAAATAAAAGTTGTCATGATATAAGGATAATATATGGCTATTGCCTCTTCACGCTCCGCTGCTACTGGCTTGCTTATTGGCTGTGTGATCTTTGGCTTGGGCAGTTTAATCGTCGCTCATGTTGACATCGGTGGCTGGGCAATGGCTTTTTGGCGCTTGGCTATTTCAGGCGTGGTGTTTGCGGTATTAGCAAAAATAACAGGGCAACGGCTACCGCGCTCAAAACGTGCTGTTTTTTATGGCTTATTATCGGGTGCATTTTTAGGTTTGGATTTGGCACTGTGGCACGAGAGTATCTATGCGGTGGGTCCCGGCATTTCAACCTTACTAAACAGCTTACAGATTTTCTTTTTGGCAGCCATTGGCTTTCTATACTTTAACGAGCGCCAATCTATATTACAGCTTGTCAGCTTGGTCTTGGCAATGTTGGGTGTGGCAATGATCGGTAGCCCAGAATTTGCCCAAAATAAGGCTGCTACTTGGGGATTTATTACTGGTATCGTGTCAGGGGCTATGCTCGCAGCATCAATGACCTTTATACGTAAGGCCCATGATACTGAGCCGACGCCGATATTCATGCTTATGCAGCTGATTAGTATTGGGGGCGGGCTGGCAATGATTGTGCCAATGTTTGTCTTTGATATGGGTGATATACTGCCTAATAGCTGGTCTGATATTGGCTGGATATTGATTTATGGTACGGTCATGCAGTGCCTAGCATGGGGGCTTATCGCCTACTCTATTCCCAAGCTGTCTTTAGCATTAACTGGATTACTATTATTGACCGAGCCGGTTGCGGCATTGGTAATTGATTATACTTGGCTTGATAAGCCCATCAATACCCTACAATGGAGCGGTGCGTTACTCACGATGTTTGCCATTTATTTGGGTTCGCTAAAGCCTAAACCACGCGCCCTACGCCGTTATCGGTTTTTTGCACGGTTTTATAAGCGTGATTATAAGTAAAGCTCGTATAGAATAAAAACGATTATAAACAAGCGCCATAATAGATAAAAGCCACAATGATTATTGTGGCTTTTGCTTATCAATATAGTGAGTTATTTGAAGCTTAAGATAGTTAAAAAGTTAGTCTTTTTGGCGATTAAATAGAGCGTTAAGCACAATTGCTGTTAAGGTAGCCGTACCGATGCCACCCAAATCAAAGCCGCCTAGATGCAAGCTAAAGTTACCGGTTCCCATTATAACAGTGACTGCTGCGATGATAAGATTGCTGTTTTTACTAAAGTCGATATGATTGTCTATCCAAATTTTCGCACCAGCGATAGCAATCAAACCAAAAACTACAATAGAAGCACCGCCTAATAATGCGGGCGGAATGGTTTGAATAATCGCACCAAATTTCGGTGACAAGCCCAGCATGATAGCAACCAAACCTGCTACGACAAAAATAGTCGTACTATATACTTTGGTGACCGCCATCACGCCGATATTTTCTGCATAAGTCGTCACACCTGTACCACCAAAACCTGCCGAAAAAGTCGTCGCTAAGCCATCAGCAAAGAAGGCGCGCCCCATATAAGGCGTTACTCGCGCTTTAGTCATGCCTTCTACCGCTTTAAAATGTCCCAAATTTTCAGCAACTAAAATAAAGGCGACAGGGGCAATTAATATAATGGCGCTCATCTCAAAACGCGGCGCATGAATATTTGGCAGCCCAAACCATGAAGCTGTCAACACACTACTAAAATCAATCGGCACGCCATAGCCCAATACATTGGTCATCACAAAATAAGCAATATAAGACAATATCAAGCCAACTAATAACAGCAAACGACGTAGCATGCCGCGGGTAAATACCGCTACCCCACTAATAAGCAATACCGTTAACGTGGCCATCCATGCATCAAATTGGTTGGCAGACACCCCTTGAATGGTTACGGGCGCTAAATTAAGACCAATAATCATTACAATCGCACCGGTAACAATCGGTGGCATCAAGCGCTCAATCCAGCCTGTACCCGTCTTCATGACCAGCAGACCTATCAATGCATAAATAATACCACAGGCCATAATGCCGCCCAATGCAACATTCAGATTGGCATTAAACCCTACGCCAGCATATGCCGTCACGGCAATCACGGGACCAATAAAAGCAAAACTCGATCCCAAATAACTTGGCATACGTCCACCGGTAATCACAAAAAACATCACCGTACAAATCCCAGACATCAAAATAGCTAAGTTAGGGTCAAAGCCCATTAATAATGGCGCAAGCACTGTCGCCCCAAACATCGCAAAGGTATGTTGTATACCCAGTAGCATGCTTTTTGAGGGCGGTAAATACTCGTTAATGCCAACCGGATCACGATCCAAATCACCGCCATATGGACGCCATGTTGGAAACCAGCGACCATTATCAAAGTCTGGATTGTGCGGTAAGTTCATTGTCGCCGAGCCAGTTGCAACATCAATACCTGCTGTTTCTAGTGCATTTGGCGTTGATGGTTCTTTCTGACTATGCTGTGTTGATTGAGACGAGTTTTCTGGAGGGGTTATCATGCGCGATTGTCCTATAGGCTTAAGCTAATAATAACAGACTGGTAATGACTCACTAACGATACAGGATAATAATAGCTCGAATAAATAAAGAGATAACAAATAACTCTATTTACTATAAGTGCTGTTATAAATAGTGGCTATTATATGAGATAGCTATCTATACAATAAAAAGTTAATGGAAAAATAATGAAATCTGGCTCTTACTAACTACGGATTCTTGTATGAATACAGAGCTATTTTTGATATTTTTAACACACTGTCTGTCTTGCTTAATCTTAATATCTCGCAAGAACATACTTTTTATTTCTATGTTTTTCTACACTATTTTTCTATCTCCAATCAGCTGTTTGGAAATATCATAATAATAGGTATTATTTTAGAGTATTACCACATTTTGCTAGCTGTATTGACTAAGATATGCTTTACTAAATTCAACGCTTTGGCTGCTCATACCGTGTATTCTATAGCGACAGCTAACTTACAGGATGTTACATAAGCGTTGATGCCGAGCATCATAACGGAATTTAATAATAAACAACAGCTATTATTCACCCGTCACTCGAACGAACACGTTTAAACATTTTCATAGACAATGCACTTAATTTATCGATGATCGATACTTATTATCTATTGTTGCCCATTATAATTTTATATGGGCGCAGCAGTCTTTGTTATGCGGTTTTTCTGAATTCCTTTTATTTTTTGGTAACTTATTATGATTAGTGTCTTTGATTTATTCAAAATCGGCGTTGGCCCATCAAGCTCTCATACAGTTGGTCCTATGATAGCGGCTAACTTGTTTGTACAGTCACTCCTAAAGCAAACCAATCTGAGCGACATCCAGTCTTTAGAGATTGAGTTATATGGCTCGCTTGCGGCAACTGGTAAAGGACATGCTACAGATACTGCCATATTACTGGGCTTACTTGGTCATGCACCTAGCACCATCGATACGCGTTTGAACAGTGAATATCTGGCACCGATCTTTTCAGATAATCAACTCAATATCGCAGGCGAGCACGTTATTGCTTTTGATACAGAGCGTGATATTCACTGGTATGATGAGACGGTTCTACCTTATCATCCGAATGCTATGACTATTCGTGTGTCTTTGGCGAATGGCAGCCATTATCAGCAGACTTATTATTCCGTAGGAGGTGGATTTGTTATCAATGAAGAAGATGCGACTAATCCTGATGAAGATAATGCCACACCGACTATCGATGTTATTCCTTATCCTTTTGATAGCGCCGCAGAGCTATTAGAACAATGCCGTAAACATCACTTGAGCGTGAGCGAGCTGGTATTAGCAAACGAATGCCATTACCGTGAGCAGGCAGAAGTATTTGCGTATTTAGATTCTATTTGGGAGTCAATGCAAGATTGTGTGACCCGTGGCTGCCAAAACAGCGGTATTTTACCGGGTGGATTAGATGTAAGACGCCGCGCTCAAGCACTATATGTGCAACTATGTGCTGAAAAAGACCAGCCGATTGCGCAAAATGACAAACTGGTTGCGATGGATTGGATTGATTTATATGCATTGGCAGTCAATGAAGAAAACGCCAATGGCGGCAATGTGGTCACTGCTCCTACCAACGGCGCCGCAGGTATCATTCCTGCAGTGATGCATTATTATCGCGATTTTTTATCAAACTATAGCCTTGATGGCGCGCGCAAATTTTTGTTAAATGCCACAGCAATTGGCAGCTTAATCAAACAAAACGCTTCAATATCGGGTGCTGAAGTGGGCTGTCAAGGTGAAGTCGGTTCAGCTTGTGCAATGGCGGCGTCTGCATTGGCAGAAATCCTAGGCGGAGATCCTGCTAAATGTCTTAATGCTGCTGAGATTGGTATCGAGCATAACTTGGGTCTGACCTGTGATCCTGTTGGTGGCTTAGTCCAAGTCCCTTGTATCGAGCGCAATGCGATGGGTGCAGTCAAAGCAGTCAATGCTGCACGACTTGCCTGTCGTGGTAATGGTCAACATTTTGTCTCTTTAGACAAAGTCATTGAAACTATGAAAGTTACTGGCGCTGACATGTTAGATAAATACAAAGAAACTTCTCGCGGTGGATTGGCGGTATATGCTGACAACCGTATACCGACTGCCACTCATGGCGTCAGTGTGAAATACAGCCAATGCTAATGATTGGGCAGCTTATAACTCAATAGAACATATAAATCCTATTATAAAAAAGACCTCTAATGATTAGAGGTCTTTTTTTGAGCTAACTACTATTGAATTATCGGTAGTGCTATTTATTGCAAAAGATACTTAATAAGCAATTATTCCGCTTTTTTTGACACTACTTGGTTCAGTATCCAAACTGGCTTGACCGCATTCGTTACTTCATCCATCATCGCTTCTTGGCGAACGTCCAAAACATAACGATAATTTGGCTCATACGTAAAGCCTTGAATATTACCATTTAAAGGGGTGTAGTTTTTCTGATACGTTTGGCGATACTGCAAGCACTCTGACTCAATCATGGCACCATTAGAAGCTTGTAGCTCACAAACTGCTTTCAGTGGGGCTATCTCTATTTTAAAACTTGGAATATTAATGACTTTTACCACTGCCGGTTCACCTTCAACGACCATGGTACGCGTATCGTCAGTTGCCATGGTTGAACAACCTGATAAAACAAACGTTGCCATCACTGCTGCTAATGCTAACTTTTTCATTATAAAATCCTCAATGTATTCATAGTTTTATTTGTTTGGACTCGATTTATTCATTTTAGAATAAACGGTTTTTCGATATCACTTAATCATTTATTATTAACTCGACTAGTATAGGGCGCAAAGTAACTGCGCCTCTACAACTGCTTTGTAACTTAACGTCAGATTTTGCAACGGTTGTTAATCAATAGTAAATAAATATTTTCGATATTGCCGATAAATACATCCTACTTTCAGTAATATCAGTTTAAAACACTAAATAAAAAACGCTCAGAATCATGATGATTCTGAGCGTTTTTTATAAGTAAGTATTAAGGTTTTTTAGCTACGATAGTCCGCATTTATTTTGACATAGTCGTAAGATAAATCGCAGGTGTAAACGGTGTCATGGGCATCACCGCGTGCAAGATCGATATGAATGGTAATTTCAGGGCGACTCATGACCGTCTTACCCGCCTCTTCCGTATAGTTTGACGCGACACCACCATTTTGACAAATCCTAACTTCGTCTAAGTAGACATCGACTTGTTCGGTATCAAGGTCTTCAATCCCAGCATAACCGACGGCTGCTAATATACGACCCCAGTTGGCATCACTGGCAAAAAATGCCGTTTTAACCAAGGGTGAATGCGCAACGGCATATGCCACATCGCAGCATTCTTGTGTGGTTTTGCCACCTGTGACTTTTACCGTCATAAATTTAGTAGCGCCTTCACCATCACGTACGATCAGTTGTGCCAAACGTATAAAGACTTCAGCTAACGCATCAAACATTGGCTGATAATGTGGGTGCTCAGGGCTATCAATGATATCTGAGCTCGCAGCACCTGTCGCTATCAGTACACAACAATCATTGGTCGAGGTATCACCATCAACCGTAATACGGTTAAAAGACTGCTCATTGATAGCACTTAACATCTCTTGTAATAAGTCAGCAGCAATATTGGCATCGGTTGCAACATAGCCAAGCATGGTTGCCATATTGGGACGTATCATGCCTGAGCCTTTTGACATCCCCGTAATATGATAACTACTACCATCAACATCGATTTTTTTACTCGCGAGCTTTGGAATCGTATCCGTTGTACGGATACCATTTGCAGCAGCAAGCCAATTATCAGGCGCTAGATTGGCTAATGCGTTGTCTAGTCCTGCGATAATTGCCTCACTATTTAATGACTCCCCAATAACACCCGTCGAAAATGGCAATACAGTATCACTAGCCACGCCAGCTTTAGCAGCCAATGCCGCACAGATATCTGTGGCGCGGCGTTTGCCATCAGCACCGGTTCCAGCATTAGCATTACCAGTATTGGTCACCAAATAGCGCGGAGAAGCTGCAGCAAAGTGTTCACGTAATACGCGCACAGGCGCAGCGCAAAATGTATTTTTGGTCGTTACCACTGCAGTGGCAGCATCAGCTGCGATCTCAATAATTACCAAATCATCACGATCTTTATAACGTACGCCTGCTGCGGTAGCGCTTAATTTAATGCCTTCAATAGGATAAATCGTCTCAGGTACTGCAACATTACCAACTGCCATCACTCACTCCTTAATTATTGATATTGGTATATTTTTATTGATTGTAAAGCCTTAATCGTAATGGTAAAAACATCATACTTTGTTTAAATCAAATGCTGTCCAAATAGGCGCATGGTCAGAGGGTTTTTCCATAGCGCGCAGCTCATAGCTGATACCCGCATCAACACAACATTCAACAAGATCAGGCGTACATAAAATATGATCAATACGCAATCCACGCTTAGGATCATCATCAAAACCGCGACTGCGATAATCAAACCAGCTGTATAATTCGGTGCTTTCTGGATAATGCAAACGGTAGGTATCAGTCAACTCACGTGACATAAGATTGCTATACCACTCACGCTCCTCAGGTAGGAAGGATGTTTTTCTATTTTTCAACCAACGCTTAGCATTTACTTCACCGATTCCAATATCGATGTCTTCTGGGGCAATATTCATATCCCCCATAATCACTAGCGAGCGCCCTTCTGCTTTTAGCGTATCAATATAGGCCATTAAATCAGCATAATAAGCGCGTTTCATCGGAAATTTGGTCGGATGATCTTGACTCTCACCCTGTGGAAAATAACCATTGAGCACATCAATCTCACGCCCATCAAACTCATAACGCGCATGAATAAAACGTTTTTGCGCCTCTTCATCTTCGCTAGGGAAACCTTTTTGCACAAAAATAGGTGCAACTTTCGATAATAATGCCACACCGTAATGCGCTTTCTGTCCAAAATACTCGACGTGATAGCCCAAGCCTTCTACATTTTCAAGGGGAAACTGCTCATCATGCACCTTGGTTTCTTGCAGACCCATGACATCAGGATCGATAATATCTCGCACCGCCTCCAGCTGATGTTGACGAGCTCGGATACCATTGATATTAAAACAAACAAAACGGGTCATAAATTATCCTATCCTATATAAATAACTGCTTTGATAAGTAAATGCAGTTTTAAAATGCACTTATAAATAAATCTAAAATAAAACAAATACGGTTATGATAACAGACATAGACAGCGCTAGCTGTTGCACCCTTTTATATCTTGAGTTAGAGTGTTTGTTTGGTCTAATTACTTGGCTATTTGCCGTGTCATTTTATCAAAACATGCTATCAAGCCATTCTTATTGACTTTCCTACTTTTTATTAAATGATGCTTATCAAGCAGCGGCATTTAAACAACTTATAACACCTTATTATTAAAAATATATTGAGCATTATTATGACAAAAACAACTGATAAGAACCTAACTGCCGTATCAAAACCTCACATAATCACGCCGTTATTTGCGACTAACTATAATGTCTATATCAATCATACTGATGCTGGCGGTATAGTCTATCATGCCAATCACTTAGTGTTCTTTGAAAACTGCCGCCGCGATTGGTTTACTCAATTGGGATTAAATGGTTATTTCTTGGAGACCAATGACGGTCAGATTCAGCATTTCGTCGTCACTCAAGCGGACTTGCAATATAAGCGCGCGATTTTATTAGATGAGGTCATTAATGTACGCATTGATAACGTTGAGATAAAACCTGCCAGCATTGTATTTTATCAAAGCATTTATCGTCAGCACTCTCAAGAGAACACTGCTGACAATGTAAAAGCGGTTTTGCTAAGCAGCACTAAAATCGTTGTTGCCTGTGTACAAAATCAAATCACACCGGATGCTATAGAGAATGATGCGTCAAATAAAACCAGTACCAATACCGCGCCAATGCGCCCTATTCGTGTGCCAAAAAAATTACGTGTTGCTATTGAGCAAGCAATTTCAGAATATAATAAGTAGCTTCTATAATAATTGATTTCTTAAATATCTTTAGAAAAATCAGTTTTTCCTACGACAACAATTAGTCATCTTCTCTTTTTGTATGATATATAGAATCGATTTGATTTAAAACCGATACAGCTCTACTGCTATAGAGTTTTCGTAGCCCCTGTGAAGCATGCTATGCCTATGCCGACAGAGACTGCAAAACATTCATTCCAGTCTCGCTGTATCATTTTTACATTGAGCTGGCTATAGACCTTGCTATATATTCATTTATAAGGATATTTCCTGTACTGAGCAGTACTCTTATCATCATAGTGCCTTAGCCTAGATTCATGCTAACGTATTGCTTAAATGTATCATTATATATTTGATATATTATTTTTATGTGGTAGATGGTTGGTAGAAAAAATTAATCCGACTAATTTTTTAAGATTACTCAAATAGTTTTTTAATCAAACACTTATTTTTTACCATTTAATGATGCCAAATAATCCAATAACACCAGCAGTCTGTCAATAGATAAGGATATTATCAAATTCAGCGATCGCTTTTATGTCAGCGCTGTTTTTTTATTGACAAGGATCTGACTGCTTAGCTAGCAACATTTAACCTCTCTCATATTTCAAGGACGCTGACTATGACGCTAAATAAACCTTGGCTTGCAAATTACCCTATTGGTGTGCCAAAGACGATTGATCCAGACAAATATAGCAGTATCATGGAGCTATATGAAGAGTGCTTCGATCGCTTTCGCATGCATCCTATGACCATCTGTATGGGCGTTACTCATACCTACGACGATGTCGATAAAGCTTCTATCGCGGTTGCTGCATGGTTACAGGCAAAAGGTCTGCCTCAAGGTAGCGTAGTCGCGCTTATGATGCCAAACGTGCCGCAATACTTGCCAACGATGATTGGTATTTTGCGGGCTGGTTATATCTGTACACCCGTAAATCCTCTGTATACTGGCCGCGAGCTACGCCATCAATTGAATGACTCTGGCGCTCAGGTTATTTTTGTCGTCGATAACTTTGCTCAAGCACTTGAGCAGGTTATTGAAGAAACCCATATCAAACACATTGTCCTATCAAAAATGGGCGATATGATGGGTCTAAAAGGTATTTTGGTCAACACCATTATCCGTCAGGTCAAACGCTTGGTACCCAAGTATAATCTGAATGACCCAAAATACGACGTCACTAAGTTCCCTGATGTGCTCAAGAAAGGCAAAAACCTGCCGTTCCAAAAGCCAAAACTGTCTTTGAGTCAAACCGCCTTTTTGCAATATACAGGTGGCACAACAGGGCTGTCTAAAGGCGCTATTTTATCTCAGCGTAATATTGTCGCAGGCGCGATGCAGTCAGAAGCTTGGACTCGCCCTATTACCTCAGAGATTAATGAGGTATATATCAATATGGTGATGGCACTGCCGCTGTATCATATTTTTGCCTTTATGCTGAGCTCACTGGGTATGCGTGCAGGTTACACTTTTATATTGGTTCCTAACCCGCGTGATATACCAGGCTTTATTAAGACGTTATCAAAACAGCCCTTCCATATTTTCCCTGCGGTCAATACCTTATTTAAAGGCTTACTCGACAATCCGAACTTTAAAAACCTAGATTTTAGCTCACTACGCATCTCACAAGCAGGCGGTATGGCAGCGACTGAGCAAACAGCAAGACGCTGGCTTGAGACGACAGGCTGCGCTATGATTGAGGGTTGGGGAATGACGGAAGGGGTTGCTGTTGGTACTGCCAACGTCATCACTGATCGCAAGTTTAATGGTACGATTGGCGTCCCTGTCCCTAGTGTTGATGTCATTATTATCGATGACGAGGGCAACCCTGTCGGTGCCAATCAAGCAGGCGAGATGTGTGTCAAAGGACCTAACGTTACCTCAGGTTACCTAAATAGAGACAGTAGTGATGACTTTACCAAAGATGGCTACTTCCGCACTGGCGATATCGTCAGCATGGACGAGAAAGGCTACTTTAGACTATTAGACCGTAAAAAAGACATGATTTTGGTGTCAGGATTTAATGTATTTCCAAATGAGATCGAGTCGGTCATGCTTGATTGTGACGGCATTATCGATTGTGCTGTCATCGGTATCCCTGATGAGAATCAAGGTGAAGCGGTCAAAATCTATGTTGTCCCTGCTGATAATAATGTCACCAAAAACTCTATTAAAGAGTTCGCTTTAGACAATATGACTGGTTATAAATGTCCACGTCATATCGAGTTTGTTACTGAGCTACCAAAAAGTAACGTCGGTAAAGTATTACGTCAAAAACTTCGCGAGAAGCATCTGATAGACAATCCTCAACTATAATTAAAGCGGTCTTTTAATTGTCAAGAGCGCCTTGCATTAGATGCAAGGCGCTTTTTTATTAACCATACCATCGATCAATTTTAAACTTTATTAGCATTTTTAATATACTATCTTATCTCTGCAATCGCTTCACTATTCTTAGTTGCAACATATATTTTTCAATATATCAAGTATAACGACAAACTCTCAAGTTCTTTTATAGCAATAACTTACTCAATTACACTTATGTTAATGTATTGCCAAAATATGTTACGCTATTGTTTATAACATTGAGTCAGTAATATATTTAACTGAGGTCAATTAATTGACCTTAAACAGCAGTACATTTTTCAAAAATAATTACAAACCAGCCATTTAATCCATTCAGATGAGTTTTCTGTGTGGTTAAATGAATTTTTAGTTCAATCACCTTGTATAAAGGCCGCCGTATTTTAGCAGTTTGTGAATAAATGGGATAGCACTCGACAATCCACTGCCTAACTGGCGATGACTCGTATTGTTGACATGGATGTGACTACTTTTGTATAGAGCCTTAACTGATCGCAAATTTAAGGACGCTTAGTATGACAACAGATAAACCTTGGCTTGCTCAATATCCAGCAAACGTACCCAAGACTATTAATCCTGATCAGTATGAAAGTCTCATCGAGTTGTATGAAGAGTGTTTTGACCGCTTCCGTATGCATCCTATGACCATCTGTATGGGCGTTTCTCATACTTATGGAGACGTGGACAAAGCGTCTCTTGCTGTCGCTGCTTGGTTGCAAGCACAAGATATCCCCAAAGGTAGCGTAGTGGCAGTCATGATGCCAAACGTGCCGCAATACTTGCCAACCATGATCGGTATATTGCGCGCCGGCTATGTTTGCACCCCTATCAACCCACTATATACTGGTCGTGAGCTACGTCATCAACTCAATGATTCAGGCGCTCAGGTTATTTTTGTCGTCGATAACTTTGCTCAAGCACTTGAGCAAGTCATTGAAGAGACGAACATCAAACGTATTGTCCTATCGAAAATGGGCGATATGATGGGGCTAAAGGGTATTTTGGTCAATACTGTTATTCGTCAGGTCAAACGCTTAGTGCCTAAGTACAACCTGAATGACCCTAAGTATAATGTTACCAAATTCCCTGATGTGCTTAAAAAAGGCAAAAACCTGCCTTTTCAAACACCAAAAACCTCACTGCAACAAAAAGCTATTTTACAATATACCGGCGGTACAACAGGCCTATCTAAAGGCGCTATTTTAACCCAGCGTAACGTTGTCGCTGCTGCCATGCAATCAGAAGCATGGTATCGCCCTGTTACTTCTGAAATCAATGAGGTATATATCAATATGGTCATGGCATTGCCGCTATATCATATATTTGCCTTTATGCTGAGCTTGCTAGGTATGCGTTCGGGTTATACTTTTATATTAATACCTAATCCACGAGACATGCCTGGATTTGTCAAAACCTTATCAAAACAGCCCTTCCATATTTTTCCTGCCGTCAATACCTTGTTTAAAGGGCTACTTGATCAACCAACCTTTAAAAATCTAGATTTTAGCGCATTACGTATCTCACAAGCAGGCGGTATGGCAGCGACTGAGCAGACGGCAGCGCGCTGGTTAGAAGTCACTGGTTGCCCGATGGTTGAGGGTTGGGGTATGACTGAAGGGGTTGCAGCAGGTACTGCTAACGTCATTACTGATCGCAAGTTCAATGGCACTATTGGCATTCCTGTACCTAGTGTCGATGTAATTGTGGTCGATGATAATGGCGAGACCGTAGGTTTTAATCAGTCTGGTGAAATGTGCATTAAGGGACCAAATATCACCTCAGGCTATTTTAATAAAGACAACACCAACGACTTTACTAAAGAGGGTTATTTCCGTACTGGTGATATCATTAGTATGGACGAAAAAGGCTATATCACTTTACTTGATCGCAAAAAAGACATGATTTTGGTATCAGGATTTAACGTCTTTCCGAATGAGATTGAGTCAGTTATGCTAGATTGCAAAGGTATTATTGATTGCGCAGTGATTGGCATTTCTGATGAGCATCAAGGCGAAGCGGTCAAAATTTATATCGTTCCTGCTGATAACAATGTTACCAAAAGTGATATTAAAGAATTTGCCTTGGACAATTTGACTGGCTACAAATGCCCGCGTCATATTGAATTTGTGAGTGAGTTGCCAAAGAGTAATGTGGGTAAAATATTGCGTCAAAAACTGCGTGAAAAACACATGGCAGATAACCCTCAAATGTTATAACTTCTAAAATCTGTACACATCAAGACCAATAAAAGAATCCCTCTATATCAGCATATAGAGGGATTCTTTTATTGGTCTTGATATTATTAATGTCGCTTGTACTAACTGACTTTATTGACCACCTGCAATGGCAAGTGCTTCATTGCTTGACCGACGATAGACCATGGTAGACTGGGTACACAAGCTTCATCAACCTCAGCTTCAATCGCTGCAACGATGGATTTGGTGCCCGTATCTGCATCTACTTCAAACGGTAATGGCTTGGCATTTTCATTGATTTCAGTACGGATATAGCCTGGATAAATAGTAGAGACTTTGATCGGCAGTTTGGTCAATAGCATATCAGCACGGATGCCCTCTGCCAAATGTGCCAAGCCTGCCTTACTCGCACCATAGGCAGTCAAGTGCTTAGGTAATCCACGCATCGCTGACATACTAGATATCACGACCAAATGGCCGCTATTTTGTGCGCGAAAGATACTCATCGCTGCTTCACACTGTGCGAGCGCCGAAATAAAGTTAACCTCAACCGTACGGCGGTTGGTATCAAAGCGTCCTTTACCAATACGGCGGCTCTCGCCAATGCCTGCATTGACCACGACACGATCAATATGACCAAAGTCAGCCGTGAAGGCATCAAACACTTCAAAAATCGCATCATAATCACTAACGTCTAGCACTCGATACTCGATACGAATATCAGGATATTGTGCCATCAGCTCTATTTGTAGACTCTCTAAACGATCCGTACGACGCGCACAAATAGCAAGGTTGTATCCAAGCTTAGCAAACAATCTCGCCATGCCCTCGCCCAACCCTGAGCTGGCACCCG
Source organism: Psychrobacter sp. ANT_H59 (assembly GCF_008369225.1). Taxonomy (NCBI): domain Bacteria; kingdom Pseudomonadati; phylum Pseudomonadota; class Gammaproteobacteria; order Moraxellales; family Moraxellaceae; genus Psychrobacter; species Psychrobacter sp. ANT_H59. The sequence goes on from NZ_VOBE01000001.1 coordinate 249,691, forward strand.
TGATTAAAACCGTTTTGCCACGACCAATCTGCTGTTTATTTAAACCTTTTAAATAACGTGCTGGTTGAACCGCGCCAAATAATTGATTTTTACTTTTGGTGGCTTTTTTTGCCACTAGGCTCAGTAATTTATTTTGCATGGACATTCTCTTATGTATCAATGATAACTTCAAGATAACGTAAACACTTCCAACTGTCTATGTGGCTTTGGTGTTATCTGCGCTAGTAGCCAGCCACTACAGACTTTCTATAACAAGGTTTTAGCAACCAATCATGAATTATCGCCATGTCACAAAACGCTTACCATCAGCGAATAAATGACTATACTCATTTAATGATAGTAAACGTGAATTCTGCTCTTTTAAAGTAATAGATGTCACGCCCGTATTAACCAAGCTTTTATTGATTTGATACGCAGTCTGACTGCCTTGTTGTAATAACTGCGCGGTAATAGCCGCAATAATGCCGCCTGAAGTAAATACCAATACCGTACTATCACGATTTAAATTTAGCGTTGTCATCTGTATACGTATTTGCTCAAGCGCTTGCTTAGCTCGCTCATTAAACTGCGACCAGCTTTCTATATAATCTTGATCATAATCACTGCCATGCCAGCGCCGCATCGCGTTATCGAATAACTCAGCCAAACGTGTCATCGGTACATCCGCTTTAGCAATCTCAGCTGCAATTGATGCTCGAGTGCTGAATGCTGGATCTGATTTAACAAAAACATCTTTATGATTAAATTCATCAAATTGTGGCAGTACATAGCTATCCGGCGCACTCATATCGATTGCAGGCTTGTTAGAGCTATCGGTATCAGCAAATGACTGATAACGCTGCCAAAAATGATGTGCAGAATCTTGTTGCCTGACCAAACTCCCCGTAAAAATAGCATCGATTCGGCGCTGGGTCGTTGCATAATGCTGGCCGAGCATTTGCGCTTGGATACCACCTAGCTCTGACAGCTGATCGTAATTTTCTTGTCCAAAGGATGCCTGGCCATGACGTGCCAGAAGAATGGTTGTCATAAAATACTGCCTTTTATCATAGTTTCAATATGCTGATTTCAAACATTTTACTTGCTAAAAAATTACTCAGCTGTTGATTGCGGCGACTTAGCAAAATAGCCTTTCGGTAAAATACCTTTAATAACTTTTTGTACAGGCGCTGGTAATTGCTCAATGGTGGCAGCATCGACGCCCATATCTTGCAAATGCGGCTGCACATGAGTGTTAAATAACGCCTCACCTTCATACTGTGCTATCGACTTCAGAGATTTTGCATGCAATACATGAACGATAAGCCAAAAATTCTTAAACGCCGGATTGGTTGTTTGTTTATTATAATAGCGATAGTAAATTTGCTGCACGATACCCGCTAGACGGAATAAACCAAACACCTCATAAAACGTCCAATTATCTATCTCTAAACCTGATTGTTTAAGATAGTAATCCACCACTTCATCACGGGTCATCATGCCTTTTAAATGCGTGGGCTGACGGCGTGACTGCTGCATAATGATGTTGTCATCTTCTTCAATCCAGTAAGCCAAGGCGCTACCCAAATCCATCAAAGGATCACCCAAGGTCGCCATTTCCCAATCAAGTACACCGATAACCTTAGTTGGATCTGCGGCATCTAAAATGACGTTGTCAAAACGCCAATCATTGTGAATCAAGCAAGTCTTACTATCAGCAGGCGTATGCTTACCAAGCCATTGACGTACCAATGCAAAACTTGGGACATTAGGTGTTTTGGCTTTGACATAACGCTTATCCCAACCTGTTACTTGGCGCTCGCAATAACCTTCGCCACGCCCAAGATTCACTAAATCAGGATGCGCTTTATAATCTACTTGGTGCAGCTCAACTAAAGCATCGATAACATTGGTACATAATGCACGCGTTTGCTCTTCGTTTAAATCAATCCCTTTTGGCAAATTAGCACGAGGAATGATACCTTCCATACGCTCCATGACATAGAAATCGGCACCGATGACGGACTCATCCGTACATAGCGCGACCATTTTAGGTACGTAAGGATAAGCATCCTTTAAGGATTTTTGGACAGTGTATTCGCGCACCATATCATGTGCTGATTTGGCTTTAGTGCCTTTTGGCGGACGGCGTAATATTAAATCTTGGCTTTTACTTTCAGCGTTACCTTCGCCTTCATATTGCAAACGGTAAGTCCAGTTTGATGCACCACCCGAGAATTGAGTAACCATTGGCTCGCCTGCTACATCGATTCCTTGGGCGCGTAGCCAGTTACTAACCGCTTTGGCGTCAAGCTCTTCGCCCTCACGAACCTCGCCACCTTTATCTAATATTTTATTAGCTACTTCTTTATCCGTAGTATTGCTCTGATTAGCAGTTGCCATAAGATGTTCCTTATCGTGTGGTCAGTTATTTTTATTGATTATTTAGGGGTGAAGAATCCACTATCAAATGATTTATAGTTATGGTCGCCATTGAGCTTGTTTTGTATTAGTTATAGATACAAATCTAAGTTACCTTAAGATTTAGCAGGTTTCGACGAACGGCTAAAACCTTGACGCTTTAATTCTAACTTAGCAATCATGGTTTTATGCACTTCATCAGGACCATCGGCTAAGCGCAGCGCTCGTGCTTGAGCAAAGAAACTCGGCAGCATCGTATCTTGGCAAACGCCCATACCACCATAGATTTGAATCGCCATATCAACCACTTCTTGTAGCACGGTTGGTGCAACGACTTTAATGGCAGAGATTTCTGTGAGTGCTGCTTTGGTACCTTGGCCGTCCATTTTCTGCGCGGCGTATAGAGTCAGCAAACGGGCTTGGTCAATCTTAATACGTGCTTCAGCAATACGCTCAAAGTTACCACCTAGTTGTAGTAATGGCTTACCAAAAGCCGTACGCTCCATACCGCGTTTTACGGCCAGCTCTAGCGACTTTTCAGCGGCCCCAATACAACGCATGCAATGATGAATGCGACCTGGTCCTAGGCGACCTTGCGCAATCTCAAAGCCCATACCTGGGCCACCGATAAAGTGGCTAACGGGTACACGTACATCATTAAAGCTGACTTCACCATGACCATGCGGCGCATCATAATCGCCAAATACTTTTAGCATGCGCTCGATATTGAAGCCTGCAGTTTTTGCTGGAACCAATACCATCGAATGCTGATGATGACGGTCTTTAGTTTCATCAGGGGTGTATGCCATCACAATCAAAATATCAACTGCTGGGTCGCCAAGACCGGACGACCACCATTTACTACCATTGATAATAATCTCATCGCCATCGACAACCGCAGTCGCCTGCATGTTGGTCGCATCACTGGATGCCACCTCAGGCTCAGTCATACAAAATACCGAACGCGTTTTACCTTCCAAGATTGGCGTCAGCCACTTATCTTGCTGCTCTTGTGTACCATAACGCCACAACAGCTCCATATTGCCACTATCAGGGGCATTGCAGTTAAACACGTAAGGCGCTAATAAACTGCGACCTGTCAACTCTGCAATCGGTGCATAATCGGTAACCGAAAGGCCAGCACCTAGGATGTCATCCGGCAAAAATAAATTCCACAGGCCAGCTTCACGTGCTTGCTTACGTAAGCTCTCATACTTTTCTGGCCACTGCCAATTTTTCCAATTACCATCAGGATTTTGCTGATGACAGTCTGCCCAAAATTGCGCTTCAATGGGCTCAATAAGGGTTTCGATAAATGCTTGTACTTGGGCATGCATGGCTTGACCATGTTCTGTTGCTGTAAACATTAAGGCATTGCTAGACATAATGATTTCCCTATCCTTATTAATTATCTCAATCACATTTTTATAAAAAACTTCATAGTGTACGTACGTAAACTCTGTATCGTATTTACCATTTATAACACAGCAATTATTTTTAAACAGCAAAAAGGCGCGACCCGTTAGGACACGCCTTTTACAAAATACAAACAATGCACAAATTAAGGTTAGAACTTTAAAGATCAGCTATGCACTAGCCTCTTAATACTTAAAACTACTTTAAGATATTTAAACGACTATTAAGGTCAAATCGTGCTAGTGCCTCTGGCAGCTTATCAACCGCCATGCTGATGGTCGCTTCTGCAGCTTGTGATAGCCCTAGCTTTTCTGCCAGTGTTGGCTTTTGACGTGAATGCAGCGCGTACACTTCGTTGTTTTCCATACGCTCTAATAGATAACTGTCTGATGTCTGTAATTTATCTACCAAGTTCAAATGCAGCGCATCTTCACCATACCAATGCTCGCCTGTTGCAACTTTATCTACATCAAGCATACCGCGATAACGATTGACAAAGTGCTTAAATAACTCATGGGTTTGCTCTAGCTCTTCTTGATATTTGGCACGATCTTCGTCGTCATTTTCACCAAATACAGTCACGGTACGTTTGTAATCACCAGCCGTAAACATCTCATAATCGACATCATGGTTTTTGAGCCATTTATGAAAATTGGGCAGTTGTGATACCACACCGATAGAGCCAATAATGGCAAATGGCGCCGCCACAATATTGTCCGCTACGCAGGCCATCATATAGCCACCACTAGCTGCAACCTTATCAACGCAGACGGTGAGTTTCAAACCGGCATCTTTCAGACGAGCCAATTGTGCGGCGGCTAAACCATAACCGTGTACTACGCCCCCACCAGACTCTAGACGCACCACCACTTCATCGCCTTTATTCGCCGTGCTGATAAGTGTGCTAATCTCTTCACGCAGGTGTTTAACAGCAGTGGCTTTGATATCGCCATCAAAGTCGAGTACAAAAACTTGTTGCTTGCTATCACTATTTTTTTTCTTATTTTTGGTTTTCGCTTTTAGGGCTTGTTTTGCTTTTTTAGCCAGTGTTTTTTTGAATTGTTTGAGGGCAGCTTTACCTTGAGTCGCCTCCATCAGGTCTTCACGGCGTTGCTCTTGGTTTTTATTCAGATGGATAACTCTTAGCTCAACAGGGTTTTTAGAGGGATTAAAAAGCATGAGTGCGATTCCTTAAATGATTAAGACGGTCTTAGTGTAATTTTATAAGTTAGGCTGATATGCGCACGCGCGCTTATCTTTTCAAGCAGAGGAACAATATTTAACCTAATGCAATTGTTACGGCATAAATACGGCTTATAGCCATCTTTACTGAGCTTTGATTGGGCTGATTCGGTTGTATAACAAAGGCAGATTAGGCATAATATACGTTTACACCAAATTTTCTGTAGCCAACGTGATGACTATTTGTCTTAATCGCGTTGTTTGCGCTTCTTTTAACTAAACTAGTTATTATCTAAAAGAAGCGTAACGATGGCTGCATTATTGTATTTCGAATTGGGCTGACAACTGGATAATTATATTATGACGCATAGCGAATACCGAGACGAATATTGCGGAGCCGTAACCGAAAGCTTAATTGAGCAAACCATTAGTGTCGTAGGCTGGGTACATCGTCGTCGCGATCACGGTGGCGTGATTTTCTTAGACATGCGTGACCGCGCTGGTATCTTGCAGGTCGTTGTCGATCCTGATACCCCAGAAGCGTTCGCTATTGCTGATGCGGTACGTCCTGAATATGTAATAAAAATTACAGGTCGTGTCCGTCAACGCTACGCGGGCACTGAAAACGCAAATATGACCAGTGGTCATATCGAGCTGTTGGCCAAAGAAATTGAAGTGCTGGCAAAATCTGAAACCCCGCCATTCCCATTGAATGATGAGAAAAGTACGGTATCAGAAGATTTGCGTCTCAAATATCGCTATCTTGATATGCGCCGTCCACAAATGCAAGATCGTATGGTATTCCGTGCGAAAGCCACCTCAGCGATTCGTCGTTATTTGGATGATCATGGCTTTTTAGACGTAGAAACCCCTATCTTGACTCGTGCAACGCCAGAAGGTGCTCGTGATTATCTTGTGCCTTCACGTACGCGTCCGGGTAACTTCTTTGCCTTACCGCAGTCGCCACAGCTGTTTAAACAGTTATTGATGGTCGCAGGTTTTGACCGCTATTATCAAATCGCTAAGTGCTTCCGTGATGAAGATTTACGTGCGGATCGTCAGCCTGAATTTACCCAAGTCGATATTGAGACTTCTTTCTTAAATGAAGAAGAAATCATGAATATCAACGAAGGTCTGATTAAGCATGTCTTTAAGACGATGATGGACGTTGAATTTGAACAGTTCCCACGTATGACTTATGCTGAAGCCATGCGTGATTATGCCTCAGACAAGCCTGACCTACGTATTCCGCTTAAATTGATTGACGTTGCAGACTTAATGAAAGACGTTGATTTTAAAGTGTTTGCCGGTCCTGCTAACGATCCTAAAGGTCGTGTTGCTGCCCTACGTATACCAGGCGGTGCTTCATTAAGCCGTAAACAAATCGATGCTTATACCAAGTTCGTTGGTATCTATGGTGCACGTGGTCTGGCTTATATTAAAGTCAACGATGCCAGCAACATCAATAACGGCGTGGATAAAGAATCTGGTCTACAGTCTCCTATCATTAAGAATATGACTGATGATGTATTGGTAAGCCTGATTGAGCGTACTGGTGCAGAAAGCAACGATATTATCTTCTTTGGTGCGGATAAAGCCAGTGTAGTCAATGATGCCATCGGCGCCCTACGTCAAAAGATTGGTTTAGATTTAGAAATGACCACTTGTGAGTGGGCCCCACTTTGGGTAACTGACTTCCCGATGTTTGAAGAAACTGAAGATGGTCGCTGGACCTCAATGCATCATCCATTTACTAAGCCAAAAGGTTCGGTTGAAGAATTAAAAACCAATCCTGAATCTGCCCTTTCTATCGCTTATGATATGGTATTAAACGGTACTGAAGTGGGTGGTGGTAGTTTACGTATCAACACGCTTGAGATGCAAACAGCCGTATTTGAAGCATTGGGTATTGATGATCAGGAAGCAGAAGACAAATTTGGCTTCTTGCTTGATGCGTTAAAATTTGGCGCGCCGCCACATGGTGGCTTGGCATTTGGTTTGGATCGCTTAATCATGCTTATGGTAGGCGCAAGCTCTATCCGTGACGTGATTGCCTTCCCAAAAACCAAAACTGCTGAATGTCCATTGACCCAAGCACCGGCTGAGGTAAATACCAAGCAGCTACGTGAGCTTGGTATCCGTGTCCGTGAAAAAGTACAAGCTGACACCAGTAAGTCTGCTGAATAAATAGTCTGATCATGCGAAGCTATTTTTTACAGTGCCTGTTACGTGATTCATTACTGTGTGAATGGTCATGAATCCGTATCATATTTTCAAAATCGTGCCACTGTCTGTCTTGCAGATGCTGGCACGTTTTGTTGCGTGGATAATCTTAAGGATGCCAAGCGCTAGTATCATGCGCACGGTTAAAATCAACATGGCACTGATTGCCCCTATGTTATCTCACCTGCAAAAACAAGCCTTAACCAAAGAGATTATCTATCATCAATGTTTAACCAGCATTGAGTCAATCAAAAGCTGGGCGATGCCACCTGATTGGAGTATTGCTCAAATTCGTGACGTTCATAATAAAGACATCTTACTTGATGGACTTGCTAGTCCTAACGGCATGCTCGCGATCGTACCGCATTTGGGTACGTGGGAGATGATGAATGCTTGGCTCAATCAATTTGGCTCGCCAACCATCATGTATAAGCCCGTAAAAGGTGACATTACCAACAATTTTATATTGCAAGGTCGTGCCCGCCTCAATGCGACATTAGTACCGACGGATGGTAGCGGTGTAAAAGCAGTATTTAAAACACTCAAACAAGGTGGTTTTAGTATTGTCTTACCTGACCACGTTCCTGACCCATCAGGCGGTATCATCGTGCCTTTTTTTGGCATTGAAACGTTGACCAGTACCCTCGCCTCCAAACTTGCTAGTAAAACCAAATGCGCACTGGTCGGATTGGCATGTATTCGCCGCGACGACGGGCATGGCTTTGATATTTATTGCTATAAACTCGATGACCCAGCATTATATGATCGCAATACTGAAACGGCAGCTTATGCACTCAATCTAGCAATGCAACGTATGATTGAAGACAATTACAGTCATTATATGTGGGGTTATCGACGCTTTAAGCATATCCCTATGATAGACAACCCTTATAACACTGATGAAGCCAATCTAGCCGCATTTATTCGCGCACATCATCCTAGTGTCGATAATAAATAAAATCGATACAGTGAAATCCGTACGCTACTGATAGACTCTCAATTTTAGTGTTTTTTATCAATTTTTTAAAAGTTAGCCCCTTATTTATATAAATATGAGTGCACTATGGCAACTGACATGAATCAAAATTTACCAACCAATCAAACGCCAACAGACAGTAAAAACTCTGATCAGCGTTATATTATTTGTATGAAATGGGGTGATAAATATGGTGCTGAATATGTCAACCGTCTTTATAACATGGTGCATCGTAACCTAACTTTAGATTTTCAGATGGTTTGCTTAACCGATGACAGTACTGGTATCGATCCTGCTGTTATCTGCCACCCTATCCCTGAGCTCAATCTACCTGCAGGACCTGAGCGTGGCTGGAAAAAGCTCACGACTTTTAAGCCCGAGCTTTACGATTTAAAAGGCGTTGCATTATTTTTAGATATTGATATCGTTATCGTTGATAATATCGACGGCTTTTTCACTTATAAAGCTGAGCATGAAGACAGCGTCGTCATCATTCGTGACTGGAAAAAACCGTGGCGTATGATTGGCAATAGCTCGGTATACCGCTTCAATATCGGTATGAATACTTATCCTGATTTGCTCGCAAATTTTGAGCGCAACTTCGACAGCATTCGTCAGCAAGTTCGCCATGAGCAAGCGTATCTGTCCAATTATTTACGTGAGCATCATCATTTAGAGTATTGGAACAAAGACTGGTGCGTGAGTTTTAAATATCAGTGTATTGCACCTATTCCTTTTAATCTAGTACGGGCACCTACTCTGCCAAATGATGCTAAAATCGTTATTTTCCATGGTGAGATTAATCCGCCAGACGCGATAGCAGGGGGTGGCGGTAAATGGTATCGTCATGTGAAGCCGAGCCCTTGGCTCAAAGAATATTGGATATAATTTAATCATCAAACCATCATTACTTTAAAATATCTGGAGCTGAAATTGGGATTACCTCCTATGATTGAGTTTGAGGTTGGTAATCAGCCGTTCCCTATTCACGCATTTAACGCAAAAGAAAATCAACAAAACCTTGACCGACAAGCTGTCAATATCATTGCTTCAGGTCCTTCTATTGCTGAGGTAGATTTTATACCTTTACTAGATACAGCCACGATTTTTATTAATGGTAGTATTAGTCTCACCGCTCAGTATAGCTTTACCAAAGTCGTCGGTTATGTCATTAGTGATGCACGTTTTATCCTCCATCAGCCCGATATATTAAATAAATACTACACCGGTCAGCCCTTATATGCCACCTTGGCAGTATTAGAAGCATTGGTCAGCGCCCACCCTGAAATCATAAAAAAATATCATCATAAGATGCGTATTATCTATCTTGTTGACAGACCGTGGGGTGTTAAAGGAAATGATTCAGAATTTAGTCTTTTGCTGTTAGGTAAGGAGTCACGATACCAAGCGCTCAATAGAAAAACGCCACTATCAGCATTTGCTAAGCATGCTAAATTTGTTATCGATAGCTATCATCAGCCATCACCTATCGGGTTGTCCTTAGACATCACCTACGGCTTTGTAGAAGCTGGAACAGTGGCTTATGTAGCAACGCAGCTGGCTTTCTCCCGTGGTGCAAACGCACTGCATTTATATGGTGTTGATCTACTTAATAGTAACGAGCCGCGTTTTTATGAAGATAGAGAGCGTAGTGCGCCCACGACGCTAAATAATGTCATCAGCAATACTATTGTACCGTCATTTAATTTATTAGCCAAAACCTATCAACAATATGGCACGCGTGTTACCAATCACTCTCCTATCTCTAAATCACTTTTCGACTTTAGTTAATATCATTTACTATTGATAGCGAAAAATCTAAATACTGCTGTGCAATATGTTTTGGTAATAGCTGCTGATTTAACGGCGTTATAAATTGATTCGCATTATCTAATGCCTGACTTATTAGCGCTGCCAACCCTTCGATATCATCAATAGCAACTAAGTTTTTCTGTGGTAACAGCTCTCTTGGACCAAAGGGGCAATCCGTACTGATAACAGGTATATTTAAGGCTTGCGCTTCGACGATAACATAACCAAAGCCCTCATACTTAGAGGTCATGACGAGCAGTGCGGCTCCCGCAATCAACGGATAAGGATTGGCATGAAAGCCTAAAAAATATACTTTATCCTCAATTTTTAACTCAATCGCTAATTGTTTTATTTCATCTTCAAGTCGACCTTTACCTACCAAAACCAATGGTAGTCTGCGCTCTGTTTTGGCATAGGCCTGCAGTAAATCACGATGACCTTTCATAGCGTCAAACGAAGCGACATGAATAATATAACCTTTATCAGTCAAGCCAAACTCTTCAATATGAAAATGTTCACTGGCCAATTGCTGAATTTGACTGACATCGCATGGGTTATAAATTGTCGTGGTTCTATTTAAGTTACCTATTAATGCCAATAAATCTTGGCATGCGCCTTCACTGACACAACTGCACGGATGAGCACCATAAACCACTTTTAAATGACTTATGGTTTGAGCAGGTATAGTTGCTAGCTTTTCTTGAAACTGTTTGGACACTGCGGTGTGCAATACGTTCACTATATTTGGTAGCTTACTATATGCCATAATCCAATTAACCTTGTAAATATTGGCCAAGATTAATTTAGGTGTTCCGATATTTTTTAGTACATATTCATCAATGCGCGCTGCAACCTGTTTATAAGCGGTGGCTTGCTCAGTTTCTATATTAAAAAGCGGCTGATTATAAGGGACGATGTGGTAATGCACGTGAGCATCTAAGCACATATCTGTCGTATCTTCTAGGCAAAGCACATGGACATCATAATCCATATCTATATAGGCACGCGCCAATGTCGTGACCATACGTTCTGCACCGCGCCCTTCTAACGCTTTTAATATTAGTAAAATAGTTGGTTTATTGCTAGTTATCATAGTAACCCGTCTTTCATACTTGTGATGCCTATCTTGGTATAATAAATAGCCGTAAAATAATTGTTTAATATTGCAGCGCTCTGCATTTGTATGCTAGTCTCCTCTATTTTTATATTACGAACAAGCATCTATTAAAACATTTTTTTATTCATTCGCTAATACATTTGTTATTGTCTAATTAAACTGTAGGCTACTATTTTTTAGGGTATTAGCCCTTATTTTGATGCAAATCTAAATCACTATCTACAGGAGCATATGGTGTGAATCATGTAAAAAATATTAGGTCATACCGCTTATCAGTAGTAATGATAGTTAAAAATGAAGCCAAAAACCTTGCTATTACTTTACCTTCTCTGCAAGGATTGGCTGATGAAATCATCGTATTAGACTCAGGCAGCACCGATAATAGCCGTCAGCTCGTAGAGCAATATGGCGGAACATGGTATGTCAATACAGATTGGCAGGGATTTGGCAAACAACGTCAATTGGCACAGTCATATGCGACCGGTGATTGGATTTTTGCATTAGATGCTGATGAAGAAGTTACTCCTCAGCTTAAAGAAAGTATACTAAAGATCATCACACAAAAACCTGATAATACAGTCTATGGTATTAAGCGTATTGATTGTATTTTTGGGCACGAAATTGACCCTAGCTATTGGGCAATAAAAGCACACTGGCGTTTATATCCCTGTCACTTTTATTATAATGAAAATCTAGTCCATGAATCTGTCGTCCTACATAATGCTATTACCAAGACATTAGATGGGTTTATGCGCCATCATACAGCCGAAACGCCACTATTTTGGCTACAAAAACGTTTAGATTATGCTAAGGCGTGGGCTGAGGATCGCCATAAAAAAGGTAGAAAAATTAGCTTTTATAAAGTTATTTTCAATCCAATTTGGGCATTTATTAAGCAGTACCTAATAGATGGACGCTTCTTAAAAGGCAAATACGGACTCATATATTCGCTGCTATTTATGCAGTATACCTTTAATAAATACGCTATTTTATATGACCTAACATACAATAAAACAGAGCAAGCATTTATAAAATCGTTGGAAATAGCTGAAAACTTACAGCCAGTAGACGTATCGAAAAAACAAAGCAGCTTGTCTTTAGTAATGATTGTAAAAAATGAAGGCAAGCATTTACAAGCATGTTTAAAAACGGTACAAGATATTGTAGATGAAATCATTATTTTGGATTCTGGTAGCACAGATGATACTAAAGACATTGCCCTACAGTATGGTGCTAAATGGTACGTCAATGAGCAGTGGCAAGGCTTCGGAAGACAGCGACAGTTGGCACAATCTTATGCTACTTGTGATTATGTCTTAGTACTAGATGCAGACGAACGTCTAGAGAATAATTTAAGACACTCTATTGCTAGGTTGTTAGATGAGCCGCTACAGACTGATAGAGTATTTAGTGTGGCTCGAGTCAATCAGTTTTGCGGCGTCGAAGTACAGAAACGAATATGGTATACAGATAAACTGGCACGATTATATGCCAATAGCTTATTTAAATACTCTAATTTAGACGTTCATGAATCGTTAGATCAAAAAGGCGTTCCAAGTGAGGTATTGCAAGGTTATCTATTGCATATTACCAATGATAATTTACACCATTTTTTGATGAAAAATGTGCGCTACAGTCATGATTGGGCAAGAGAAAAACATCATAAAGGTAAAAAGGTAACGCTTTTAGGCATGTTATTACGTTCTTGGTTTTCTTTCTTTCGTGAATACATCATGCGTGCTGACATATTAGGCGGGGCTTATGGCTATATTTTGGCTTTTGCCTCATTAGGCTACACAATGGATAAATATATAATGCTTTGGCAGCTTAACCAAGGAAAAGATTGAATGCAGAACCATATAATCAGCCTAACAACCGCGACTGATCGTCGTCAGCACATCATTCAAGAATTTACAAAGCAAAACATCCCTTCTGAATTCTATGATGCGATAACAGCCTCTCAATTGACGGAAGTGTCTAAAGCATTGGGTTTACGCTTGGCAGAAAGTGAGCGTTTATCACCTATAGAAAAAGCTTGTTTTTTGATCCATGTTTGCTTATGGCAAAAAAATAATAGACGACAATCTCGAATATATGTCAATATTTGAGGACGATATATACTTAGGAGAAAATGCTAATAATTTTCTCACTGATGATCAATGGATATTAGATAACTTAATTGACATGGATATTATCAAATTAGAAACAGCATTAGAGAAAACACATTGTAGTGAAAAAGAAATTAATTATGGGGAGAGATGTTTTTTAAAGTTAGAAAACTGGCATACCGGAGCAGCGGCTTATATTATTTCAAATAAAGGCGCAAAAACACTACTTCATCAGATCAGATCTCTCAATGAAAACGACTACGTGCCAATAGACGAAATGATTTTTGATAAATTCTTACCTCGAATATCAGTCTACCAAATCTCTCCTGCTTTAAGCATACAATCAACTTTTTAGAAGCAGATAATCCTACTTTAGCAAGCGATTTGGAAGCTGGACGCATAGAGCATAGAGCATAGAGCATAGAGCATAGAGCATAGAGCATAGAAAAATCAGATCGAAAGATCCACGAGACCTAAAACATTATTTCAAAAAGATTAAACGTAGTATCGGTAAACGTATGTTTTATACTATCGTCCCTTTCGACTAATTCACTAAATCAGTCTCTCATTTTCAATCTTTCTTTAATATTTGCTTTGGCTCTTGGTTTAGTTGCATTAAGTACTTCGCCTGCAAGCACTTTTTCATAGCATTCCATATAGCCTTTTGCCATGGCAACATGACTAAAATACGTCTGCGCATGATGATGACAAGCACGTCTATCAAATCTATCAATATTTTTAGTCGCCTCAACAAGCTCGGCATAACTGTCAGATAAAACGCCAACATCCTCTTGCGTGATGATATCTGGTAGAGACCCAAAAGGTGTTGCCAGCACAGGACAACCCAGATATAGGCTTTCAATGACTGCCAATCCAAAAGGCTCATGCCATAACACGGGAAAGAGCAATCCTTTGGAGTGACGGAGTAACTGATTTTTTTGCTCACCACCGACCATTCCATGGAAGGTCAGTTTTGAGGACGTATAAAAATAAGGGTTCCGACGGATGTTAAAACGATCGCCGCCTAATACATGTAGCGGAATATCCGCTTGCTGCGCTATTTTCACAGTTCCTTGCAGGTTCTTAATTCGCCAAGAAGCTTTTGCTAAAAAATGGACATAGTTTTTAGGATTAAAGTCTGGCTCGCCATAATCATTCCAATACAAACCATTGTGCACATAGCAATTGGCATTATAGTTTTCCGCATGCTTCTTTGATAAATAGATCGTATTGACAGGGTATTCTTGTTCAATCTCGCTGTTACTGTGTTCAGTACACACAAATGGAGTATCGATATCATTATCATAGCGAAAATGAAAGTGAATGATATCTGCCCACCCTTCTATTTGCTTTTCTAAAGGCAGTTGCTCATCAAAATAGACCGCATCTTTATGTGAGCTTTTGTGCTTGGTTAAAAACCTGACTTCATGCCCTAGTGATTTTTGTCCTTGATACAATCCCCATAACACTCGTTCAGTACCACCATAATCTTTGGGTGGAATACTTAACTGAGTCAAAAGTACATGTAATATTTTCATCATTTAACCTTTTAATCTTTTAAGACAAAATTATATGGGAGATTTTGAGTCACCTCAGGTGCTGTCTCATGTAAAGTATGACCATTTAAGACTTTTTCATAAAAATATAAGTAGTTCTTACTCATCACAAGGTGATTGAATGTGTCTCGTGCATAATCATGACAGCGCTGACGACTAAATTGTCCAATATTTCTTAGAGTGTCTATCATCACACTTTTACTATCGGTACTAACACCGACATCTTGATTGATGAGCTCTGGCAGAGAACCACATCGACTACCAATAACAGGGCAGCCTAAATATAGGCTTTCAATCATAGCTAAGCCAAAAGCTTCATTTGTTAGTACAGGAAAAATCAACGCTTGCGAGTTGCGAATAACCTGATTCTTCTTGTCACCGCCAATCATGCCATAAAACTTAAGATCATTACCCGGATAAATATAAGGTTGATATTTTCCGTCTTTACGCCATTTTAAGCAGTAACGTTTACTACCAATAACATGCAATTTTTTATTTGCTTGTCTTGCAATATCCACACTGTCTTTTAAATTTTTGTCTTTATATTTTGCATTCGCTAAAAAATGTACATAGTTTTCTGGCTGCTTTATATTAGGTTGCTCATAATCCTCCCAGTATAAGCCATTATAAACATACGCTTCTCCCCCACTACGTTCGGCATGTAATTTCCCCAAAAATATAGTATTTTTAGGAAATATAGCAGGGGTAATCTGTTGGTTATGCGTTGTACAAACAAAAGGGGTTTTTAATGTCCCTTGAAATAAGAAATGGAAATGAATAACATCGGCCCAGCCTTCTACTTGATCTTCAATTCCCTGAGCAGGATTGTATAAAATTGAATCAGGATGTTGGTTCTGATGCTTGGTCATAAACTTAACGTCATGCCCCAACTCTTTTTGCCCTTTATATAATGCCCAAACAACACGTTCAGTGCCTCCATATTTTAAAGGCGGTATAGGCATCCTAGTAAGCAGAACATGAAGGATTTTCACAGCTACCTCGATATAATGTACGTTCAAACCAGATTAGAAAAATACTTCAAAAAGCAGTTATTGTAGACTATTTATGAATATAGTTATTTAATAGCTCTATTTAAAAAGAATCATTTAATCATAAAAAAGCTGGACAGTGACGTCCAGCTTTTTTAAAAAAATAAAGTAACACAATCAGTCAATAAAGCTTAACCAATCCATATACTGCTCATTGCGACCATGAACCACATCAAAGTATAAGGTTTGCAGCTTCTCAGTCAAGGGTCCGCGACCACCATTGCCAATAGTACGATCATCGTATTCACGAATAGGCGTCACTTCAGCAGCGGTACCAGTCATAAATATTTCATCCGCTAAGTAAAACTCATCACGAGTGATACGGCGCTCAACAACTTTAATGCCCAAATCTTCAGCGAATTGGACAATAGTTCGACGCGTGATACCGTCAAGTGCCCCGCCTGCTAAATCAGGAGTATGTAGCACACCATCTTTAACTAAAAATAAGTTCTCACCAGCGCCTTGGCAGACATAGCCTTGTGGATCCATCAAGATGGCTTCGTCATAGCCATTACGGGTCACTTCTTGGTTCGCCATGATAGATACTGGGTAGTTGCTTGAGGCTTTTGCTTTACACATGGTCACGTTTGGCAAATGATGAGTATATGATGACGTTTTTACACGAATACCGTTTTTGATACCTTCTTCACCAAGGTACGCGCCCCAATGCCAAGCGGCTACCATGGCATTAACGCTATTATCACGTGATGATAGACCCAGTTTTTCGGCACCGAACCAAATTAGCGGGCGAATATAAGCTTCTGCTAAGTTATTCTGCTTGACCACATCTTTGTGTGCTTGCTCAAGTGTTGCTGCATCAAAAGGCACGTCCATTTGGAAAATCTTTGCCGAACCTAGCAGACGCTCAGTATGTTCTTTTAAGCGGAAAATCGCGGTACGGTTATCAGCAGTTTGATAAGCACGGACACCTTCAAAGACTGCGATACCATAATGCATGCTGTGCGTAAGCACATGAATTTTGGCGTCTGGCTGTTCAATCATCGTGCCATTCATCCAAAGCTTGCCTTCCTTTGTTGCCATATTCATCTAATAATCCTTATGCTAGCGCTAACGTCTAACTTTTTTTGTTGAGTGTTAAGTAAATGTTTTAATTAAAATTTTATAGTGACACTGAGTGTCTGTTTTAATGCACCACTATCATGTGCAAATTTAATGCGCAAATGATTATATCACCAGCACGCCAAGCAAATGAAATATTTTAGTTCATTACTGCAGTGCCTTTATTTATATGGCGTTAAATATCAGTGCCAAGACTGTCTTAACACTGTCCTTTCATTCAGCACAGCCGTTTTAATACCGCTATTCTGTCGATTCCACACCCATCAAATGCTGCCACTGCGCCTGTACGAGTGCACGGGTTTCAGTCCAAAGCGACTCATCGACCAGTAATGACTGCTCGGATAGTGCCAATTGATGCGTTGCAGCCCTTATGCGCAAATAAGCCTCCGTCAAATCTTGACAGATCTCACGCTCCCAAATACCTAGTGTCGCCATCTCCTCAAAGATACGGACGTTATCGCTCCATTTGGTCAAGGTTGGATGTTCATGCGAATAGGCCAGTACGGCAAATTGTGCCAAAAACTCGATATCAATGACACCGCCTGCATCTTGTTTAAGATGAAACTTACCCGCTTGCTGTTGCCATTGGCTCGTACCCAGATGCTTTTGCATTTTGATACGCATACTTGTCACTTCGATACGTACTTCCTCAATTGTGCGCGGTAATGCTAAGACAGTACGGCGAATATCACAAAAACGGGCTGTGACGCGTTTATCACCGCAGATTGCACGCGCCCGTACCAGCGCTTGATGCTCCCATGACCAAGCTTTCTCAAGCTGATAGGTTTCAAACGCATGACAAGACACCACCATCATGCCAGCATTGCCGGAGGGACGCAGGCGCATATCTACCTCATAAGCACGGCCATCACGGGTTTGGGTATTAAGATAGGTCATGAGCTTTTGCGCCAAGCGTGCCGCAAACTTCATGCCACTGACCGAATTTTCACCCGTGGTCATACCCTGCTCTTTTATTTTATGCAAAAACACCAAATCTAAATCTGATGAATAAGACAACTCAAGACCGCCAAGCTTGCCATAGCCGATAATAGCAAAGCCGCAATCTGCTTCGGTGACCGGATCGCCATCTTGGCCAATAGGATAACCATAACGTTTCACAATTTCAGCAAAAGCACGTTCAAGCGCCGCTTCTAATACCACTTCAGCAATATAAGTTAGAGAATCCGACACCTTCATGATTGGACGTTCAGCCAACACATCACTGGCGGCAACCGCTAATACTTGATTCTTTTTAAATAATCGTAATACGCTAAGCAGCTTTTCTTCGTCATTAGGCTCTACTCTCAATAACTGCTGACGCAAGATATCACGCAGCTCAAGTTTGTCTGGCAAATGCCGATAGCGTTGCTGTAAAAATGTATCTAATAACACTGGATACTGTGCCAGCTCTTTGGCAATCCAAGGGCTAGCAGACAGCATCGGAATCAACTCAACCGTGGCGTTTGGGTTCTCTGCAATCATAACCAAGTAGATAGAACGACGACAAATCGCTTCCAGCAAGGCAATCAAGCGCGGCAATGCAGTATTCGCCAATTGCTGCTGATCTTGATGAGCAAGTAGCGCATGCACAATTACTGGATACGCTCCGTCCAAGCGTTCACGAGCCTCATCGCTTAAATTGGCCACCATTTTTGACTGCCAAAAATTTTGCAATTGGCTATGATTCTCTTCCGTCAACACGTCATTTAAACGAGCCACTTGCTCATCCAAGTTAGCAGGTTCTAGCTCATCATCGTGATCCGGTACTTGCCTTTCAGTAACCATACGCTCAAACGGCACATTGACATGATATCGATGATAATTAAGCGTATTTAATAATGCAGCCCAGTCTTCAAACCCAAGCGTGAGCGCAAGATTGTGCTGCCAATGCACATCATGAGGAAGACGCTGGGTTTGCTGGTCATTGATTGCTTGAATACCGTGCTCAAGCCGGCGTAAAAACCGATAAGCACTTTGCAGTTCCTGATAAGTGGTTTCTTCTAAATACTTAAGCTCATACAGCGCCTGCATTGCCTTCAAACAAGATTTGACCTGTAGCTGCGGATGCCGTCCGCCATAAATCAACTGGAAAGCTTGAACGATAAACTCGATATCTCGAATACCACCAGCACCGAGTTTGATATTGTCCAAATCCTCACGCTGGGCGACTTGATTCTGAATCAGAGACTTCATCTCTCGTAATGCCGAAAAAGCACTATAATCGACGTAATATCGAAAGACAAACGGCTTAATAAGTGCTTGAATGTCATCATAGAACGGTCGCTCTATGTGCCCAACCACGCGGGCTTTTAGCCAAGCAAACCGCTCCCATGCCCGCCCATGCTGAGAAAAATACTTCTGTAATGCTGACAGATGAATCGCCAAATCACTACCATCACCCCATGGGCGCAGGCGCATATCTACTCGAAACACAAAACCATCAGCGGTATTATTGTCGAGCAACTTAATAATACCTTGACCGAGCCGAGTCATAAAACGCTTATTATCTATACTACGCGTGCCTTTAGCTTTATCCCCATCAGTTTCACCGCGCGCTTGATGGATAAAAATCAGATCAATGTCACTTGATAAATTCAGCTCATGAGCGCCAAGCTTGCCCATTGCCATAATAGCCATATCATCGACTTGTACATTGCCTTTCTCATTAATAAAGGTAGGCTGACCATATTGAGTCACCAACTGCTGATAGGTATAGTTTTTCGCAAATAAAATACAACCATCAGCGAATTCGGACAGCTCGTCGGTCAATTGCTCAAGCTCAATCACTGCCAATGCGTCTTGCCATACCCAACGCATCATCAGTAGCATACGCAAATTGCGTAAACCACTCATCACTTTGTTTTCATGGCCAAGCTGATAATTTTCGTCCAAGGTATAATCTTGTATCAGGTCATCAATCTGTTGGCGCGTTAAGGTCGTGTCTAAAGGATAACTGCGTAAAAACGTCTGGCAGGCGCCCGTGCGACTTTGCCAAATTTGATAAGCAAACTCACTGGCAGTTTGCAATACTTGTAGCTGTTCTGATGTGGGCTGATAGCCGTTACCATTTGGAGTGGTAGATAGCATAATGATGATACCTCATTGCAGCATAGAGCCATAAGCCTACGTGAACTGGGCGAATAAGTTTATTGTTTTTTCTTACGGAACGGTCACAACTGCTATGGATCAGTTAAACACTATGCTTTTATAGTAACATAAATAAAGTAATGCGCTGCCAAGAGCAAGCATATAGCGAATTCAGTATTAAAGCGCTACAGTAGGACTGGGATGAATTTTACGCAGCCTCTGTCGGCGTAGGCACAGCACGCCAGAAAAATTTATACCAGTACTGCGTTGGAAAATAACGTATCTGTTTTATTTAGAATTGACTATACTTGCAAAAAATGAAAAAGCGCTGAATGATGATACAATATACAGCCACACAAGGTCTCAGTTCTTTTTCAATACTCATTTATTCAATGCTTATTAATACTATGTGATACCGCCATTATGACACTCTCAACACCTCTACTTTTGATTACCGCTGACCCAAGCCATCCACTTGCCTATCTGGCATTACGCTATGCGCGCGCTTATCTACAAAACGCCTCTTTAGCCGATAATGCGCCTAATAGCGCGGATCATGAAAACTCTGTATTAAACATCTTCTTTTATGCAGATGCAGCACATACTGCCAATCGTTTAAGGTGGCAATCCGCTGATCAATCAAATATTACCCAAGAGTGGCAGGTACTGGCAGAACAATATAATCTTGTGCTGCCAGTATGCGTCAGTACGGCACTCAGTCGCGGTATTAGTGATACGGACAACAGCAGCCGCCATCAGTTAGAGACAGAAAATCTAGCGACAGGTTTTAAGCTGGTAGGTCTGAGTGAGCTTGCTATGATGATGCAAGGCGACTGTCGCTTACTACAATTCTAATAAAGATGATGGAAATAAAAATTCAGTTTGATACCAATAGATAGCGACAAATAAGATTAGGAAAACCTCATGAAATTACTCATTCGGCTGCATACGCCCACTGAAATGGCAAGCTATGAAGGCTGTGCGCTGGCCTTGACGTTGGCAACCTTTGGGCACGAAGTGCAGCTGTATTTGGATGCGCCCGTCTTTGGATTTTTAATGCAGCCAAACTCACGCTTGCAAGGTATGATTCAAGCGCTTGAGCTTTATGATATGCCGCCAGCGTGGCTACCTGACGATGTTTTTAGTGGCTGGATAGCTGGCATGCTACCGACGGACTTGGCAACGCAGTTAGTCTTGATTCCAGAAGAAGTAAATTTACAAGTATTTGAGCAAATTCTCACTTTTTAATCTTAAAGCTATAAATAGCAAAGCTGATGTAAAATTTTATTGTTTCAAACCTATAGCAAGCAATCGGACACGAGTATGGCAACTTTATATCAATTACATAGCAGTATGGATACGCTCAGACGCACTACGGAACAAATGGCGTTGTCATGGCAGGCGGGCGATAGCATCCTTTTGTTGGGTACAACCGTCGCATTTATAGATTGGTTCAATGCATATTTGGGCGATATCGAGAATATGGAAATAGAAACCATTGCTGGTATTTACGCGCTTGCCGACGATGTGGCACAGTTGCATGAAAATACCGCAGCGAAGCTTAATCTAGCGGCAAAGCTCACTGATATTTTAAGCGATGCAGAATGGGTAGCGATGACCCAAGACAGCCGCTTTGATAAAGTCGTGACGATTGCCTTATGAGTATGTCTACTAACTCGTCTACATCCTCTCTGAGCTCAATCGATTTAGCATTAGACGATGTGGCATTAGACCAAGATGGACATTTATGCGACCACACTGTCTGGACGCCAATTATTGCACAGCAGCTAGCCGATACCTTGGACGTACATTTAAATGCTGAGCACTTGGCCATATTGCAGCAAGTACGAGCGTTTTTTATAAAATTTAATCACGCCCCCGCTACCCGCCCGTTGATCAAATGGCTGCAACAGACTTTGCCCGATAATGACATCAGCAATCAAAAGCTACAGCAGCTATTTAACACAGGTCTGGTCGCCCGCCATGTCAATCGCCTCGCTGGGCTACCCAAACCGCCGAATTGCTTATAAATGCTCATAAAAAAGACAGATAAATTCTTTATTTATCTGCCTTTTTTATGAGCATTTATAATAAAAGTACTACTTTGGGTCGTAGACGATGAGTGTCTCATAGCCGATACTACGACCTTCATCACCGCCAAATCCTTGTTGTCGCCATACCTCATATAAACATATTGCCACGCTGTTCGACAGATTCAAACTGCGTGAATCTGCTAGCATCGGCAATCGTAGCCAGTTATCAGCGCCAATATCTTCACGTATATCATCTGCCAGTCCCGCTGTTTCTGAGCCAAAAACCATGGCCACATTATTTCCAGAAAAATCACTGCCCGACTCTGCAGTCTCTTGTCCACCAAAATCATAATCATAAAAAGGCTTACTTAACTTGGTGGTCAATGCCGTAATGGTATGACAGTCAGCATCCTGCAATGCTTGCTTTGCTATTGACCAATTGTCGTGTACTTGCAGATGGGCATACTCATGATAATCTAATCCTGCACGGCGCAATTTTTTATCATCCAGCTCAAACCCTAATGGTTTGACTAAATGCAGCTGCGCCCCACTATTGGCACACAGACGAATGATATTGCCCGTGTTACTGGGCATTTTTGGCGCTACCAGCACGATATGAATGGTCATACTCTCTCCGTCATTAGCATTAGGGTTATTTTTCTGACTTATATGGCAAAGGTAATTAAAAGTTACAGTTTACTGCCAATAATTACATTTTGATACTGGGCACGTATTTTAACTTTGATTATGATGGCTGTAACGGACAAGGGGATAATATAAAAATATTGTCATCGTCTGTTATCATCTTGCAGTGTAACTTAGGATCAACATCAGGTTTCACTGTTACTACACTACTTATCTGTATCTGTCTTTTTTGAGGAATATACCATGAAAAAATTAGTTATCGCATCTTTGGCTGCTATGTTTGTATTAACTGGTTGTAACACTTTTAAAGGTCTAGGCCAAGACGTATCAAGCGCTGGTAGTGCTGTAAGCGGTACTGCACAAGAAGTACAAAACAAAATCTAAGCTTTAAATATTTAGGTTGTTTAAAGGGCTTATCATCTATGTGATAAGCCCTTTTTTATGAAGCTTAAGTTCTGAATATTTAACAAGCATACTTCGCTATAAAAATGCTCTTAATATTTGATTGAGATACCTTTTACCAAGTTCTGTCGGTTGCAACTGTTCCGGATGATCTATCAATAGACCTTGCTCGATTAATGTAGCAACTTGTATTGCAATGCTGTCATAACTTAGCCCCGTACGTGCTTCAAATAACGACCATGCTACGCCACCATGCAAACGTAAGGCGTTAAGCATAAACTCACTAACCAACTCCTCTTCATCAATCGCTTGCCAGCCAACCATTTTTGGCGCTGATATTGATGCCCCATCTTGGCCATGAGCTTCTTCATATTCTATATAACTTTTTGGCATACGGGATTTACTAAAGCGATAGATACCTGCTTGGTTGGTTTCATTATCAATAGTCCAGAAATCAGTCGCCATCTCATTGCCGATATCTTGTCCAATAGTGACTTTTCCATGAGCACCCGCCCCGATTGCCAAATAGTCACCAAACTGCCAGTAATTGACGTTATGTTGACAAGGCTTATCCGCTGCCCCAGACCATGCAGATACCTCATAATTGCAATAGCCTAAATTCTGTAATAATGTCTGACCAGATTCTTCTATATCTGCCAAGCGATCCTCATTGGGTAAAATTGGCTGACTGCGATAGAATACGGTATTTGGCTCAATGGTCAGCTGATACCATGAGATATGGGTCGCACCAGCATCGTGTGCCATTTGAATATCGTCTAATGCCTCGCTCATGGTTTGCTCTGGCAGTCCATGCATCAAATCCACGTTTACGCGCTCAAATCCAGCTTTTCGAGCTGCTTTAATTGCAGATAGCGCTTGAGTAGGATTATGAATGCGTCCAAGCGTGGTTAATTGTTCAGCAGAAAAGCTCTGCACACCTATCGATAGGCGATTAATACCCACCCCTAAATACTCAGCAAATGGCGCATGCTCAAGGGTGCCTGGATTTGCCTCCATGGTGATTTCGATGTCGCTAGAAAATTGATAATATTTCCGTAAACCATCAAACAAGCGCTGGTATTGAGCAATGGGCAACAACGACGGCGTACCACCGCCGATAAATATGGAGCTAATCTCACGTCCTTGGGTCAATATCTGCTGCATAGCAGCATCTTGCAATAATGCATCGACATATTCATCATACATAGACAGCTGACTATCAACTGGTAGCTCATGTGAATTAAAATCACAGTATGGGCATTTTTTGACACACCACGGGATATGGATGTATAACGCCAATGGAATGTCTGTCACTTCTACTGCATTCGAATGACCATCATGAAAAGGCTTTGCTTGCTGAGACAGTTGATTAGGTTTGATATTTGACATAAGCGGACTTATCTATAAATAGGTAACTGCCATCAATAGCAGAAAATACCGCTAGGATAACGGCTAAGCACAGTAAAAAAAAGCCTAACTTCAAGAAAATTCTATCGATAACAAAACCAATGACAAAGGCTCATGTTAAAAATTCTTAGTTATAGGCAAAATAACTAAGAATCACCATTATTATATAAAATAATTATAAATAACCGACTATATAAAAAGGATAAAAACCATGGCATATTGGCTTATAAAATCTAATCCAAGCTGTTTTAGTATAAAAGACTTAGAAGGTGCAGGAACAGAGATGTGGGATGGCGTGCGTAACTACCGAGCCCGCAATTTTATGCGTGATGATATGCAAGTAGGTGACAAGGCGTTTTTTTACCACTCTAGTGCTAAACCCTCAGGCGTTGCTGGTATCGTGACTATTAGTCAAGCTGGCTATCCTGATATTACTCAATTTCATCCTGAACACCGGCATTACGACCCGAAAGCCACCGCAGAGAATCCGCGATGGTATATGGTGGATGTGACTTTCAATCAAGCTTTTAACAAAATATTACCACTGTCAGAGCTAAAGTTTCTGCCCGCGCTCGAGGACTCATTATTACTGAGAAAAGGCTGTGAGCAATTGACCATCATACCACTGGAGCCTAAACACTGGTATGCAATCATGGATATTGCAGGAAATCTTAATTTACTGTCAGAAGATACCGACTCTATTGAATGAATAATTCTGGCTTACAAGCACCAAAATTGATGTTTAACTCTTCTATTAGGGGCTTAATACACCTATAAATACGACCTTCATCAAACTGTTCTAAAATATTTACATTATAGCCTGACTTCTTTACCATTCTATTAACTTATGACCTGTCACTTCATCACTTGAATTGACGGGTTATTTTTATTTTAGCATCAGTGATTCTTTTTTAACTCTGCATGCCTAGTCTTATTAAAAATGGACTTGCTCATATTATTTATCGGAGTATTATCGTCGCACACCTCCTATTTTACTGTCTCGCTATTGATTTATTGATGGCTGTGTTTGTTCATTAGTAAAATTTGTTTATTAAAAATAATTATTGTAAAGAATAAAAGTTGCTCATTATGGTTTTCCCGTTGTCTTTTGTAGATTTTAAAAGTTACAGTTTACGCTTAGGTATACTCGCGCTGCCCATCTTAATCACCCAATTTTGTCAAGCAGCGCTTGGTGTTGTCGATGCCATTATGGCAGGTCAAGTTTCGGCACTTGATTTGGCTGCTGTCGCTGTCGGCTCAGGTATTTGGCTACCATTATTTTTATTAGCAACAGGTATTTTGATTGCGACTACGCCTCTGATCGGTGAAGCCATTGGTCAAAACCAACTCGATAAAGTACCACATATCACGCAGCAGTCATTATGGACGGCTGGTGTCATTGGTATCCTTGGTTTTATCATTGTCAACCTAGCACCCAATGTACTTGCCCTCATGGGTGTTCCTGAAAATATACAACCGATAGCAACTCAGTATTTGCATGGCGTATCATTTGGCTTCCCTGCAATTGCCGTTTATGCGGTGCTGCGTAGTTACTGTGAAGCGCTTGGTCGACCTGAGCCAGTGACAGTTATTAGTATCATAGGGCTGCTTGCAGATATCCCGCTTAACTATATTTTTATCCATGGCTTGTTTGGCATGCCTGAGATGGGTGGCGCTGGTTGCGGGGTAGCAACTGCTATCGTTTTGTGGATTAACGTCTTATTATTAGCCGCTTATACCAGCTTTACTAAGCGTCAGCAATTTGCCAGTACGCGCTTTTTTTATGCCTTTGCCAGCCCAAATCGGGCACAGATAAAAAAACTTCTCAAGCTTGGTATTCCGATTGGCGTCTCTATCTTTTTTGAAGCCAGTCTATTTAGCTTAGGCGCACTGGTGATTAGTCCATTGGGTGAGCTGGCAACCGCGTCGCACCAAGTCGCCCTATCAGTGACCTCGCAGTTGTTTATGATCCCCATTTCGGTCGCGATGGCACTGACCATTATGGTATCCAACCGCTTTGGTGAAAAAAACCTAATGGCACTGCGTCAAGTACAAGCAACCGGTCTTATATGGACGGTACTTATTGCATTTGCTTGTATGATTGGTGTTTGGCTATTTAGACCACAATTGGCAGCGGCATTCACTGACAATCCTGTAGTACGAGCTCAAGCCATGCATTTGCTCATCTTTGCGCTTGCTTATCAGCTATTTGATGGCTGGCAAGTCAATGTCGCGGGCATATTACGGGGCATGCAAGATACTACAATCCCGATGTGGGTTACCCTATTTTGCTACTGGATAGTGGCACTGCCGCTTGGTATTTATCTAGTACGCTTCACTGATATTGGGGCGCAAGGTTTTTGGATGGCTTTAATTACAGGGTTATTTTTATCGTCTATTTTACTTACCATACGTTTGCGCTACCAACAGAAGAGATTGCTGGCAATGTGGGGATAATAATAAGACTAGGTTTACACAAGTTTATCTAAATGTTATCTGTAATAATCATCACTGGCGCTCGCAAGTCACATAGACTATGATAAATTCTTTAGCATTTCTTACTCAAACGAGCGCTTACGTCATAATATGTAAAAAAACTCAGTTAACAACTGTACATCGATTGCTCATTGCCGTGAATATAGGTATCATTAGCAATTATCTACACAATATTTAGTTACACTATTTTTCTCGAATTTGTTACAAGGCAAAAATACAATTATGGATATTGAAAAAATACGCACCCTCATTGCACTCATGGAAGAAAGCGAACTGGTTAATTTGGAAATCAGCTCAGATGACGAGCATATCAGTTTGACTCGTCACTATGATGCGCCGGCGCCAACGATGATGGCCGCACCTACTGCTGGTGCTGCTACACCTCATACTCCTGAATCGCAGCCTGCGATGAAAGCAGGTAGTGTTGAGACATCACCTATGGTTGGCGTGTATTACTCAGCCCCTAGCCCTAATGATCCACCATTTATAAAGGTTGGACAAAAAGTGCAAGCTGGTGATACGCTCGGCATCATTGAAGCGATGAAAATTATGAATCCTCTTGAGGCGACTCAAAGTGGTGTTATTGATGAGATCTTGGTCACTAATTCTGAAGTGGTACAGTTTGGTCAGCCTATCGTACGCTATAAAGCGTAACCAGATTTGCCAACCTTTACCTCGTTCTGATGGAGAGCGTGCTATTTATCAGGCAATATCAACTTATGCTTAGGCTATTTTAGCTTAATCATATCTAAGCTTAAAGATTTTAAAGTTAGATAATCATTATGCTTAATAATAAGTTTTGATATTGCTGAATATAGTGACTCCATTAAAAAACGCCGCTTCAATAAGGATGACCCCATGATAAAAAAACTGCTCATCGCCAATAGAGGTGAGATTGCTCTACGTATCGTTCGCGCTTGTAAAGCCCTTGGTATTCAAACCGTTGGTGTTTACTCTACGGCTGATGCCAATTTAATGCACTTACGCTTTGTTGATGAAGCCATTTGTATCGGCAAGCCCAATGCCAATCAAAGCTATCTAAATATCAATACTATCTTGACTGCTGCTGAGATTACTGGCGCTGATGCCATTCACCCCGGTTATGGTTTTTTGGCTGAAAATGCTGAATTTGCTGAACGTATTGAAGAAGCTGGATTAACCTTTGTAGGCCCTACTGCAGATCATATTCGTCTGATGGGAAACAAGGTTTCCGCGATCAATGCCATGAAAAAAGCGGGTGTGCCGACAGTACCTGGTTCAGTAGGTGCTGTGACGCTACACAATGCTGAAGAGCAAGCGCGCAATATTGGTTTTCCCTTGTTGATTAAAGCGGCAGCGGGTGGCGGTGGTCGTGGTATGCGTGTGGTTGAGCGCTTTGAAGAAATTATCGGTCAAGTGCAAGCGGCTAAGCAAGAAGCTGAGCTATGGTTTGGTGATGATACGGTTTATATGGAACGTTATCTCCAAAACCCGCGACATGTAGAGATACAAGTACTTGGCGATGGTAATGGTAATGCCATCCATTTATATGACAGAGATTGCTCATTGCAGCGTCGTCATCAAAAAGTTTTAGAAGAAGCCCCTGCCCCTGATATTCCTGATGATGTACGTCAGCCTATCTTAGATGCTTGCGTAAAAGCATGTAAGCTGGTCAAATACCGCGGTGCTGGTACTTTTGAGTTTTTATTTGAAAATAATGAATATTTCTTTATTGAGATGAACACTCGCGTACAAGTTGAGCATACTATTACTGAGATGATTACAGGCATTGATGTGGTCGTTGAACAGTTAAAAATCGCAGCTGGCTACGGTTTATCGTATCGCCAAAGTGAGATTGAAATTCAAGGTCATGCGATTGAATGTCGCATCAATGCTGAAGATCCAGTGACCTTTATGCCATCACCTGGTACGGTTACTCAGCTGTATTCACCTAGTGGGGCTGGTATCCGCTTTGACTCACATCTATATCCTGGTTATGAGATTCCAAGTTACTATGATTCTTTGATTGGTAAGCTTATTTGTCATGGTCAAACCCGTCAGCAAGCGATTTCTAAAACGCTACAGGCACTTGATGAGTTGGTTATCGAAGGTATCAAAACAAATATCCCGATGCATCGTGATGTAATCTTATCAGATGATAATTTTGTTCATGAAGCACAGAATATTCATTATCTTGAAAGAGAATTGTTAACTGCTAATAAAGAAAAAGCCAACTTGTGAACTAATTAAATATTGATATCACATATTGTTATCGTAAAGATTTGTTCTCAATAAAAAAACCGCTATCTGCATGGATAGCGGTTTTTTAATGATGATTGTAATTAAAGCTAAAGCAAAGTCACCGAAAAACCATTACTATGGCAGAATTCTATTAAAGTTCATAAAGCACTCTTTGCCATCAGGATCAGCACACCATTGCATTTGATTACCATCATGATTTAAAAATGCAATCAACGCCTCATTGCTCTGATCTATCTGGCTGCCGGAGCAATCTACTTCATTGTTATCATAAACGGTTTTAATAGCAATGATAGGTAGCCCCTCCTCACGGTGCGTAATCAAATAACGTCCATAAGTCCACTCTTTGCCACTGACTGACCACATTTCATTATCAGCAGCAAAGTTGTAAAGCTCACGGCACTGAGCAGATTTCTTTGCTGATGCAATGAGTTTTTTGCTGGTATCTGCTTGAATATTAATGAGGCGTTTTTCGTTTTGTGTCAATAGTCCTGCACCGGCGTCAACTTTAGGTTCGTTACTTTTAATCTGACTCTTATCTTTTAACGCTGCTTGCCGCGCCTCAGCTTCTTTGGTCATCATGATACTACTGTTTAGATCAATCTCCCACTGTCCAGCAATTGCAGGACTAATATGTGTGGTAATGGTCGGCTTACTAACTGCTTCGCCATTTACTGGCAATGATGCCAAAATAGCGGCTAATGAAAATGAAGCAAATGAGAGAGGTTCCATAATTAACCTTGTTATTTATACTATTATAATAATGAATGCTATGTACATTAGCGTAAGTCTTAGTCACTGAAAACACAAGTAACATTATGCTATTAGGCTTTAACCTCTCAGTGGTAAGCACTTCAATAAGATCTCTAATTACTGAGGTTCAGACATAGGTTCAAACATAAAAAATAACGCCATGGCTCTGATTTGCTTATCGCAATGAGCCATGACGTTATACTTATAGAAATGTAAACTTATATACCTAAATATTTAAATTCTTAAGTACTTAGTTATTAAACAGCAGCGATACTAACTGCTTGAGCAAAGGCTGACAATGCGCCCTTTAGCATGGCTGATACCGTGCTGCTACAAGTGCCGATACCTGAATAAACTTCACCATCTACATTTAGCTGTATATAAGCAGCAGCATTGGCATTGGTCTTATTGTCTCTATTGTTATCATCATTGATACCATCACCGCTATTATGCTGCGGATTGATTGCATGCTCAGCGTAATTAATGACATGGATTGATTTGCCTGTATGCTGCGCCAATCCATCGATAAACGAAGATAACGGCCCATTACCATCACCATCTATAGTGATGGTATCGCCATTCATCTGAACTTGACCGTTAAAGTAGACTTCGCCGCCTTTATTATTGACCGTATAATCTAACAGCTCAAAACTGCCTTGCTGTAAATAAGTGTCTTCAAAGGTCTGTAAGATTTCATCATTCTGTAATTCACGAGCCGTGGTTTCAGCTTGTTTTTGTACCACACCACTAAAGTCAATTTGCATCCAACGTGGTAAATTAAAGCCATAGTTGCGCTGCAAGATATAAGCCACACCGCCTTTACCAGATTGGCTATTGATACGAACCACATCCTGATAGCTGCGACCAATATGTGCAGGATCAATTGGTAAATATGCCACATCCCAGACGTTTTCTGTCTTCTCCACATGCTTCTCATTATAGTCGAGGCACTTCTTGATCGCGTCTTGGTGCGAGCCGCTAAAGGCAGTAAATACAAGCTCACCCACATAAGGATGACGTGGATGCAGAGGCAAGTTATTGCATTCGCTAACGACTTGTACAATCTCACTCATGTTACTAAAATCAAGCTCAGGATCGATACCTTGGCTAAACAGATTCATCGCCATGACCATGATATCCATATTGCCAGTACGCTCGCCATTACCAAGCAAGGTGCCTTCGATACGATCTGCGCCAGCAAGCACACCAAGCTCAGCCGCCGCCACCGCACAGCCTCGGTCATTATGCGTATGCAAGCTAATAGTTACATGCTCACGCTTGGCAAGATTACGACAAAAATACTCGACTTGATCAGCGAATACATTGGGCATTGACGCCTCAACCGTCGCAGGTAAGTTTAAGATTACCTCTTGACCATTCTCGGGCTGCCAAATATCACAAACGGCATCACAGACTTCAACTGCATATTCAGTCTCAGTTTGGCTAAAGCTCTCAGGTGAATACTGGAATACCCATTCTGTTTCTGGATATTTAGCAGCATATTCAACCAATAATTTAGCACCAGTGACAGCTATCTCTTTGATTTCAGCTTTATCTTTAGCATATACTTTTTCGCGCTGAATACGGCAAGTTGAGTTATAAACATGAACGATGGCACGCTTTGCGCCTTTTAAGGATTCAAAAGTTCGAGCAATCAAATGCTCACGTGCCTGCACCAATACCTGCAAAGTCACGTCATCAGGCACATGATTTTCTTCAATCAATTTACGAGCAAAATCAAACTCGACTTGTGCCGCTGAGGGAAAACCTATTTCAATCTCTTTAAAACCCACATCTATCAAGGTTTCAAAAAAACGCATTTTTTGTTCAATAGTCATCGGATCAATCAATGCCTGATTGCCATCACGCAGATCCACACTTGCCCATATCGGTGATTTCTCTAGCGTTTTGCTCGGCCATGTACGATCTGGCAACAGTGGCGCAAATGCAAAAGGGCGATATTTACGGAAATCGAAAGCGGCTTTTTTTGGTGTGCTCTTTGCAGCGGCAGGCGCTACAGGGCGTGTTGCTTGGTCAGACATAATCAATCCTTAGATGGCATTAGGTTGGTATTTTTAGTGAGGCAATCAATGCCAAGATCCTGCTTTATCATACGAGATAATACTAACTTACGCCATTATAATAACAAAGTTTATAAGGTGAATATCGGCTTTATAATAAGTATATTTACCTTATATTAGTGAAATACGATAAATAAATCTCTATAATTGGCATAATCCACTAATAAAAATACTTATTATGCAATATACTCATTCTAATCAGCTTTTAATTGCAGATATTGATGACACAGATAAACGCTTATTGCGCTTATTACAGACCGATGCACGTATGAGCATTACTGAGCTTGCCGAGCGCGTTAATCTCTCGGCAACCCCTTGTGCGCGCCGTATTAAGCGCTTAGAAGACAGTGGCGTTATCACCGGTTATCATACTCAAACCGATGCCCAAAAACTTGGCTATCCCTTGGCAGTTTTCATTGCTATCAGTATGGATCGTCACACAGCTGACCGTTTTGAGCAGTTTGAGCGCAAGGTTAAAAGCTTCGATGAAGTCATCAGCTGTAGTATCGTCACTGGTCGCTCTGAGGACTACCTGATTAAAGTACGCGTACGCGATATGGCTCACTATGAGGAATTTTTATTGCATCGGTTAAATCGTATCGAAGGCGTGGCACAAGTCCATACCAGCTTTGAGCTGCGAGAAGTATTCAGCCGCAGTATGGTTTAATCATATTAAAGTGATTCGCTTAAATGATTATTTTTTGCAGTCGGTTCGTTTGACGCCAGAAAAAGAATACCAAAACCAGTCCTATCAGCAGTCCTATAGCCGCTACCAACAACCCTGCATTAAAGTTATCATTCTCTCCCGCCAGCGCTACCGTTACCAATGGTCCGATGAACTGCCCTATTGCATAGGCTAATGTCGCCAGTCCTATCAGCAGATTTGAATAGATGGGATTTATGTTTTTAATAATCGTCAAGGTCATAGAAACCATACCCACAAAGGTTAATCCTAAAATCATGGCATTAGCATATAAACCAATAGCGCCATCAAACCCTATTGGCAAATACATGCCAAACGCTTGCAATAACGTCAAGCCCATTAAGGTTTTGACTTCACCAATACGCTTGGCAAGAGCACCCCAAATCGGGTTTGAGAGCATGGCAAAGATACCTACCACCAACCAAATAGACAGTCCAGCAGAATTTTGAGTGGTCAAGCGCTGAGCTGCCATTACCGGCAAAAAAGTCGCCGATGTAATATAACCAAAGCCTGCCAGCACATAACTGGTCAACAATAACGCAAGGGGCTTGCTATGACCTGCTAGCGCCTCGTATAAAGAACGCTTAAAATTAATATAGGTTTGATATAGCGAGGAATAATGATTACTCTGGGGTGTTTCTGAGCTTACTGATGTTGGATTTGATGATGTTGAACCAGATAAAGTAATCATAGCAGACGGACGTATGCCATAAAGCAACCATAAAACAGGTAAGCTAATCATTCCAGCGATCAGCCAAATCACGTCGAAATGGTAGCCAAGCGTCAGTAACCACCACGTCAGTATTGCGGAGGCACTGATACCGACGCCGATACCTGCATAGTGTACTGCCGATAGCACTGAACGGCGCTCAAGACTGAAGCTTTGAATGACCAAAGATGAGCTTAAAATCATCGCCACACCACTTGCGATACCTGATATCAGCCGAATGCCATACCATAGATTTAATGACATATTTGGCACAACCAACAGCATGGTAGTAATGACACTAACTATTGTCCATAATATTAGCATGTGCCATGTTAAACGCTGCGGTACAAACATCGCGATAAGCGCGCCAATAAAGTAGCCAATATAGTTGATTGAAGCGAGCCAACCCGCAATGGTCGTGGATAGCGACAATTGCAGCATAATATCAGGTAAAGTGGCTGTAAATAAAAAGCGTCCAAACCCCATCACCACTGCCATACAGTACATACCAATCAACGCAACAGCTGTTTCATTGGTGATAGTAATAACAGCACGGCTTTTGAGAGCAGTCATCATGACAGGGCCATTTTGTGGCAAAAAGCACACAATCCTTTGTGTTAAAGTAGTAAACAACAATTATGAACGAGTATTAGAACAGCATTAAATATAGTATTTAATCCTACGAAACATTGATTGTTGGACGATTTTCTTGCTCATTTTTCTCTGCTTGTCCCAACATCTGCACGCGCTGATCACTAAACATATCCATATCAGGTGCAAGCGTACGCATAAAGCGGTCAAAATAGAGCATCTGCTTGGTCAATAAAGCAAAATCACGCGGAAAATGAATACCATGACGCTTACCGACCTCAACTATCTCCAGCATCATTGTATTCAGCTCATCCGCCTGCTCTTTCGTATTAAAAGGCACACCACTGGTAAAGGCTTTGTCCTCTGCCATAATGGTCTTCATCATACGCTGCAAATCATCACCCAATGCCACCACATCAACCTGACTACCACCATGTGTCATCTCCATATCTATCATATGGCGTGCCATCGCATAATAATCATTATCCTGCATGGCTTGCATCATTCCCATGCAAGCGCGCCAGCTTTCAGCCTTCAATTTACCGACAATACCAAAATCTAAAAATCCGATACGTCCATCAGTTAATAGCATTAAATTACCCGCATGCAAATCCGCATGGAAACTATTACACAGCATCAGGCTTGCAAACCAAGTATTGAGCGTATCTGCCATCACTTGGGCAGGATCAGTACAATATTGACGCATCAAAGTTTCATCTACCATAGAGACACCGTATAAGCGGCTCATGGTCAACACACGCTTGGTAGTGTACGCCTCATAGACTTTTGGTGCCACCACGCGTGTATTGCCTGATACTGCCAAAAACTGCTGAAAGTCACGAATATTTTGTGCCTCAGCGATAAAGTCTGTCTCCGCAAGCATACGCAAACGAATCTCATCAATAATCGGCGCAATGCTGGCAAATCTCATTGAAGGCATCAACAATTCAACCAGCTTTGTCACGCCATGTAATACACCCAAATCCGTCTGCATAATGGTTTCGACGCCAGGTTTTTGCACCTTTAAGACAACTTCATCACCATTATGCAAACGCGCTGCGTGGACTTGGGCGATAGAAGCAGAAGCCAGTGGTTTTGAGTCAATGTAGGCAAACGTCTCTTCAAGTGTGAGTCCATTAACAGCTAGCTCTTCTGTTAATACTTGCTCGATATAAGCATAAGACAATGGTGCGGTTTGATCCAAACAGCTTTGAAAGGCTTGCACATATTCGCGCGGAAATAATGACGGCGTACTAGCAATAAACTGCCCTATTTTGATATAAGTCGTACCCAGTTGCTCAAAAGTTTCTTTTAACAGCATGGCATCAGGCTTTTCGCCCTTCGCCACTCTAAGCGCTGACAAGCCAGCGACACTTGCTGTTTGACGAACACGGTTAACGACATTAAAGGTATGTTTTAATAAATGCGGACGATGAATTTTCATAAAAGACAACTATGGTCATAAGAAGGATATTTGAGAATCGGCGATTATAATTGGTAAAAAATCATTAATTGAAATTAGGAAAGGCTATTACAGACAGGACATTCTGACTCTTTTCGATACCCCATCAGCCGTTGCTGCATCTGACTACCATCCCATATGAGCAGCTTGTTTGTCAGTGGATTTTTGGTTAATCCCAAATATTGCAAAGCAGCATTGGCTTGCAAGTTACCCATGACAGCTGTAGTGCTGGCAAGCACCCCTGAATTGGCACACGTACGTTCATCCGCCTCGGCATCCAGTACTACCGAACCAAACACACAGTGATAGCAGCCGGTATTTAGATGTGGCTCAAATAGTGCCAGTTGCCCTTGCATCGCAATAGCAGATGCCGATAATAATGGAATCTGATAGCGCACACTAATACGATTTATGATGTCACGGGTAGCAAAATTATCTGTACAGTCTAACAATAGGTCTGGCGTACCGGACGCCATATCAAGTAACTCATAAGCATTGTCTTCACTCAAACGCGCTATCGTACCGCGAGCTGTGATTAAAGGATTGATACGCATCAACATTTGCGCAGCAGTTAGAGCTTTAGGTTTACCAATATCCTCCGGTAAAAACAATGTTTGACGCTGTAAATTACTGGCTTCAATGTCATCGTCATCAATTAGGCGAATATGCCCAAGTCCTGCACGTACTAAGGTTTCAGAAGCTGGGCAACCTAGCCCACCTGCGCCTATCATGACGACACTTGATGATTTTAGTCGTAGCTGAGCATCAATATCCCAGCCATCAAGCAATATTTGACGCGCATAACGCAGCAGCTCATCATCTAACAATATTTCTGTTTCTACATTACTCATATGGATTACCAGTACTCAATATTGCCGCTTATTTTTATTAAACTGCCCAAGCGTCACTCTATCGTTCCTACCAAAATCTTTAATCGTTTGTATATTATCGAAGTGATTGTCCGCAAATAACTGGCGTGCAGCATGCCCTTGATCAAAGCCATGCTCAATCGCTAGTAGCCCGCCTACTTTTAGGTACTGCAGCGCATGATGGACAATATGTTCGATATCAGCCAAACCATGATTAGGGGCGCTCAAAGCACTAATTGGCTCTGCTAATAAACCTGCTAAATGCTCATCCGCCTCATCAATATAGGGCGGATTTGAGACAATCACATCGAATAAATGTTCGTCCTGAGTAGAGAGTGCATCATACCAGCTACTATGGACAAACTCGATATCTACAGCATTACTAACCGCATTATGCTGAGCAATTTTTAGCGCCTCTAGCGAGAAATCAACGGCAACGACTTGCCAGCTTACTGGTTCCAATTTGCAAGCCAGCTTTAACTCGTGAGCAAGACTGATGGCAATACAACCAGAACCCGTGCCCAGATCAAGCAGACGCTTATTGCTAGCAGCATTAGGTACAAACTCTTCATTGGCAGTATTTATCCAATGTAGTACTTGCTCAACCAAAACTTCAGTATCGGGTCTGGGAATTAAAGTATGTTCATTAACGGCAAAATCAAGCGACCAAAATGCCTGTATACCCGTTAAATAAGCCAATGGTGTACCTTGCTGCATTTTGGTCACACCAACATTAAATCGCTCAACCTCAACATCACTTAGCTGATAGCTATCATCCGTTATTAAAAATAGCGCAGGTTTATCAATGATATATAACAGCCAATCTGTTATCCAAAATGGCGGAACAGATAATTCTTCCGCCATTTGTATCGCTTGCTGCTTGATTTGCCATACTGTTACGTCTGCTGCTTTTTGCGCTGTCATAAATGACTCTTAATAATTATATCTGCTTTATTTTTATAACCTCTAACCTACTCTGATGCGCGCGGTGGCTCATTGGTATTGGTTAAATTAGGATTGGCTTTGGTTAACTCAACACCTTTATTACTGCCACTATTACTATCGTCACTGCCATCGCCGTAAATATCATCATTGTCACCAATGACGATATATTTATCAACATAATAAATCAGCGCTAAAATAGGAATACCAATTAGAAAAGTAAACATAAAGAAGAAGGGATAACTGGTGCTATCAACGATAGTCCCTGAATAACCACCCACCACTTTTGGTAATAATGTCATTAGTGATGAAAATATTGAATACTGGACGGCAGTAAATCGAATAGATGTTAATGCAGATAAAAAGGCAATAAATACAGCACTAGCAAGACCAGCTGCAAGGTTATCAAGGATTACTGCCAAATACATATACGGCAAGCTCCCAGGATGGTATGTCAGCAGAATAAATAACAAGTTTGTCACGCAGGCAAGGACTGCTCCAACCATCATTGCGCGCATGATACGCATTTTTTGTGCTAATAAACCACCTAAGAAACCACCAGCAATCGCCATGACAACACCAACCAATTTAACGGCGTTGGCAATATCGACTTTAGTGAATGCCATGTCTTGATAGAAGACGTTAGAGATAACCCCGGCAACAATATCGGAGATACGATAAAGACCAATCAGCGCCAATAACAATAACGCCTTTTTACCGTAACGGCGGAAAAAGTCAGCAATAGGCTCAATCCATGTGGTCTTAGCAAACTCTTGCTCCACAAGATTGGCTTTTACTAAGCCGTAACCGATAATCAAAGCCGCTGCCAAACTCGATACCATACGCACTACTTCGATTAAGAAGCCTGCAAACACACTTTCTGTCTCAGGTAAGACCAAGCCCGCATTAGCAAATACCAGTACAAAACCTATGACTGATATAGCGAATACTAATACTAGACGGGTATATTCTGACGTTTTACGTTCAACAACCACTTGTTGTCTAATCGGCTCATGAATCACCAAGGTGGTAATAACCCCAATACCCATTACCGCTGCCATAATCCAGTAGGTATTGCGCCACGCCTCATAGCTATAAAAGCTCTCGGTAGAACCAAAGTAATCGGCTAAATATAATGCCCCAGCACCAGCAACAATCATCCCGATACGGTAACCGGTCACATACATGGCAGACAAGACCGCCTGTAGGCTTGGTGGTGCCAATTCGATGCGATAGGCATCAATAACGATGTCTTGTGTCGCTGATGAAAAGCCAAGTAGTACTGCACCTACTGCCATCAGGACTAGACTGCCTTCATTCGCTGGATTGACACTCGCCATAATACAAATAGCGGCAATAATCATAATCTGCGAGACCAAAATCCAGCTGCGCCTGCGACCTAAAAGCTTGTTTAATATTGGCAATGGCACCGCATCAATTAGTGGTGCCCAGATAAACTTAAAGGCATAACCAAGCGCCGCCCAGCTAAACATCGTTACTACGCTACGATCAATCCCTGCTTCACGCAGCCATAATGATAAGCTAGAGAAAATTAGTAAGATCGGAATGCCAGCGACAAAGCCCAAGAACAGCATGATAAGTGAACGCCGATCAAGATAAGCTTGCAAAGATTCGCTAAGTGACTTCTTGGCCATAGGAGAATTGGGCGGAATAGGTTGGACAGCAGACATAACGACTCACCAAAAATTTAGACAAAAAATACGACAGTGCGCTACTTTTTATCCAAAAATTTTATCTACTGGCAGTGTGACATCGAGACTATCAGGATAAAAAAGGACAAAAAATTGCCTAGCTCTGTACAAAGAAAATGACATTTGCTGCAAAATTGAATAATGGTACTTGAGAATGCTTAAATTGACTAGATGTTTTTCCACTAACTACTTGATTGAGCATATCGGCTATATTCTATAGCTTGCCTGAGTAAGTACATGTATCTTAACCTTTCTTAAATATAAATTAAGCTATAATTTTTTGGTTACTACTACTATATTTCTATCTAGCGTACTATCCAAGCGATTTTCCTATATTCCATATATGTATAAATAGATACCTATTTATTATATACAAGAATAATAGCTTTGATTTACACTACACGCTTGTTATGTTTTTTGGGCGTTTTAACTCTTATAAAGACGACTGACTCTTTATATAATGGGATTAACTTATGGCAATCGACGTAGTGGTCAATCAGCGGCATCTGCAAATTCAACTCAAACAGTTGGAGACAGTGTGGCATACCGTAATCAATGGCTATAATTTAAGTCAGGCGGCGACGGTACTGCATACTAGCCAATCAAGTCTTTCAAAGCATATCGCAGCACTTGAGAATCAGCTCAAAACCGAAGTGTTCGTGCGCCAAGGCAAACGTTTAACGGGGCTTACGACAATGGGTACGGCGCTCATGCCGCATATTGAGTCTATCTTTACCGAAATC
The DNA here is from genome assembly GCF_008369225.1 of Psychrobacter sp. ANT_H59. Lineage (NCBI taxonomy): Bacteria > Pseudomonadati > Pseudomonadota > Gammaproteobacteria > Moraxellales > Moraxellaceae > Psychrobacter > Psychrobacter sp. ANT_H59. Next base: position 289,483 of record NZ_VOBE01000001.1, read on the forward strand.
CGTACGATTGAAAACCTCAGCCTCGACTTTAACAATCCAAATGTCGGTACATTGACAATTGCCACGACTCATACTCAGGCACGTTATGTCTTACCAGAAGTCGTGAAAGAATTTAAAGAGCGTTTTCCTAAGGTTAATCTCATTCTGCAACAGGCAGATCCTGAAACAATCGCACAGATGGTGATACGTGGGCAGGCCGATATTGGTATTGCAACCGAGTCCTTGCTACATAACAACTATCTGCGCTGCTATCGTTATTACGACTGGACGCATCGTGTCATCGTGCCAAGCGATCATGAACTGGCAGGACTAGAATCTATCGATTTACCAACTCTCGCCAGCTATCCAATCGTAACTTATCACGGTGGTTTTACGGGGCGCGGCGCCATTGACAAGACTTTTAGCGACGCCGGTCTTGAGCCAGATATCGTATTGGCAGCACTTGATGCAGACGTGATTAGCACCTATGTTGGACTTGGCTTAGGGATTGGTATTATCGCGGAGATGGCATTTGAGCCAAGTCATTATCAAAATCTAACCGCCATTCCAGTCGACCATTTTGGACGTTTTACCAGTTGGATGGCAGTACGTGATGACGCAGAGATTCGTCAGTATGGACGGGCGTTTATGGAGCTGTGTCAAAAACAGTTCAACAACTAAAACATCCCTACCAAACCGTTATTCCTAGCTTACCCCACCTTTACCGAACTTATGCATAAATGATAAAATAGAGTCTAGAACGTCATTCAGCGTTTGATTTATTTTTTATTATGCATGTATTGCTGGACGCCTAGACATCTCGTTATTAGTCATTATTACTGGGTGTCGATCACTGCATGTCCATTTGCTCTTATGTAAACAGGTGGTAGCGCTCATGGAAAAATTCGTAGCGATCATTATGGCAGTTTTTGCCGCCCCCTTGGTTATCGGTGGCGCTTACCTGCTCTCTCTAGGCGGTAGTCCTTACTATCTTTTTGCCAGCGTTATCATACTGACGACGGCATTTTTATTGTTCAAAAAATATTGGAGTGCTTACGCACTCTACGCCATCTTTATAGTAGCGACCATTGTTTGGGCACTTTGGGAATCTGGATTCTATTGGTGGGCGCTAGCGCCTCGTGTTGGCTTCCCGCTCATATTTGGTCTGTTGATGCTCTTGCCATGGGTATCAAATAAGATGCGTGGTCACAAGACTCAAGTATCGACGAGCTCTGCTAGTAGTACATCAACCATAGACACTGTTAAGAAAAACCCTCTTTATTATTGGGGATTGCTCGCTAGCGTAGTTGTAGGTGCACTGCTCTCTTTTGGAAGCTTAGCAAACAATGTTACTGACAAATTAGGTGAGCTCAATTTAACAGCCACCGATGATGGCGATCAAGATACCACTTCATCTGATACGTCTGCAAATCTTGGTGACCCACTATCAAATGGCCAACAAACACCAGACGGCGAGTGGAGCGCGTATGGTCGTACTAACTATGGGCAACGCTATTCTCCCCTAACTCAAATCAACACTAACAATGTCAAAAATTTAGAGCTTGCTTGGCAAATCCAAACAGGTGATGTCAAAGGTCCTAATGATATCGGCGAGACCACTTATCAGGCAACGCCATTAAAAATCGGCAATGCTCTGTATATGTGCACTCCTCATAACTGGGTGCTAGCATTGGATGCAGACTCTGGTAAGACACTATGGAAGTTTGATCCCAAAGTAGAAAAGAACCTGCAACGCCAACACCAAACATGTCGAGGCGTGTCTTATTATGCTGGTCAAGCTGGCACGGATAGTACTCCTCTAGTTGCTAATGATGAGGCAAACAGCGATAGTGCCATCAATGATACAACGGCTAATAATACAGCCATAACCAACAAATCTGCTGTGCACAGCAATATGATGGTTCAAAAAGTTACTGGTAATACTTTTGAAAACGCATCTAAACAATGCGATGCCAAGATATTTATTCCAACCTCTGATGCTAAGTTATATGCACTTGATCCAAATACTGGCCAACGCTGTCAAGATTTTGGTGAAGATGGCGCATTAGATTTGATGCACAATATGCCATTTACACAGGCGGGCTACTACTATTCGACGTCGCCTCCGATAGTGGTAGGCAATACTATTGTTGTGGCAGGTGCCATCAATGACAACTATGATGTAAATTCACCTTCTGGTGTTATCCGTGCTTATGATGTCAATACTGGTGAGCTATTGTGGAACTGGGATTCAGGCGACCCTGACAACACCGCGCCTTTTGATGTCAATGATCCTACTCAGACGTACAAAACCAGCTCGCCAAATTCATGGGCGATCGCTAGTGCTGATGAAGAGCTTGGTTTGGTTTACTTCCCTATGGGTAACCGCACGCCAGATCAGCTGGGCAGCTACCGCAACGCTGCTGAAGAAAAATATGCAACCTCTGTGGTCGCGTTAGATATTAATACAGGCGAAGCGCGCTGGGTACAGCAGTTTGTCCATCATGATCTTTGGGATATGGATACACCTGCTCAGCCAACGTTGCTTGACTTAGATACAAATGATGGCGTCCAACCTGCTTTGGTTGTACCGACCAAACAAGGTGATGTCTATGTCTTGAACCGCGCAACAGGCAAGCCTATTGTACCAATCAAAGAACGTGATGCACCGCAAGGCTATCTCATTGCAAGTGAACACGCCGCACCCACTCAGCCGTATTCTGGTTTGAGTTTTGAGCCACCGATGTTGAAAGAAAAAGACATGTGGGGTGCCAGCCTGATTGATCAGATGATGTGCCGAATTGAATTTAACCAGCTTAATTATGATGGTCGTTATACACCACCATCAACGAATGGCAGCATAGTCTATCCTGGTAACTTTGGTACCTTTAACTGGGGCGGAATCGCCGTCGATCCTGAAAATGGCGTGATGTTTGGTATGCCAACTTACCTTGCCTTTACGTCAAAACTCATTCCTAAAGAAACACTTGGTGATGTTGAAACCAATAAAGGTGAGCAAGGTGTGAATGCCAATGAAGGCGCAGATTATGCGGTAGAAATGGGACCGTTTTTATCACCGCTTGGCGTACCTTGTCAGCAGCCACCATGGGGCACAATAGCAGGTGCTGATCTGGCCACAGGTGAGATTGCTTATCAACGCAAAAATGGTACCGTACAAGACTTATCTCCTATTCCATTAAAATTGGAGTTAGGTGTCCCTGGTATCGGTGGACCTATCATTACTAAAGGCGGCTTAGCATTCTTATCAGCGGCGACCGAAAACAACTTCCGCGCTTATGATTTGAAAAATGGTGATGTCCTATGGAATGTGCGTATTCCAGCAGGTGGTCAAGCCACACCTATGACTTACTTGAACTCTAAAGGTGAGCAAATGGTAGTATTAGTTGCTGGTGGACATGGTTCAGTGGGTACAACCATTGGTGATTATGTCGTGGCGTATAAGCTTGGTGACCAATCTAAATAGTCATTCAACCAAATAACGTCATGTTGATAAAGTATTAATGATTTGATTCATTGCCGCTTTATCACTAGCCAATCAAAAAAAACAGGTAACTTAGGTTGCCTGCTTTTTTTAGTGCTGCAATATTGCTTGTGCCCTATTCATAATGTATTACAACTTTATAGGCACGCCTTTATATCTATAAACGCACATTGATAATTGTTAAGTGAGCTTAAATACTGAGTTAGTCTACTTTGTTATGATTCATTAACACTGACTATAGGTACTTGAAACTATCACTGACTATAAGCATATCAGTAGAAAATAATTAATACACTACTGGATAATTTATGAGTAACAAAATCCCTTTATCTTTCCTAGATCTCGCACCTGTCCCTGAAGGTAAAAGCATTGCTGAAGGTGTCGCCCAAACCGTTGAAACAGCGCAGCAAGCCGAAAAATCTGGCTTTAATCGCTATTGGATGGCAGAACATCATAATATGCCTGGTATTGCTAGTGCAGCGACGTCAGTGCTATTGTCGCATATTGGTGCTCAGACCAAGCGTATACGTATTGGCGCAGGTGGTGTGATGTTGCCCAATCATGCCCCGCTCGTCATTGCTGAGCAGTTTGGTACCCTGCAAGCATTATATGGCGACCGCGTAGATTTGGGTTTGGGTCGTGCGCCCGGTACAGACGGTGCAACTTTTCAGGCATTACGTCGCCAGATGCAAGATGCTGATCGCTTTCCACAAGATGTGCAAGAGTTGATGTACTTTTTGGGAAATGGCACAGATGATAGCCCCGTACAAGCGTTCCCGGGTGCAAAATCCAATATTCCTATTTGGATATTAGGTTCTTCCCTTTTTGGTGCGACCTTAGCAGCGCACTTAGGATTGCCATATGTGTTTGCTTCACACTTTGCACCGCAAATGCTTGGGCAAGCCATCAATGCTTATCGCGAGCAATTTAGACCATCAGCTTACTTAGACAAGCCTTATGTCATGCTAGCGGCAAATTTATTGCTTGCGGACGATGATGCGACCGCCCATTATCACTTTACCTCAGCACAGCAGAGCTTTGTGCGTTTACGCCGTGGTGAAACAGGTCAAATGCCAAAGCCTACTCATGATATGGATAGTATCTGGAGCGCTGCTGAGAAAATGATGGTGGATAGTGCGTTGTCGGTATCGTTTATCGGTTCTGTTGAAACTGTCAAGCCAAAGCTTACAGCGTTTCTTGCTACCTATCAGCCCGATGAGCTGATTGTGACAGCAAACATCTATGACCAAGCAGCACGTTTGCGCTCACTTGAGCTTGTCTCTGAGCTTAATTTGTTTGATTTACAATCAACAAAAGCATTTGTATAACTAAAAAAACCTCCCCTTCTATAAAGATGGGAAGGTTTTTTAATCAGGGGTTGATAAACTCTTAACAACTGTCTTTTGATTTAACCACTGTTTGATAAGTATGTAGTCATTTATCAAACAGTGGTTAAATTAGTCCCATAGCGCGTAATATTGCTGCGCCAATCGCCATGCCAAACATACCAACTACTGTCGTAAATGCCAAAATATTGGCCGCTAAAATATCATTACCGCCCATCGCTTTTGCCATCACATAACTTGCTGCTGCTGTTGGTGATGCAACCATCAAAAACAGTACGCCCATATGTACGCCCGTTAAGCCAAAAGCAAAACCAACCGCTATAGCAACCAACGGTGCAATAACAATGCGTCCAATGCTTGCCTGCATAGAAAGTCCAGAAGGATGCAACATCGATTTCAAATTAATACTGGCACCAGCACAAATCAGTGCAAGCGGTAAAGCAACTGCTGCTAATAACCCACCGGTGATATGAATCACACCCGCTATCGGTGGTAGTGGCAACGCCTTATAAGTAAAGGCTGCAACGAGTGCAATGATGAGCGGATTGGTAAATAGCTTTTTAATAATCATGGTACTACGACTGAGCCAAGTATCCTCTATACTCTTAGACACTCGGCTGAGCGTAATCACCGCTAAGATATTAAACAGTATTGTCACCACACCCATATATACTGCGCCAATACTTAAGCCAGTCGTCCCATAGGCGTTGGCAACGGTTGCCAGTCCAATAATCGCCATATTGCTGCGAAAGATACCTTGTACAAAAACCCCTTGATTGGCAGGGTCGCTGATAAAGCGCTTGGCATAGAGCTCAGAGCCGATAAACAGTATAAAGGTCACCACAATACCAGCGCCTATCAATACCACTTGCTTCGCATAATCAACGTCACTATCGACCACACTAAAAAACAGCAGACAGGGCAGACAATAATTAAAAACGAAACTAGAGGCCTGATCGATAAACACCTGATCCGCCTCACCGCGTCTTTTCATAAAAAAACCTAACCACATTAAGACAAGGTTGGGCAAGACGATGGTCATAGCAAAAATAATGGCATCAATCATAAATAGGCTCAATTTAGTGACAAGCCCATCATAATGTGGACAATAGCGAGGTAAATTAATAAAAAAGATATAAGTAATAACAATAGAGTTGGTAATTCGTAGAGCCAGTATAAAGAGAAAGCAGCAACCAAGACAAGTGAGTACACCTCTTTCTTTTAACAACGGTAGTATTTTGGCAATAAAAAAAGCCCATAACGACTTCTCGGTATAGGCTTTTTGCTTTTCTATTTTTTAAGTCATTGATACATTGTTATGACGCGTTTAATGCTGCTTTTACTTTTTTCTGTTTCTTGACCGTCATTGCTAGTAGCTGGATAGCAGCCGGTGTGACACCACTGATACGTCCCGCTTGAGCCAATGTTGACGGACGGACTTGCGCAAGTTTTTGGACAATCTCATTGGACAACCCAGATACTACACTATAATCAAAATCTATTGGTAGGGCTGTATTCTCCAATCTCTTCATCTGATCAATATCTTCTTGCTGACGATCAATATAGCCTGCATATTTGACAGAAATTTCAATCTGCTCTCCCACTTGGGCATCGACTTTCGAATCAGTGATGGTAGCGATATCAGCAAAATGAATCTGCGGACGCTTGAGCAAATCAAAAGCTGTTGCCTCTTTGGATAGCACCTCGCCCGTTTGCTCTGTGACTTTTTTGCCCAATGCATTGGCAGGGGTTGCCCACATATCTTTGAGGCGTGCGGTTTCTGAAGCAATGGCTTCCATTTTTTCTTCATACGCTTGCCAACGCACATCATCTACTAAGCCAAGCTTACGACCGGTTTCAGTCAAACGTTGGTCAGCATTGTCTTCACGTAGCAATAAGCGATACTCTGCACGACTGGTAAACATGCGGTATGGTTCGGTCGTGCCATGCGTAATCAAATCATCGACAAGCACGCCAAGATAGGCTTCATCACGGCGTGGTGTCCAGACATCAAACTCATTGTTTTCACAAGTGACTAGAGCGGCATTGGTACCAGCTAATAAACCCTGTACGCCTGCTTCTTCGTAGCCAGTTGTACCATTGATTTGACCGGCAAAGTATAAGCGGTCAATCGATTTGGTTTCAAGCGTTGGTTTTAGGTTTTGCGGATCAAAATAATCGTATTCAATCGCATAGCCTGGACGGGTAATATGCGCGTTCTCTAAGCCTTTCATACTATGAATAAATTCTAACTGCACATCAAACGGCAAGCTGGTTGAGATACCGTTTGGATATAGCTCATGCGTAGTCAAGCCTTCTGGCTCGATGAAGATCTGATGACTGTCTTTATCGGCAAAGCGGTGAATCTTATCTTCAATAGATGGACAATAACGTGGACCAACACCTTCGATTTTGCCAGAGAACATCGGTGAGCGATCTAAGTTTTCACGGATGATATCATGCGTGCGCGCATTGGTATGAGTTATATAGCAATTGACCTGCTCAGGATGCATGGACACATCGCCCATATAACTCATTACTGGTAGCGGTGTATCACCCGGCTGTACCGTCATCACACTAAAATCAACACTACGCGCATCAATACGGGCGGGCGTACCTGTCTTTAAGCGACCAACAGGGAGTTTCAGCTCACGTAAACGATCAGCAAGCTTAATAGAAGGCTGATCGCCTGCGCGACCACCTTTTGAGCTCTCAAGACCAATATGAATCACCCCGCCTAGAAACGTACCTGAGGTTAACACGACCGTTTGCGTATTAAAAATAATACCAGTAGCAGTCACAACCGCTGTGGCACGACCGTTTTCAACTAGAATATCATCGGCTGCTTGTTGGAAGATATCAAGGTTTGGCTGATTCTCTAGCGTATGACGAATGGCGGCTTTATAAAGAATACGATCTGCTTGCGCTCGAGTGGCTCGTACAGCGGCACCCTTACGACTGTTAAGTACTCGAAACTGGATGCCAGATTTGTCTGTTGCCAGTGCCATTGCGCCGCCAAGTGCATCAATCTCACGCACCAAATGCGATTTACCAATACCACCAATCGCAGGGTTACAGCTCATCTGCCCCAGCGTTTCAATATTATGCGTCAACAGCAAGGTTTGCGCGCCCATACGTGCGGCCGCCAAAGCAGCTTCTGTGCCAGCATGACCGCCACCGATCACCACCACGTCGTAATTTTTTGGGTATTGCATGTAATGCCTCACTTGACTGATCACGCTATGCTTAGCGACAGGCTATTATTTAATAACAGGAACTGGGTAGATAAGTGTCAGTCGAATTTAAAAAAGAAATAGCGACTAGAATATAGAACAAGCCGCTATTAGCTGAATAGATAACCACTAATTATAACAATTTTTTATCATTTAAAAAACGTTATACGAAAAACTATTGAGATTAACGATCAAGAAGTTTTGATTAACGTTGATAGCATTTACCAATGCTCATTCCCAACGTTTATTTGTCAGGACTTATTTGCCAGGACTAAGCGGCACAATACGATCCGCCTGCCCACTCGCCAGCATATGTTGGCTGCCATAGCCTTCAGGGTTAATCTGTAAATAAGCATTCATCTGCCCGATAGCATCGCCATCATCACTCGCCAATATATACTGTTTAATCGTCTCAACGGGTGGTAGTGGCAAGTTTTTTAGCAATGCCAAACGTTGCTGGTTGTCGCCTTTATTAACGACCAGTTCAATAAGTTGACGCGCATCAATGGGTAAATCTGGCGTATTCTGTGCCAATAACGCCAAATGATAAGCGCCCGCAGCATCTTGATCCGCGACAATACGCTGTTCAATCGCAATATAAGTGGCTTCTGTTGCGCCGCCTGCCACGCTAAGCTGATGAATACATTTCAGCGCTGAATGTGGCTCATTGCCAGCGATTTCAATAATGCGCGTGGATTCATTTTTTAAGTGCTCGCGACGTTTTTCAATCGCAGCTTGCTCGGCATCTTGTATTTGAGTGGCTTGGCTATTTAATTCGTTAGTCATAAAACTCTCTTATTATTGATTTAATGTTTCTCAATGTTTCGAGGTATTGAACATCGATATTAAGAGTTATATGGGGATAAAGTTGGCAAAAACAATTGAACTTGCTGACTGTCAATATTAAAAAATAAAAAATCCGAGCAACCTTTAATAAGGCGACTCGGATTTGGGTACTTAGGATCGAATGTCAATTATATCAACATCTTAATGCCACTTAGATATTTAAGCATTAAACGTCGATATAAAGTGCTCTCGATATTAAGCAGCTGGGCTATTTGCTTCAACCAAAGGCTTAAGCTCGCCTGATTGATACATTTGCAAAATGATGTCTGATCCGCCCATCAATTCACCATCAATCCATAGCTGCGGAAAAGTTGGCCAATTAGCAATTTGTGGTAACGTTGCGCGGATTTCTGGATTTTCTAAGATATTGACAAAAGCAAATGGGCGACCAATTTGTGTCAAGACTTCAATCGCTTTGGCAGAGAAACCACACTGTGGGAACTGCGGTGAGCCTTTCATATACAGAATGACTTTGTTGTCTTTGATTTGGTTACGAATCAGTTGTTCAATATCGTTGGCAGCAGTATTTGGGGTTTGCTCACTCATAAAAACTCCTATTAATTAAAACTATTTATAAAAAAGACAGGTAACATTAAATTTATCATGTGGCTGCTACATGGGGCAATCTTAACCATATTGCAAGCAGTTTTGAAAGCTGACAGCCATAATCATACGCACTGATATACTATTGAGAATTAAACGCCAGACGCATTCGGCACCAATAATACCACGGCATTGGCCATAATACCCTCTTGCCGACCGGTAAAGCCCAATTTTTCAGTGGTGGTTGCCTTAACACTGACATTACTCACATCGGTCTGCAAATCACTAGCGATGTTAGCGCGCATGGCTAAATTATGTGGTGCTAGTTTTGGGCGCTCACACATTACGGTAATATCAGCATTACCCAACATATAACCTGCGGCCAAAACTTTGCCATACACATAACGAAGTAGTACGCGTGAATCTAAACCGGCATTTGCCGCATCGGTATCTGGAAAATGTTGCCCGATATCACCAAGTGCCAAGGCACCAAGCAAAGCGTCAGCAAGTGCATGCAGTACTACATCACCATCAGAATGCGCAAGTAAGCTGTGCGTATGATCAATAGGCACACCTGCCAGCACCACATATTGCTGCTGTTGACCATTATTATGAAACGCATGAACATCAATACCTTGACCAATTTTTATCATTATCATTCCAAGTAAATTAATGGTGATTAGGATAATTGAAAACCATTATCTAAATTTTTAAAGCGATTTTACCGCCAGTAAGATGCCATAGCTCGCCACCAGTTTCAATTAACTGGTATAATATGACGCTTATTTTATCATAATACCCAATCCAAAAGATAAGCTGACGTCGTTCTGCTGAGACTACGCATGGTAGTGATTGCATAATTTTGGCGTCAATATGTATTTTGGAGAACGTATAAATAGTTGAGCCGCTTTATGTCAGCCATACCAAACGCTTCTAACACATCAGCTTCTGCTTCTTTTGACGCCCATCGCCCTCTAACGCTTGCCGATATCAATGATCCTAGCACTAAGCATGTGATTGTTGGCATGTCAGGCGGAGTCGACTCTTCTGTGTCTGCCGTATTGCTTCAGCAGGCAGGCTTTTTGGTCGAAGGTCTGTTTATGAAGAACTGGGAAGAAGATGACGGTACCGAATATTGTACGGCGATGGATGACTTAGCAGATGCGCAAGCGGTGTGCGACAAAATTGGCATAAAACTGCATACCGCCAACTTTGCCATGGAATATTGGGATCGCGTCTTTGAGCATTTTTTAGCGGAATATAAAGCGGGTCGCACGCCAAATCCCGATATTTTATGTAATAAAGAAATCAAGTTTAAAGCATTCTTAGATTATGCATTAACGCTTGGTGCCGATTACATTGCCACTGGTCACTATACGCGGCGCAGTGTGAACTATAAGAATAATGACGGTATTGAAGTGGCTCAATTGCTACGTGGGCTCGATAATAATAAAGATCAAAGCTACTTCTTACATGCGGTTGGCGGTGACAAGCTTGCCAAAACCCTGTTCCCAGTTGGTGAGCTCGAAAAACCAGTCGTTCGTCAAATCGCTGAAGAGCATGACCTTATTACCGCCAATAAAAAGGATTCGACTGGTATTTGTTTTATTGGCGAGCGCCGTTTTAAAGACTTTTTACAGCAGTATTTGCCGGCACAAAAAGGCGATATCGTCACTGATGATGGTATTACTATCGGTACGCATGATGGTCTTATGTACTATACATTAGGGCAGCGCGGCGGTATTGGTATTGGCGGAGTGAAAGATCGTCCCGAAGAACCATGGTTTGTGCTCGCAAAAGACTTAGATAACAATCGTTTGATCGTTGGACAAGGTCATGAGCATCCGATGATGCTGAGTAATGAGCTGCATGCTTATAAGCTCGATTGGGTCGATGGTTTACCGCCTGCAGATATATTTAGCGAAGATGGCTTACGTTGTATGGCAAAATCGCGCTATCGTCAGCCTGACCAAGCTTGTACCGTATTTGCTAACAATGAAAATGGTAGTGAGGTACGAGTGGTATTTGATGAGCCACAACGTGCCGTTACTCCTGGTCAATCAGCGGTATTTTATATTGAGGAAGTTTGTCTAGGCGGCGGCGTGATTGCTACTATTGATGCGCCTTGCGGAATTTGACATCTCATTTATCCTTAATTAATAAAATGATTTGCCTTTGTTTTTAGGATATTGAATGACCGCTCGCTTTTTTGTTTTACTTACTCTTCCAACTTCTTTTTCGTTATGGGCGAAGCGAGGTCTTACGCTTACTTTTATGGCGGCGTCATTTAATTTGCAGGCTGCACCAACAAATATGGGTAGTATTACAGTTACCAGCTCTAATGCTTCGGCTGGTACTGCTTCTGGCACATATGTAGCAGCAGGTTCTGGTGCTACCGGTAGTTTTACTTTAGTTCGCAATGAAAATATTGGTTATAACAATAGCGCTGAGATAACACCAGCTAGTGGTACGCGCACCAATGGTATTGAAATCAGGAATGATTCTAATACTAGTATTGATAGAGATAAGTTTAAGTACACCTTTACTATTACTCCTGATGACAATGCTTCTATACATACCATAAAAGTTGGGCAAGCTAGCTATTCAATGGGTGGTAACTCAGAGATTGCACGTCAAACATTAAGCTTCACCCAAAATAGTCAAATTATTACACCTGCGCAAGCTACCATCAGAAATAATCCAAACGTCCCCTATTTTTATAATGCCATGGGTGATTATTTTATGGGTAAAAAACTGGCTGGAAATAGCTTTAGCTCTAACAATACGGTTACCTTGCCACAGCTACGTTTCGATAGCTCAAATGGTGGGGATAGCGGCTTATATTATTATGGAATCACTGCGCTTAACGGTAGTGGTAATAGTAGCTCGTTTACGCCTACTACCAATAGTAGTGGACAAGTATCTTTTGCATCTGGTCAAAAAAGAGGTACCTTGCCCCCTATGCCCACCTTTACCAATATTCTAAAAGAAACCTCTACCAGTCCCAATAATCAGACGACTTATCGGGCATTGAACGTAAACGACGTCATAGCTAATAATAGCAGCTACGTCAGCTATGGTATCTCTAATACGGACAGCAACTATGTTCTTGCGGTTAAAAATGCCAAGACTGTCACCTTAACTTACGAAGGCATCATGAGAGGTAATAGTGCTATTGAAGCGGATGTGGTTGGAGAAACCTATAATGAATGGATCAGCTTCGGGGTAGAAAGCGAACCTCTCTATTATGTTTTTTCAGGAACAGTATTTAACGATAATGGTGGTAATACCAATCCACAAGTCAATAACTCTGGCTACTTTAACGGTATTTTTGATACCGTCTCCGAAAGCGGAATTTCTAACAGTACTATTAAACTAGTCGATTGCAACAACTCAGATATAGTTTACGCTAGTGAAAATTTACCTATGACTGGTGTTGGGCAATATCAACTTAGAACGCCCATTGCCAATCTGAGCGGCAAAAATACTGTCTGTTTGACAGAAGAAAACAGTACGAATACACACCCTATTCGCACTACTAATAGTAAAAAACAAGTGGATTTAGCGCCGAACAAATATTTTTATGATACCAATAATTTTGGTAGAGTCGCTGCTGAAAATGCTGCTCTAGTACTTATAAAATACCAATATGTAAATAGCTGTCCGGCGACTATTGATTACCCCAATATTAGCAATACCGCTGCTGACAACCCTAATAGTGGTTTTAGTACGAAACCTATTGATAATATTGAGCCTAGAAACTGTATTGCCTATAAAATTACGGCAACCAATCGAGCCAACCTTTCTATTGATAACTTCATAATGCAAGATATGCTTCAAAAGAAGGGAGAAAAAGGGGCCACGGTCGACTCAAAACTGATTGCGCCACTTTATAAGCCAAATGATTATGCTTCTGATAGTGTGGCTATCGGTAACAATGGTGTAATTAAAACCAAAATATTTACTCTAGCGGCAAAATCATCTTACGACTTTTACTTCAATACTAAGTACGGTACAACGCAATCTAATTAATACATGATGATTTTTCAGATTAAATCATTTTTTACATTTTTTTAACCAGCTGTAATTTCAATAACTTTTTGAGGCAATGATATGAATCTACTTACCGCACTCTCCCCAATCGATGGTCGCTATGCATCCAAAGCCGATAGCTTGCGCCCTTATTTATCAGAATTTGGTCTGATTAAAGCGCGTGTGACCGTTGAGATTCGCTGGTTACAGTCATTGGCTGATAATAGCGCGATTGGTGAGTTGGCAGAATTCGATACCAATACCAATGCGTTTTTAAATGCTATCGTAGATAACTTTAGCGAAGCTGACGCGCAAGCGATCAAAGACATCGAAGCAACGACCAACCATGATGTAAAAGCGGTTGAATACTTTATTAAAGATAAATTCCGTGGTCAGGCAGCACTTGAAGATTCATTAGAATTTATTCATTTTGCTTGTACCAGTGAAGATATTAATAACCTATCTTACGCACTTATGCTCAAAGACAGCCGCGAAATCGTCGTTGCTAAAATGCAAGAAGTAACGGATAGCATCGTTAATCTAGCAATTATCCATGCTGATCAACCGATGCTTTCACGTACTCATGGTCAAACGGCAAGCCCGACGACTCTAGGTAAAGAGATGGCAAACGTTGCTTATCGTCTAGCGCGTCAAATTAAGCAAGTCGGTCAGGTAGAGTTGCTCGGTAAAATCAATGGTGCGGTCGGCAACTATAATGCTCACTACGCCTCATATCCTGACGTTGATTGGCAGAATCATGCTGAAAAATTCATTAATGAACGTTTAGAATTGACCTTTAATCCTTATACCACGCAAATTGAGCCGCATGATTATATCGCTGAATTGTTTGACGCAGTAAAACGCTTTAATACCATTCTAATCGACTTTAACCGTGATATTTGGCAGTATATTAGCTTAGGCTATTTTAAACAGCGCCTAAAAGATGGTGAAGTGGGTTCTTCTACTATGCCGCATAAAGTCAATCCGATTGACTTTGAAAACTCTGAAGGTAATTTGGGTGTAGCTAATGCCATGCTTGCTCATTTGGGTGAAAAGCTACCGATTTCACGTATGCAGCGCGATTTGTCTGACTCTACCGTGTTGCGTAATATCGGTGTTGGTCTAGCACAAAGCATGATTGCTTATGATGCGTGCCTCAAAGGCGTCAGCAAACTTGAATTAAATGCCCAACGTTTAAATGATGACTTAGATAATGCACAAGAAGTGTTGGCAGAGCCGATTCAAACGGTCATGCGTCGCTACCGTGTTGAAAACCCATACGAGAAGCTTAAAGCTCTTACCCGTGGTAATGCCATGACTCGTGAAGCAATGCTTACTTTTGTTGATGGCGATGAATTATCGGCAGTCAGTGAAAGCGATAAAAACAGTTTGCGCGAAATGACGCCTGCTACTTATATTGGTAATGCGGCTGAACAAGCACGCACGATTAAAGAATGGATTGCTAAAATTTAACTGGCAATCAGCTCATCTCTATCAAATGCAAAAAAAGATATAAATGAGCACTCATTTATATCTTAATAAAAACCTTACTCTAAACACTATTATTTTTTAAAATACATAGTTGATGGGTGAGGTTTTTATTCTTTATCGTCTTTATCACTGCTATCGCCCGGTATGATAGCTTTACCCACAGCGACCGTACCTTTAACCACACCTTTAGTGGTTTTATAAGCGATTTTAGCAGGTACAGTAACAATTTTATGTACACAAGCTTGCAGCAAAAACATACTGGCAATAATAACGATAAAATGCAATTTTTTCATAAATGTCCTAAGAATAATTATAGGCTCTGATGACAGTCATCAGATAAGCAATAATCATAAACTAATAAATCCTGCCTATAAAGCCATCATTTCTATTAATCTTATAACCAGTTAACCATACGGATTTATCCATGACTTCTATCCCCCTTTGTTTACCGAATACCATTACTCCTGAGCAATTCTTAAGCGATTATTGGCAAAAAAAACCCCTCTTGATTAAGCAAGGCTTACCGCAATTAATTGGTATGTTTGAGCCGGAAGATATCTTAGGCTTAGCCATAGATGAAGACGCTACTGCAAGGCTACTGACTCAAGCTGCGAGCAAACAAGAAGGTCAGCCGCAATGGCAACTTAAAAAGAACCCACTAACTGAAGCCGACTTTGATAACTTACCTGAGCAATGGTCAGTACTGGTACAAAATCTTGAGCAATGGTCGCCGGAACTTGGCGCATTATGGCAGGCGCTTGATTTTATACCGCAGTGGCAGCGCGATGATATTATGGTGTCTTATGCGCCAAAAGGCGGCTCGGTTGGCAAGCATTATGATGATTACGATGTATTTCTAGCGCAAGGGTTTGGCTCTAGGCGCTGGCAGTTAGGTAAGTTTTGTGATGAGCAGACCCAATTTGTTGCCGATGAGCCGATACGTCTATTTGATGATATGGGCGAGATTATCTTTGATGAAATCTTAGAAGCCGGTGATGTGCTATACGTGCCACCAAAATTAGCACATTTTGGCGTAGCGCAAGATGATTGCCTAACCTTTTCCTTTGGCTGCCGTCGTCCAAACTTGATGCAAATCATTGACAGCCTTGCCGATGTCGCGACCAATGACAGCGCTTTATTTATACCGATGTTATTACCACAAGCTATGCAAGCGTCAGGGGCATTAAAGACTGACAGCATTGAGGCGATTAAAACTCAATTATTACAACTGCTCCAATCTGAGCGCGGTGATACGATTATTCGCCAAGCCGTGTCTGAAGTGGTCAGCAAGCGTCAATATGATGTGCTTGTCCCTGAAGAGTCGCTGACGACTGATGAGATGATAGCAGCATTGGCAACTGGCGCGACGTTGCAAGCAGATTACAGCAATCGTTTGTTATACACCCAGGCGGATAATGACATCGTTTTATATGCCAATGGGCAACGCCTAGATGATTTGCATGAAACATCGATAGCACTACTGGTACGCTTATCTAATGGCGAGCATTTAACCCTTGACGATATGGAAGGGATTGACCCTGATGAAGTGATGGAATGGTTAGAGAATGGTTGGATATGGATGAATCATCCAGAGTAATGCCATAGTTATTAGCCAGTTTTTATAGCATATTGGCTATTAAGCATTATTTAAAAACCATCAGCGCCTATTTACTAAGATTTAAATGTCTTAATAAATAGGCGCTGATTTTTATGTAAACATTCTAACTTAAGCAAAAAAATACTTTTAATACTTCCCTTTATGCAGTAACCGCTTTTTTATAACGACTCACGCCAGCGATAATCGTCTCTTTAATCACCCTATCATCACCTAACATCATCAATACAAATAACTGCTCATCAAGCGACTTGGTCTGTGTCATACGGCGCTCCATTAAATCAGTGCCTCCCATATCTATCACCACAAAATCTGCTTCTTTATTTGGCATAAAGTTACCTATTTTATTGTCTAACAACAATGACTGCGCGTTGCCTAAAGTAATTTGATATAAGCCTTGATGCGCTGATAGCGGATTACTCTGTAATTGCTGAACTTTATAGGCTTCTGATAAAGTGGTCAGCATCGATAAGCTAGTACCTGCGCCCACGTCGGTTGCGATACTAACGCCGGTATAGCTTAGGGTTTTGGACAAATCAAACAGTCCACTGCCTAAAAATAAATTGGACGTCGGGCAATGGGCTATTTGGGTGCCAGTATCACGTAGCACTTCATATTCTGATGTCGAGAGATGAATGCCATGCGCCAACGTCGTATATCTGCCAAGTAAGCCCATATCATGATAAACGTCTAAATAATCTTTATGATTGGGATAAAGCTCACGTACAAAAGCGATTTCATCAAGGTTTTCAGCCAGATGTGTCTGTAGATAAACACTATCATAACTACGATACAGCTCACCGGTCATTTGTAATTGTTTTGGCGTTGAGGTAATGGCAAATCTTGGCGTAATCGCCACATGCTGACGTCCGCGCTCATGCCATTTATCGATGATATTTTGTGTATCACGGATGCCCTGCTCTGTTGGTACACACAGATGCTCAGGCGCGTTTTGATCCATCAATACGTTACCCGTAATCATACGAGTATTCAGACGGCAGCTTTCGTTAAAGAATGATTCTACTGACTGTGGATGGCTGGTTGAAAATACCAAGGCGCTTGTTGTGCCGTTAGCAAGCAGCTGGTTTAAAAAGAATTTTGCGGTATCATCAGCAATCTTTGCATCACCAAAATTGGCTTCGGTCACAAAGGTATAATTGTTCAACCAATCAAGTAATTGCTCGCCAAACGCAGCAATCATATCTATTTGCGGATAATGTACATGGGTGTCAATAAAGCCTGGCATGATAAGCTTATCTTGATAATCATGAATCTGTACTGGCGCTTGACCCTCTTGACGACTGGCGTTGCCGTACTGCGACATCATTGACGCACAGCTACCATAATCTACGACGCGACCAGTCGCATCATCGACCACCAAAGCACCATTGGCGATATACTCAGGATAAACCTTGACGCCTGCCACCACTGGCAGCAAAGTAACGTTTTTATCGACCACCGTAATGCTAGGACGCTCAGCATTGGTTAAACTATCATTGGTTAAATCAGCCGTCTCTACATGGGTATGCTTGGCTCTTGCCGCCAGATTCTCTTCCGTTAAATAATGCAATAATTGTGCTTGATAAATATGTATGGTCATAAAAAAATCTCACAATAATAGATAAGTATTTTGGTTAAAAATTCATCCATATTATGTGTCTACCCTAATACAATCAAAGAAATACAAGCACAAAGTTACTGAGCGCAGCCTATATCTTATGATGGCTGACGAAACTAAGAACGATGTCTTAATGCATTTAAGGCAGACAGATAAATAGAGAATTAAAAAATTTTTAATTAAGATGAATGTTAGTTATAAATCATGATAAAGCTGCATAACTTGCGCCGCGATAGAGATCGCGACTGCCATTGGCTCTTTTCCGCCAGTATTAAGTCCTATAGGCATGGTCAATTTATCGACTATTTGCTCATTGTAGTCACGCTGTAGCAGGCGATCTCTGAAACGCTTGGCTTTGGTCGCTGAGCTGATACAGCCAAGATAAGGTAATGAGCTGCTATCGATGCCAATTTTTACATAAGCATCGAGCGCGGCACGCACCAAATCAAAATCAAGACTGTGATCATGTGTCATGACCAATATAAAGTACTGAGTGCCTTTTTTTGTTGACGCATTCATCAAGGCACTTTCAATGCTCTTGGCAACAAACGGTTGAACAAAATCGACTGGATCTTCATCAATATGCGGGCGAATGTGAGTAGGCAACTGATAAGTCACTTGCCCCTCTACAGTATCCGGATTATGCGTTAGATAACGCTCAAACATTTCAGCTCGGCTGTCCACCCAGTCAACTTGACAAGGTAGCTCGGCAAGAATGGTCATTAGCGCAGCTGCTACATGCCCTGCGCCAAACACCAGTAATGACATGGGCGGCGTTACATTAAAGCATTCAAACATGACCGTGACGCTACCGCCGCAGCATTGAGCCAACGTAGCACCCAATGGATAATGCTTGGTGTAAACGGCATCGCGGCGTACTGCCTGCGCCTTTGCAGACTTACCTTCTTTTAACGGTTGCGTGCTTCTAGCGTCAGTGCCATTAATTTCACCATTTAGCAATTGCCTAGCGGTTATCGTCACGTCATGTTCAAGGCTACCGCCGCCTAAGGTGTCACAGCATGCATCAAGCGTCACGATCATTTTTGATTGAAGCTCACGAGGTGCTGAGCCATTGACTGCAACGACTGTAGCTAAAACATGCGCAATACCTTGCTGCTGATATTGCGCTAGCCCGTTATACCACTTTGTTGGTGGCATCGGTGTGATTAGTGACTTATTCACTATGTGCCGGTCCGCGAGCCGTTGATACATTTGGATTTTGTATCGCTTCAGGCTGATCATCCGTTAGCTTACCTTCGACTTCTGTTGGATTAATATCCTTACCATGTGCGACTTGCTGCGGCTTGACTTTATCATCATCAATACCGCAATTATCATCGGTTACTGTTAGGCTAGTAATCGTATCTGTATCCGCTTTAGAAGCAATTTCCCACGCTTGACCCTGCAATCGCATTACTGATTTGAGCACTGCTTCTGGCGTTGCCGGCATAGTCAGCTCAGGGTTTTTCTGGTAATCACCTAAGCTTGCAATCGCGTTGTTAATCGCGCACCAAACGCTAGCGGCTAGCATAAATGGCGGTTCGCCAACGGCTTTGGAGTTATAAATAGTCTGCTCTTCGTTTTTACGCTCGAACAGTTTGACGCTCCATTGTTTTGGTAAGTCATGCGCCGTTGGAATTTTATAATTGGCGGCACTGTTTGACGCAAGGTTGCCTTTTTTATCCCAAACCAACTCTTCAGCAGTAAGCCAGCCCATACCTTGAACAAAACCGCCTTCAATCTGACCGATATCAATTGCAGGATTAATCGACTGCCCGACATCATGCAAGATATCGCAGCGCAATACTTTATATTCACCCGTTAAAATATCAATCTCAACCTCAGAACAAGAGGCACCCAAAGCAAAGTAAAAGAATGGGCGACCCCACGCTTTTGAGCGATCATAAAATATCTTTGGTGTTTTGTAATAGCCAGTAGACGATAAGCTAACGCGGTGCTGATATGCGAGTAACACCATTTCAGCAAAGGTTAGTGTTTTTTTATCACCGATATGGACATGATTGCGCTCAAATTTGACATCTTCTGCACTTACGTCAAAATGTTCAGTAGCAAATTCAACCAAGCGATCTCTAATAGTAATACAGGCATTTTGGGCGGCTTTACCATTCATATCAGTACCTGACGACGCCGCTGTTGGCGAAGTATTTGGCACTTTATCAGTGCGAGTTGCGGTTACTTTTACGGTATCCAAGTCGACATCGAATTCATTGGCAACGATTTGGGCAATCTTAATATATAGCCCTTGCCCCATTTCAGTACCGCCGTGATTGATTTGAATGGTACCGTCGGTATAGATATGAACCAAAGCACCTGCTTGGTTTAGCGTCTGTACCGTAAATGAGATACCAAATTTGACCGGCGTTAGAGCCAGACCAAAACGTTTGTCACTACCTTCGGCTTCAGCTTTTCGATTAGCGACTGTGATTTGTTCACGGCGCTTAGCATAATCGTTATCATCAGCTAACGTCTGCATAATAGTCGCCAAATCAAAATGCTCAATTGGCTGCCCATAATGGGTGCTTTGACCATTTTGATATAGATTTGCCAAACGTACCTGCAGAGGATCTTTGCCCAAACTGTAGGCGATATCATCCATCATATATTCAGCGGTCAGCAAACCTTGTGGGCCACCAAAACCTCGATAAGCGGTATTAGATACCGTATGTGTCTTGCAGCGATGACCAGCGATCTGAGCCGCTGGATAATAATAAGCGTTGTCACAATGGAACATCGCCCGATCGACAATGGCATCGGACAAATCTGGTGAATAGCCACACAATCCTGATAGCTGCATATCAACGCCAAGCACTTGACCAGCATCATTGACACCGACATCGTAGCGATTGGCAAATTCATGACGTTTACCAGTGACGACCATGTCATCTTGACGGTCTAAGCGCATACTCACTGGCACATTATGGCGTTTGGCAATGATACCGCACAGACACGCCCATGCCGCAGCTTGCGTTTCTTTACCGCCAAAACCGCCGCCCATTCGGCGCACAACTGTCGTCACGGCATGAAAAGGTAAATCGACCACTTCGGCGACCAGCTGCTGCACTTCACTCGGATGCTGTGAAGAAGTATATACTTCAAGCCCACCATCATCGCAAGGAACAACATAAGATACTTGCCCTTCCAAATAAAAATGTTCTTGCCCCAGCATATGAATATGCCCTGCAATACGAGTAGGTGCATTCTCAAGCTCAGCCTGAGCATCACCGCGCGTCATAAAGTGACTTGGACGTACAAACTGCTCTTGCTTTAGCGCCTCATCAATAGTGAGGATTGCGGGCAGCGGCTCATATTCCACAATGGCTTTGAGCACGGCTTTTTTTGCTGCACGGTGACTAGTGGCAACCACCGTAAATAGCGTTTGACCGACATATTCTGTGATCTGATCGACCATGAGTGGGTCGCCATCAAACACTGCTCCGATATCAGTCTTGGCTGGTAAATCTTTAAAGGTGATGACATCGATGACCCCGTCCGCTGCTTGTACGGCGCTCAAATCCATATTCAATACACGAGCATGCGCGTGAGCACTTTTACCAATTGCTAAATGCAGGGTGTTTTGTGGTTTTAGCATATCGTCCACATAAGTGGCGGTACCCATAACGTGACTAATAGCACTGTCATGTTTGGCTTGGGTGCCAATCTTGTCTTTTGGTGGACGCTGTCTGCGGGTACTGTAGCTGTCAAATAATGAAGAATGGTGGCTCATAATGGCTCTCTCTTATATTTTTAGCAAAACCTATCTCTCTAACAATAGCGTTTTGACTGTATCTTTTAGCGATGCGAAAGTTACGTGAGTTAGCATAATCAAGCAAGTTCAAACACTAGGGCCGTCTATTTAGCCCTTGCCGAGCTTACTTACTATATGTTTCCTTACGCATCTACCGCTTGCACATCAGCAACCAATTGCTTGCCACACTTAATGATTAACCGCTGCATCACATGCATACGATACTCTCGGCTGGCTCTCACATCGGTCATCGGCGAGACATCATTAGGTAGCCTTTGTGCTGCCTGCTCGAAACTGGCAACATTTACTGCTTGTCCAATTAGTGCCTGCTGACATTCTGCTGCCAATAAAGGTATCGCCGCCATGCCGCCAAGTCCAAATTTTGCATCTTGGATAGTCATGCCATCCGCTGACAAATCAAGTCGCGCAGCAAGCAAGCACGCTGAGATATCATCTTCGTAACGCTTACTAATCTTATGAATATAGAGATACTGATGATCTTGCATTAGCGGAATATGAAGGGCAACCACGTAACTACCAGCACGTAGTTTGGTCTTTTTGTAATCTAAAAAGAATTTAGATAAAGGAATGATTTCATCAATACTAGATACTTGATTTGAATGGACATTATTAACATTGATATTGTCAGTAGCGCTGTTAATAGCATTGTCAATAGCAGCACAATGACGCAGATGAATATGAGCATCTAATGCCAATAGAATGGGAGGCAAATCGCCAATCGGTGAAGCGTTAGCAACGTTACCGCCGATAGTGCCCATATTACGGATTTGCGGAGAAGCAATACGTTCAAACAAATTGGCAAACGCAGGGAAATGCTGTTCAAGCGCAGGCAGCATGCTCTTATAGCTCATGCCAGCACCCAATACTAAAGACTCTACTTCGCTATCGCCTTTAGACTGCTCATCGGTATTTAAGCTTAACGCTTGTAGTGACCAAGATTTTAGCTCGTCAATCGCTGACAGTTGTACGATAATATCGTGATCAACCAAGTGTTGCGTCACACTCAAACCTAAGTCCGTACCACCTGCCCAAATGGTCGCTTTTGGATGGGCAGCGAGCACTTGATTGAGCTCAGCAACAGACTGTGGAATGAATAACTTACGTGACCCTTGAGTAAGTGCAGGCTCAATAGTGCCCATTTCGCTTGAAACGGTTTGTCTGCTATTTGCCATCGCATCTGTCGCTAAACTGATGGTCAAGTCTTTGGCGATCGTCTGATCAGCATCGCGTTGTCTACCAATCTCACTCATTGCCAAACCAGCCTCGATAATCGGACGATAGCCTGTACAACGGCAAAGATTCCCACCAATTGAAGCCACGATATCATCGTAGCTTAAATCATCTTTAATGGTTCCCTTTGCGACTTGCAGACGATGATTCTCGTAGGTGCTGGCCAGCGTCATCACAAATCCAGGCGTACAAAACCCGCACTGCGAGCCATGGCATTCGACCATTGCTTGCTGCGCTGGGTGCAATAAAGCACGTTCTGGATGATGTTCAGGATTGTCCGCGATATAAGCTGACGTCATTATATGATGACCATCCATCAATGACAGTAGCGTAATACAGGCGTTAAGGGTATAAAAAGGCAAATCAGAAGAATCTTCACCACTGCTAGGTAAGCGCTGCGCCATCACCGTACAGGCTCCGCAGTCGCCACTGCCGCAGCCTTCTTTGGTATCAGTCTGGCGTTCGTGCAAGCGCAAATACTCAAGCACCGTGGTATTCGGATTGAGGTCAGTTAATTGCTTATATTGACCGTTCAAATAAAAATGAATCATAGCAATGCTCAGCTGTCAGAATAAAAGGAAGATAAAAAACTGCTTTATCTTTAATCGAATCATAAAATCTTAACAATCAGTATCTTAAAGGATAACTGCACACAAATGCGCTGCCCTTAAGTGAGTACTTAATTACCATGTTAATAAAATTTATACGATGATGATCATCATACCTACATCAATACTGAGAGTTATAACTGTATTGAATAAGCTGACTGCCTATCTGACTACTGACTTGCTCAGGCTTAATCTGTTTGCGGTTTGAACTTTTTAATTTACCTATGATGGATGAGCATCTTTAGTAAATACAAAAGCATTATAAAGGGTTTGGGTATCGTCTCAATGACGACTACTCTATCGGAAAATCGAGGAATATAAGCACCGTTAAAACATACTTCCGAGGCTTAGCTTACGTCAACGTTCCGTGTTAAAGGGATTTATTAACCATTTAGTGAATAATTGCTGACTAAACGGTTAACTTATATTATCACCATCTTTGTTTAACTTACAACTCAAAAAATACCTTATTTTGGTTGAAAAGCCAAGAAACTTCATTACTAAAGTGAGTATTTACTAAAATGCCTACCTATCCTACCTCTAAATTTAAGCATAAAAAAACGACCAGAAATTACTCACCAAATATTTGGGAATAATGACTGATCGTCATTTTTACTATTCGAGCTATTTCTTTATTGGCAATAAGCTAATCTTTTAACTTCTTATGAGATTATTGGTTGCCTGTACTAAATTGTTGCTGTTACTTCTATGTGCCAAGCTCTAACAAGCTTGCATTTCCGCCAATGGCAGTGGTATTAATGGTCTTTACACGCTCAGTGACGAAGCGGTATAGATAATCAGGCGTTAGCATCTCTGATAAGCCGTCCATATCAGTGACGCTAATGACTTGCGTCAACATACCATCGGTCTTGGCAAGCTCTTGACTGACCGCTTGCACCTCTTGCCGATTACCAGAGACGGCAACTTGCGCAAGGCGATCGATATATAAAAGCGTGACGGTTTGTGAGTCATTGGCGACACTCAGCACATCATCACTGATGCCACTCTCATAGAGGATTTTTGCCGCTTCAATGCACATCTCATCTTGGCTTGGGCAATGCAATATCACCTCATTACCCGTTAATAATGCTGCTAGCAATTGCCCAAGCACTGCCATCGCGCGAGCAGACTCGCCGCCAACAACCATCGTCTTACCGCGACCCGTCACGTACAAGTCATTTGACTCGCCCGTAGCACCAGTCATACGGTGCTCTTCGTCAAGCATGGGTGAGGCGCTCAATAAATGATTGAACAGACGCTTTGCCTTATTGGCATCACCGGTCAATAATGCCAGTCTTGGTGCGGCTTCTTGCAGATAAGTGGCACGATTCACTGCGCCAAGCAAACGCCAAGTTTCACAAACTTGGCCATGATTTTTTTTGAATTCAGTCGCCATAGTGCTACTCCTTATGCGATTATTGTTTGAGTACTGGTTGCAGTGGTATTGTCTATCAGAGCCACTTGCTCATTAGCCAACTGCTCTGTCGTTAAGCTCATCAGACGGGCGACATAATGTGGACCACCTGCTTTGGGACCTGTGCCCGATAGACCGCAGCCACCGAACGGCTGTACGTTGACGACCGCGCCGATTTGGTTACGGTTGATATAAGTATTGCCGACAAAGGCTCGGCGCTCGATATGCTCTACTGTGTTTTCAATACGGCTATGGATGCCCAAGGTCAAACCAAAACCCGTCGCATTGATTGCATCAATCAGCTTATTTAGATCACGTGCTTCATAACGCAGTACATGCAAAATAGGACCAAAATGCTCTCCACCGATCACATCGATACTTTTTACTTCTATCGCCGTTGGCAATACAAACGTTGCTTGATCTTGACTGACCTCTGAGCTATCACTCATCGGTGTCTGCGCCAAAATCGTAGCCGTTGGCTCAGCGCGCATGCGTTCGATATGCGCTTCAAGTCCGCGCTTGGCATCAATATCAATCACAGGACCTACATCTGTAGTCGCATATAGCGGGTTGCCAACGATTAATTCAGCCATATTGCCTTGCAATAGCTCAATCAAATCATCTGCCATCTCTTCTTGTACACATAAGATACGACATGCTGAACAGCGCTGACCTGCTGAACCAAAGGCAGATAATACCGCATCTCTAACCACTTGCTCAGGCAATGCCGTTGAGTCCATAATCATGGCATTTTGTCCGCCAGTCTCGGCGATAAAGACAGGCAGCTCACCGCTGACTTGAGCATGGGCATTTAGGCTTTGGTTGATGCGCTGCGCCGTTTGGGTCGAACCTGTAAAGATAACACCTGCGATATTGTCCGCAGCAGTCAATGCAGCACCAACGTCGCCCGCGCCAATCACGAGTTGCAATGCTTCTACTGGCACGCCAGCTTGATACATAAGCTGCGCACCAAAATGAGCGATTAAGCTCGTCTGTTCGGCAGGTTTTGCCACTACGGTATTACCTGCAGCCAGTGCTGCAACTACTTGACCGGTATAAATAGCCAATGGAAAGTTCCATGGGCTGATACAAATAAAGGTGCCACGTGCTTTATAAACTTGACGCGACGGCTTGCCTGCCAAATCGGTAAACTCATAAATAACATCATCTAAACGCTCAGCTTCATCAGCATAAAAACGGCAAAAATCAACCGCTTCTTTGATTTCATCAATGCTGTCTTGTAAGGTTTTACCTGCCTCAACTTGGCATAATGCCATCAGCTCTGCATAGTTTTCTTCATATAAGTCCGCTATTTTACGCAATATAGCCGCACGTTTAGTAGCAGCAACCGCTTGCCATTCGCCTTGTCCAGCGACTGCCGCCGCAATTGCTTGCTGTGCGATAGTAGCATTGGCATAGACGACTTCACCGGCAATGACTTCATGGTTCCAAGGCGCACATATAGCTTGCTTGTCAAGCTGATGAGTGTCGCCATCTACCGTATTGTCATTGACTGCGTTGCCATTAATAACAGAAGTCGCAGACCATGTTTTGTATATATGCGTATCGATAGCTGCTTTAAACGGTATCCACTGCGATTCTACAAAGATATTGGGACCAAAGCTGGCACGGCGTGCGCCATAGATAGCTAACGGTAATGGAATATCTGGATTGTGTAGCGTTGCATTGGTTAATAGCTTGTCATACGGATGTACAGTTAGCTTGTCAATTGGATAAGACTTGTCTAATAACTGATGGACAAACGAGCTATTGGCACCGTTTTCGAGCAATCGACGTACCAAATACGGCAGCAGATCTTTATGAGCGCCAACGGGTGCATAGATACGCACAGGGATTTGATAGGCTTGCAAGATATGATCGTACAATGCATCGCCCATACCATGTAGACGCTGGAACTCAAAGTCTCTATGGGCACTCATGGTCATGATTGAGGCAAGCGTATGGGCATTATGGGTGGCAAACTGTGGCCAGATTAGCCCGCGCAAATGCTCTGACAATAAGAAACGCGCGCAGGCAAGATAAGCGGTATCCGTCCCCTCTTTACGCGTCCAGACCGGATAGCCTGATAGACCTTTTTGTTGAGCAAGCTTGATTTCTGTATCCCAATAAGCGCCTTTTACTAGACGTACAGGAATACGGTCGCCAACCTCAGTTGCCAAGCGTGCCAGCCAAGCCAAAATAGCAATTGCACGCTTTGAGTAACCTTGTACAACTAAGCCAAGACCATCCCAATCCGCTGTTAGATTGTCGCGATATAAGGACTCAAATAGTTTTAGCGATATCTCAAGACGATCGGCTTCTTCGGCATCAATACTGATATCAACATTCACCTCACGCGCAGCTTCAATCAACAGTAAGCAGCGTTGACGCAACAGCCCCATGACTTGCGCTTCTTGCGTGGCTTCATAACGCGGATGCAATGCAGACAGCTTGATCGAAACTGATGGCTTAGGCATGCCCTCTTTAACTTTCACACTTGCAGTGGCTTTGATAGCATGCAAATAATCATTAAAGTATTTTTCAGCATCTTTATGAGTAATTGCCGCTTCACCCAACATATCAAATGAGTAGGTATAGCCTTTATTGCGATATGGCTGGCTATTTTTATTAGCGCCTTCAATCGTTTCGCCAAGTACAAACTGGTGTCCCATGATACGCATGGCTTTTTGCATGGCACTACGAATAACAGGCTCACCCATCTTTTTGGTCATGCGATCTAAAAATCCAGATGCCGTGGTATCACTATCGATGCTCACCACACGGCCTGTCATCATCATGCCCCACGTTGAGGCATTGACCATAAAACCATTGTCATTTTTTAAATGTTTTTTCCAGTCAGCGACGCTCATCTTGTCATGAATCAGCGCATCAGCTGTATAATTGTCCGGCACACGAATCAAGGCTTCCGCCAAGCTCATGAGCAAAACACCTTCTTGGGTATCCAAGCTGTACTCAAGCAATAATGAGTCGACCATTTTTACCGCTTTACCATCATTACGCACATGCTCAACCAGCTGACGCGTCTGCGTAGCTGCACTGTCACGCTCGGCATCTGTCGGTTTGGCAAGTGGCAATAACTGCGTCAACCAGCGCTCTTCATCTACGCTATATAAAGGCGATATACGCGCATGTAGCTCTGTTGATGACTGAGCAATATATTCTGGTGATAACAAATCAATAGGATTAAATAAAATCGGCTCTTGCGGGGTAAATTGCTCTACTGGGTTCATAACAACTCCATAACTTGAAAATCCATCATAAGTGATGCGCTGAGGCTTTTTAACATTGAAACTTTTTGATATTGTGACTTTTAAATATTGAAACTTTTAAATATTGTGGCGCTAAAACAACGTCGTAACGCTAAAGTATTGAAACGGTTTATCATCTACCCTATCGAAAACAGCAATCAATCACAATCAGCTATTAAGCAGTGTGAGTGATTCGGCTTTGATAACATACATAACAATGAACAGAACACACGACAATATTAAAAAACGAGAAAATCCAGCATAAGCTGGAAAAGGTCAAGTAGATCGTTTGACTGTGCAACGGACTACGTCAACAATACAAAGGCAACAACATAAAACTAAGCGGCATTAGTGCCTTCTTCTTGTTAGTAGTGAAAGGAGAGTGTTTGCAATATAAAGTGGCAATATGCAATGCTGATTCACTGATAAGAAAAACCTCTACGGCGTTGATTGAGGTGATGCGCTTAATATCCGCATATTACCATGAAATAAATTTTCAAACTAACAATATTATGCATTTTAGCCAATTATAATAGTGTTAAAAAACAAACAGTTATTAACGCATTCACAAACGTGACGCTTTGGTTATAATTTCCGATTTACTATTTATGATTAATTGTTTTATGAATCAAATAGTTGGCGCTACTGTCTTGATATAATAAGAATAGTAAATACCAAAAAGCCCTTCTTATCATTTGATAATAAGAAGGGCTTAACTGATATCTCTATAGCAATATCAACCGTAATTAACAGTGCGCGTCGATTGATTAAAAACTAGATAAAGATAATTTTAGCCAGTAATACTACTGTCAATAGCAAAACAGGAATACTGATGTCAGAGAATTTACCAGCAACTACTTTGATGGCAGTATAAGTGATAAAGCCAAGCGCAATACCGTCAGCGACAGAATAGGTCAAAGGTGTAAACAATAGGACCACCACCACTGGTGCCGCTTCTGTTAAGTCATTCCATTTGACATCTTTTAATGTTTCCATCATGAGTACTGCTACATAAAAGATAGCGCCCGCAGTCGCATATCCTGGAATCATACCGGCAAGTGGTGAAAAGAATAAGCTGAGTAAAAATAACACGCCAACGGTCACAGCCATCAAACCAGTACGACCACCTGCAGCAATACCTGAGACACTTTCAACAAAACTGGTTGTTGATGAGGTACCAAGTACTGTACCTGCCACAGTCGCCGTCGAATCTGCTAGCAATGCTTTGCCCATATTTGGGATTTTACCATCTTTACCAATCAAACCTGCTTGAGTGGTGGTGGCAATCAGCGTGCCTGCTGTATCGAATAAATCAACGAATAAGAAAGCAAAGATAACACTAATCATGGCTACATCGAACGCGCCAGCAATATCAAGCTGCATCAGGGTTGGTGCAATAGGGGGCGGCGCTGAGATAATACCTGTAAACTGGGTATTTCCTGTGACAAGGCTAATAAGCGCAACCAATAAAATACCAATAGTGACCGCACCGGGTACTTTTTTATGTGACAAACCAACGATAACAATAAAACCAAGGGCTGCCATCGCAGGTGAAAACGTGGTCATGTCACCTAGTCCCACTAGTGTCGCATCATTATTGACGATGACACCTGAGGTTTGAAGCGCAATAAAGGCCAAAAACGCACCAATACCTGCGACAACCCCTTGTTTGATACTGGTCGGAATAGAATTAATAATGATTTCACGGATTTTAAACAAACTTAATAGGATAAAGATACAACCTGACAAAAATACTGCGCCAAGCGCCGTTTGCCAAGCATAGCCCATTCCTAAAACCACGCCATAAGTAAAGAAGGCATTGAGTCCCATTCCAGGCGCTAGTGCGACTGGCAGGCGGGCATAAATACCCATAATAAAACAACCAATGGCCGCGGCAAGACAGGTAGCTACGAATACTGCGCCTTTATCCATACCTGCATCAGCAAGTATGTTAGGGTTGACAAATATGATGTAAGCCATCGTCAAGAACGTGGTTACACCTGCTAAAATCTCTGTTTTGATCGTGGTATTGTGCCCATCGATCCCAAAATATCGTTCAATTGCGTTCATAGGAGTCGCTTCCAAATTGCAGTGAGTAAATTATCATTATCAAATGGTATTGATAAATGTCGCTTCCAAATTGCGACGATAAATGCCGCTTTTAACTCAAACATAAAAAATACACCTAAATTGCGACGATAAATGACGCTTCCAAATTGCGACTGTAAATGACGCTATAAACTACGGTTGGAGATGATGTTTTTAATCCTTTAGCCACACAAGATTTGCTAAAAATAAAACCACTGTGAAAAATTACAGCAACAAATCATAACATTCTATGGAAATAAATAGATAATTTCAATGAATGCCATGAACTTGTCAGTAAAAGAGCAAAAAATAGTTGACCATATGGACAATATTATAAAATGATAGTGCTGTCACCATAAATTTTAGGAAAAAACTGCTCATTATGTAATTAACACATTATTAATGATATTTACCAAGATTAGCAGTACACTAGGGGGTTAATATGAGCACCCTATTTTTAATGACTATTATTAATTATCCATGAGTCCTTTACATGCCTGAATCCTTAAATATTATCGACCTTATTACTCAAGCGAGCCTGCTGGTTCAGATCGTGATGGCTCTATTATTATTAGCATCGTTACTCAGTTGGGTGATTATTTTTCGTATGAGTGCGCGGCTTGGCACTGCCAGAAACTTTGACCAACAGTTCGAGGCGTGGTTTTGGTCGGGTGAAGATTTGGCGAAATTGTATCAAGGTATTCAGGGCTCACCTGAGCGCCAAGGTCTTGAGCAGATTTTCTATGTTGGCTTCTCTGAATACTTAAGAATGCACAAAAAACGTCAACCAAAAGATGACATTATCGATGGCGTTGAGCGTAAGCTTAGGGTGGGTCTTGGTCGTCAGCAGCTACTTTTGGAATCAGGACTTACAACGCTTGCCAGCATCGGCTCCGTTGCACCTTACGTCGGTCTGTTCGGCACCGTTTGGGGTATCATGAATGCCTTTTTGGGCTTGTCACAAAATGAACAAGCTACCCTAGCCGCTGTGGCACCAGGTATTGCAGAAGCATTGATTGCCACCGCTATGGGTTTGTTTGCCGCTATTCCTGCGGTATTGGCTTATAACCATTTTACCGCCAAATCTAGTCGATTATATGATTCACGTGCCTTATTCTGTGATGAGATGACAGGTATGCTGCAGCGCGAAACCAGTAATGAAAGCCCGCAGCCTAGCACTCAAGTAAACCAAGCCAACCAAGCCAACCAAAGCACTCAGGTGGCTGGTCTATGAAACAAAGTCCCTATCGCCGTGAGAAAAAAGCACTGAATGCGGAGATGAACGTTGTTCCTTATATCGACGTAATGCTCGTGCTGCTCGTGATATTTATGGTGACCGCGCCGATGCTGATTACTGGCGTCGATGTTGATTTGCCAAAAGAGCAAACCAACACCATGAGTCAAAGCCAGCTACCAGTCATTGTATCTTTGACCGGTAACGGTGAGATTTTTATCAGTTATGAGAGCAATGTTGACTTACCTGTTAGTGAGCCTGAGCTAATTGATACCCTCTCGACTTTGCAAAGTCAAAGCAGTGATGCCGGTGCTCAGCCAGTACAAGTGATGATTAATGCCGACCAAAACAATCAATATGGCGCTATCATGACTTTGATGGCAACGTTGCAACAAGCCGGTATTCAGAAGGTTGGACTATTAACTGGCGCTCCATTGCCTACACCAGCGGTTTAATCATTTTATAATATTAAAAAACAGCCGTTTTGGTGTAGCCGGTTATAATAAAGCAGATAATCTGATGTAGCTTATCTTTTAGTATCACGTTTTTGAGTATCACTACCATGCACAAGGCTCCAACCGTTTATGTACCAACTGAACCCGAAGGCAATGGGCTAACCTTACCCACGCTGCTCAGTTTGCTGGCACATGGTCTTGTCATTGGTATACTTATCTATACCTACCAAAATATGGACGTTGAGACCGCAGGTAGTATTGAAACGACCATGGTATCTCCTGAACAGTTAGCCGAGATGCAAGGTCAAATCCTTGCAAATCGCGCCGCCGCAGCCAGTGCTATGCAAGCGGAAAGCGGCTCAAGTAGTTCAGCTACGCCAACAGAAGCCTTTGATGGAAGCGTCAGCACTCCAAATCCTGCTCAACCAAACTCTCAGCAAGTGCCTGTCTTCACACGCTCGGATGAATCTGCTACTAGTCCGATGCTCATGAGTGAAGAGCAGCATCAACGCCTACTTGAGCAAAACCAAGAGTATGAGCGCAGTATGGCTGAGTGGGCCGCGCGCTTAGACGAATCCGTCTTAGAAGAACATGACCAGATTGAAAAAGAAAGACGACAGCAGCTGATTGAAGAGCAAAAAAGGCTTGGGGATTTCCGCAATAAACAAAACAATCCTCCCAAGATTAAGCGCCCAACTGCTACCGACCGAAATATAGAAATCAATACGGGCGGCTCTAGTAGTTCAGGTCAAACCCTTAGTCTATCAAACGATGGGCAGTCGACTTTATCTGGTGATAGCACAACCTCAAGCCCTTCAAAAGGCAACAGCCGCTCAGCGTCAGGTGGCAGTCGCGGCGCCAGTAATAGTGAAATCATTAACCTCATCAGACGTAACTATAACCCACCGACTGCGGCAAAGGGCTCAACCCAGCGTGCGACCCTCACAATTACGGTCAATGCCAGCGGTAATATCACCAATGTTACCGCTTCAGGACCTGATGAAGCTGTCAATGAAGCCGCAAAACAAGCCGTATTGAACACAGGCAGCTTACCAATCGATGCTGACGATCCCAAATACCCAACCTTTACTCTACAGTTTAAAGGTAGCAATTAATCAGTTGCTCATGTCTTATATTATTGATAACGTTACCTTAAACAGCTTGTACTGTAGAAGGGACTGCCTTATCTTTATGGCGGACTAATAACCTATAAAAATGATACTCATACTGCTTTAGGAGCTAAACTTACTCATGCGCACCCATAAAAAACTACTCATCTCGTTACTTGCTAGCGCCTCAAGCTTGCTGATCGCGCCAAGTGTATTGGCAGCGCCCATTGTTTTAGAACTCGATTACGATATTCCTGTGCAACAGAACCAAGTGGCTTTTGTGGCTTTTGCTGGTGATAGTGTGTTGTCGCCTATTATTTTAAATAATTTGAGCAAAACTGAGCTAAAAGTTACCAACCAAAACCTACCACAACAGCCGCATAGTAGCAGCGAGCTGGCTGGCACTCTACCCGTTTGGCAAAGTATGGGGGTTCCTTATTTAGTAGTCGGCAGCACACGCAGTAGCCGCGGTAAAGTGGTCACCGATTACGAAGTGATTGAGGTTAAGACAGGACGCGTGATCGAAGGTAAGCAAACCTTAACTGCTGATAAAGACAACATGCGCTATGCCGCTCACGTCATCTCTAATAAAGTCTATGAGCTGATTACTGGGATTCCAGGTGATTTCTCAGGGCGTATTGCTTATATCGAAGAAATTGGCACTGGCAAAGCAAAAGTCTCACGCTTAAAAGTCATGGATGCTGATGGCGAAAACGCCAAAACCATTACTGAGGTTTCAGGCTCTATCTTCTCTCCAGCATGGTCGCCCGATGGCAATCGTATCGCTTATTCAGTACAACGTGATAAATCTTATCCTGTTATTTATGTGCAAAGCGTGAGCGGCGGCGGTGCAACTCCATTGACGCCTTTCCCTGGTAGCAACTTAAGTCCTTCGTTCTCGCCAGATGGCAGCAAAATACTGTTTTCGAGTAGTTTTGAAGGCAGTGCTGATATTTATGAGATGAGTGCCAGCGGCGGTCAACCAAGACGACTGACCAATTGGCCAAGCAGTGAAGTACAGCCAAGCTACGCCCCTGATGGCAGATCTTTTGTCTTTGTATCTGATAAGACTGGATTTAATAAGCCGCAGATTTATCGTTATGAATTTGGTTCAGGGCGCACAACCAAAGTGTCTAATAGTGGTTATGCGACCAGCCCACAATTTAGTAGTGATGGTACGCAAATTGCCTTTTTAAATGGGCGCTCAGCGGCTGTTATGAACAGCGGCGGCGCGGTCACTGCTAATTTGGGCAATACTGGTATCGATGAAGCACCGAGCTTTTCACCAAATGGTAAGCGTGTTGTTTATGCATCAAAGCAAGGTGGTAAGGGCGTACTGACTATCAAATCACTAAACGGCGGCGAAGCCTTTGGTAAATCTGGGCAAGGTACGATTCGCTCACCTGTCTGGTCAGCCAGTCCCAGATAGAGCTAGAAATTCGTAATGTCTTAACCAAGAAAAGCGCCCTATCATCGATTGGGCACTTTTTTATATGAGAGTAAATTGATCAGCTTTTATTCTAAGGAAACATTGTTCACAGCAACACTATTCACTTGGATCATAACCGGGCGGATTGGCATGTCTGAGCTTGGCCACGTCTTCATCGGTCACTGTATCCGTGTAACCATTTAAGTCACTGACGACGTATTGAGTCACTGCCGCCATTTGCGCATCATTCATCATCATATGAAACGATGGCATCCCGCGGAAACCATTGATCAAAATATTAATGATGTAATATTTTGACTGCATTTTGCTATTGTTAGCCAGTGGCGGGTAATAGCCTGCACCATAAGCGCCCTCGCCTTTATGCATATGACAGCCAGCACAGGAGTCATGATAGAGCTTTTTGCCATCGGTCGTAATAAAGGCATTTGACCCTTCAAACTTTGCTTCCCACTCGCTAATAATAGGATCATTTTCCATATTGGGTAATGAGCTGTCATCAACGACATTGATAGGCTGCGCTTTTAGCTCGTCACGGCTCATATAGACAGCGCCCCAGCTGCCAGTATTGCGACTTGCTTGATAGTCAACCGTTTGCTCAGCATCGTGTTTACTGGCTACCGTCTCTACATCGTCTGCTTTTTGACTACAGCCTAATAATGCGCTGCTGCTTAGCAGCATGATCATCAGCATCTTAGGTGTCATGTTTTTCATGATAGTTGTTTTCATGATGATAGTGTTCATGATAGCCTCTGAATTTATAATGATTGTCTCTATGTGCACCGCAATTAACCCAGCATTTTTGCTTTTTTATGCAAGCGTTTAGCTGCATCCATGCCAGATAATATAGCCCCTTCCTGCCACGCAGGAATATGAGAGCAATGCTCACCTGTCAGCACAATACGGTTGTCTATACTGCATAGGTTATCGTAATGCTGCTCACGACTAGACTCACTCCAAATACCGTAGCAGCCGAGTGTCCAAGGAATACGGTGCCAGACGACAGATGTTCCGGCGCGGAATTCCTTTGGGTACTGCGGATGGATATACTTACCGTAGGCAAGCGCCACATTGATACGCTCTTGCGGTGTTAGAGTATTAAACTTATAAGAAGTCGCGCCAAAACCATAGGCACCAAGCAATACACCCGAGCCATCTTTAAACATATTTTCTGACGGATAAGCAATTTGGGTAATAGGCATATTGGTATAGGTTAAACCGCCATAAATCCACTCATCTTCTTCCCAGAAGCGGCGATTAAATTCCAAACCTACTTTATAGGAAGTGTCATAAGGAACCGCTGCCATCGCCTGTTTCATTGGTTTTGAGACATTGATATCGAGCTGGGTTAATACGGTTAAAGGTATATTGCAGACACACCAGTCTGCCCGAATGGTTCTAGTTGCACCATCGGGACTATTACTGTCCACATAGTCGACTGTAACGCCAGTATCATCTTGATGAATCTTAGTGACTTTGGCATTAAACTCAATCATATCACGACATTCGCGGGTGAAAGCATCACCGATTTTACCCATACCACCAACTGGCTGAAACATGGTCGGCTGATGTCCATAGGTCATGTGATTGCTATAAATATCTCCCCACATGCCTGAATCTAGTATCTCACTGATTGGTAATGGCTTTGACGGCTTTTCATTTGGCATCAAACCGCCACCTGGGAACACACTAAAGCCACGATGTTTGGTAGTCTCATTACTGGGGCGGTAGCGATAGTCTTTATCGAGCACGCCCCAGCCTTTTAGCCCTTCTAGCAGCTTCTCTTTGTCCTCAGTATTGACTGAGCGATCCAGACCACCCACGTTTACTGACTTCGATAGCAGCTCCGCCACATGACCTTGAATGTCATTTTTGATGTCACCCAAACGCTGCGGTACGCCATTAAAATGATTAGTACGGTGCAAATAAGCGCGGTCATTGGTTTGTATAAAGGGTTGCATCTCAACACCGAACTGTTTGCAATAATGAAAGACGGCATAGTGGTGGCTTGGCAAACGCCATGGTCCACCATTGAAATAATTGCCTTCTTCAAAATCACAAGTGACCTCTTCGCCGCCAAGCTCGGTATATTTATCACCACTGTTCAGTGTCCAACTACGACCGCCACCACGATTTTGAAACTCAAGCACTTTGACATCGTAGCCCGCTTTTCGCAGCTCATAGGCGGCAGTAAGACCACCAAGACCAGCACCAAGAATAACAATGCTCGCGCCAGTAGGTGCGCCTTTAAGGTCCATTGCTTCTTTAAAACTGGACTCTGAAGCAAACCCCAAGGTCGTCATTGCTTGGTACATGGCGGTCGCGCCCGCTGTTTTACCAATCATTGAAAGCAATTGACGGCGCGTGGGTGATTGAAGCATGTCTTTCATAATAATATCCTTAAAGTAGACAATGGTGCAGGATAGTAGACGCATCGTTATCAATGTACTTGGCGTGTTGTTGTCTATAATTGCCAAACGATAACGCTCTATCTAATTGCCATAATCCTTGTCTTATAATCAGTATCTAACATAGCTTTATAGTATTGATGACTACGCTGTTTGATGAAAGGTGAAATGAAACCCAAATCAGTGACGGTGCTTAGAGCGTATGATGGCTCGAATAATAAATATAATGACGGCAATAGCGACGATCATACCCAATATTGCCAGCAAGCCTGCGTATTTAATTAAAAATGGCTTTTCGGCGCTAGTGGCAGCGATGCGCTCGACGTCCGCTGCACTCACATCGCTGTTGGCAAGACCGCCAAAGTTGATGCGTACGTAATTGGCGATACTGGCAATTTGCTCGCTGCTCAGCTCATCCGAAAAAGCAGGCATAATCGGTGACGTATTGGTGCTGCCAACGACCCCATGCAAAATCATATTGACGAGCACATCAGGCTTATCGCGGCGAAGACTGCTTAGCCCTACGATGGGTGAATACTGTGCATCAGGTTGACCATAGCCGTCCACACCATGACAACTGCCACACGTAGCCAAATACAAGGCTTCTGGTGAATTACTGCCCTTACTCACAGCAGTTTTGGCTTGAGCCAAATAATCTTTTTGGGCAAGTAAATCATGGGTAATAGATTCGTTCACCCGAGTCGGTAAACGTGAGACATCGACGACAAATACTTTATCATCGGTTTGAATGGCAGGTACTGCTCTTAGATAAGAGGCAATCGCGCTTAAGTCTTCTTGCTTTAGATACTGAGTACTATGCGCGACTGCCTCACCCATTGGACCACCAGCATAAGCGCGCTGATCAAGCTCGCCGGTGCGTAGATAAGTAATGATATCTTGCTCACTCCAGCTGCCAATACCACTTGACTCGTCAGGGGTGATATTAGGTGCGTACCAATGCCCTAACTGCGCTCCAGATAAATACATTTTTTTATCGAAGCCCATGGTGCTGTTGCGTGGCGTATGGCAAGTACCACAGTGTTCTAGATTATTGACCAGATACTCACCGCGCTTCTGCGTCTCATTGAGACCATCACGTCCCTCAGTAGAAGGAACATTTAAAAAGTTCCAACCGAACATGAGCGCACGAATATTAAACGGAAATGGTAGGTCAGTTTTATGCTTTGGCGCTTCATCTACCACTGGCACGGTTTGCAGATAGGCAAACAGCGCGCTGACATCCTCTTCTTTCATACCACTATAAGAAGGATATGGCATGGCAGGATATAGCATATGGCTAGGCGCACGACCTTTTTGCAGCGCATTTTTTAGATCTTTTTCAGTATAATTGCCGATACCATAGCGTTTGGAGGGGGTGATATTCGTAGAATAAATCTCCCCCATAGGGGTCTCTATTGCTGTACCGCCAGTATAGTCTTCGCCATGACACGCCATACAGTCCGCTGCACGAGCAATATAGGCACCTCGATTGACGAGCACGCTATTGGCAGGACTGATATTAGGTAAGGTCGCATTAGGTAAGCTTGTATTAGTAAGGCTCGTATCCTCAGCCATCGCAGCGCTGGAGGTCATACCAATGGCAAGCATCGATAACATCATAGAAAATCGCTTCATAATTCCCTCATTTCGCTAACATCTCATATACTTTCATGATTGTTGCGCATAACATCCACTGTTAAGCTGAATTTTTATCATTATTTTTTGCTATTATCAGTACAAGATAAAACTGTAATAAAATATCCATTTATAGATCATTGCTAAAAAATGTCTGTTCACCTCACTACTGTAAGACTATTTCACTTCTATTACTTGGATAGTAACGCATCGCTATCATTTTTTTACAAAACTTAAAAAGATAAATAATTGGATATATTTTTTAATAGACGGTTATACCTTTTTATATTATAAATTTAGGTAAAATAATTAATTCTTTATAAAACAATTAGTAAAGTTATAAAAGCTTGTTTTTATATATTTATAAACATGAATTACTGGTAGATTATTGCTAGATAATGAAGCCAACAGTTCTTCTTACTTTATTATGGCTGTACATAAGGGATACATAACGCCCATCCTAAACGCTTCTTATAGAGCCTACTACTTCCGTTTATAATGAGATAATATCTTGCACAATCCCGTGCATTGGTTATGATGAGCGCTATTTCACCGTCGCCGATTGCCTTTTGAGATATCATTATGAAGTCATTAACCTTGACCTATATATTCACAGCTGCCTTATTTATGACAGGTTGTCAGTCGTTTCAATTTGTCGAAAGCCCGATTCCTGTCAAAAATGCCCCGAGCAAAAATCTGTTGGTTAAAACTGTCCCAGCTGCAGATACTGCCGTTGAAAATAACGAGCACTAAGATAGATATAAAAAGCTGACAATAAAAAA
The DNA here is from genome assembly GCF_008369225.1 of Psychrobacter sp. ANT_H59. Lineage (NCBI taxonomy): Bacteria > Pseudomonadati > Pseudomonadota > Gammaproteobacteria > Moraxellales > Moraxellaceae > Psychrobacter > Psychrobacter sp. ANT_H59. The sequence continues at coordinate 329,154 of NZ_VOBE01000001.1, forward strand.
AGCAGATATCAGTTTGATATCTGCTTTTTGGTATTTACTACTTAATAAATAGCTTTTGAATTTTTATGAGGCGGGCTGATGTTTAATGATGGTTTTTGCCAGATGATCACCAAACCAAATCGCCGTATCTATATCACCCACGCCTGGTGTTTCTTCAGGTGGACCATCAAGCGACTGGGTCATCAAACCCAAATTACTCGATAAACGGTTTAAATCATGGGGCTCATGTCCGGTCGGTCTGAGTGGCAACCCTATCCAGTTCATCCCATGCTGCATACTATAAAGACAAATCTGCTGTAGTACAGCAAGCTTATCGCCACTAAGCCCACCTGAGTTGGCAAAACCTGCTGCCCACTTACCTTGCCATTTGCCATGATACCAACGCTTCGATGTCGCATCCATAAAAGTCTTAAAGCCTGCTGTCACACTGCCCATATATACCGCACTACCAAAAACCAACAGATCCGCTTGATCTAAAAACTCCCAATCGACGTCATTGACATCGACAGCCTTGGCTTGTGCTTCAGGTAGTTGCTGACGAGCGCCCGTCACGATTGCTTCTGCGACACGTTGAGTATGACCGTAGTTACTATGGTAAATAACGGCCATCGATATATTAGATACGCTAAGAGAAGTCTCGTCAGTAGGTAGTACAATAGACGGTGTAACAGATGTATTCATATAAACTCTAATAATGGCTATAAGTAATGAAATAAAAAATAAAAAGGTAAATTAGGCTTATGATTGTTAACGATAAGAAGACGCACTTATTATGTGACAGTTACTCTTTTGAATGATCATGCTTTAGTTACTATAATCGGTCCTAAATAAAAGAAATCCAAATGTTATAAGGTACTACTGGGGTTACTTTTTCTTGCTTGCTGTGTCTACGCAGACAGAGGCTGCGAATAATTAACCCCAGTAGTTCTGTACCCTTTTAAAAGTGGATTAGCTATATATAGAAGCACTTCGCGTAATAATCAAGGCCATGCGTCCCGTTGCAGGTTGCTGCAAATGGGTCTGACGTCGATAAGAATAGTAATGCCCGTCAGCATAACCACAAAGGATAGAGGGCTCATTGCATACGACAATCCCTGCTGCCTGCAATTGATCCGCGGCAATTTTTGGCAAATCTATCTTAATTTTTTCTGCATAGACTGGCGTATTGTCTGATAACTTGTCCGCTGTACTTGCTGCGTCTAACTCGCTAGTACCTGACGCCATCACGTAGCGCTCATCAAAATTACTTATTGCATCTGTCGTCAAAGCGTTATTCGCGATGCAACCTGCCAATAACTTATCTCGGACTTGACTACCCACTTCGTAATTATCTTGACTGATACAAACGCCTATCCATGCCATAATCTCGCCGCTGTCGCTAAAGCGTTCAGCCGTTGCTTTGATTACGCCGCATGCCAGCCCTTGCCAGCCAGCGTGAATCGCCGCTATCTGCCCAGTTGCTGGCTGATAAAGAACGATCGGTACACAATCAGCCGTCATTATGGCAAGCCCAGTACCATCTTGTTTGCTAACCATAGCATCAGCTGCCATAGGCACCATACTCAGTACCGTAGTATCGGTATCATGTATATGATTACCATGGACTTGATTAACCCAATGTAACGCTTTGACAGGCACGCTATGAACAGGTAGGTTTTGCTGCGCGATCATCTGCTCATTAATTGCAGCAAGCACACGCATCCGATTACTTAATACTACGCTTGCATCATCATTGACATGCAGCCCCAAGTTCAGCTTGCCATAACTTGCTTGCTGTCGTTGATGTGGCTGCTGATTGATTTTAGACTGAGATATATCAATACCTGCATAGTCTATATCAGAAAAAGCAGCCGTTTGAAACACAGCCACATCATCAAGCTGTGCTAGCAATGTCATGGGAAGCGTATTTTTCATGGCATATTTACCGTTTTAATAAAACGTCTTTGTATTACTTATTCATTATCGCTTATTCTTCATCATAGCCGTCACTTAAGACCGCCATTAGCTGCTGCATATCTTCAGGCATTGGTGTAGTGACCTCAACGTCTTCACCAGTCGTTGGATGAACGAAACCCAACGTATAAGCATGGAGTGCTTGACGCGGGAAGTTATTAATCGCTTGACGCTGCGCTTCTGTTAGACCAGCACGTAGCTGACGACGACCGCCATAGACTCTATCACCAACAATAGGATAAGTAATATGACTCAGGTGCACACGAATCTGATGCGTACGCCCTGTCTCAAGCCCTATATCCAACAAACAATAGTTACCATTAAGCGCGGTTACATTCAACAGGTGAGTCACAGCTTCGCGTCCTGCCGTCATTACTGTCATTTTGGTACGCTGATTACGATGGCGTCCAATGGGCGCGTCAATACGGCGATGACGAGATAGACTCGCTGCATCCCCTGCGACCACACATTGGTAATGACGATACACTGACTTGTCCTTTAGCTGCTCCATCAGTGCCAGCTGTGCGGGTTTGGTTTTACCAATCAACAATAGCCCTGAAGTATCTTTATCAATACGGTGTACCAAACCTGCACGCGGCAAATGGTGCTGCTGCGGATAGTGATACAATAGCGCGTTTACCAAAGTGCCTGTTTGATTACCGGCACCTGGATGCACAACCATGCCGACTGGCTTATTGATGACCAATACGTCATCATCTTCATAAACCACGTCGATTGCGATATCTTCTGGCTGATCTTCGCTATGCTGCTCTAAAGTCGTCGACAGATGCAAGATATCGCCAGCTTTAACACGGATCTTAGGTTTTTGTATGCTACCGTTATAAAGCAAGCTGCCATCACTTACCCAACCTTGTAACTGGACACGTGAAAAATCGGTAAATATTTTTGATGCCAGTTTATCAATACGCAAACCTGCTTCGTCTTCTATGACCGTATGCTTCACGTCAACTACAACAGGCACAGATTGCCCTGCGACCGAGACTTCATCATCGCCATGCTCGTCTTCGTCATTAAGCAGCTCATCATCTGACACGTTATCATCGTCCAAATGCTCGTCAAATTGCTCATTAATGGTTAATAATTCAGTGGGTATCGTGGATTCTGGCACAGGTGAACCTTGCGTTGATAAGTCTGTCATTGATGAATCTTCAGTGGATTGGTTCGCGGGTAAATTGGTAGTCATAGCATCATGTATTCATAGCAGATTTATATATAGTAAAGCCTCTGACAATGTTCAGTCGGAGCACTTCATAAGAAAACAGATTGGCACTTATAGACCATAAATAATAATCGTGGTCAAAAATGGCAATAATATCGCTCTAGTGTAACATGCTGAGCGTTTAAGCCCTATAGAAGCTGCATGTTATCTGGCAATTTATAGCACTCATTAGCTCTCTAAAATATAACATGGCTGTAATTTACTGTATATTTGTCACTGTCAGCACTATTGAATATCGCCCGTTGCAACCGCTCATGCTAAACTAGCGGGCATGAATCCTGATAAGTGTGGCGATTCAAACGTTGTACTATATTAGTGGAATGTACTTAAGGTATCACTGAATAAAAATGCATTATAGAATAAGCCAGCGGTGCGCCTAACTACAAAATAGCTCATGAAAAAATAGACGCAGCAAATGTTATTCTATAAAGTATAGCCATGTTTTGCTGTATGCTATGGCACTGTGTCGTTATTGTAGCTCTTTTATAAAAGCCTTACATGTGATGCACGCCTTATTGCGTAACATGTTTACAGAGTAAATTTTTAATAAATTAATAACTATGTTTTTTAATGAGCATGTTTTTATAATAATACGCATGCTTAGTGATTGGCATGTAAAATGATAGACCATTATTGATGCACCAAGCATCGTTTTTTATCATCAATCTACTAAATAGTATGATAGCGTCGCTGCTATTATACGTCTTGTGTCGGAGAAGAAGTATGCAAGCTGTTGGCAATACGTTTATCAAACTGTCCTCAATCACTTTACTTGCCCTAAGTGTCAACTTAGTGGGTTGTCAAACCTTTAAAAACCTCACCGGCGGTAAAGACGTGGATGCAGTGGTCACTGCTGAGAAGTCAGAGCAAGCGTACTATAATGACGCGATTGCTCAGATTGATAAAGGTCGCTATACTCAAGCGATCGAAGATTTAACCAACTTGCGCACTTTTTATCCGACTGGACAATATGCCGAGCAATCTTTGCTCGATATGATGTATGCACAATATGCCAGTGGTAAATATGAAACTGCGGCTGCCAGTGCTGAGCAGTTCATTCGTCTGTACCCGTCTAACCCGCAAGTGAGCTACGCTTACTATGTGCGCGGCGTTGCCAATATGCAAGGCTCGTCTGAAGGTTTGAAACTGTTTAAGCTCAACCAAGCGGAGCGCGATACTGCTTACTACCGTATTGCTTTCGCCAATTTCCAAGAGCTGTTGAACAAATACCCAAACAGTCCTTACGCACCTGATGCCGCTCAGCGCATGACGTTTATTTATAATCAGTTTGCTGAAAGTGAGATGAGCGCTGCTAATTGGTATATTGAGCGTGAAGCTTATGTAGCTGCTGTCAATCGTGCCAAATGGGTCTTTCAATATTATCCACTCAGCGAATCTGTGCCAGATGCGATTGCCGTCCTTGCTTATAGCCATGAAAAATTAGGTCTAACTGATTTAGCAAACGAGTATAAAACTTTATTGCAAATTAACTATCCAAACATGCTAAGTGCTGATGGACGTGTCAAGCTCAATACCAAACGTGAGCGTTCTCTAGTAAACAAATTAACTTTTGGACAGCTGAGTCGTTTTGATAAAGACACTTCATTTTCCACTGCCAACTATAACGGTGCGACCAAAACTCAAGTCATTCGCAATGCCACTCAACTGAGATTGCCAAGCGACAATGCTGCAAATACAGCAGCCCCAAGCAGCACTTCTCCGCTGCGTCTGACTGATGACAATCGTCGTGTACGCTTAGGGGCGGTTGAAAATGACAGCATCGATATGACCGATAGCAATTAATCGTATTTTGGTATGATTGATTAAGAGTGTTTGTGCGCTTTAATCAATAACGCTGTCATGGCGTCAGACGTCAACTAAAAATAAGGTCAACGATACGGTTGGCCTTATTTTTTCTGTTTTATTTTTGCATTATTTTGAGCATCAACAATATTGCACCTGTGGTAAACTGTTTTTCGCATGAGTATCCCAAATCACATTCTTGAACAATTAAATAGCCAAGCTGATTTAGTCAGTATCATTGGGCGTCATACTACGCTTAAACGTGCTGGTAGTGAGTTTAAAGGCTGCTGCCCTTTTCATGGTGAAAAGTCGCCGTCTTTTTATGTCAATCCACAAAAAAACATCTATCACTGCTTTGGCTGTAGCGTCGGTGGCAATGCCATCAGTTTTTTACGTGATTATGAAAACCTCACCTTTATCGAAGCGGTCAATGAGCTGTCCAAGCAGACGGGCATTGAAGTCCCAAAAGAAGAACAGCAAAACGTCAGCTATCAGCGTGCCCCTATTAAATCAAAAGCTAAGCCAAAATCTGCTATTAAGCCAGCAACATCGTCAACGCATCTGCGAAAAAATGATAGTCAGCCAGTAACCAATAATCAGTCAGCCATAATCATGCCAGCTGATGATACGCAGCCGCCAATTTATGATGATCACCATAGTTATGACAATTACCCACCGTTAGATGCTTACGATGCCGTCCCTTATGTAATGGATGGCTATGATGCTCATTATCAAGATGACAATGGCTATCCGCCTGCATGGTTAACCGATGATGATAATACTGCTCTCTACAATGATAATAGTATCTCTGATAAAGATGGCAACTTATATGAGCTGCTAGAGCAGATACAGCAGTTTTATCAACATAATCTCAGTATTCACCCTCATGCTAAGCATTACTTCTTATCGCGCGGTATTAGCGATGAAATCTTCGAAACTTTTGGCTTGGGCTACGCGCCTTTTGGTTGGCAACATCTTGAGCATCAATTTCCACAAGATATCGAAGGTCTCAAAGCGCTTGGCTTAGTGCGGCGCTCAGAATCTGGACGCGATTATGACCTACTTCGTGATCGGGTTATTTTCCCTATTCGAGACAATCAAGGGCGTACCATTGGTTTTGGTGGTCGTGCGCTTGATGATGAGGTAAAGCCCAAATATATCAACTCCTCTGACTCGCCCGTCTTTCATAAGCAGCATGTACTATATGGCTATTATGAGTCACGCCAAAAACGTGCAAATGACTGGCTAGTGGTTGAAGGCTATATGGATGTGATTGCCCTATATCAAGTCGGTATTTATGGTGCCATTGCGTCGATGGGCACGGCAATTAATGAGAGTCAAATCTCACGTCTATTAACGCTAAATCCAACATTAACCTTAAGTTTTGATGGTGATAGCGCCGGACAAAAAGCCGCTTGGCGTACGCTTGAAGTGGCGCTACCGGTGCTCAGTGATGAAAAAGAGCTGCGTTTTTTGACGCTGCCCAACAATCATGACCCTGATACCTTTATAAAAAGTCAGGGCGCGGATGCAATGCGTGAGCAGATCACTAACGCCATGCCGCTATCACAGTATATCTTTGCCTATCTCAGTGAGCGTCATGATTTGAGTTTGGTGGAAGGCAAAGCCAAGCTCATGTCACAAGTACGCGCCTTGACTACTGCCTTACCAAAAGGCAGTAGTTTCCGCTACCTGCTCAATAATGACATTTATCAAAAGCTTGGCGGCAAACGTAGCCAAAACATCGAAGCCAAAGATGCCCTGCTAGATTTTGATGGTGAGATGACCATCAGTCAGCAGCTTCAACTGTGCTTTGTATTCCAGCCGCGTGCCTTGATTGATGATCCTATCGAAGCCATTTGGCAACAAGCCGGTATTAATGACTTACACCTGCCCGCTCATCTTAAGCAAAAAGCCTCGGCTGATGTTTTACGCCCGCTGGCTTGGGAAGATATGCAGGACACGGCATTACTTGATGTCGTCAGCACTATTAAGCGCTGCCTGAAATATTTGCCAAAAGATGTCAATGCGGCGGCGCACTTTATTCTCTCTAACGTCAAACCCTTGACGCAAGAGACGCTTAGCCGTGATTGGAGCAGCTTTTATAAAGCCCTGACCAGTCGTAATATCTTGAGCCTCGATGGTTTGGTCGAAGAGTTGGTCAGCCAACTGATTGAACGCCATATGAAGAAGAAAACACAAAATTTGATTAAAAACCCTGACAACATAAAACTGGCGATTGTCCGCAAACAATCCCAGTTATTAAATGACTGGTTACGTGCGCAGCAAGCAGAACAATCGGCCCAAATGGCGACGGTTAAATCTTAATATGATTATTAGATTTTATTTATAAAACAGCTGCCCTTTAAAAGGGTCGACATTGTCCCCACTATTAATGATTATGCACTGTTGTCTTAGCTTATTAAAACTGCCTGTTATTAAAACTATGTTTAACATGGAATAGCTGGTAAATAATCAGTAAAAAACAGTCGGTAGATATCACTACCTCGTGCTTGATTACACTGGTCTGTGTTAAACTATGTCGCTATATATTTATAGCATGGTTTAATGAATAACGACAAAATGATGATACGCCCGTATGATTGAGCACAGTTTTAGGTATAAATTTTTAAATGTTATCGTTAAAGCGTATTTTAAAATATTTATTTTTAGGTATTAGCCTTTTGAAAATTTTTGAGCGTTAGCGGTTTTATAACATTGTAATTGTAGTATTTTGAGCCTTTATTCATATCCACTCATTTTTGATATTATTGACTACCTTTACGCCATATTTTGATCAATCGATTGATAAGATCAACGCACCCAGCGAGCGATAGCCAGTCACAATATAAAAATGTCCGATGCAAGTAAGCGAGTATTTATGAACGATAAGTCAGTTTCTAAGTCCACATCTCAACTGGCCACCTTAATCCAAATGGGTAAAGAGCAAGGGTATTTAACCTATGCTGAGGTGAATGACCAACTGCCCGACTCTATTACCGAAAGCGATCAGATCGAAGATATTGTACAAATGCTAACTGACGTTGGCATCAAAATCTTTGAATCTGCGCCTGATGCCGATGACATCTTGATGAACGACGATTCAAGTGATGATGACATGGCAGCGGATGAGGCAGCAGCGGTACTAGCTTCTGTTGAAACCGAACCTGGTCGCACCACTGACCCTGTGCGTATGTATATGCGTGAGATGGGTACGGTTGATCTATTGACGCGCGAAGGCGAGATTGCCATTGCTAAGCGTATCGAAGAAGGTATTCGTGACGTACAGCATGCCATGTCTTACTGGCCGGGTACGGTACAGTTCGTCCTTGACGAGTACCAAAAAGTCCAAGATGGCGAGAAAAAACTTTCTGACGTTATCACTGGTTTCTTAGACCCTGAAACCGAAGAAGACAAAATCGCTGCTCAAGAAGCCAAAGAAGCAGCGAAGGAAGAACGCGAGCGCATCAAAGAAGAAAAAGAAAACCCGCCGATCATCAAAGAAAAAGCTAAAGTAAAATCTGGGCTCGATGATGACGAGGAGGACGACGAGGAAGTGGAAGAGGACGCTGAAGAAGAAACCAGCGGTATCGATCCAGAAGAAGTGCGCCTGCGTCTAGAAGAGATCGAGCATCTATTTATTAAAGCCAAGCAAGCCTTACTTGATTATGGTCGTGGTAGCACCCAAGCTAATGAAGCTTATGAGCAGCTGGCTAGCCGCTTTATGATGCTAAAGCTGAATAACCGTCTATCTGATCAAGTCATGGCTATTATGCATGATGTCTACGATGACGTGCGTAAGCATGAGCGTCAAATCATGCGCTTGGTGATTCGCCGTGGTCGTATGCCACGCGAAGAGTTTCGTAAGACTTTTCCAAGTAATGAAACCAACGTTGATTGGTTGATTGAGCGTATTAAAGGTAAGCCTGCTTTTGCTGCCACATTAGAGAAAGTCGCCGACGATGTTATCTTGTTACAACGTGCTATCCGTGATTACGAGCATAAGCTCGAGATGGAAATCCACGACATGAAAGATGTGGCGCGCCGTATGGCTATTGGTGAAGCCAAAGCCCGCCGTGCCAAAAAAGAGATGGTCGAGGCTAACTTACGTCTCGTTATCTCAATTGCCAAAAAATATACAAACCGTGGTCTACAGTTCTTGGATCTGATCCAAGAAGGTAATATCGGTCTGATGAAAGCCGTCGATAAATTTGAATATCGCCGTGGTTATAAGTTTTCAACTTATGCCACATGGTGGATTCGTCAGGCAATCACCCGCTCTATCGCTGACCAAGCACGTACCATCCGTATCCCTGTGCATATGATTGAGACGATTAATAAGATCAATCGTGTCTCTCGTCAATTGCTACAAGAAATGGGACGCGAGCCAACGCCTGAGGAATTAGGCGAACGCTTAGAGATGGACGAAGCCAAAGTTCGTAAAGTACTAAAAATCGCTAAAGAGCCTATCTCAATGGAGACGCCTATCGGTGATGATGAAGATTCACACCTAGGTGATTTTATCGAAGATGGCACGATCTCAAGCCCTGTTGACGATGCGACGGCTGCTGGTCTACGTGAAGCGACGCGTGATGTATTAGGCAACTTGACTGAGCGTGAAGCACGCGTGCTCAAAATGCGTTTTGGTATCGATATGCCAACGGACCATACCTTGGAAGAAGTTGGTAAGCAGTTTGATGTGACGCGTGAGCGTATTCGTCAGATTGAAGCAAAAGCATTGCGTAAATTACGTCATCCATCACGCTCTGAGCATCTGCGCTCTTTCCTTGAAAATGACTGATAAGCCCCCTATAAAGACAGTAGCTTTTTAGCATACTGTCCTTATATATCGCAGAATATATATAAACCTAAAAGCTGAGCGCGTCTCAGCTTTTTTGTGGTTAATCGATAGTCGTTTGTTAAAATACCAGCCAATTTTAAGACTCAAGCCTCACTATAAAATAGCACTAAGGACTCACCCATGAGCGATAATCAACAAAATCCTAAAAAAGATGTCAACGTCTCTCAAATATCGTTGGGCAATGACAAAATTAAAGGCAAAAAAACCGACATTCAAAATCCTGAGTTGTGGGATTTTCCAATGAATTACCCGATGAGTATTATCGGTAATGAAGGTGAACATGAGACTTTGTTGAACGAAGTCAAACTCATTTTAGGCAGCCAGTTTCCGGATTTTGACTTAGCGTCTATGCAAGTCAAACCCTCAAAAACAGGACGCTTTCATTCTATACGAGTGAACTTATACTTAACGACTGCTGAGCAAGTCAATACCCTATATGCGTCTCTTGATGCGGCTAAGACGGTACGCATTGTGATGTAACTTATGATAGGGTTGACAGTCTCTTACTGCCCTCTATCAAATCCTACTATCATGGGCGTAAATTCACTGAAGATAATGACAATCGTCACTCAATTGGGTGGCGATTTTTTGTGGTTTGGTGTACAATCTGCGCCCGCATTATTATTGCCGTGACTGCTTTTATTAGTCAACAATTTACGAGCAAATAAAAAGCAAAGAGTGATTAGATTTTTACAAAAAATTTATTATTAAACTCATTTGCGTCTAACCCTTATGCCATCGTCCTTTGCCCAAATTTGGACAACGTATAAGCCCTCAGCAACATAGTTTGCCGTTAAAATCAATATAGCATTTTCAAAATTTTCCCGCTATATTGTGTCCACCTATTAACAAACACGCTATATGTAGTGCTCAGTGATTTTAACCATCACCATGAGCCGTGGCTAGCTTTTGCCTCAAAAAAACACTCTATCATGAGCATATATATCGCGTTATAAAGCATGCTTGGCGTCCTGACACCGCGCGGCATCACTAATAAGTCATTCAGTAAATAACTATTAAGCAATCAACTTACGAGGTCAGCATGACACATATCGATAAAATCCAAGTAACCAAACGTGATGGACGTTTAGAGCCTATCGAGTTAGATAAAATTCACAAGGTTATCGAGTGGGCAGCTCACGGTTTAGATAATGTGTCGGTGTCACAAGTGGAGCTAAAGTCGCACATTCAGTTTTATGAAGGCATCAAAACTCGCGATATTCACGAGACCATCATCAAGTCAGCTGCTGACCTTATCTCTGAAGATACGCCTGACTATCAGTATTTAGCGGCGCGCTTGGCCATCTTTCATTTACGTAAGATTGCTTATAATAAATTTACCCCACCGCACCTTTATGATCATGTCAAAAAGCTTACTGATGCTGGTAAATATGATGAGCATATCCTAGCTGACTATAGCCGTGCTGAATTTGACGAATTAGAAGAGTATCTCGATCACTGGCGCGATATGAACTTGGCTTATGCTGCTGTTGAGCAAATGGCAGGTAAATACCTCGTCCAAGATCGTGTTAGCAAAACTGTCTTTGAGAGCCCACAGTTTTTGTATATGCTGGTTGGGATGTGCTTGTTTAGCCGTTACGAAAAGTCAGAGCGCATGAACTATGTGAAGCGCTTCTATGATGCGACTTCAGAATTCAAAATCTCACTACCGACGCCTATCATGTCTGGTGTACGTACCCCATCGCGCCAGTTTAGCTCATGTGTATTGATCGAATGTGGTGATAGCCTAGACTCTATCAACGCGACCACTAGCGCCATCGTACGCTATGTGTCACAGCGCGCTGGTATCGGCATCAACGCAGGTCGTATACGTGCTCTTGGTAGCCCTATCCGTGGCGGCGAAGCACAGCACACTGGCTGTATCCCATTCTATAAACTGTTCCAAACGGCGGTTAAATGCTGTTCACAAGGCGGAGTCCGTGGCGGTGCAGCGACTCTATTTTACCCATTATGGCATTTAGAAGTTGAGTCGCTCTTAGTATTGAAAAACAACCGTGGCGTCGAAGACAACCGTGTCCGTCATATGGATTATGGCGTACAGTTGAACAAAACCATGTACACTCGCCTGATTAAAGGTCAAGACATCTCGCTATTCTCTCCAAGTGACACACCGGGCTTGTATGATGCTTTCTTTGAAGATCAAGACAAGTTCGAAGAGCTGTACACCAAGTACGAAAATGACCCAAGCATTCGTAGCCGTCAAATTCCAGCAGCAGATTTGTTCAGCTTAATGATGCAAGAGCGTGCTAGTACGGGTCGTATCTACATTCAAAACGTCGATCATTGCAACACCCATAGCCCATTTGACCCAACGGTTGCTCCAATTCGCCAGTCAAACCTATGTATGGAAATTGCTCTACCGACTAAGCCACTTGATAACATCAATGACGAAGAAGGCGAAATCGCGCTTTGTACGCTATCAGCGGTCAACTTGGGTAAAGTTGAAAACGTCAGCGACATTGAAGAGCCAGCCGAGCTAATCGTGCGTGCGCTTGATGCGCTGCTCGATTATCAAGACTATCCGGTAAAAGCCGCTCAAAACGGCAGTATGCGTCGCCGTACGCTCGGTGTGGGCGTGATTAACTATGCTTATTACCTTGCCAAGAATGGCGTACGCTATTCAGACGATAGCGCCATTGGTCTGACGCATCAAACATTTGAAGCATTGCAATTTTATCTCTTGAAAGCGTCAAACAAATTGGCGAAAGAGCAAGGCGCTTGTCCTGCGTTCAATGAGACCACTTACTCGCAAGGTATCCTACCGATTGATACGTACAAAAAAGACTTGGATAAAATCTGCCAAGAGCCATTACATCTCGATTGGGAAACGCTGCGTACTGAAATCACCACTCACGGTCTGCGCAACTCTACCCTAACCGCCTTGATGCCGTCTGAGACCTCGAGTCAGATCGCCAACGCGACCAACGGTATCGAGCCACCACGCGGTCTGGTCTCTATCAAAGCGTCAAAAGATGGCATCTTGAAGCAAGTGGTACCTGAGATTGACAAGCTAAAAGATCAGTACGAGCTACTATGGCAAATGCCGAACAATGACGGTTACCTAAAGCTGGTCGCTGTCATGCAGAAGTTCGTCGATCAAAGTATCTCTGCCAATACCAACTACGATCCGGTTCGTTATGAAGGCGGCCGTGTACCAATGAAGATATTGCTTAAAGATCTGCTAAACGCTTATAAAATGGGTGTGAAGACGTTGTACTACCATAACACTCGTGATGGTGCGAACGATGCCCAAGCGGATATGGAAGATGATTGTGCTGGCGGGGCATGTAAGATTTAAGATTGATGAGTGGCGGGTTTGGCTTTTGGGTCACGTCCGCTGTTTATTGCTACCTACCCGATCGTGTCAACGTGACTCACCCAGAAGTGTTGGCAGACCACTAAATAGTTAGTAGTCTTCGTATCATATTAAATCATCACGGAGGATTCTTAATGTCATTGATAGATACTTACCAACGGAATGTGCATCGTAAAGGAGAGGAGTTGCAGCGTTTAACGCAACTTAAGAACAAAGAACAGTTAAAAACTAATGATCTAAAGAATAAAATAAACTCCGCATCTCTAGCTTTGTCAAAAACGAAGACTGCGAGTACTATTACATCTAAAAGTCGTGAAATAGATAGATTTCGAAGTCAAATTATCGTTATAGATAAAAAAATTGCAGATTATGATAAGAAAATAAGCAGTAAAAGCAAGCAGATTTTCGATGAAGAAAAAAGGCTGGCTAGAGAGCAAGATAATGAAAATAAGAAAAAACAAAAAGAATCAGAGCGTCTAAGAAAGGAAGCTTTAAAAACCTCCAGAGAGAATGAAAAAATACAAAAAGTACAACTGTCGAAGTTGAATGAAATAAAAACGACACTTTATGAACATGAAGGAGTACATGAGAATATGACGGCTAGTATAAAGAAGCTCCAAAATCTCCCAGAAAAAATAAATGTTTTGTTTCTAGCTTCAAATCCTATAAATGTTCAGCAATTAAGGCTTGACGAAGAGGCACGCTCAATTAGAGAAATGATTAATAAAACAAGATTTCGTGATTCAGTCTTATTTGAAAGTAGATGGGCAGTACAACCAATGGATGTTCTACAAGCTATTAATGAGCTTAATCCAACAGTAGTACACTTTAGTGGTCACGGTTCAGATTCGGATGAAATCGTATTTCAAGATGCTGAAGGTAAAGCTAAACTAATTAGTAAAGAAGCCATAGTACAGACTATGATGGCTTCATCAAATACTATTAGATTAGTATTCTTTAATACATGTTACTCTCACAATCAGGCAAGATCAGTAGTTGAGCATGTAGAAGCTGCCATCGGAATGAATACTACTATAGGTGACAACGCTGCTCGAATTTTTTCCTCTCAGTTTTATTCTGCTATAGGCTTTGGGATTTCATTAGGAAAGGCTTTTGAACAAGCTAAGGCACTACTGATGATGGAAGGAATAAAAGAAGAGAATACTCCAGAACTTTTTATCAAGGAAGGCTTAGATGCATATGAATTGATAATTGTTAAGCCAACTGAATTGCTATAATCGAAACACAGATATTTGTAGGGTGCGCCCAGCGCACCAATGATATAGAAATTGTGTTTAAAGGTGCGCGAGGCGTACCCTACAAAATATATAGATTAACAAATAAGACCTAATTTTCGTGCTAATATTAGCCCTATATTTAGAGCGTAATATTAGCGAGGAATGAATCATGCAACCAATATTTGCCACACAGACAGCCAGTATCTCGGAACTAAAAGCCAACCCATCGGCACTGATTAAACAGTCAGATGGTGAGTCCATTGCTATTTTAAACCACAATAAACCCGTGGCTTACTTAGTCTCAACAGACGTCTTTGAGCGCATGATGGAAGCGATGGATGATATGGCATTGAGCCAAACCGTTAGCGCACGATTGAACGATGGGCAGATACCGATAAAGGTAACGTTGGATGACTTATAATCTTGAGTTTCATCCTCTTGCGTTAAAAGAATGGAAAAAATTAGCGCCCAGTATTCAGCAGCAGTTTAAGAAAAAATTACAGCAGCGATTGTCAAACCCTCATGTGCCTGCGTCAAAACTATCGGGACATACGGATACTTATAAAATCAAATTACGCACCGTAGGCTATCGTCTGGTATATACCGTAAAAGATAATGTGGTGGTGGTTTATGTGCTAGCCGTAGGCAAAAGAGAAAACAACAAAGTATATGATGCGCTTGCGACGCGCCAGCCATGATGAAGCTAATACATTGACACAGTTATCATAAAAAGCGTTCAGCGCTATCATAGAAATATAGAAAAACATAAACAATAAAAACGACGGAGGTCATGTGCAATATACCGCAATCATCAAAGACGGTGGTTTGTTTATCCCAAACGTATTTTCAGACCTAAACGATGGTGGCTCGCATATCGTACAAGTAGAAGTCGACATCGCAGACGTCCGTGAGCAATTAGGCGAAGGCACAGCAGCAAAACCAGAAGCATTAAAGAAAGTCGCCACAAAAGTATTGAAAAAACCAATAAAGAGAGCAACTAAAAAAGACGTACAGAAAGAAATGCAGCAACTATCAGATGATGATGGTTTGAGTGCGCTGCGTAAGAGTGCGATCGATGAATTGGAAGGTTTGGACGATAGCGAGCTGAGTGAGATGTTTAAAGCATATATGAATGATGGACAGACGCCAGAACAGATATCTTTAGAGAACTTGTAATATAATCCAATCAAACCAAATATAGTTAAAACCCTATAACTTAATAACCCTATCAATGATAAAGGCAGTCCCATGACATACTCGATTTTTTCCCAAACGCCAAACAATGCGCTAACAGAGCCGATGTTTTTTGGTAATCCGGTCAACGTGGCGCGTTACGACCAACAAAAGCACCCTATCTTTGAGCAATTGATCGAAAAGCAGTTGTCGTTCTTTTGGCGTCCAGAAGAAGTTGATGTGTCAAAAGACCGTATGGATTATGGCAATCTATCCTCACATGAGCAGCATATCTTTATCAGCAACCTAAAGTATCAGACGCTGCTCGACTCTATCCAAGGTCGTAGCCCAAACGTCGTGCTATTGCCACTGGTATCGATTCCTGAGCTTGAGACGTGGATTGAGACGTGGACGTTTTCTGAGACCATTCACTCGCGCAGCTATACCCATATCATTCGTAATATTATCAATGACCCTGCTATCGTCTTTGATGACATTATGCAGAACGAGCATATCCTAGGGCGCGCGGCGGACATCGCTAAGTATTATGATGATTTGTATTACAGCTCATCGCTATATAACCTATACGGTGCAGGCACGCATACGATCAATGGTAAGCAAATTACCATCGATTTAAAATCACTGAAAAAGCAGCTTTATTTGTGCTTGATGGCAGTCAATGTTCTAGAAGCCATTCGCTTTTATGTGTCGTTTGCTTGCTCATTTGCCTTTGCTGAGCGTAAGCTAATGGAAGGTAATGCCAAGATTATTAAGCTCATTGCTCGTGATGAGGCGCTACATTTAACGGGCACGCAGCATATCCTTAACCTCATGCGTATCGGTCGTGATGATCCAGAGATGGTCGATATTGCCAAAGAATGCTATGAAGAAAGCATCGAGATCTTCCGCAAAGCGGCTGAGCAAGAAAAAGAATGGGCAGGATATCTGTTCAAAGACGGTTCAATGATTGGGCTGAATAAAGACATTCTGTGCCAATATATCGAATACATCACCAATTTACGTATGGAAGCGGTTGGCTTACCAGTCGCATTCCCGAATTCTAAATCAAATCCGATTCCGTGGATTAACACGTGGTTGTCGTCTGACAACGTACAAGTTGCCCCGCAAGAAACAGAGATTAGCTCGTACTTGGTCGGTCAGATTGACTCAGATTTATCAGACAGTGACTTTGATGATTTTGAGTTATAGAAGATAGTTTTTCAGGATTGAGCTTTTAATATAGTCGATTCATCATAGAATAAGTGTAGTGCTGCTGGGATAAGTTTTGCGCAGCCTCTGTCTGCGTAGGCAAAGCAAGCAAGTAAAATTTATCCCAGTAGCACGTTATAATAATTGTACTTATTTTATTTAGGATTGACCATATTATAAAAAGATAGGATAAAACGATGACTTGGGTAATGACGAGTAAGAAGCAATTTTACTTGCATGATGACGAAAGCTTGCTTGATGGATTGCTACGCACCGGACATGATATCAATTATCAATGTAAGGAAGGCTATTGTGGCAGCTGCCGCATCAAGCGTATCGCCAGCTCACACGTTATTGATTATCCTTTTGAGCCGCTTGCTATGATTGAAAAAGATGAAATCCTACCCTGCTGCTGTAGAGTACAAGGCGTGATTTATGTCAATCATGAGCTGATAGAAAAGTAGCTGCTAAATCAATAAATTACTAACCATTCGATCAATCAAAACTTATTAAAAAAGCGCGCTATCTTATAGATAGCACGCTTTTTGTTATTGCTCTTAGAGATCAGAGAATCGTTAAACACCCTCTTTACAAAGGTGCACCATCTCTTTCGAACAGTAATAAAAGCTCTTCACGCATACGGTCACGCTCGGCTTCGGACATCATAGGGATATCTTGCTCTGGAGCTTGTAAGCTTGGCAGCTGATTACCCCCAAGCGTTTCATCTTGAATCACAACGGGCACGGTGACGGGCTCTTCAACTGGACGCTCCTCTAGCAATATCTTCACTTGCGCATTTTTACCTTGACGTAAGATTTGAGCATGCAGCGTGGTATTAGGTGCTTTACGAGCGACATACTGAATCAAGGTATTGGCATCAGTCATCTCAACCCCATCAATGGTCAAAACAATATCGCCAACTTTTAGACCGCTCTTAGCAGCTGGGCTCTTAGGAACCACGTTAAGCACTTCTACGCCTGTTGACGATTCGAGCTGTGTGGGATCTCTCAGCTGTGATTGTATCTCAATACCCAGCCAACCACGACTGACCTTGCCATCTTTGATCAGAGCATTCATCACTTGCTCAACGATAGCGGTAGGAATAGCAAATCCAATACCCATAGAGCCACCAGAGCGTGAGTAGATGGCAGTATTAATACCAATCAGCTCACCACGTGCATCAACCAATGCGCCGCCCGAGTTACCGGGATTGATAGCCGCATCAGTCTGAATAAAGTCTTCAAACTTATTGACGCCAAGCCCTGTACGTCCCGTCGCTGAAATAATACCTTGGGTAACGGTTTGACCGACACCAAAGGGATTACCAATCGCTAGTGCTACATCGCCTACCAGCGTCGGTTTTTCACGAAAGCCCAATGGTGTAAGCCCAGTCATATCGACTTTAATCACTGCCAAATCACTATCTGGGTCTGTGCCAATTAATTTTGCACGGCTTTTACGACCATCATTAAACGCAACGGTAATTTCATCGGCTTTTTCGATCACATGCGCATTGGTGACGATATAACCATCATCCGACACGATAACGCCTGAACCTAGGTTGGTATTGCCTTGCTCTTCTGACGGTGCGCCATGATATTCAAAAAACCGGCGCAACACCGGATCGTTCATATAAGGATGTTCTGCCATCGTCTGCGTGGTATAGATATTGACCACAGATTGGGAGGCTCGAGCCACACCATTATGATAAGAGGCGATAGGCGTTGGTGAGTCCGATACCGGCTCGGAAGCTTGCTGCTCAGCAGGTGTGGTCTTTGGCGGCTCCCATTTTGCCTCCGATGCTGTCTTCATACTCGCAAATAACCAAATAAAGGCGGCTGTGACCAATAGCAGTAAAATCCAAGGTAACCACCTTAAGAGACCAGCCTTGTTATTGGCATTCGGGGATGACGACATATAAAAACCTCTATAATTTCACATGGACAATCGGTATTAAGCCATATCAGGCGTACGCCTTGATATAAGGCACTTTCACATGTGTAAATTATAGCTGTCCTCATAATACAATGGTAGCGCATCGTGTACCGTTTCAGTTATTGGGCTTGTCTATTCTTTTGCCACATCATGTTAAAATGGTGATCAAGAGAAATAATCCATTATTTATAAATACTTGAGCTACTGCAATTATTAATTGAAATTTTTATAAGGGAATACTATGAGCACGCACCATATCTTAATCACATCATCAAATACCATCCTTACTGCACAATCCCTAACTGAATTTTGCGATGATTACTTATCAGCGACTGCGTTTAAAGATTATGCACCGAATGGTCTACAAGTAGATGGCGGTCGGCCTATTAAGCGTATTGTCACTGGTGTGACTGCCTGTGAAGCATTGATTGATGCCGCCATTGCAGATAATGCTGATGCGATTATGGTACATCATGGCTATTTTTGGAAAGGTGAACCTGCCCCATTGACTGGAATGAAAGGTCAGCGTATTCGCAAGCTTATGCAGCATGGTATCTCCTTGATCGGCTATCACCTACCACTCGATGCCCACCCTGTCATCGGTAACAATGCCACATTGGCGGCGGCGTTAGACATGACCATCATCGAGGCACTTTATCCGACTGAGACACATCCGGTTGGTAATATTGCTACTTGTATACCGCAGACGGCTCAAAGCCTTATCGCTCAAATTACTCAAGCATTGGGGCGTATACCATTACATATTGCCGCTGAGTATAACGTCGATACTAATACCAGTAATAGGTTAATTGAGCGAGTGGGCATCTGCACGGGCGGCGCACAAGATATGATTGAGCAAGCAGCATTAATGGGCTGTGATGCATTTATTTCTGGTGAAATATCAGAGCGTACCACTCATATTGCCCGTGAGCTTAGCATTGACTATTTTGCTTGCGGACATCATGCGACAGAACGCGGCGGCATTGAAGCATTAGGTAGGATTGTTGCTCAGCAGTTTGACTTACCAGTGACATTTATCGATATCGATAATCCTGCTTAAGCAGCAGAAACTTATTTTTCTCCTAAAAAAGATAGGTAAGCAGATTTTTTCTTACCTGTCTTTTTTATTTTGGCCAGTAACAGAACAAACTTATATTCATAAAATCGAAATTATGCGACAGAAAACAGGCTAAATTATTACCGTCTATAGTGCTATTGTTAAGTTTTATCGCAATTTTCTTAACCACACTTGAATAATCAGATGAATATCTGCATATTACTATCTGTAGAAAGAATGTCTTGTCATGAGACTCCCCATTATTACAGCTTCCGGTTATGGCACTAAAATGATGATTGAGGTCTAAAATCCTATTATTTTTACTTTTTTAATAGGGATATAGACAGCAATCAATACAATATCACCTCGGCTTATACGTTCTTGAGTAAGGTGATATTTTCTATTTTAGTGTTGCAGTAGCGGTACAGCAAACTGCTTTATGGTTTTTTAACCATTGGCTTTTATTGATCAGTCTTTATTTACCAGACAGATTAAATTGCTTGTCTTTATTGCTGGATAAACGGTATGAGTGACCATTTACTCTCAACATAGTCAGAGTATTTAATTATCCATACCAGCGTAACAACTCTGAGCATATCCTGCTCACGCCACGTTTTTCCAATAATTTATTCATGACCTTACCGATATTTTAAAGTGTCTTTTAAATAATGTCGTTTAAATAGTTCGAATCACAGCCAAGTCTATCATTGATGAAGGAATCATCTGATTTAGCGCCTTTGCGGTGTTTTGCAGCCTTTTTTTAGCAATCAGGTATTAAAGTGCTTTTTTATGCTCTTACACCCCTTGCTATAAGGTTGCCAGCTGAGACTGTACGGCTATATTTAAACGAGATGCTATGAGATTTATATGCTCAATAATTATGTAAATTTTATAGTATTTAAAATGCACCTCTATTTATGCTGCTGATATTGGCGTAAATGAGCACGTATTTTTATGGTAAGTAGGATGGCTAAAATTAGGAGACATCCATGCAGCGAATTACTTATCGTGCGAAAGCATCTGCGCGAGGGGCTAAACGCCGTATCTCATATATATTGCGTCCATCTAAACGCTTGCTAAACACCGAAAGTAACATCGTTCCAGCTGTTGCATCTATCAAAGTTACTCGTTTCGCCAAAACCAAGAAATTGGCGCAAATCTCAAGCATCGCCCTACTCTCACTCCCTGCTGAGAGTCTGACGACCATGAATAACCAAGTACCAGCTTATGACCATGTTATGCTGGAGAAGACCTTGACCATCGCTGCTGTTCCAGGCGATAGCACTTATTTTGCGACCGATGGCTTCCAACATGGATTTGGTTACGACTTAGTGCGTAACTATGCTGATGAGCTTGGGGTAAAAGTCACTCTCAAAGCTTATGCTGATGAGGAAGCTGCGCTAAGAGCGTTACAGTCAGGCGATGCGGATATGGCATTGACCACGGCCAGCACCCAATTAAAAAGCCAGCTGAATTTATCTTCTATTAATGTCAGCTGTGGTTATGATGCCAGTTTGACCAAAAATGGCTTGCATCCTAAAGTAAGCTGGACGTTTAATTCTGCCAATGATCCATTGTCACAAAAAGCCAGCTATTTTTTATGTGATAGCATCAAGCTTGATAATACTCAAAAGCTAGCCGCCTTTTATAATCAAGACTTATTAAAAGATGCCTATAGTCAAGACCATTTCAAGACCACACTGACAGAAAAGCTGCCTGATTATCAGTCTTCGTTTGAAGAACAAGCGCGCAACTACAATCATGATTGGGAGCTTTTGGTTGCCATAGGTTATCAAGAGTCGCACTTGGATGCCAATGCCGTCTCTCCGACCGGAGTACGCGGCATTATGATGCTGACTAATAATACGGCAAAGGCAATGGGCGTCTCAGACCGTGTTGACCCTTACCAAAGTATTGGTGGTGGCGCTCGTTACTTGGAGCAGATGAAAACTGATTTTGCCGATGTGCCAAAAACGGATCGTATTTGGTTTGCGCTTGCGGCTTATAATATGGGACCAAATGCTGTTAAAGGTATTCAGCGTAAATTGAGTGCCAAAGGTATCGATGATAAAAGTTGGGCAAATATATATGCCTATCTGTCTGATAATAAAGCGTCAAATAGCCGCTATGGTCAAGCCATGCATTACGTAAGTAATATCCGAAGCTATCTTGAAACGATAAAAACCGCGACGGTTTGATCAACCTTCTACAGATAGCGATATCTATAGTCAGTGAAAAGTAACATCGACACATTATGTACTGCTGGTATCAATTTTTCTTGCTTGCTGTGCCCGTGCAGACAGAGGCTGCGAAAAATTTGTACCAGCAGTACCGTAGTGTTTTTAGAGAATTTTGACTATAAATAAAAAAGCTGCT
Source organism: Psychrobacter sp. ANT_H59 (assembly GCF_008369225.1). NCBI lineage: Bacteria > Pseudomonadati > Pseudomonadota > Gammaproteobacteria > Moraxellales > Moraxellaceae > Psychrobacter > Psychrobacter sp. ANT_H59. The sequence goes on from NZ_VOBE01000001.1 coordinate 351,336, forward strand.
CTTTGATAAGAGCAGCTTTTTTATTAACAACATTTATTCAAATATGAACAGATTAGCGATTAGGCACCGTTAAGCGTTGACCGCGTTGCAGCATGGTATCGACTGCAATGTCATTCATATCCGCAAGCTCTTTGGTTGAAACGTCGTATTTACGTGCCAAACCAATCAAGCTGTCTCCTGAGCCAACCGTATAGCTGACCGTTAATTTCGGCACTTTGATGGTCTGACCACGTTGTAACTGAGCTTTAGTCGAAATATCATTGGTAGCAGCTAAGTCTTCAACTGAAACACCGAAGCGGCGTGCTAAAGCAATGAGTCCATCGCCAGACTGCACCTTATAGCTTTCTGTGTTGCCGAGCTTTTTGCCGCTATTACTGGTAGCTGGCGCGCTATCAGCCTTACTGGTGGTCTCTGTGCTCACCGAACTACTGCTCTTGCTACTGGCCGCAGCATTGGCACTAGTACTCACGCTACCTTTAGCAGGAATGGTAATCGTGCGACCTAAGATCAAGTTAGAATTGGTCTTGAGATTATTAGCTGCTGCCAAATCACCCAAGCCAATATTATAACGCTGGGCAACACCCGTCAAAGTATCGCCTGATTTTATCTTGTAGCTGACTGCCTCATCATTTAGCTGACGATCAACCAATTCTTTTGATACAGGAACTTTAATCGTTTGTCCACGTTGCAAACGTGCCTTAGCATCAAAGTTACTGTTTACGGCAGCAATATCTTCTGCGCTGACTCCAACACTATTAGCAATGCCAATCAAGGTATCCCCTGATTTGACTTTATAATTGCTAGTCGGCGCTGAGCTTGAACTGCTGGCTTTGGTTGTGGTGTTATTGCTACTAGCAGTGCTCTGTATAGCAGTAGACCCACTGTTAGAAGTAAAGTCTACACTGGCAGGTACTTTTAAGGTTTGACCGACGTATAATGAATCTGTCGTACCAATATCATTAAGACTGGCCAATGTCTCAGTCGTTATATTAAATTGGCGTGCAAGTGCAATCAAGCCATCACCCGCTTTTACTTTATAGTTTTTGGTCGCAGTCGATGACTTCTTCGGTTTAGTAGATGGCGCGGCAGGAGTGCTGACTGGCGCTGTTACTTTGCCTGGGATAAGCCATAGTTTCTGACCTCTTAATAAATCTGCACGGCTGCTCAAATTATTATAACTTGCTAACTGCGTCACTGATAAACCAAAGCGATTGGCAGTACCTATAAGCGTATCGCCACCTTGTACCACATAACTTTCAGGCTGGCTCGCGACAGTGCTGCTGGTAGCGCTCAATGGCTCGATAGTTTTGGCATTATATAGATACAAAGTACTACCAGAGAGTAGCTTGGCACTGGCATCCATTTGATTCCATTCGGCAATATCGCGCCAGCTCACACCAGAACGACTGGCGATATTAGCCAAAGTATCACCGCGTTTGACCGTATAAGTGGTACGTGTGCCTTGTGGTTTTGGCTTACTAACTGAGGTTTTTGGGAAGCTCAGTTTCTTCTCTTGTCCCGTGGCTTCTAAGACGGACTGCTGCGTCTGTACGGCAGATAGATTGATATTACCATCGGCGTTAATGACATTGGTTTCAGGCGTATTAATACGAATTTGATTGGCAATAAAATCACGCTCCGCTTTACTTAGCGGCGGCTCTTGAATGATGGTATTGTTTTGAGTGATTTGTGCTGATGTGGTCGGTAAGCTGTTACTACTTTTCAGCTCAGCATTGATTTTTTTGGTCTCTGCTGAGGTTAAAGGTGGCTCTGTACGCACTGAGGCACTGCTGCTATAAACTGAGCTGCTGGTCGTTGATGACGATGGCGGAATATAGCTGGTGGTTTGCTGCGGGACGCTTGCACTGGCAGCATAATCAGCAAGACCCTTGCCAGTACCCGGCAATGATGAGCTGGTAGTATATGGCTTATTATAGCTTGGCGTTGTTGAGCCAGAGTAGCTTGGCGTAGTCGTCGTAACAGCATTGCTAGAAGCGAGAATATTACTACTGCCATTACCCCTCAAAGCGCTCAGCTTCACATCAGTAGTCAGACTGACATCATTAGGAATAATAATACGCTGCGGACCTGATGAATCGATACGTGCTGAGGTTAACGCCGTATTTAATCTTTCTAATTCATCGTAGCTAACACCCGTGACTTGCGATACTTCAGCTAAGCTTACGCCATAGTTAACAGGCACACTACGGAAATGCTGACGGTTAGCGATAGCCGGTAAATAGACACCGTATTTTTCAGGTTTGGCAACGATTTCGGCAACTGCCAAAAAGCGTGGTACATAGTTCATGGTTTCAGTCGGTAATCTGAGTGACCAATAGTCGGTAGGTAAACCTTGAGCTCTATTGGCATCAATGGCTTTTTGCACACGACCAGGACCGGCATTATAAGCGGCCAATGCCAGCTCCCAACTACCAAACTGATTGTGTAATGCCGTCAGAAAGTCATAAGCGGCACGTGTTGACTCAATCACATCACGGCGACCATCATATGTACTGCTTTGATTTAGACCATAAATACGTCCCGTACTCGGAATAAACTGCCATAAACCTGCCGCTGCCGCACTACTGGTACCACTTGGATCGTAGGAGCTCTCAATCACAGGTAACAAAGCCAGCTCGGTTGGGATATTGCGACGCTCTGCCTCTCTTACTGTGTGATAAATATAGCGACTGGCACGCGCTGTTAAACGGTTTAGATAGTCCTGTCTACTGGTAAACCAGCCTTTTTGTGCTTCAATACGCTGATTATAAACCGGCTGTCCACCGTTCATCCGATACCCAGCACGCAGGCGATTCCATAAGTCACCATATTGTTGAATAGCAAGTTTGTTGCCCTCAACCATAGTCATATCAGTGGCTTCCAATAAATCAGCAAGCTCATCTAAGCTTTCAGCATCCAAAAATGCAGTCGAATAATCTGCATTTCCCGTTGGCTGAACTTGCGTGGTAGGACGCTTAACCACAGCTGTGCTGCCAGTCGCCCCCGTCTTTTTCACCGCTGATGTATTACTACACGCACTGATAAGAAGAGTTGACACCGCAAGCGTCAATGGTAAAGCTATAAATGAGCGATAGTTTGATGACACAGTAGACATGATAATGGAAGTTTCCTAACAACGAGAAGTGATGAAATAAAGTTGATCGACAGTATAGTATGCAATATCGAATAAAGACCAGCTCAATATAAAAGATAATGCACAAAAATTAATGTGCCCTATCATTGATGGCTAAAGGTTCTGCTTATTAGCTGACTTTATTATTGAACGAAGACTAATTAATCGTAACTTGGGATACAGCACGCAAAAGTATGGCGTCACCAGTAGATAAAGCCAGTGTCACTCTTGAAGTAGTAACAAAGGAGACCTTTTGACCATCTTTGACCCAACTTTCATTGGTCGTTACATTGGCTTTTGCTTGTTCACCTGAAATTACAATGTTATCAACATTGATGTCATAGCGATAGTTTGAGGTATTGCCCCAGCTATTTTGCAGCAGTTTTAAATAAGCCTCTTTATCCAAACTGGTAGACTTGCCTTTTCTTGACAATGAAATCAATGCCTCATCAGAAACCAAACGCGCCACCTGATTAATATTTCGATTATTAGCGGCAGACTTCATAGCAGTTGCGTAGTTTTGTACCAAGGCTTCAGTCATGGTTGCTGCTTGCGCAGTGATAGTTATGGTGCTGACAGCAGCAACGATTGCCGCCAAGCTGGCACCTTTTATCAATAGAGCCAATAGCCCTTTTCCCCATAGTTGTTTCATGATATTCCTTAATGGTGGCTTTATAATCATTACTATTGAACGACAATGAAATAGCTACGATTTAATTATAGAGTGCTATTTATATCTAATAAATCTTATACCCTGAACTTTTTAACTACTGACGAACTAGTATATTCAATCGATGCAGTAATTAACGAGTATTTCTATTGATAGGCATTTCTAACAAGTGCTTTTATATTAAATTTCTAGCAGCCTCTTATTAGGATACTTTTAGCCTATCACTTAATTCTCACAGCCATGTGACACCCTGTGTAATTATTGCGACTACCTCAGTAAAGTATGCTTTTTGAATAAATGAGCTATCTTATAAAAAGCATACGATAAACTATCAGTAGTTTACGCAATAAAAACTGATTAAATTTTTACTGCTTACTGCTTACTGCTTACTGCTTACTGCTTACTCTCAGCCGTATAGTCTTCATAATGCTCATCATCGCTCAGCTTCATACCCAAACGCTCGACACGTCTGTCCATCATTTGCCGTGCCAATGCTTGCATGTCTTCAACGCGATCTATCTCATCGACAATCTCAAGACCTAAGAGAGTTTCAAACACATCTTCTAGAGTAACTAAACCTTTGACTTCCCCGTATTCACCGACCGTAATGGCAATATGGATACGGTTTTTCAGCATCAGCTCAAGCAAATCAAACAATTTCATCTTTGAAAAAACAAAAGTAATGTCACGTTTAAACTGCGTCAGTGGCTTATGTACGGCATGATTCACTTTTGCTAATAGCATGTCTGTTTTTAAGACAAAACCTGTAATATTATCCAAATCACCATCATAAATCGGTAGTCTAGAAAAGGTCAATTTTGGACGATCAACCAGCAATTCTGCTACTGTTTTATTCTCTTCAAAAGCCAGCATCACCGAACGCGGCGTCATAATATCTTCAACCTTAATAGCACCAAATGCCAGTAAGTTTCGGATAATACGTGACTCTAATGGATCGATTTGTCCTGCTTCTTCACCAATACTGGCAAGCGCGGCAAATTCGCGACGGCTAAAGGTTTGTGGCTCTTTACCACGTACCAGCAACTTTGTGAGTTTTTCTGAGATCCAAATTAGTGGATATAACAGTAAAATAATACCACGTACAAAGTAGGCAACCATGCCACTGAGTTGACGCCAGTACATCGTACCTAAGGTCTTTGGAATAATCTCAGATAAGAATAAAATAGCGAGGGTCATGATGGCAGAAAACAAACCAAACCAAGCACTACCAAATACAATCGTCGCTTGCGCACCTGCGCCTATCGAGCCTAGTGTATGTGCCACTGTATTCAAGGTCAAAATAGCAGCCAAGGACTGATCGATATTATCAATCTTTAGGCGTCTTAACATATGGGCTTTTTTTGGATTGCGCTCTTGAACATCAGCGATATAAGACGGCGTCATCGTCAGGAGTGCTGACTCTGCCAGTGAACAGATAAATGAGATACCAATGGCAACGAGTACATATAGTATGAGCAGCAATATGCTACTTGTACTTGGGTCCGCTACTCCTTCAGCTGCCCAGACCGTTTGCGGTAGCAGCAGCGTTATCCAGACAGATAACGCCAACAATGATTTGATACTCAATCGAGTATCGCAAAGCATCGTCGGGGGAGGTTTGGCAGAGGCGTCTTTACGACAAGCACGCGAACGATGTAAACGAGGTACAGACATAAAAGAGGTGAACAAGTTAGGTAACCTAAACAAAGAAGTAAAAGGAAGTCACAATATATCATGAGCAGAGGCAAGCAGATAGAAAATATTATCTGATATGGTCTGGATCTTTGATATATAAATGAGCACATATCGCTCAGCACAATGGCTTAAATCTTACTGTAAAAACTGGCGACTATTTGCTTTCGATAGTAGCATTGATGCGCTTATTTCACAATAAATCGCTATATATTTCAATAATCACGACACATTTGCGAATGAGAGAAATACGGGTTTCGCTTGATGGCATGTTAACTATTTACTATTGGGCTTGTTTTATAAGTCAATGGATTCTATATAATGTAGACAGCTTAAAAAGTCAGATAGGCAAAGTAATGCGCTATCAACATGCCTTTAGCTTAAGAAAAACATAATCAGCTTATGATTAACAGTTACCAAGTCTGGTATTTTTTGCTACTATGCGTCTAAATTAATTGTTATCTATAACTTGTCGAGAGAAACTATGTTGTTATTTATCCAAGCCGCTCATGCTGCTGAAACTGCCGGTGCGGCATCACTGTTCGGTCAAATCTTATTACCAGTTGCTTTTTTTGCTATTTTTTACTTTTTGGTGATTCGTCCACAATCAAAACGTACTAAAGAACATCGCGCTATGGTAAGTGCTTTGACAGTCGGCAGTGAAATCATATTTGCTGGTGGTTTGATGGGTCGTATCAAACATTTGGAAGGCGATTATGCAGTGGTAAGCTTAAATAATAATACAGATATCAAGGTACAACGTGCTTCTGTTATTTCAGTATTGCCAGCTGGTACTATCGAAAGCGTTTAAACGTCATTGGCATCTTTGATAATTGATATATGTGATCGTTAAAGTTAGTCAGCACGATAATGACTGGCTATTACTGTATCAGCATCAATTAACAGTTGTAATGATTATAAAATGACCGTACATTATTTACGGTCATTTTTGGCTTTACCGTTTTATGCTTTATTATCATCGCGGATGATCACAGTGGTGCACTATCATGGCTTCTATGGCAGCTAAATAAGCACCTCACCATTGTTATCGCTAACTTCCCATCTGCTAACTTGTGGCCTGCGTCGCCAGTAGTTTATCAACCTAAAGAAGTGATTATGCAATATCCCGCTTGGAAATACCTACTCATCACCGTCGTACTTATCATTGCCGGTCTATACGCTGCTCCTAACTTATATCCTGACGAACCTGCCGTACAGATTACCAGTGCTGCAGCAGGCACACAGTTGTCTGATGGCATTTTAACGCAGTCACAAGACTTGTTAAAAGAAGCTGGCTTGAACTACCATGATGGTACGTTTAAAGGTAACAGTGCATTGGTACGTCTTGACAATCCAGTCGATCAGCTCAAAGCTCAGGAAGTATTGAGAAAAAACTTGGGTGAGAACTATGTGGTCGCACTGAACTTAGCGCAGACAACGCCGCAGTGGTTGCGTGATATCGGCGCAAAGCCCATGAAACTTGGTCTTGATTTGCGTGGCGGCGTTCGTTTCGTCTTAGAAGTTGATATGGACAAGGCGCTCGAACAACGTCTGACCAGTGCCAGTCGCGATATTCGACGAGATCTAAGAGCTGAGCGCATTGCTGTTAAAGGTATTAAAAACGACAAGCGTAGCGTGGTATTGCATTTTTCCGATACAGACACTCGTAACCGTGCCCAAAACGTTTTGCAAAGCTCAATGGGTAACACCTTTGCCCTACAATCTTCTATTGATGAGCAAGGCCCTGCCCTGATTTTGGCGTATAACGATGCAACGCTTGATGAAATCAACAGCTATGCGGTCAATCAAAACTTGACTACCCTACGCAATCGTATTGCTGAACTTGGGGTAACAGAAGCCTTGGTACAATCACAAGGTGCTAGCCGTATCGTCGTTGAGCTACCAGGTGTACAAGATACCGCTGAGGCAAAACGCGTCCTTGGTCGTACGGCCAATCTTGAATTCCGTATGGTCGCTGAAGGTGCCGAAAACTATACAGGCGGTATTCCGCCTGCCGGTACTGAAGCGTTCCCATTTGAAACCCTTGATGGTCCGCCAGTATTATTGGAGCGCCAAGCGATTGTCACTGGTGATAAAGTTACCAATGCTCAAACCGGTATTGATGAAAGTGGCTCACCTGAGGTTAGTATTACCTTAGACAGTGCTGGTGGTAAGCTGATGCAGAATGCTACCCGTACAGCGGTTGGCAAACAAATGGCAGTATTGTTTATTGAAAACAAACAACGCATCGCTTATGAAGAAGACCCAGTTACTGGCGAAACGACTGAAGTTCGGACACCATATGCTGAAACAAAAGTCATTAACCGTGCAAATATCCAAGCAGTACTAGGCTCATCTTTCCGTATCACTGGTCTGGATAGTAGTGCTGAAGCCGCTGAGCTTGCATTGTTACTACGCTCAGGCGCGTTAGCGGCACCAATGTATTTCGTTGAAGAGCGCACCATTGGTCCATCACTGGGTCAGGAAAATATTGATAAAGGGTTATTCTCTACGCAGGTTGGTTACTTACTAGTCTTTGCATTTATGATTATCTTCTATCGTCTGTTTGGTGTGATTGCCAATATTGCTCTAGCAGTTAACGTTATTATTATTATCTCTATTATGTCCATCTTAGGCTCATCACTGACGTTACCGGGTATCGCTGGTATCGTATTGACCATTGGTATGGCGGTCGATGCTAACGTTCTAATTTTTGAGCGTATCCGTGAGGAGATAGCTAATGGAGTGAGACCGAAATCGGCTATCGTGGCAGGTTTTGATCGCGCCTATAGTAGTATTTTCGATGCCAATATCACAACCTTACTGGTCGCCTTTATCTTATTTGCAATTGGTACAGGTCCGATTAAAGGCTTTGCGATTACTTTAGCCATTGGTATTGTCAGCTCGCTGTTTACGGCTATTTTGGTCACCCGTGCACTGATACAAATTGCTTATGGTAAGCGTAAATCTATCAAACGTCTGAGCATCGGTTAGGAGAAAACTATGGCAATCGATAATAACAATCCTCTAGAAAAACAGAACAATCCTGAACCGAATGGCTCAAATAATGAAGCAACTACGCGTCGCCGTAAAAAGCCGCGCCGTGATGGCAAAGGCAGTAATACCCAAACCAATAACGCCACTGCTAAAAAATCAGCTAATAAAAATCCGCGTAGTGGCAAAAGCGCTGATAAAGATAGCCAGGTGCTCGCGCCTGCTGCTATCGATCCTAACTTAGCATTGGGTGACGCTGCTGACGATGCAGCTGCCTATGCCGAAGGCGGTATCAAAGCCGTTGGTGATCAGCGTATCATCCCTTTTATGAAGATAGAAAAGCCAATGGGTATTTTATCAATCATTTTGGTGATTGGTAGTATCATTGCAATTGCGGTCAATGGCTTAAACCTTGGTCTTGATTTTACTGGTGGCGTGTCAGCAGATGTGCGCTATGAGCAATCTGTCGAGCAAGGTGATGTGGTTACTGCGTTGGCAGATAATGGCTTTGATGATGCAGTCGTGCAGTACCTAGGCACCTCACAAGAGCTGCTAATACGTTTGCCGCCTCAATCTGATAACATCGATGGTCTTAATAGCAGCTTGAGCGAAGCATTAGCGCTACCTAATAACGATGTTGAAATCAGCAACGTGAATATTATCGGTAGTCAAGTGGGTAATGAAGTTTACTTAAGCTCAGTCATGTCAATTGTGCTTGCACTAGCGTGTATGCTGGGATATGTCGCCCTGCGCTTCCAGTTCAAACTGGCACTTGGCGCAGTATTGTCCTTGTTTCATGATGCTATCGTGACCATCGGTGTCTTTGCCTTATTTGGCTTCCCATTCGATTTAACAGTACTAGCAGCCATCTTGGCATTGATTGGTTATTCATTGAACGATACCATCGTTGTCTATGACCGTATCCGTGAAAATTTCCGCCGTGTCCGCGGGATCAGTCCGCGTCAAACCATTGATTTGTCATTAACAGAGACACTACGCCGTACGATTATGACCATTTCAACCGTGCTATTAGTGGTATTAGCAATGCTGTTCTTGGGCGGTGATGGCTTATTCTGGTTCTCAGCGGCACTGTTTATTGGTTTACTTGCTGGTACTTATTCCTCTACCTATATTGCAAGCTCGATTCCTCTAGCGATGGGTCTGTCACGTGATGACTTTATCGTCAAAGTAAAACCTGAGTTTGAAGAAGAAATCGTGACTTTCAATGATCCAAAGATGTTTGAACAAGATTGATAATGGCACCCCTGCTCACTTGGTAAATTCTCTATTAAGTGAGTAGATAAGCGTGATCATGAAAAAAGCACCTAGACTCTAGGTGCTTTTGTTTATGTATAATGGTCAAAATCAAATCAATACCTAAAAATTTTAGCGCTGCTATAAGTTATTATCCTTAGCACTACCTATGAGCATTCTTAATCTGCCTATCTAAGCGATTGCCTTATGTCATCTATCCTACCGCCACGTCCTATGCCGCCTATTGATACTCGCTATGCACGTATTATCGCTATTGCATTGCCAGTATTATTGGCAAATCTTGCAATGCCACTACAAAGCGTCATTGATACAGCGATTATTGGCAATATGAATGATACGGCAAAACTTGCTGGTATCGGGCTTGCAGTACAACTGCTATCACTATTGCTCGTCAGTTTTAACTTTTTGCAATATGCTTCATCTGGACTTTCGGCACAGGCGCTAGGACAGCTGGCTAATAAAAATACCGCTCATAACGATACTCTAAAGAATAATCCTAGTCAGCAATCACCGCTGTTGTCCATCTTGCAACGCGCTTTGGTTTTGGCATTTATGATTGGTGCAGTTTTACTACTGGTAAAACCTTGGCTCATTGATTTTGGTCTACAAGCGCTTGCCGCCAATCCTGATAGCGGCGATGCAGCAAAGACCTATTTAGATGTGCGCTTTTGGGGTGTGATTGCTGAGCTAATGAACTTTGCTTTTATTGGCTGGTTTGCAGGTCAAGGCAAGACCCGTTATATGCTATATCAACAAGGTTTTATCGCCATAATTAATATCATTCTGACACTATTTTTTGTCTTTGCAATGGATATGGGCTTGGTCGGTGTTGCATTGGGTACAGCGATTGCCTTCTGGCTGGGCGTAGTATTGGCATTATGGTTAAGTCGTCTACATTTGAAAATCTCTTGGCAGGCGTTATTTACTGCTGATCCGCAGCATTTTAATAAAGATAAGATGCTTAGGCTATTTTCATTAAATAAAGATATTTTTATTCGTACGCTTATTTTAACATTAAGCTTTGCTTGGATTACTCGACTCTCTGCTCAAAGCGGTGACGTCATACTCGCTGCCAATGCTATTTTATTACAAGTATTAAGCATCTCAGCCTTTGCCCTTGACGGGGTGGCAGTCTCTGCTGAGACGTTAAGTGGACAAGTAGCGGGTCGACGAGATTGGTCGCGCTTTCGCATTATTGTGAAGCGTACCGGCATCGTGAGCTATGGTCTTGCTATCCTGCTAAGTGCGATATGGTGGCTTGCCATGCCCACATATTTACAGTTTATGACCAATATCGAACCGGTCTTTACGCTCGCTTACGACTATCATTTATATGCTGTCCTGTTACCACTTGTCGGGGTTGGTGCTTACTGGTTAGACGGAATATTTTTTGGTTTAACAGCAGGTAGCATTATTCGCAATGCAGCCCTTATATTAGCGGCTATCTTTTTCCCATTAAGTTGGTTGCTTTATCAGCAGTGGGCTATGACGGGCATCTGGCTCAGCGTATGGTGTTTATTGTTGCTAAGAATGTTGATACTTGCTGGATTTCTATACCGTGCTCATCAAACTGGCAGCTATGAAAAACTCCAACTTGACCATTGAACGATCAGCATTACACTATTAAGCTCCTTTTAAAATTTAATAATAAACAACAATGGTAAAAACTAGGATGTGACGTGAATACTCAATCAAATGAGATCAATCAAACTCAGGTACAGGGCTATGACTGGGCAGAAGGCTTTAAAAAAAGCTTACCAGTCGCCATGGGTTATTTGCCAGCGGGCATCGCCTTTGGTGTGCTTGCGCAAGTTGCCGGTATACCAGTATGGGCAACGATTATGCTCAGCGTAGTGTTATATGCGGGCGCCGCTCAATATGCCTGCCTACCAATGTTAAGTGCTGGATTACCGATTGGCAATATCGCAACCAATATTGCTGCTATTAACTTGCGTCATGTTTTTTATGGCATGCCATTATTACAATATCTCCCAAAAAATAAAATAGCCAAGACCTATTGCTTGTTTGCTCTAACTGACGAAACTTTTTCGGTGATGACCAGTTTGCCGAATGAATCACGACAAGCGTTGATAGTGCCCATAAGCTTATTCAATCAAAGCTGGTGGGTATTAGCTGGTGCGATTGGTGTAATGATTGGTAGTGCACTGAGTGATTTGGTGCCACATTTAGACTTTGCCTTGGTGTGTCTGTTTGCGATTTTAGCTTATGAGCAATTCCAAAGTATCAAACGCTATTTCCCTATTATTATTGCTGTCATTGCTTTAGTTATCGCCTCGTTTTTTACCAGTAACTGGTTATTATTGGTAGCGATTACGATTTGTATGCTTATGATTTTAGTCCGTGGAGTTTGGGTGCAGCGCAGTGTGCAAGGAGGCAGTAATGAGCAGTAGTTATCTGATTTTTGCAACGTTCGCGATGGCAGCAGTGACTTTTATTACCCGCGCTCTACCCGCTTTAATACCCAAAAAGCTACTGGATACGCCTTGGCTGCATCGATTAAATGAAAGTTTACCGCTGTCTGTAATGGTATTACTAATCTTAACCAGCTTGTCTTATCAAGGTTTGTCACAAAGTACCGGTATCAATAGTGCGGAGATGCATTTAATAATGGCACAAATTGGCGCTTTATTATTGGTATTGTTTGTCTATCATATTAGCCGTCAATTACTGGTCAGCATGGTGGTCGGTATCACTGCGATTAATGGCTTTTTATGGTTGTTTAATGCTTTTTTAATCTAAAGAATCACTCTTAAAACTATATATTTTGACAATAAATTTAATAGCAAAAAGGCTGAATTCATTGAGAATCCAGCCTTTTTTTACTTACTTTATTTTAAGATATAAAGAAGCTTAAAGTTCTTCTACACCCATCATATCTACTGGCGTATCAGCGACTATTTGTACCCCTTTTTTACCCTTTTTAGCAGTGTCGTTACGCTGCTCTTGCAGATGCTCAAGATACGCTTCATTGATTTGACCAGTGATGTAGCAGCCATTAAATACGGCACAATCAAAACCTTCAACTTTACTATGCTTAGTATCTTTGACCGCTTCAATCAAATCGTCCAAATCTTGGAAAATTAAGCGGTCAGCACCGATGATATCACGCACTTCTTCAACGCTATGTCCTGACGCGATAAGTTCGCTACGCACTGGCATATCAATACCATAGACATTTGGATACTTAACCGGTGGCGCTGCACTGGCAAAGAATACCTTGCGCGCGCCTGCATCGCGTGCCATTTGGATAATCTCATGGCAGGTTGTACCGCGGACGATTGAATCATCAACCAAAAGGACATTTTTACCTTTAAACTCAAGTGGCACTGCACTTAGCTTTTGACGCACTGACTTTTTGCGCTGCTGCTGACCTGGCATGATAAAAGTACGACCAATATAGCGGTTTTTCATAAACCCTTCACGGTACTTGATATTCATCTTTAGCGCTAGCTCCATCGCTGAGGTACGCGAGGTATCAGGGATAGGAATGACCACATCGATATCATGATCTTCACCCCATTCAGCAAGGATTTTATCGGCCAGTTTTTCACCCATACGTAGGCGTGATTTATAAACGGAGATATTGTCCATAATAGAATCTGGACGGGCAAAATACACATATTCAAAGATACAAGGTGTATATTCTTTTTGCTCAACGCACTGATGCGTATGCAATTTATGGTCCAAATCAATAAATATAGCTTCGCCTGGCTTAACATCACGAACAATACTAAAACCTGAACCGGTCAGAGCAACCGATTCTGATGCCACCATATATTCTGTGCCGCCATTAGCTGCCATGCGCTTACCAAAGATAAGCGGACGAATGCCGTTTGGATCACGAAATGCTAGCAAACCATGACCAGTAATCAAAGCAACTACGCCATAAGCGCCTTCAACACGGCCATAAACCGCTGTCACTGCTTCAAAGATGTCAGCAGGCGTTGGATGAGTTTTGCCTAGATTTTGCATTTCATGTGCCAACACATTGAGCAAAACCTCAGAATCTGAGTCGGTATTTAGATGACGACGATCTTCTTGATAAAGCGACTTCGCCAAGCTCTCAGCATTGGTCAAGTTACCATTATGTGCCAGCGTGATACCGTAAGGCGAGTTGACATAAAAAGGCTGCGCTTCAGCACTGCTTGACGTTCCAGCAGTTGGATAACGCACATGACCGATACCGAATTTACCGACCAGCTTTAACATATGGCGATTCATAAAAACGTCACGTACCATGCCGTTTTCTTTGCGTAAATATAAACGTCCATCCTGTAAAGTCACAATACCTGCCGCATCTTGCCCACGGTGCTGCAACATGGTTAAGGCATCATACAAAATTTGGTTGACCGGCTCATGAGCTGCGACCCCAACGACTCCACACATAGTTGTATCCTATTTTGAATTTGAACCACACATTAAAAACACAATAACGGCATTACTACTGATAAAATCGCTTTAGTTTGTGACCTATCATATGCCGCCAAGCTGATGATGTTTGCTAAGATTAAAATCTTTTTAAGAAGAGAGTGATCTATGACACAAACGGTTGTTGATTAAGCATTGATAATTGATGGATGGTATTTTACGAATATTAGATGCGGTTGAATAGCTTTTTATTCAACCCTTATGATTGATTGACCTGATCCCAAGCCATCCCAAACATATCTGAGACGAGCGCTTTACCGACAGGCGCATAAGGTAATAGCTCAGGTGCCAGTACAGATGTCTGCCACTGCGGCATTTGTACCAATAGTGGCGCACTGATGCTAAGAATCACTAAAACCATCAGCACATTTTTAGCAGCACCTAATAGGCCACCTGCCATCTTATCAAGTACACCCAAACGTAAAGTTTTTAAGACACCTGAAAAGACAAAAGCAACCAAGTGCATGATAGCCAATATCGCAATCACTACCAATAAAAAAGCAGCAGCCATCTGTAAGACAGGGTTCTGGATGATACTCGATAACTGCGGTGCTACGGAAGCGGCCAATCGACTTGCTGCAATAAGAGCGATAAACCAACCGACCAAACCAACTGCCGTCTTAATCAGACCCACTTGAAAGCCGCGCCATAAGCCTATTAGCACCACAACAGCAATCACAATGTCTAAACCACTCATGTTTACCGCCTCGTTACTTTATATCTTTTGTATCAGGTATTGAATTAAGTATTAGATAACAAGCCTTCATACTTTTAATGTAAGCCATATAGCTTAAATTAATTTTCCATCGCGTCGTAATAACCACCGATAGACTGTATACAAGACTGTACAAGTCCAGGCCCTTTGTAAATAAGCCCTGAATAAAGCTGAACCATATCTGCGCCCGCTTCGATTTTCTTGACAGCTTTAGCGCCACTATCGATACCGCCGACCCCAATCAATGCCACTTTACCATCCAGCTGATCAGAGAATTGTTGTAAAATCTGCGTACTAATGTGGCTGACCGGACGACCTGATAAACCGCCTGCTTGATCGCCATCGGGCAAATCTTCGACGCCTACGCGGCTCAATGTGGTATTGGTCGCAATCAAACCATCAATCTCGAAATCCAGCAGTTGCTGAGAGATATAATCTACCTGTATTGGATCTAAATCAGGCGCGACTTTAAGAACCAATGGCACATAAAAACCGTATTCTGTTGCCAATTGACTGTGGCGGTTTTTGATCGCATCTAACAAATGAGTTAATGCTTCTCCGCTTTGCAGGTCACGTAAATTTGCAGTATTTGGCGAAGAGATATTGACAGTGATGTAGGAAGCATGTGGGTAAACACGCTCTAAGCAGTAAACATAGTCATCAGCCGCTTTTTCAACTGGCGTTGCAGCGTTTTTACCGATATTAATGCCGATATTGCCTTTGTATTTACAGCGCTGCACATTTTCAATGAGGTAGTCGACGCCTTCATTGTTAAAACCCATACGGTTAATAATGGCGTCTGCTTGTTTGAGCCTAAATAAACGTGGTCTATCATTACCGGCTTGCGGCTTTGGGGTGACCGTGCCTACTTCGATAAAGCCAAAACCAAGTTCAGCTAAGGCGTCAATATAATCGCCGGTTTTATCTAGCCCAGCAGCGAGACCAACAGGATTAGAGAACTGCAAGCCCATGCAATCAGTTGGCTGCATAGATTGACCATAAACCAAACCTAAAACACGCGCTTTATGAGCTTTATCCAATAAGGATAAGGTCATTTCATGCGCGTGTTCAGGGTCCATATTAAACAAAAAAGGGCGAAGTAAGGCATAAGACATAGTAACGACAGACCCTGCTTGAAAGTGAAAATGAATAAAGAAAACCAATGTGGTCAAGCGCAGCGATTATATCAGCTTAGTCGAAATAAGACCAAAGTTTCATCAGCCAATTTTACTATAGAGAATATATAGTGAATTCAGTATTAAAACGATACAGCGGGACTGGAATAAATTTTACGCAGCCTCTATCGGCGTAGGCACAGCACGCCAGAAAAATTTATTCCAGTTCCGCGTTGCAATATAGCGTATCTATTTTATTTGGAATCGACTATAGCTATCTACTCTCTATATTAAAATACAGCTCAATTATTAAGGAACAGGTCGACCATCCGCTAAAGCAATCCAGCCTCGCACGATACGGTATAAATGCCAAATAAAGGCAACACCCATAATAATAAAACCAATGCTTGCTAGTAATACCGAGCCGACAGCGATGTTACCGCTATCCGCCATCATACTAACGCCAAAACTACCAAGAGCAAAAGTAATGATGCCAATGCCAACGATAAACCACACAATACTGTACCAAAATGTTTTAATTTGCCAGTCAAAGTGCGTGGCAAGCCATGTGCCATCAGCATCACGACGTTTGGCATAATTCATAAAGATAGGCACAATCCACAGCAAACCGGCAGTAAAATAACTGAGTACATATAATAAATACGTAATGTGGTTATAAGTTACTAAAGAGCGGCTTTGTTTATTATTCATATTATCACTCATCGGATTATTTATATGATCACCTGTCATGGCATACATAGCATATTGTGCTGATTATAAAACCCTACACATAAATGAGGCATGAATTTTAAAGTGAAACATTTGTTATAGCTATTTTATAGTGTCTAAGAAGTACTTTTTCAATAAGGTCTGCTGTATAAATGGGTTTGTTAGCATAAAAGCTATTGGCTACTTTTGAGTAAACTTTATCCCAATGCTCCTAGCCCCTTGCCCCTTTATGATGAGGTAACGGTAGCCTGAACCTGAATCGCTTTAGTGAGCAAATCTTGCTGCATAGACAACTGAGTGAATTGCCAGCCTTGTTGTTCAAGCTTACCAAGGGCAGCACTCACCACTGCTTGACTCGGATTGTTAAAGCTCAGTTGTACCGTCTCACCATTAGCAATTACTTGCGCATCTACAATGCCTGAGTTAGTCAACAGCGCATTGACACTACTAGCAGCAGGTATTACCTCTGCACCATCAGTAGTATTGGCAGCCGCTAACGCATTACTATCGATATTACCTGCTTGAGCACGCAACCAAAAATAATCAGCAACCTGTTCTTGGTACTCGATTTTGCTATTATTGGCTGCCTGATGAATGCTATAACCGCCATAACCGCCGACAAACAATAGTAAAAAAGCAGACAGTAATAGCAAAGCCAACTGGTCACGAGAAGACAATGCTTGCCAGCGTACAAATAGCAGGTTTTGATAGCCTGTTATTCGCGCTGATAATGCACTTGTCTGCAGCATCGTTGAGCTACGTTTGGTACGGCGCTTTAGTATTTTCATCATTACCCTTTATTGCCGACACTGCTGTTGTTTTCTATGACATTGACCGTTACTTGACCGCTAAACTGCCCTTGCTCATTGCCATTCACTTGCTCTAGTTTTGCCGTTAAACCTTGCGCGACGAGTGTAGCTGTAAACTGATCAAGACTGCCGCGATCAGGAGCAATCAACGTAAAGCTAAGTGCTGAAGGCTGCATAAGCAATGCTTGCGCCTTTAATGACGACTGTTTAATCAAAGGGGATATACGCGAAAGGACTGCAATATGTGACGCGGTTGCTTGGCTATCGCTACGCAATTTTGGCTCTAATTGAACTTGTAGTTTGGTACGCGTACTGAGTGGCTCATTTGGAAACCAAGACTGATATTGTGTCACAATCTCAGTCTTAGTCGCAGTTGTTGCCTCATTATATTGATACCACTGCACCGCATCAGTCGCCATCTGCAATACCAGTGCCGATAACGCCACCATCAGCGCCACACGAAGATAAGGCGACAACTGCGAATCCGTTGACTTAACAAAAAAGTTCAGCGCATGACGCTCTGCGTTATCAAGTGGTTTTGGCGTCGTCACTAGTGTGGTTAATAACAGTTGATGCTCAGCTATCATGTCAGCTGTAATCGTGGTAAAGCTGCCTGCTGCTATAGAGTTTTCAATCTCAGTTCGATTAGCAAGCTCATTATCAGTCGTAATGATATCAGTAGCAATAATGTCAGAAACGTAGCCGGTATCGTAAACAGGGTCATCAATGGCAGGTACTATCAAGACCTCGCTTAAATGCGGAAAACGCTCAAATATTAGCGGTAAATAGCTGACTGCCATACCTTGATATAAAGATTGGCGAAGCAACATGGTTTCTTTGTCTTGATATAGGGTGATTTGCTGCCCAGCCCCTTCTTCTGGTAGTGGCAATAATAGAAAATCAGGCAATAAAGCAACGATATTCATGCCAGCAAGCTTTGCGCTCTGTTGCCATAATTCGATATCAGTTTGTGCCACCGCATATAGATGGTGCGTGTTGTTATGACTCATTTGCCGAATAGCCAATTGCTCAACAGGCGTTAAAGACGTCTCTTCAAACAAGTACTGTTTGCCACTACTGCCTAACTGCTTAAGCTGAGTGCTGTTTAGCTCCGTATCGACCTGTAACATATGAGTAGAAGGAAAATAAAGACAAATGGCTTTTTGGCTATTTGCTTTATAGCGACTATAGATATCCTGTAGCTGCTGCCAACCCTCGACCAACTGCCAGTGTTGACTGTCTTCATGCCAGACCGCTAGTGGACTGTGCTGCGCTCTTAACCAAACATGTAACACCAAATGTGTCCTCAATTGTTAAAGCCATAATATATCAAAGCTATCATTTAGCTAAAAGGCAGATGCTCTAGGACCATCAATAGCAGCACTATTATTAACCATCAATAATAACTTATATTAATAAGGCTGATCCGGTACAAAGCGGGCAATCTCGCGTGCCATACCTGCCATCACAAAATCCATCTCAAACACACGTGCTTCTGCCAAAGAAAAAGACTCAGGATAGTCATTGGTTAGCAACCCTGCGATATAAGCAACGATAGACATATGACAAACCACCACCAGACACTTAGCTTCAATGTCAGCAATCTCATTTAACGCTTGACGCGCATCGTCAGACGGTGTGAGAGTGTCTTGTATGCTCGATGGAACAGTAGGCAGTTGTGCCTGTAGTTCTGCCAGTGTTTGCTGTGCCCTCACATAAGGACTGACCAAAAAATAATCGGGATGATAATGCGTAGTGATATATTTTGCGGTCTGCTTTGCTTGCTGCTGACCAAAATCCGTCAGCTGGCGGGCGCTATCGGGACGCGTCTCGTCTTCTGCTTGACCATGGCGCATTAAAATAATTTTCATAAGTTATCAACCTTTTTTATTGTTGTTATATCGCCAGTGCAAATTATAAGTAACTCTCTTTTAATGACACGCTATTGCTATTGCGCTAACAACTTCTTACTATTTATTACCCTGCTTACTTTTATCCTCTTTTGATTGACTGTTTGCAGTTTGCATTTGCGCGGTCAGCGAAGCATTACTGTGGTCGTGCTCCATGACAAATTCAACATCACTACGAAAGCCTGCTTCCATCAAATGCAGGGCAACACCAAGCGCCGCTTTGTCTTCATAAATGACGGCATATAACGCATGAGTAATAGGCATATAAATGCCTTCTTTAGTGGCTTTTTCATGTACTTGCTGAATGGTATTCACCCCTTCAGCAGTTTGTCCCAATTTTTTGACCGCTGCATCAATCGTCATCCCGCGACCAAGCATATTACCGATACGATAATTACGACTTAACTCCGAGCTACAAGTGGCATACAAATCCCCGACACCTGATAGCCCTAAAAAGGTCAGCGGATTGGCACCGGCATGTACACCAAAGCGACTCATTTCCGCTAAGCCACGGGTCAATATCATGGCTTTGGTATTTTCACCAACCTCGTAAGCAGCTGCCATACCCATAGCAATGGCATAAATATTTTTTAGCGCGCCGCCAAGCTCAACACCGCGGATATCATCACTAGCAAATACTCTAAAGAATGCACTATGTAATGCCGCTTGTACGGCATGACGTAATGGTTCAGATTCACTAGCGATTACCGTAGCAGATGGCATATTTTTCATGATTTCTATAGCAAGATTTGGACCAGACATCACGCCAAAATTTACTTCAGGTAGCTCGTCTTTGATGATGTCACTCATCAGGGAAAAAGTGTCTTTTTCCATCCCTTTGGTCAAAGAAACAATAGACTGCCCACTAATAAAAGGGGCGATACTTTTAAGCGTTTCGCGAAACGCCAATCCCGGTACGGCAATGAAGATAATATCCGTATCTTTGACTGCGGCTTGCAGCTCATGACTGTATTTTAGGCGGTCATCAAGCTTATAGCCTGGCAGGTATTTTTTATTCATTTGCGATTTTGCCATCGCTTTGACCGTACGCTTGTTGCGCACCCACAACGTGGTATCGCAGCCATTGCGTGCCGCTAAGTTTGCCATGGCGGTGCCAAAGCTACCGCCGCCTAATACCGCTAAACGCAGCTTGGTCGGATTTTTATGTATCTCTTCCATTTTTTTTGCTACGGCAGATTCCACCACACTTGGATTTAATTTTTTACGTCCAAGACTAGATTTGGTGGCACGATCAATGATACCAGACAACAATTTATTTTGTTTTTCAGCCACTTTTTGCTCAGCTTGAGTGCTGTCTACGTTGGTATCTGTGCTTTTGTCATTAGCGCTTATCATATGTTTTATCCGAATTGACTGACTTTGTGATAAATTCATTTATGCTGAGTATACAGTGAGCGCAGCAAAATGTATGAACAATTATTTGTACAAATTAACAGTATTTTTTAGGCTACTAGCTCAGCCAAACAGCCATTCTCGTTAAGTCATTACTTAGCTACGCACTTGGTAGCCCACTATATTACGCAATAAAGACTTTTATTGCTCAAAGCGCATCAGTGGTTCAATATCAATCGGCTTGCGCGTTGGCATATCACAAGGGCTGCTGCCGGTATAAACAAAAGCCGTGACATAATCATCTGCACTTACATCGAAATATGCTTTAACAGCAGGCTCATTACAGAGTAACCCAGTACGCCACACCGTACTAAAACCTTGTGCCTTTAGCGCTAAGATGAGGTTTTGAACTGCCGCACCCGCACTAAGCATCTGTTCAAAGGGTGGTACTTTTTTATGCGCTTGCATTTGTGTGACGACAGTAATAATAACGGGTGCACGTAATGGCATATTATAAGTTTTTTGCCGATCTTTTTCAGATAAGGTATCGCCTTCTTGTGCTGCTTTGGCTTCAGCTGCCACCAAAAATGCACGACCTAGCTCATGACGAGCATTACCCTGTGTGACGATAAAGCGCCACGGCTGTAGTTTCTTATGATCTGGGGCTGTCACTGCACAATCAATAGCGGCTTTTATCTGGCTTTCTGTCGGTGCAGGGATACTCAGATTACCGATACTGCGCCTCGATTTAATCCAATTGATCAGTTGTTCATCGGTCACTTGTGAGTTGGTTACTATCGGACTTTCAGTATTGTTTGGCTCATCATTATTATGGTTGTGACTCTTTTCAGAGGTACTCATGGTCTATCCTTATTCATTATTATAAGTGTTTAGCGGTTAGGCACATTTGCCTATTATAGGTAATATTATTATAGTTTTATGGGATATAAGTAGAAACAACCCAGCTGCTGCTATATTGTTATAGAGTAGCCAACAGTATTGGACAACAACTGGTTTTTAATATTTAAAGAATTGAATAAAATCTATGCTGCATCCGAATCTTCAGTACGATGCTCCATTTTCAGATAATCTTCTGACTGCATCTCAAGCAGGCGCGAACGTGTACGTTCAATCTCGAACGCCAGTTTTTGTCCTTGATATAACTCAAGAATCGGCTGTTGCGCGCGCACCAATAATTTGACACGGCGATCATAAAACTCATCAACTAAATAAATAAAACGTCGTGTTGGATCCCGCAAATCATCATCGAGCGCTGGTACGGCATTGATAAGTACGGTGCTGAACTGCTTAGCGATTTCAATAAAATCAGATGCCGACCGCGGCTCCATGCATAAATGACGGAAGTCGCAAAATAAGATGTCATCGGTACGCGCATTAATCCTGATTTCACGACCATTAACAGTGATAGGCTCATTACTGAATTTTTGATTGTTAGACAAGCTAGCAAAACGGTTGGCGAGCCAGTGATGATTGGCTTTGGTCATGGGCGACTCGTATAGCTCAGCTTGTTGCAGTACACGCAAGCGATAATCAATACCGGAGTCGATATTCATAACGCTGGTATGCTTTTCAACTTCGGCAATAGCTGGCATAAAGCGATCTCGGTGCAAGCCATCTTTATAGAGTCCAGATGGCTCAATATTTGATGTCGCTACCAAGGTAATACCGCGATTGAATAGCATGGTGAACAAATCACCCAAAATCATCGCATCAGAGACGTTAGAGACAAAAAACTCATCAAAACAGATAATCACCGCTTCAGCATAGATGATATCAGCGACTTTTTCTAACGGGTCGCTCTCGCCTTGCAGCTTATGTAGCTCTTGATGTACCCGCTGCATAAAATGATGAAAATGTTGACGCATCTTGCGCTCAATGGTCAATGAATCATAAAACATGTCCATCATCCATGTTTTACCACGTCCTACCCCGCCCCACATATACAAACCTTTGGGTGCAACAGGTTTTGCTTTTAAAAAACTAAAAAAGCCTTTTTTCTGTACCGCGTTATCATTGAGCTGATGGTAAAGACCATCCAAGTAACTCATCGCCAAATACTGCTGCTCATCACGAGTAAACTCATCCGTGCTGATGGCTTGCTCATAACGCTGTAAGGGAGATAAACTCATAATACGACTCATCATTAAACAAAATAAATATCAGAATAAAGTATTAATACCGACAATCGCTACTAACTTATGATTTTTACACTGAGATAGTAGCAACTGGTTTATCAGAATGGCTTATCACAACCATTCTTTAGGTTAACACAGCTTAAGGTTGTAAAAATAATCCGTTAACTCTTAACAATACTGATTAGCGCAAAGCTATTTTAGGTAGCTTAAAGAGTATCAAGCGATCTGTAGCTAATACTATATGTCGCCGTTATACGTATGCTGCTCCAAAAGCTTTTTCAGCTCAGACAAGCGCCCATGGAAAAAGTGTCCTGCGCCATCAACAACGCTCACAGGAATGCCCAGTCGATCAGCAAATTCTTGCATATTATCAGGGTCGATGACTTCATCTGCATTACCATAAATCTCAAAGGTTTTATCGGCGGGTAAGTCTATATCACTGCTGTCATTTTTTTCGACTGAGGGAGCAATGAGAGCAATCTTAGATATCTCAAAATCATCCAGTCCCCATATATGCGGCGACACTAGCACTTGCTCAGCCACACGCGCCGTCACATAACCACCAAAGGAGAAGCCGCCAAGCCACAATTTGCGTGCCGGAGTTTGCTCAGCAATCCATTGTAGCACGGTCATTGCATCAACTACTTCCCCATCAGCATAATCATGCTCACCGGTCGATTGTCCAACACCACGAAAGTTAAAACGTACCACGTGCATACCATTATCACGAGCAAAGCGGTACATGGTCGTCACCACTTTATTATTCATCGTGCCATCGAACAACGGATTGGGATGGCAAAGCAGCGCAACGGTATCCGTATTTGGGTTATTAGAATTGTCTTGTTGCCAAAGCGCGTCAACTTCTAACACGCCAGCAGGAGCGGGAATCAATTGCATATAATACTTATTAGTTAGGAATGAATAGCTCAATTATCCTAGATATGGTTTATATTTCAAGTGATTTGCTGTGTATTGCCGCTATCTGTCGAATTTTTACTATTAATCATAGAAAATTGTCAAAAAATATAGCAGACAGATATTGCTTCAGACAGACATTACTTATGACTTTTGGGCAAACTTAGCGCACCTTTATCGCTGTCTATTTCGGTAGGTAATACAAGCGCAATATCGAACACAATAACCGTCTAGACACTCAATATATCAATAGGGTAAATTCATCGTTTGATAAAAGCTTTAACATATCTATAGTCAGAGAAAAGTAATATCGATACATCAAGTACTGCTGATATTAATTTTTCTTGCTTGCTGTGCCTATGCAGACAGAGGCTGCAAAAAATTTATACCAGCAGCACTGTAGCGTTTTTGAGATATTTTAACTATATCTGTCACTTTTAGGTTCATGCTTTCATTTTTACTTTACCGGAATTAGGAAATACTTATGAAGACTTTTAATAAAACGGCTACTTTAGCAGCCACCTTAGTCGCGGCCCTCACTTTGAGTGCCTGTCAAACCACGCCTTCATCGCCAGTTATTCAACGTGCCAACTCTATTTATGAAACAACTGGTATTGCCAAGACCAAGATAAAAGCTCAGCAAAACGCACTAGATAGTGCTAAGACTACTTGCCGAGGCAAACAGGTGATTATCGTTGAGGATCAAGTGAAATATAATGGCATCTTAAATGAGAGTACAGGGCGTATGATTGGTCAAGCGAGTGCCGTGCTCGGTACCATCCTTGGCACAGGCTCACCAAATTTATCACGTGATGATGACTATGAGTATATGATCAGTTTCCGCTGTCAGTAAGTCATGCCATAAAGCTGTAGTTATATATGTAGTGTATTAGCGATAACTTAGAGCCAATAAGCTTGCGATAAAGATACAATATCAATCGCTGCTTGTTGGCTTTGCTTTTTGTGTAGAGGCTTTTAGGTTAAACTACCCTATCTTATCTTTTACGTCACCTAGCTGGTCTCTAAGCCCTCACTATCTTTGGTCTATTATTATGCGCAAACCCAACCTGTCAAATACCAAGCACACTAAAGTATTAGCGCCTGCCAAAGATTTAGCGACCTTGGAGGCGGAGTTGGCAGAACAAGAAAACAGTCTAGAGGGTAACTTAGAAGATACTGTCCTGCGCCTTAGTGATTACTTATCAGCGGTCGATATGGTGATCAAGCAAACTTTTAATCACCGTGTTTGGGTCAAAGCTGAGATACGAAACTTATCTAGCAAAGGTGGGCATTATTATTTTGAATTGGCAGAAAAAGATGACGACGGTAAAGTCATTGCCAGCTGCCGTGGCAATCTATGGCGCTTTAAAGCGGCGCGGGTTTTAGCCAAGTTTGAGCGCGCAACGGGTATGCCACTGGACCGTGATTTGACGGTTTTATTAAAGGTATCGGCAGGTTTCCATGCGCAATACGGCTTCTCTCTCACCATTGAAGATATTGACCCAAGCTATACGTTAGGCGATTTAGCGCGTCAATATGCTGAGATGGTTGACCGCTTGGCAGGTGAAGGATTATTAAACCTGAATCAGCAGTTGCCAACTCCGTTTGATATCGAGCATGTGTTGGTCATCGCTCCTGAAAAAGCCGCAGGGCTAGGCGATTTTCAAGCGGACGCCAATAGACTCGCGAGTACAGGCGCTTGTCATTTCCATTATCATAACGCCACTTTTCAAGGTAATCATGCCCCAGCAGAGATTCGTCAAGCAATCATCAGTGCTCAGCAGCAATTTGAAAATACTTATCAGCGCCTGCCAGATTTATTAGTAATTATCCGTGGTGGTGGCGCTGTTGGTGATTTGGCTTACCTTAATGATTATGAGCTTGCTGCTTTAGTCGCTGAGCAACCTGTCCCTGTTTGGGTTGGGATTGGTCATGAGCGTGACAAAGTTATTTTAGATGAAGTGGCTCATACTAGCTTTGATACGCCATCAAAAGTCATTGCGGCTATCATGGCGCATTTAGCACAGCTGGTCACTCAGACACTACAATATCAAATGCAGATCAAACAAGCAGCGCAGCGTCAATTAAATACCGCTGAACAACAAACTGCGCGCCAATTGAGCCAAATACAATCGCAAACCATTGGTCAATTAACGGCACTACAAAAAGACAGTGCTTATGCGTGGCGTAGTATCCAACAAAGTGCACATCGTCAAGTGAAACAAGCTGCCAGACAAGCAAGCCAGCTGCATATACAGACTCAAGCCTCTGCTTATCAACAACTTTCACTCGCCTCTACTTATAGTAAAAATCATCAGAAAATTATTATGCAAAGTGCTCAGCAGCAGTTAATACAAGCGCAGCGTGATAGCGCACATCTGCGTGATATTGTACTCTTGCATCGACCGTCTCGCGTGCTTAAGCAGGGCTATAGCATGCTGACTGATGAACAGGACCAACGAATACTGACCAGTAGCAACCAGCTTTACCCGGAGCAGACCATTCATATCGTCCTAAAAGACGGTAAAGCAAAAGCACAGATTATTGATGTCTATGTTGATGATAAAACGCCAGAATCTGCAAACGCATCCTCTTAATCGTCTAGCAGTACAGAATATCCGCAACCGTTATTTATCTATCTATTTTGATTTTTACTATTAGGAAACATTATGAGCACCCCTACTCGCAAACGCAAAAAAGCCGCCCCAAAAACTTTTAAGGCGGCCTACGATATCTTAAAAACCAATGCTGCTGAATTGCAGCAACAAGATGAGCCTGATATTGATAATCTCATGACCACTGTTGAAGAATCGATTGCCGCTTATCGCATTTGCGAGACTCGTATTAACGCAGTACAACAAGCTTTAGATGCCGCGTTCTCTGAAGAAAACAAAACGGTTGCAAGCGAGAGCTAAATAGCCGTTTTGTCGTGCCTAAATGGCTTTTAATGAAAGCTATTCAGGCTCGTCAACCTCAAACACTTGGCGTAGATAGGCAAGATAGGTGTCATTATTGATCATTGTCTTACCTGGACTATCAGACAGTTTAGCGACCGGCTGACCGTTGCATTCAACCAATTTCAGAACAATATTCAATGGCGTGATGCCCATATCGTTGGTGAGATTGGTGCCAATACCAAAGCTGGTTTTGATTTGACCTTTAAAATACTGATGCAAATCCCACGCCTTATTCAGATCCAAGCCATCACTAAAGGTTAACACTTTGGTTCTTGGATCTATTTTTAGCTTTTGATAATGAGCAATCGCCTTATCACCCCAAAGATAAGGGTCGCCGCTATCATGACGCAAACCATCAAAAAGCTTAGCAAAATACAAGTCAAAATCGCGTAAGAACGCATCCATGCCGACGACGTCAGTCAGCGCAATACCCAAATCACCGCGATACTCGTGTACCCAAGCTTCAAGCGCCGCTTTTTGCGAATCACGTAGGCGCACATCCAGTGCCTGAAATGCCTGCATAAACTCATGTGCCATGGTACCAATGGGCGTCATGCCAAGCTTTTTTGCCAAATAAACGTTGGACGTGC
Source organism: Psychrobacter sp. ANT_H59 (assembly GCF_008369225.1). Classification (NCBI taxonomy): domain Bacteria; kingdom Pseudomonadati; phylum Pseudomonadota; class Gammaproteobacteria; order Moraxellales; family Moraxellaceae; genus Psychrobacter; species Psychrobacter sp. ANT_H59. Next base: position 378,798 of record NZ_VOBE01000001.1, read on the forward strand.
CGCCCACTATGTTTGGCTCAGCTTTGTGCAAAGTCTCAACCACATGAGCTTGCCAGTCTTTATTAAACCGTCTACGTGTACCAAAATCAGCAACGATAAAAGGAGGAATATCACGGCTATTGCCTGCTTGTTCGGCAGCATAACGATGTAACAACTCCACTTTCTTCTCTAAGCGGCGCTGCCCTTCTTCAAGCACACTTGCATCCGTTAATACTTTAAAATATAGCTCATTGACAATGGCTAGTACGAATACTTCGAAGAACATCGCCTGAATCATCGGACCTTCGATATCGATAAATAGGCGACCTTTGTCATCGGTAGTCACCGTGATAAAACGACGTTTTAATTTAAACAATTCCAAGTAATCAACGAAGTCTGAACGCATAAAGCGCAAGCCACGTAAGTATTCTAGTTCATCTTCTAAAAATCGCAATTCACATAAGCTGTCTAGTTGCTGCTCTAAGGCATCTTTGATATCAGAAAGTGGATAAGCGGCATCTTTATTATTACGGCAGCGAAAGCGGTAGACACCATGGGTTTGAGGAAACTGATGTAGCATGGCTTGTAGCATAGTAAATTTGTACAAGTCGTTATCAAGTAACGAGGTAATAATAGGCTCAAAAGTAGTAGAAGTATGGGTAACGGTCATGTTACAGCCTTAAATACAAAAATGAAAAATCGCTAAACGAAGCAAGCGATAAATAGGTGGACATAACGATATAGTAAATGAAAAGTAATATCGACACATTATGTACTGCTGATATCAATTTTTCTTGCTTGCTGTGCCTACGCAGACAGAGGCTGCAAAAAATTTGTACCAGCAGTACCGTAGCGTTTCTAGAGTATTTTGACTATATATATTACTGATAGAACAATCATAAGCGTTTGAGTATAACGAACTTTAGATTATTTTTCAGAGTTCACTATGGATTGCAGCAAAATTACTACGATTCATAGCAGTATTCATCACATTATTAGCCGACTATAACCTATAAAAAAGACGCCAAGAATATTCTTAACGTCTTTTTATAAAATTATTAAACCATGTTATTTACTAAGGTTTCGCAGGTTTAACCAACTTCACTAGTGGCGCATAGCCTGACTGAGGCATCACATTGACTGGGATAAACTGCAATGCCCCGCCATTGATGCAATAACGCAGACCGCCACGGTCTTTTGGACCATCAGGGAACACATGACCCAGATGCGAATCCGCTACTCGTGAACGAATCTCAGTACGTACCATGTTAAATGCCATATCGTCATGTTGCGTAATCACTTGCTTATCAATTGGCTTGGTAAAACTTGGCCAACCACAGCCTGAGGCATATTTATCAGTTGATAAGAATAAAGGCTCACCGCTGACCACATCGACATAGACACCGGGTGCAAACAAGTTATCATATTCATGACTGAATGCCCGCTCAGTGCCTGCATCTTGAGTGATATCATATTGTGCTTTGGTCAAAGTGTTTTTTAACGCGCCTTTATCAAACCCAGCATAACGCTTAGGATCTAACGTCTCAGCGACAGTAGTTACTGATGCAAGCTTAGTACGTACCGTGTCTTCAGGCTTGTCATCGGCAAGGCTTAAATCAACATGACAATAGCCATTCGGATTTTTCGCTAGGTAATCTTGATGATACATCTCAGCTAAGTAAAAGTTGTCCAATATTTTGTTTTCAACGACTATCTTTTGCTTATATTGACTTTGCACACGCTTGATTGCAGCATCAACTACTGCTTTATCTGCTTTGTCGGTGTAATAAACCCCTGAACGATACTGTACGCCGCGATCATTACCTTGCTTGTTTAAACTGGTTGGATCAACCACGCGGAAATAATACTTTAAAATCGTATCCAGATCCGTTTTATCAGCATCATAGGTGACTTTGACTGCTTCGGCATGCCCTGAACCACGGATTACTTGCTCATAGCTTGGGTTGACTGTGTCGCCATTGGCATAGCCTGACACAGCATCTACGACACCATCGACTCGCTCCATATAGGCTTCTACGCCCCAGAAACAGCCACCTGCTAGGTAGATTGAGCGGGTGTTAATCGCCTTACCTTTGTCATTATAATAAACGCCATCTTTTTGCTTAATAGTCTCAATTTTACTGTTGTTATCTAATGTTTGGACATTTGCAGGCTTAGCACTACCAGCTTTGAGTTCAGCAAAATCATTATTCGCATTTTCAGCAAGGGCGTAGGCTTGCTCTGCTGACATATTACCTTTGACCAAATGCACCAAATTACCGTTTTTATCGAGTATTGCCCAGCTTGGATAAACCTGTACGCCAAGCGTATTAATCAGCTCACCTGAGGCATCAATCAATACGGGAAGCTTAGGGTAATCGGCTTGCACGCCAGTATACCAAGTGCTGAATTCGCCATCGGCTTTTTCATTCAGATGACCGGGACTTGCCACAGTGACGACATTTAAACCAGAAAATTTAGGATCAGTGCGCCATTCTTCAGTTTCTGCTAGCGTCCCTAAGCATAATGGGCACCAGCTCGCCCAAAACTTAACCAAGGTGGGTTTACTAGGGTCAATCACAGCAGCGCCATTTTTACCCAAACCCTTGGTCAACTGCGGCAATGCTTGCATTGTTTTGAGCATATCGGATGGCAACATATCACGTGAGCTTTTCACGCCACTATTTTGCTTGCTTGTGCTACTACTGACGTTATTCTCTGTACTACTCATCTGCCCACAAGCTACCAATATACCAGCACTCAAGACCGTCGTGACGCCAAACGCACTGATATTCTTTAACCAACGTGACGCAGCTTGCGGTGGGGCTATCGCAGAATTATTAGCGTTCTTATTTTCATGACTATTAGTGTTATGATTATTCGCATCATGATGGTCTTTCTTATGTGGCATGAGATATCCTTTTGACGAAGTCTTACGACTATAAGCTACATGCTGTAGGGCAGCTTATGGTCTTCTTGCGCTATTAGTTAAAGTAAATGAGTAAAGGTTTTGGAGCGATAAACATACTGTAAAAGGGTGAGTCAGGCTTAGTAAAAGCTATAAGACAAAATATAAATAGAGTGTGAGGCTAGAGTTGAAACCTAATGCTGTATCTGTAGTGGCTTTAGCTTAGATAAAGATATGACATGCTTTAAGTATGACTTCCATATTAGAGTATCTTAATAGTATATACTGATAATGGAGTTTTTTTTAATAGTAAAAGAGATGCTGCTACACTTTTTTAACAGCATGGAAATAGTAGAGTGATAGATTACTTTAGCAAAAACCTACCTTTTAGAAAATAATAACGATAACATAAGTCGCTATATAGTCAGTTCAAAATAAAAGCGATACGATTGTAATAACGTGCTATTGGCTATAAATTTTTTGCAGCCTCTGTCACGCCTGCGAACAGCAACCAAGAAAAAATTATAGCCAATAGCCCTGTATCGCTTTTAAAATGAATCGACTATATACACCTACTGCTTAGCACCCATAAATCTAGCGACATACTCATCAGCGGGATTATGACGTAAGTCGCTTGATGTGCCTGTTTGCACCAAACGTCCACCATTCAAAATACTAATACGCTGACCTACCTTGATGGCTTCGTCAATATCATGGGTGATAAACACGATCGTCTTATTCAATCGCGCTTGTAGCTCTAATAATTGATCCTGTAGTTGAGCGCGAATCAAAGGATCGAGCGCCGAAAAGGCTTCATCCATGAGCAATATAGGATTGTCCATTGCCAAAGCACGTGCCAGCCCAACGCGCTGCTGCATGCCTCCTGACAGCTCATCGGGATAGCTACTCTCTAGATTGGATAGACCAACTTCATTCAGCCAGTGCCTAGCTACCTCATGACGCTCCTTGATACTCATTTTTCGCACCCGCAAGCCATAGGCGACGTTTTGAATGACGGTCATATGAGGTACCAGACCAAAATGCTGAAACACCATACTGACTGTTTGCTGACGATATTGCTGAAGCTCTTGATCATTGAGCGCTAAGATATTAACAGCAGAAGAGGGTTCTCCTTTCTCTATTGGCAAGGTATCTTTATTTGTAACTACTGAGTTAGATACTAACTTAGTCACAGAGTCTTTAGCATTGATAGCCGTGTTTACCAATATCTTGCCACTGGTTGGATCAATCAGACGATTGATATGACGTATTAAGGTTGACTTGCCGGAGCCTGACAACCCCATAATACAATGCAGCTCGCCTGCTTTGACCGCTAAATTAATATCATAAAGCCCGACCGAATAGCCGGTTTGTTTCTTTACTGCAATACTATCCATACCCTCAGCCAGCAATGCCAATGCCATTTTTGCTTGTGCGTGACTGGCGTTATATATCTTACTGATATTTTCTAGCTGAATATGATTCATTGTCGTTCTCTTTGTTTTTATTTTTAGAGTTGTTATTTATTAAGATTGATTCATGTAGTTGAGTTATTTTAAAACCGACACAAGGCATTATTATGTCTGCAAATAACTGCTAACCAATCGGGCGTCTACCAGCTTCAATGGTTTTTTGGCGCGCACGCTTACCTTGCCCAAACGCCTGAGTAATGCGGTCAATGATAATCGCCACAATGACAATCGCCGTACCTGCTTGTAAGCCTTGACCAATATTGAGCGTTTGAATAGATTGCAATACATCTTCACCAAGACCTGTATATACGTAACATGGCATAGTGATGACATAGCCCTAACTCCTTAAAACCAACATCTTAAGAGCATTAGCAACTGTCACCACGTAAGTTAATTAACTAGTGACATTTACTGCATTTTGTCACTAGTTCCTAACGATGGCATAGATTAATAATGAGATGTAAATATTCTTGAGATCTAAATTGAGATCGATATTAGCTAGTACGTCAAAAAATATTAAAATAAATATCCAATAAAACTACTTTAGGCTTACTCCTATAAAGCGTTCTTTTATCATTACCTTAATTTGAACATGGATAACTTCTAATTCCTTTTCAACTTTTGATAAATCTTCGTTAGTTCAATCTTAAATAGATTAATCCCAAATGATTGTGCATTACGAGCAGCTTTATAGGATACGATGATATCTAGTAATTGTGTCAATTGTTTTTGAATATCATTAATCTGAGAACTTATTTCGATAGCGGTTGTATTAGTTCTCCGTACGTTCTTACTGAATAATTAGCGCATTCTAAGTACTATTAAGCTCTTAGTTAACGGAATTAGTCTATATCTACTGCTTACTTTGAATTCATAAGGCAAGATTACCGATAACAGCCGTGACGACTAAATGCGTGCTGATGTCTCGGTCAATCATAACTTTAATGCTCATCATCCTAACCAGTTGTGTATTGCAAATTTCACTAACATCAAGACAATGATTGGCTAGGTATATACCGCTTTTATTATTGATGTGTGTGCTCGCGCTATCGTTGGCTAGAAAACATCTACTCGTATGAACACTGACTGCTATGGTGGTGGAAGCAGTAAATCAAGCAATAGCGGACAGGAACTACCCCAAAGAGGTGATTTATCATAGCGATAGATGGGTTCAATACTTATACATTCGCTACATCGATAAAATGGCTGACTCTGTCGGTGTGTACGACTGGCGATTCGTATGATAATGCATTAGCCAAAACGGTCAACGGACTATATAAATCTGAGGTGATTAAATATCTAAAGCAGAGCTGAAACGGCGTTACCGATGTTGAACTGGCAACCTTGAATGGGTGGATTAGTTTAACAAAAAACTACTGCATAGCACGATTGGTTATGTGTGACTCTTTGAATTTCAAAAGCGGTATTATGATAATTTAATCCTGTCAGGCATTGCTACCTGACTCAAGTAAATCAGCCTGCGATAAAGTCGGGGTGGTTCAGCTTCTATCTAACTATTTCTCATTAAATAAGTGGAGACCATCCCAGATTCTGTGTAACTGCCATTTAGATTTGTAACTATCCCCCAAAATAGCAAAGCTCCTCTTTGTACATGTTTCGTCGACCTGTATAACTACGCGATAGTGCTTGTCTGTTTGATTTGATCTCTATGAATACAGCTTAGACTCATATATAGCGTTGCTAACTTGATACTCATCGTCAAGAAAATTTTGGTTTTACGATGCTAATGCTTCGTAAAATCATACCTAAACATTGTCAGGTATTAGAGATGTAATGCTGCAACGCTTTTTTGAGTACGCTTACAGTAATAGAGTGTTATTCTACTAATTGACATCGTGCGAGCGCGAGTCAAATTAAATTATATCAACAATGTCACAGCACATAAGGATCCCACATGAAACCAACGGTCGAATACACCGACGATCAAATTTTAATTCATACCGAAAATGGCACTGTATCAATGAATCGCACTTCTGATGAAGCGCGCGACAATGCGATATTAGCTGATAATCTCGCGATGTTCGAAGAGCAAGATTTTTATAATTCAGCTGAATTTTCTGCTGAATTTAACAAGCATTTAGAGACTGTAATCCTTACTACACGCGGCGGCGGTAGCGGTGCTGTAGCGTGCCGCGATACGTTGTTGAGCTTATACAATGGCTCTGCATACCCAGCCAATTTGTCGAAGTGGTATAGCTTGGATAGCAAAAACAAAGCTGCTTTGCTCTTCGTGCTAGAGCATCAAACAACTTGCAATAGAAAAGACATCGACTTATATTTGCCCGAATATAAGGCCGACTTCACGCGCATGAAAGAAGAAGTTTCGCACGACTAGGGAGATTGTATAAGCCCGAATATAAGGCTTTAAATATGCAGTACCACTAGCTATTAGCCAATGATCATACAAAGCGAGAGTCGAAATAGATTATTGTAGTGCTGTTTAAAGCTTTAGGAGACAGATAAAATGGCTCAAACATTGCAAGATTTGTTATCTAGTCGCTCTCTAAAGAGCCAAGCTCGTATTCAGTAAATAGCGGACTGCTTACTATTAGTTATTTCCAAGAAAGAGAAAGTATTAAAAACACTAAATGACGCGCTATAACACAAAATGACGCAGATATCGAGAGCCAAAAAATAATGAGAAGTAGTTAACAGGCAGCTATCGCAGATTTTGCGACAGTTACACCATTGTCTAAAAGGCAGCTATCGCAAAAATTGCGACAACTGCCTCAACATATGAAATGAAAAGAAAAATGTCTGATGATCGCCCTATCCTTGTAAGTGAAGCCGAAATTGCGAAGCGCCGGCGCATCACTGCAGATACGCTTGCTAGTTTTGCAGTTGATAATATCCCAGTGAATCCTGAGACCCAATATATCTTTGACGACTTTGTAGAAGGTAAGATTGCGACCAATGCAGAAGTGAAAGCACTTTTGCACGATCATTATTCTAAAATCGCAAAGCTATCTAAGCCTTGATGGTTTAAATGCATGCACTTTTAGTCTCCGCTGGTTATGCCTCTGCTTTACTAATAACAACCTAAAATCGAGAATTTACATTAACAGGTCACTTGTATGAGTGTTTTATTCGATGAAGCTTTAGATGCTCTTAAAGAAGTTAGAATATTAGCTGATGAAGAGTCTAGGAAAGTAATGGATCAGTTTGTTAGCTCATTTCCAATACGAACTAGTGGTAGCGGAGGAATTGACTGGAACAAGGTTGATAAAAAAGCGCTGCTAAACTGTATAGAAGAAACTAAAAATCAAATAAATCTCAGACTGACAGATAGTTGTTTTATTATCTGGAATGATGCAGCATACCCAATTATAGAGACTACTGTTGAAAGTATAGTAAATGCTTTTGACGACGTTACAGCTGTAAGTTTTGATACATGGATATTCATCCCAAAAAATAATAATGTAATTGAAAGTACTCCCTCCAGCTTAAGAATGAGTACGTTTTTTTAGGGTTTATCTGCGTATTCTACACATGATCGGTGCGCTATACAGGCATCGAACTGCTAGTCTTAGATACGACTTTAATGGCTATTAAACCGATAGGTAGGTCATTATTATTAAGCTTTCTGATTAACAATTCCTAGATTATTTTCTACGGTATTATCAGCATGGCGAATTAGAGAAGTATGACGATCATATTGGAGTATTTGATCCTAAAACTGGACTGCATATAAAACCTACTATAAAAAATAGGAAGATAACACCATGAATAACATTATAAGAGAGATTCATGTATATCCTTTAAGTGATGAATTTGCAGTTTACGAAATAATTTTAAATCAGTCTCAGTTTTCTATATTGAAGGAGAGTCTAGATAATACTGGCGATAAAAATTATAGTTATGTGTATCCAGTTACTTTAGAAGACTGCTTACATGCCGATATTAATATTCCATACGAGTATAGAAAAGGAGATTTTGAGTTTCACATAGTTACCTATGAGAACTATTAAGGTATACCCCAAGGGAACCGGCTATTTCACCCTTCAAACGTATTAACAGACCACTCAAAGCAGACCGCTATAATAGAACCACTTATAACAGACTATTTTAGGTGTTTATGTTTATCAGAGCGTATCTACGAGTATCAGATGATCGGCTTTACGTCTAAATTAATACTCAAATACTCAAATACTCAACCTAAACTACGCCGAAAATTTTGGAGGTAATCAAGATCAAGTCAGGATTCATGGTTAAAATCCACCAGATTAATCATTATGTACTTGATAGCGTCTTATCTATAAAAAGGTGAATAAATAGTTAAAATACCTCAGATATCATCCTTGCTTTAGTACTCGATAAACCGTAGCTACGCCAACACCAACTGCATTAGCGACTTCCTCTTTTGTCATATTGTTTTGACTGGCCAATTCTTTAATACGATTGTGTTTTGCGGTATTGGCTTTCTTACCAGTGGGCTTATAGCCACTATTGGCTAACCCTTGTTTAATGCGCTCTCTACGCTTATCGTTATCAAGCTTTGCCATGGTCGCCAATAAATCGATCAGCATATCGTTAATCACTCTTAGGATCTCACCTGTCATACCCTCGTTAACCGTATGCGTGGTTGGTAGATCAGCCACAACCAATCGTAAGCCCTTGTCTTTGATACGCTGCTTTAGAATCGCAAAATCATCTTGTGAGAGACGACTAAGTCTATCGACACTTTCAACTAGTAGTATATCGTTTTGCTCAGCGTACTCTAGCAGCTTAGCTAATGCTGGTCTATCGAGCTTAGTGCCACTGAAGTGCTCAACGTACTCCATGTAGTTATCACTATAGCTTGTACTAAAAGTAATCAAATCAGCCAATGCTCTGGTAGCGTCTTGATCCTTAGTACTGGCTCTCACATAAATACGAACGGTCATAACGCCACCTCTATTATTTAGACTTAATAATTAATGTTCATTGATAATAGCATGATATTACTATCGTTTAATTAAAGAAACAAGTCTAATGATAGATAAGCTATCGTTTAGAGGTTTTATGTTTTGGGTATAGGCTAATGATAGGAAAAAAGCACAGCAACCAGTCCTATAGTTCGAAAGTCTGTTATAGATGGTTCCATGTTTACCGTCTATTTTAGGTATTTATGTTTATTAGAGCTTATCTGCGAGCATCTACCAAAGAGCAATACGCCAAGCATGCCAAAAATGAGCTAATACAGTTTGCTACTGATCATGGCCACAAGGGCGATGTGATTTTGGTTGATCAGATTGACCGCTTAGCAAGTTTGAACCAATCTGATTGGGATGCTCTTGAAAGAATGCTATCAGTCGTATCAAAAGAACTACTGACCTCATATATGGCGATTCAATCTGAGAGCAGCATTGAATTTATGAGCAGCGTATTGCAGGCTATTAACAATGATGCTTAATATACTCGCTGCTATGGCTAGAAAGGACTATGAAGATCGACGTATCCGTCAGATGCAAGGCATTGCTCGTACTAAAGCAGAAGGTAAATATTCAGGACGTAGGAAAGATAATAAGAAGCGTAAGATTATCGCTAGCCTCCTGAAATCTGGGCATAGCTATTCTGGAATACAGGCTACAGCTAAGTGCTCGCGTCAGCTGATAGCCGTTATAGTTAAAGAAGAGAAACAATACTCAAATACTCAAATACTCAAATACTCAAATACTCAAATACTCAACTTATATAAATAAATATCTCGCTTATTGTCAAGCTAGTATTCATCAGATTACGAATTGGAGAGTATTTAGTCTCCGATAATCCCAAGCAGACTCAGTTCTCAAAAATGCGATCTTCAGTGACTTGTAGCTAGGGCCAAGAAATATAACGCACGTAGTGTATGATGGTTTATCAATCATCCAATAGAGATATACAACAATGTTAAAAGCCATTACGGTTTTATTCAAATCTTTCAAAGAGGGTTCGAGATTAGTTAGCAAAGGCTCTCAGGAAGTGAGTATAACTATGGAAAAATTCGACAAGGTATTAGATATAAAAATAGAGGAGAGAGAGAGAAAACTGCAGGAAGCTAGGAAAAAACATGAGGAGTATGAAAGAAACGCAGCGAAAGAAGAAGGGTTCAAGACTGTGGAAGAGTGGCGTCAGCATATGGATAAGATAACAAAAGAATTAAACTCAGAAATATTTAAGTGAAAAAATATTGCCTCAAGCAAAAACTGCATTTCCATTAGTTTTAGAATTATGCGCCTGTTGGTAAACCCTGTACCGATTGCTACAACTGATAAGCAAAGGAACGTGTAGAAATGTCACGCAACTACTACAATATAGTATTTAAACAATTATCAAACTAAGAGAGGGATATTATGCGCGGAGTTAATAAAGTAATGCTGATAGGTTCATTGGGCGCTGATCCGGAAGTAAAGCAATTCAGCAATGGTGGCAGCATCACTAATATATCTATAGCGACAAGTGAGCAATGGACAGATAAAAATAGCGGTGAAAAACGTGAGTCGACCGAATGGCACAGGGTATCTTTAGCCAATAAACTAGGTGAGATTGCAGCGCAATACTTACGAAAAGGCTCAAAAGTTTATATCGAGGGCAAGATAAGTACACGTAAATATCAGGCAGCCGATGGTGGCGACCGTTACGTAACTGAGATTAAAGCTTTTAGTATGCAGATGCTAGACAGCAAGGACGATAACAAACAACCCATCAGTTATCCGGACTATCAAAAACCTGAGAATAGCCAGCAAGTACCCAATAATCTAATTAATAAAAATAATGTTAATCAGGGGTTTCCACCTGGGCCAGTAGATGACGATATTCCTTTCTCTCCCCACTTTGATGGTCAGTTTTAAAGCTTTGGACTACTTATATCAGCTAGTTGGTGAGGCTATAGCTCAAAAATAGAGTATCTGAATTTAGGAGACAAACAATAGGAGTACCTGTAGATACATTCAACTAATGCGTCTACAGTTATTCGAGTTTCATTTCTACTCACTTAAATGTGTGTTATCGATAAAACCCTGATAATTGTAGATAAGATCTCTCGACTCCATCCCCTTTATCCCAGAAACGAGCCAAAGAAAATCTGATAGGTGTATTTGCGCTAATGGTTAAAGGTAAACCTAATTCTTCACAACCAACATAGCTGACATCATATTCATTTCCAGTAGTATCTTTATGCTCAAAGACATTGTTTACTTTATCTTGATAGCGAGATTCCTTCATTACTAAGTCATGATTTAATTTTGCTATTTGAACACTGCCACAATGAGGAATAGAGCCTCTTAGTAGAAAACCCTTTCCATTCTGCCAGTTTAAACAACCCTCAAACAAATCTTTAATATGCATATTGGGTGAAGATAAGCTTTGAATAACTCTCATAAAACTAGCGTTAACAAGTGTTCTTAGCTTAATCTTATGGGTTACAGAAACATCCTCAATATGTGGGGGAATTATAGGATGAAAGCTGACTGGGATAGACTTTGTGGAATATGTTATGCGATATACGTCGCCTATATTATATGGCTCAGTTTCAGATAAACGACCCCAAGTACTACTTAATAGACGAACATTTTTTCTAGTAGTGAAACAATGACCTCCTACGCATATTTTCCCTGAACCCATTTTCGTTCTTGATAGGACAAGAACTTCAGAGGTGGTAGAAGGGGCTGAATAAGTCGATGATTTTCGTCTTGGTATATTTCTTGCCATTATCCAAAGTCCTTTCTTATTTTTTCTACGATTAAGGATCTATGACAGGAGTCATCTTCAGCTTCCACACAGAAGAACAACGCCCTCTCTTCTGCTATAAGCTTACCCAAATGGTCAAAATCAAATTCAGACAGTATGTTTTTATTATATTCTTCTATAAATTCACTACTCAGCTTAGTTCTTTTCTGTTTAGTTTCATTGTTTATATGATCCTGGGCTTTTTGGAGCTGTCTTATCTTACTTGTAGGAGCCAGTCCTTTTAGATGTATATACTGAATTCCTAGTTCTTTTAGCTTATTCTGCAAGTATATACTATTAACAAACTTATATTTACTACCTCTCATTCCACGTCTATTCCTTACATCAATAAACAGTGTAATCTTTTTATCTATTATTTTCTGGAAGAAGCTATCCTCAGTTTCACCGTAAACACCTGTCATGTCTATATTCAATTAATACACTCCTTTAGATTTAAATTCCAACGAGTCCCCAAAAATGTCTTGAGTGTTTTTCCCTTTCGTTAACTCATTCATTACTTCATTCTGAGTTTTTAGGTCGCCCACTTTATCGATATGCGTCACTTCAATATCATGATTATGTAAATACTCGCCTATCAATTTGGTTCTATGACAATCCGCAGGATTTGTTTCACTACACATACAGGCAACTCTAATCTTTTTTGTATTAGCTGTGATTAACCTATTTATGCTTCTATTAAAGAATTCTTTTTTCATGACTTCACTATATATGATACGACCCTCCTTATCGTAACAAGACCTATCTTTAGGCATTCCACCCAAATCATCACCCATAAACACATATACGATATTGTGCTCTCTACTTTTAGCTTTTAGGTAATCTCTATTAAACTGAGGGTTGAACTTAGAAAAAGGACTAGTTCTAACATCTATAAGATAAGAAATTTGATATTTTTTTAAGAGCTCAAAAAATAACTTTTCGTCCCTATTGCCATGTCCTATGCTAAAAACCGTATCACTCATAAAAAACCTTTTGAAATAATTTTCATAGCAATTAAGCTACGAATTCCTTATTTATAAGGCTATCACTATAGCCTAAATAGCTCATAGTACGACCCAAACCTTAACTACAAAATAATAATATCTATCAATCGCTTCATAGATTCTAGTAATCAAGATAATATTTAATAGGACGTCTGTCGAACTGTAAAGTGAAGTACCCATGTATTATCGGAGGCTGATTTACTTGATTCAGGCGGCCAGGCCCTGACATGATAAAATTATCGTTACAGCATTTTCAAACTCAAAAAATCATACTAAGTTATGTACAAGTATAACTAAACCACCCTGTTTTTCTTAAAGTTCTCAGCCTGCTCAAATATCTCTTTATACACTTCTTTTGAGTCAACAGGTGGATAGCCCCATTCATCGAGCAATATCATCAAATCAAACTGTAGTTCCGCTTTGATGTCGTCGCGCTTATTCCAGTCAGTGTATTTAGCCTTCTCATCGATGAGCTTTTTCACTTCTTTTGACAGCTCAAGCAGTTTGTCTTCTGAATAGGTAAAGTTATACTTATGCGCCAGTGACAGCAGGATGTCGTAAAACGCTTTTTCTTCAAAGTCGATACCCATCTCACTAAACGATGCCATCTCTTCGCGTAGCTCGTGATACAGCTTGATGATTTCATCGGAGAAATCACCAATGACTTCGGCACGTAGCAAATCTTGCTCATCACGGTCGTTATACTTCTCAACCAAAGCATTCATCTTCTTACTGAAATCGACGCCCTTTACCTTGTTGGTCTTTTTCAGCTCACCAATGGCTTTAGCCAGTAGTTGTTGTAGCAGCTCTAACTTAGTATTGGGCTGTTTGATCACTTCAAGCTTGGCGAGGTAGTCTTCATCGAAGATATCGATCTCACCATCGGTGTTATCACCCAGCTTAAATATCTCTTCAACGCCATCACTCATCAGCGCATCTTTTACTAGGTCACGTACCTTTTGGTTCATCTGTTCAACGTCAGGCGCGCCGCCAGTGGTGATTTTAAAGATGATGGTACGAATGGCTAGGTAGTAATGAATCTTGTCTTTGTGCGCCTTTGTGAGCGCTTCACTGCCCACGCAAATATCATAGGCAGACTTCAGGCGCTTGGCTAAATCCATAAAACGCTTTTCCAGCTTTTTGGATTGCAATGCAAAGTCAGCCGCTGCATTCAAGCAATTGAGCTGCTGTAGTGGTGTGCCGTTGAAATACAGGCTAGAGTCAAACTTATGGTAGACGGTATCCAGTAGGTTCAAATGGTCTTTCACCACCACGACTGACTTTTGGATATCGTCTAGGTTTTGAACCTGACCGCTGGTGTAATGCGAGAGCGCCAGATTCATCTGCTTTTTGATGCCGATATAATCAACGACCAAGCCGCTTTCTTTGCCTTCAAACTTACGATTGACCCGTGAGATGGTCTGAATCAGGCTGTGTTTTTGTAGGGGTTTATCTATATAGATGGTATCGAGAAACGGTACATCAAAGCCTGTGAGCCACATATCAACGACAATGGCGATCTTAAAGTTAGATTTGCCATTCTTAAACTGACGGTCTAGCTCTTTGCGGTAGTCTTTGTTACCCAGATTGTCCCACATGCCTTTTACGTCATCCTTGTTACGAGTCATAATCATCTTGACGCGCTCCATAGGCATGACCTTTTTCTTGTCGCTCTCTGACAAGGTTGAGCCTTCCTCGCACGCTCGCACCTCATTCCATTCAGGACGCAGCTCTATGATGTCTTTGTATAACTGATAGGCAGCTTCACGGCTGCTACAGACAAACATTGCCTTACCTTTTTGCGTCGTGCCTTCCTCTACTCGCGCCTCATAATGTGTCACAAAGTCTTCAGCAATGGCTCTGATGCGATCAGGGTCACCAAGGATGGTGGACATACTCGCCATGGCTTTTTTGCTTTTCTCTATCTGATACTCATTGGTGCCAGCATCCGCGCTTTCTTTATAGTATTTTTCTACTTCATCAAGCTGTTTGCTATCGAGTAGTACTTTCGCAGCGCGGCCTTCATAGACGATACGTACGGTGATCTCATCAAATACCGATTCAACCATGGTATAGCTATCAATGACTGGACCGAAGACATCAAGGGTGGCATCAATCGGTGTGCCCGTGAAGCCCACGTAGGTGGCATTGGGCAATGAATCATGCAGGTACTTAGCAAAGCCGTAAGTCTTTTTCACCCCATCTTCGGTAACGGTGATCTTTTGCTGGAGATTGATTTGGCTACGGTGCGCTTCATCTGAGATACAGATGACGTTGGTACGCTCGGTCAGTAGTGCTAAGTCTTCAGTGAATTTATGAATGGTCGTCAAAAACACGCCGCCGCTTTTGCGGTCTTTGAGCTTCTCTCTTAGCTCAGCACGACTCTCGACACTGATAATTTCATCATCACCGATATAGGTCTTGGCATTGGTAAAGGTTTTGGATAACTGATCGTCTAAGTCGGTACGGTCAGTGATTAAAATAATGGTTGGACTACCAAGCTCAACGTCGCGCATTAACAGACGTGCTAGAAATAGCATGGTAAAACTCTTACCACAGCCAGTCGCGCCAAAGTAAGTACCGCCCTTACCATCACGTAATCCATTATCGTTAATTAGATTGCCATGATTATCGAGCTGCTTCATGTGCTGCTTGATATTGTCATATAGTTTAGTAGCAGCATAATACTGCGGATAACGACAGACGATCTTCTCTTCCCTGCTTGATTTATCAGGTACATAAATAAAATTGCGGATGACATCAACCAAACGTGCTTTATCAAATAAACCGCCAACCATGGTCAGTAAGGAATGGATACCGTCTTTCTCTAACTTTTCTTCTCCTGTAACTTTGCGCCAAGAGTAATAGAATTCATAAGGGGCAAAGAAAGAGCCCATCTTTGAGTTGACCCCATCACTGATGACGCATAGGGCGTTATATTTAAACAGCTCTGGAATATCGCGCTTATAACGGGTGGTTAGCTGGGTGTAAGCATCAAACATGGTGGCATCTTCACGGATGCTGCTCTTAAATTCAAACACCACCAGTGGTAAGCCGTTGATATAGAGAATGCCATCAGGAATACGCAGCTCAAAGCCTTGTATCTCCATCTGATTGACGATGCGATAGCAGTTAGTGTCTATAGCACTGCTGCCAATCACGTCATAGTCGATAAGCTGGATGTATAAATCTTTTTGGGTGTAGTCGTCACGCTTCAAGAAGAAACCATCCGCGACAAATTTCATGATGGCTTTATTGGTGTCGTACAAATCGGATGCAGGAAGGTATTCAAGCTTATGAATGATGGACTCAATCTCGTACCCTGTGATCAAGTCATCTTTATAACGGGTTGCTAAAAACTGTCGAAGATCAGACTTAATCAGTACATCGTCAGGGTTACGATCGAGTGCCTCACCAACTGTATGTGGATAGCTCTCGGCTGCTAGTAGCTCGATAATGGCTTGTTCAAGTCTGTCTTCGGTAAATTTCATTATGCAATCTCAACTTTCATAGCTAAAAACTTGTCTACAATAACATTCAGTTATTATAGACAAATTATGTCAATTAAGATATATAGTGTAATTTTGTTTGTTAATTTGTAATAATAGTAACTTACCTAATATTTAAACTTAACATATAAACAAAGGCTTCAAAATGTCCGCATTTCTTAACTCTCGACCTTCAACAGTAACTATGGCTGTTATAGCAATACTAGCATCAACTGCATTATCAGTAGTTTTAAACTTTATAGATTTGAATAACGGAATAATCGATAAAGGTACTTTTGGTTTTATAATCGTAATATCTGCTATTACATTGATTTTTCCATACAAGATATGGAATGGTAGCAAAGGATGGATGTATGCCTATATTATTTCGTTCATAGTAATAATGGCCTTAACATTTCTGGCGGCTTCGGAAGTTAATATTTTTGAAGATGGCGGTCTAGGTAGATGGGATTTTAGACAAAGCGTACTAGCTGGAGTGTTTGCTATAGTGCAATTACTGTCTTCAAGCTCTAGACGTTGGTTAAGATGATTTCTTATTAAATTTTTAATTACCATGTATCCAATACAAATACTTTTATCAATTCGTGAAACGACATTCTACCGCGCTACTATTTTAAATTTAAATCATACGTAGGGTGTTTTTTAAGTGTCGTTTGCGGTTTGTAGCCTTATCATTGGTGCATAAAATGCATTCTAAAAAACTATACTTTATCCTTTTTATTAAGCTCTAGTCTCTCGTTTAAAGTTTACAATGGTGGGCCGCGATAAAATCAACGCGAAACTAGGTTACTCATAAGCTTTCTTTGTTGGATTGAATTTCATGATTTTGCTGTAATTAACATGCTCAATACGCTCATCATCTTCAGTAGGCTTTTCGCCTTTGTAAGTCAACATAATAGGATAATAAGTGGTATTGTCAGACAATACTTTTAAAGTCCCTTCATAACCATAATACAAAGGTGAGTCTTCATCATAACGCTCATTGCTTGAGCCAGCATCACCAACATAATAAACATTGATAAAATCATTCTCAGGTAAATGTAAGGCTTTCCACCAGTCATCCCTTGCACCTTGACCCATATAGAAATTCGTAAACACACTTCCTACTAGGTTCTTACCTAACGGCTGTAGACCATTTTTAATATCTTCAGCATAAAGTCCTGTACTTCCATTGCTACCCGACTCCCCTACGTTCTTTGGTGTTCGACTCACTAACTGAAACAATCCATTCTTCAGTTTTTTAAAGCTGTATAAATCTGCTGTTGCCTTGCAGATATGACAAGAGTCAATTTCTCCATCAGAAACTTGTTTCTTTTCAATGATAATTAGATAACGATCTTCACCTGCTGTATTTTTATATTGAATAACAGGGCGCATTAAGGCGATAGTCGCCCTGTCAGAATCATCATATTTCCCTAATCCGATATACGGTGTATCTTCCATATAATCCACATGAATATCGAACATCTGACCACTATAAAACTGACGCATGACTTCTTTAAAGCTTAAATCTTTGATTTTGACCTGAGCCATTTGACTAGCAGAGAAAGCAGGAGCGGCAGCCATTACAGGAGTCGCAGATAAAGCACCTAAACTAAGTAAAAGCTTCTTCATTTTGAACTCCATTAATGATTATATTTTTGGGATAAACGTTTGCTATTGAAAGCTATACAGCTTCATCCACAAGTGCCTCAGCGTCTGCAATACGTAGCTCTCCTGACATGAGCTTAGGTAAAAGGGTATCACGGAGTTTAGCGATATTTTGGCTCTCAATTTTTGAACTTATTTGTTTATTCAAAATATCTTCAAAAACTGCAAATATATTATCATCAACTCTATTTTCAGGAATAACACATAACGCTTCTTTTAAGTGTCCTCGTTTAATATGCCCCATTGTTACAGCTTTATCCGTAGCTATCCTTTGAAACTCCGCTAAATGATATTTTGTATAGTTTAAATAAAACCATTTAGGATATTCTTCTGATGTTACTTTAAATAGATGCTGATTTAGTGCGGCTTTTCCACCACACCATACATCCACTAGTAATGATCCAGACCATGAGAAGATCACATCACCATTATCTATAATGTATTCAGGTTTAATATTAATAGATGCTTTCTCATCATGATTAGCCAACCCTTCTCTTAGCTGTGCAATCTTAACTACTGGTAAATAATCATCATCAATATTTTCAGGTCTATATTTTTGCAGTGCTAAACCATTTAAATAGTTAGCAACCTCATCTAAAGGCTTAACCTCCCACCCCTTCGGAATCCACCCCATTTCTTCTGTAAATTCAAACGCATCAGGGAATAAGCCTTGAGTATCTGAATTGTCTTTTTTCTCAATGCCTTTACGCTGCTCCGCACGCTCTATAAACTCATCAGGAATAGCATTACCAGCTGCGAGCGCATTATCGATCACCGGATCAAAATCAACAAACCAGCTTTTAAACATCGCCTGCGCCATTGCTTCTAGCGTTTCGTTCATTTGGCGGTTTAGCTCGATTTTGTCGTCTAACGAGCCAAGAATATGAGCAATGGCTTTTTGTTCTGCGAGTGGTGGCACACGAAAAGGCACATGGCGTAGATGAGTCATTGTGAGCTGAGGTTGGGCAGAACCTGAAACAAAATTACTTAGCTCACATTTAAATTGAGGAGAAATGAAACCATAGTATAAAAACTTAGAGTTTATCGTTTCATCATTTGGACGCAGAATTAGCATCTGAGCATTAATTAACCCTAGAATACCTTCCCCGAAAATTAGTGCTGCATCACCAACCCCATTTCCGCGCATCGTCAGTACGACATCGCCATTTTCAACACGACCTTTTTTTATTTCTTCATATTTTTCATAAGGTATGTGATTGACTTTTGTCCTATCAAAACGCCCGCTTGATATGGATTCAGCATTTAAGAATGCAATTCCTTGATCTTGAAACTCACTTCTTTTCGGATACCTCTTTGACCTATCACTATCAATAAATAAGATTGGTAAATCTCCAAGCTTTTCATAAACCCATCCCTTTAAATCATGCATTAGATCTTATCTCCAAAACCCAATACTTTTAAATTGTGACAAATGGTCGCATCTAGCTTTTGCGATTCTTGCATCTGCGCATATAACGTTTGGCTGAGTTCTAACATTCTAGTCTCAAATGGTATACCATCATCCTCAATTGCCGCAGCACCAACATAACGCCCAGGAGTGAGCACATAGTCATTGGCTTTAATGTCATCAAGCGTTGCAGATTTACAGTAGCCTGCCTCATCGCTATAGGCTTCATAACCGCCTGCTTCCGCTTCTCCGCGCCATGCATGATAAGTCTTCGCAATCGCTTCGATATCATCAGTAGAGAACTCTTTATGCGTCCTATCAATCATGCTGCCGATAGCGCGCGCATCGATGAACAACGTTTCACCGCTGCGATTACGTAAACCGCGAGCTTTACTATCAGCTGACGTAGCTTGTTTGTCTTTACTGATAAACCATAAACACACCGGAATTTGGGTGGTATAAAACAGTTGACCCGGTAGCGCAATCATACAATCGACTAAATCATTCTCAATAATCTGCTGGCGTATCTCACCTTCACCGCTAGTAGTAGTAGACATCGAACCGTTTGCTAGGACAAAACCAGCAGTTCCATGCTCAGAGAGCTTAGATATCATGTGCAATATCCACGCATAGTTGGCATTGCCCGTCGGCGGTGTCGGATAGCCTGCCCAGCGTGGGTCATCGACCAGCTCATCAGAGGAGCGCCAATCCTTTTGGTTAAAAGGTGGGTTTGCCATGATGAAGTCCGCTTTAAGGTCTTCGTGCTGATCTTTAAAAAAGGTATCGGCAGCCACATCACCCAAGTTGCTCGAGATGCCACGAATGGCAAGGTTCATCTTAGCGAGCTTGTAGGTCGTGCTGGTGTACTCTTGCCCATAGATAGACACGTCTTTGGTATTACCGTGGTGACTCTCAATGAACTTAATCGACTGGACGAACATACCGCCCGAGCCGCAGCACGGATCATAGATTTTGCCTTGATACGGCTCAACCATCTCTGCAATCAGATTGACCACAGATTTGGGTGTATAGAACTCACCACCGCCTTTACCTTCAGTTGCAGCAAACTTACCCAAGAAATACTCATACACGCGCCCTACCGTGTCTTCTTCTGGATTACCAATGGTATCGATGTTATTGACCACATCAATCAAGGCAGCAAGCTTACTGGCCGTTAAGCCAAGACGTGAGAAGTAATTGTCAGGCAATGCGCCTTTCAATGATTGGTTGGTTTTCTCAATGGTGCTAAGTGCCGTGTCGATCTTAAGCGCGATGTCTTCTTGCTTGGCATTCTGCTGAATGAAGCTCCAACGGCTCTCTTCTGGCAAATAGAACACGTTGTCTTTGGTATAGGCTTGTACCATATCGATATGCTTTTCATAACCTGTATCGATAAGCTTTTGGCGCTGCTACTCAAAAGTATCACTGATGAACTTTAAGAAAATCAGGCTGAGGACAATGTGCTTATATTCTGAGGATTCGACGCTACCTCGTAGCTTGTTGGCCGCATCCCAAAGGGCTTCTTCAAAATTGCCATTGTCTATTTTATCTTTTTTGCTTACCGGTGTTTTAGCCATGTTTTTTGTTCTCTATTGGTTTTATTCTTAATCGGCTTCAGTACAGGGATTCTTCGCTGTAAGAAAATACGGATATAAACTAGGTTAGTTTAGCAGCTATTTTAGCCTTGAGACATTAATCGAAGGAAGTCGAGACTTTAATCTTTCATTTTCTAAAGTTAGATTAACGATTTCACGATTGCTCTCAACTAACATCGATAAAGCCTTGTCACGCTGTTCTGTCAAAGAACGAATCTGCTCTTTCAAGTCCCTATTGCGTGATTTTTTTGCAAGCATCATCTGTCTTGAGGATCTTTGCCCTGAAGATTCTTCATTCTCTTCTATCCAACTTTGAATTTTTTCAGCCAATTCAGGGTAACGAGCACGACGTAGAGCCGAAGGATTTACCCCTGTTTCTTTAGCAACATTATTCTGACTTACAGGTGTCCCCTTAGGTAAAATTTCTGGCTTTCCCGATTTTAAACGTTCAAATGCCTCCAGAAACCTCAATTCAGCTTTACTAACTTTCCTTTCTTCAGCTATAGATTTAGCTTCGATTGATAACATAAATTGCTCGCTCCGCTGATTCTAATTGAGCTTGTATAGAATGATATAGTGGTGTATCAACTTCAACATTCATTACTTGATTATTTAGTACCTCTTTTAACTGATTAATGATTGGTAACTTATCTTTATCTATTAATATTGATTTGCACGGCTTTTCATCACCAAAACCCATACAAGAACTAATATTACTTATGCCACCTAATGGACATGGCGGACCTAAATTTGCACAACCGCCAAGGAACGTTTCACGATAACTTATCCTTCCATGTTTAGCGGCTTTAATAAGCTCCTTATGATCTTTATCTGATATTTCGGTTAAGATTTGCTCTTTCCGCTTTTCATTATGTGGAGAGATGTAATGATCATCTTGCAACGATTTAAAGTCTCTAACTATAGATTCGTACATTTCACGCAAATAGAAACCACGTGCTTCATCGCTCAATTGTCCTTTTAACTTATAATAATTCTGACCGTAATACTGGGTCATAGCTAGGCTAGAATGTTTTAATTGATACTGAAGTGATAACTCTGAAACAAGTCCACTAGCTAGCATATTTACAGCCCCTGTACGTCGCAGCTGATGCCACGACAAAGGCCATATTTTTCCGACTGAGTATTTTTTTGGATCCAAATTAAATGTCAATCTGTTTGCCATTTCTAAATCTTTATCTGTTATTCTCATTTCATTATCATCAAATAGCTTAGGCCATACATTCGATACATTAGTATAAGCTCTCATAGTTTTATAACCGTTCCTAATGTAACAGTCTTTACTGGTCTGCCATGGTTCAAACACCATTGTCTGAAGTAAGGGGTTATTTATATCATTCTCAGACATGTTGTTTTTAGAGTTGTTTTTAGCGGCATTGACTCTCAGATTAGCAACTATAGTCATGGCATCTATGGCTATCTTGACGGTGGGAGATACTATCCACAAAGCATTATCGTCTTCGACAGTCTTAGTTGTAACACCTCTTATTAAATAGATATCCTCAATGCCATGGTTTTTTTCTATCTCTAAACAGTTGGTCCGTAATTTACTGCCTTCACTCAAACGCATTAAAGAAAAATTTAATATATACGCGAGTCCTACGACGCTGATCAGGCTCATATAACTAGAGAGCGTCCTGACCCCATAAGAATGATCTACTCTAACCCACTTCTCTAATAATTCGTCTATTTCGAACTTCTCCGCAACTTCAGAAAATTTTCCATAAAAAACTTTATTTGAGTCACTTTGACCTTTAGGTTTAAATTTACCAAAAGGTTGATTAGCCCCTAAACCCTCAAATGCCATTGATAGGTTTCCACCAGCATTTTTTGCATAAGCATCCAAACAAAACTGATGTAACTTTTCAATTTTTTCTCTATGTTCCATAAAATCGTCTAAGCACTCTTTAAGCCTCCCGACCTGATAGCTCCATATCCTTACAGGTATATATGCTGTTTGAGTAACTGTAGTTTTCAATAAATTGCTAATGAAAATTTTCATACCCTCGTCGTCAAGAATTGTAAAACCTAATTTTTCTGAAATAAATTTCAGATCATTTAAATAGGTAATAATATGATCATTGTTAACTTTAAGACTAATTGCTATCTTCTTTATTATATTTGGATGATCAGATAATTCTGAAGCGAGAATATTATGTTTTGAACAAATTACAAATATAGGTTTGATTGTCTTAAACTTAAAGACTAAAGTTTTCGGTTTAGCTGCTGCTCCATGCCCCCATAGCCACCAGGCCATAACTTGACGTAGTAAATTAGCATTTTCTGAACTGACTTTATGGCCTTGCCCTGGACCATCACCAAAATAGATTTTTAAATTACTACCTTCCCAGGGAGAAAAGTCCCATCTCACATCACTATAGCGTGAAACTATATTTTCTTTTGAGTCAATAACTACAGGAAAGTCATCTTTTATAGGCCAACTATTTGGACGAAAATTAGGGGCATCTTCATTAACGAGCGAAGATGAAATTTGCAACCCTGGAAAATCAGAGATATTCATACAATCTTCTCCAATAATTTTATATATCCATCCCATAGAGGATGATATTTTCCAGAACGAATATTATCCTGAGCATCTTCAACCCATATTTTTCGGATTTCACTGCTTTCAGAAATCGCTTTGAGTTTTAGGATAATTCTATCAATTACGATATTGCTTGGATGAACAAACTGATCTTCAGAGGGTTTATATAAACCTGTTTCTATGCTTTTTATTTTTAAGTGTGAAACTAGTTTCCAGCAGTACTCTGAACTCATTATGTCACGATGTTTTTCACAAAATAAACAACCATCCGGACTTATACAATCAGGTTTAGGTGCACTTTCTGGGAACTTAGCTATTGCTTTTGGTTGGTGCGAATCTACACATACTCCCGGACCAGGAGAAGCATGACCTGTATCAGTTAAGTTATGAAACTCTAAAATTTCGATTGAAGCCCTTTGATGATTCGGGCGTAGGTAGTTTTTAATCAATACATCTGCGGTATTACCCATTTGCTCAGCGGTAAGTTCTAAGTCATTAGTATGCCTTAGTAGCCAGTTAATACGTGTATTACGTAATTTGCTTGGATTAATAAAGGCAATATCATGTTTTTTAAATAAGTTTTTAGTCGTACTAAGATATAATCTAGAATTTTTCGCTTTTACCATACCCCTACTTATTAATGGAAATAATCTTCCATCATTACTACTTAACTCAGTTTCATCAAGCCAACTGAGATATTTTTGAAGATGATAACGATATGCTTTATAACAACGAAAAATAGCTTCACCTTCACGACGACCTTTATAAACTCTAAAAACCTCATAATTTTCTCCATCCGATTGCCATCTATAATTATTTCTTTCTAAAGCAGCAGCTTGGGATAGATTCATTCCAGTTTGACCTATGAATAGAAGTAATTCTGACTCAATCCTAAGATTAAGGATTCCTGATCTTTTATTTATATCTAGAAGGCTGACACCTTCTGCTAAAGGTTGACGTGCAATCACAACTGCTTGATTATTACTACTGTTTCTTATATTTTTAAGATCTAAATCTGGATCAATTAAATTACCTGCTACTGTTAATATTCTTTGTTCATTTATTACAATTTTGATAGGCAACCTTCCACGTACTATATTAATATTTAGAAAATTACAAATAGCAGTTAACGTATGACCAAACTCATAGGTATCAGCTAAATTTTGCTTATCAGCTTTAGTGGTTAGGACTTTTTGTACGTAATTTGGCCGTTTCAACCTTGTTGTTAACATTAGTCTATGACCGGCTTTACAATCAGGTAGATCTAACGCTTTTGTTATAAGTCTCGCTATTGTTGAAGCGCGCTTATAAGCTGTCATTTTCGCCAAATCTTTAGTAAAATTCACTTTCCTGAATAGATACTCAGACCATTTTTTAAAAACATTCAATATTTTTGCCTCTGTAGCAGGCATATCATTATCATTTATCCAATTATAAAAACTCCATACTTGTTCAAGATAACTAATAACTGTTCTCTTAGATTTCCCCATAGTAAGATAGACATTTAGCACATTATAAAGTTTGCCTACAAAAGATAGCCTATCCTCAACTAATTCTCCGAATTCGCCACTATCAATAGCTTGCATTGCAATATTGCGTCTGACATTCGTAGCTCCTTTAAATAAGAGAACTTTTAGATCCCAAGGTGTTGTATGTGTTCCTAGTGCTAAGCCTTTTAAAATAAAATTTAGTTCAGTCATTGTGATGTTCTTTAATTTGACCCATAAAAGCTTCAGTGAAAGCATTGGCGGCCTCTTTCATTGTTTTGTTTGTTTCAATAAATTTTACATATTTCATAGTTGTGTTTTCATCTTTATGTAAACATGCTTCTTTAACAAACTGAATAGAGTCACTAATAGGCATAAACTTTAAAGCAACTTTCATAAGTTCAGTGGCATATGTAGCGCGAGTTCTATGAAAGTAAAAGCCTCTTAAGAATTTCATACCTGCTTTTTTACCAGACTCCCGTAATCGATGCATCTCAACGTTTACTGCACGACTATTATCATTACAATATGTATTACCGAACTTAGTTAGAAAAAGAAAATCTTGATTTTCCTTAGAAGCCGCAGCTTGGCGTTTTAAGCGTCTAGTACTCATAGCATACTTCATAAGAATGTTAATGAGATCATCAGGTATTGGAACTGAGCCAGACACATCAAACTTTGTAGCTACTGGTGGTCTAGCACCAGGTCCTATAGAGATTGTTTTTAGTCCGGAACTAGGAATATCAATAACGTTTTGAAGAGTTGTAACTTTTAGATTAGTGATTGATCCAATGCGTAAACCTGTGAAAAACCCTATCCGTAACATTAATGCAAACTCTTTAGAAGATTTTTCATCGGCTAGGGATAATATTTCTTTCATTGCGCTAGCTGATACAGGTAGTAGTCCATCTTCAAGCTTAATAGCTCCAACAACAGTACGGTTTGGAATAGCTAAGTCCGGACTTGATACACGTAAAGTATGTTCAAAACCAAATACATTGGTAATTTTGATGCCTACAATTCGATCTTGCCACATAGGCCATTCTGGTGAAATTATTCCTTTTTCTTTCACCCATTTATAGTATCTAATTACTGACGCCATCCTTTGTGATGTAGTACTAGGAGCTAGTTCACCTGAGTTTCTAGCTTGTATTAGCGCGCCTCTAAAGCGTATAAGACAACGCTCACTTTCTCTCTCAGGAAAGTGCCACCAATCAATTGACTCAGACTCTAACCATTTTGCATAAGCTAGAAGGTGAGACATATTTGACCTCACTGTTTTGATACTCCGCTTATATGAAGTAGCCTGTTCTAATGCCCATAAATTTACCTCTGCCCAAGTGGAATTATCCTTCCATAATATTTGAGGTAAGCTATCGATTTCTTCTCGATTGAGTTTACACCAATGTACTGAACCACCTTTTACTTGAGCAGAACGAGGTTGATAGTTAATAAACTCAAGACTTGCCATATCGTTGTCACCATTTCAGTAATTTTAATTGTCTCCTGCATAATCCTAAATAATTACAAGATTCAAATAAATTGCAAAAAAAAAGCGAAACAAATATTTCTTATGTATTCACATAAAAATATCGTTTCGCTAGAATTATTCTAACACTGAAAAATCAATGTTGGATGCTACTAATAATACTAAAGTTAGAGCCCGTTAGCAAAGAAATATATTATTTAGATGTTCGACTTGCTGTATGACCCTCAATATATTACTCAGCTTTTTGTTTTGCTGATTTGATATCAAGTAATTATCTCTATCAAAGTGATGCCAATATCTGACTAATAATGTCATTAGTCTAACTTGTATGGTGTAGAACTATTTATACACATGTTACGTTTACCTGGCGCTCCGATCATGGACGCCAATACCACCATAGACAGTGACATCATGACGGCTTGGTTTACCCCTGCCATGATACTGGGCAGTGCTTGCGGTAGCTTAATCCAAATAAGCAATTGCAGATGCGTACTGCCAAACGAGCGCCCTGCTTCTACCATCTCATGATTCACTTGAGTAATACCCAAGGTCGTCAGACGAATAAGCGGCGGTAATGCATAAATAATGGTGGCAAACAGCGCTGGCACTTTACCGATTCCAAACAGCATCAGTACCGGTATCAGATATACAAAGCTTGGCATGGTTTGCATCACATCTAATATAGGCGTCACAATCTTACGCAATAGCTTACTTCCTGACATGGCAATGCCGATAGGAATACCAATAACCACCGTCACCCATACTGAAACGATGAGCAATGCCAAGGTATCAATTAACGCGCCCCATAAACCAAATGCCCCAATTAAGAACAACCCAGCGCCGCATGCTAAGGCAAACCAATTTTACGTACAGCAAACCATGCCAATACCGTCACAAGGGCAATAATTAGCCATGGTGGGATAAGCGTTAATAGGCGCTCAATAGGAAGCAATAAATACGTTAAGGCGACGGTACTGATCGTACGGAATACGTCGCCATGATTGCGAACGACGCTGGCTAAGGTGTTATTCAGTGGAGATTCAAGTGACCATGAAGGGAAGATAGATGATGGGTCTGCTAGGTTCGTACTAGATGCTTTTTTATCAGTCACGATAGCAGCACCCGTTAAGCTAATACCTAATTTAGCTGCAAGGTTGGTAGCTGCCTCATCCGATAACCACTTCTGCCAAACTTGGGGGTTATCACGCAGAAAAACAAAGGCTTGCTCCTCCCCGCTACGTTTGCTTTCACTCATCTCTAAAATAGCACCATTAAGCTCAGCGGGGCTAAATTGGATTTTTTTGAAAACATCTGCAAGCTCAGGATTGGCATCGATAAACGGGGTAGATACAGCGATACCTAAAGGCGATACAGGGAATCCCGACACACAATCAGCGGTGCCATAAGCAAGTAATAAGTCTTGCCAGCAGGCATCATCATGGGCAGGAAATTCCAATGCGGCAAAATCGTATTTTGCCATCAAACCTGTCGGCTGCCAGTAATAAAATAAGAGTGGCTTATGCTGCTCAAAAGCGGAAGCAATTTCAGCATCAAGGGCTGCACCTGTGCCGGGATGGGCATTATTAAAATCACTCTCCAAGCCAGTATTTTTCAGCAATCGCGTATTAAAAATCTCACATGTCCAACCAGATGGACAGTTCATAAAGCGTGATTTGCTGGGGTTTTCAGGGTCTTTAAACAGCTCAGCGTATTTAGGCAGATCTTGATAACGGCGTAGACCCGGGTTTTCGTCCAGTACATATTTAGGAACATACCAACCTTGGGTTGCACCGCCCTTAAGCGTGTCACCAATAACAGCGACTTTATTCTGCTCAATAGCTTGTGTCATGATGGGTGAGCGCCCTATCCACTGCTCTCCAATAACTTGGATATCATCTTGCGACAATGCTGTTTCAAGTGCAGGACCTGCTCCCGGCACCTCCTCTACCTGACAGCCATAGCCGCTCTCAATGATGTATTTTAAAACACCGCTTGTAAACTGACCACTCTCCCATGTCAATGCCCCAAATTTAATCGGTGCTTGGCATGTTGGCACAGCAGCTGATACTGGCAAAGACAGTAAGAGCGAGCTTATAAGCAATAAGCTAAATGCAATCCATTGGCGCACGGCGTTATCCTATTTATTGTCTTTACTATGAAAATAGCTGTCATCAGCCTAATTTGAGCAATTAATAAGCCTATCATCTACTACTGATTTTTATCTAAAACAAACAAAACTATCGTTTAGTGTCACCACAAAGTGTAGCGATTTATAACACTGATAACAAATGATTCTTTAGACAAAAAAATAGCACTTACCGTAGTAGATGCTATTGATGGAGGAATGTGAATAAATACTATCTATTTAATAAGGCAACTATTTTAAACTGCTATTTCAAAAACAGCGCCATTGCCTTTTTAAATAAGCCACCATAGGGCGGTAACAATATATTTAGCCCATTCAATTTGGATTGTACAAAGATAGGTTTCATATGACTCAAACGATCAAATCCAGCTTTACCATGGTAAGCGCCTGTACCTGAATCGCCAACACCGCCAAACGGCAAGTCATGCTGCGCTACATGCATAATCACCTCGTTGATACATAATCCGCCCGATACCGTATTGGTGCGTACCTTATCGATATCACGGCTATTATCACCGAAGACATATAGCGCTAACGGTCGTGGACGGGCGTTAATAAATGCAATCGCATTATCAAGAGTGTCATAGTGCATGAGTGGTAAAACGGGTGCAAATATCTCGTTTTGCATCAAATCACTCTCAGGCGCAGGCTCGCTGACAATAACCGGTGGCATGAGACGCGTTTCAAGATTAGACGTCGCATCAGTGAGTCTATAGACACCTTCACTGGATAAATTCTCTAAATAGCCTTTAACACGCTTGAACTGCTGAACATTAATAATGCGTGAGTAATCAGGATTGCTTTCAATATTGGGATAGTGTTTCTCCATCCACTCTCTTGCCAGACGCACAAATTCATCATGATGTTGGCGCTGAATCAGTACATAGTCAGGCGCGATACACGTTTGACCAGCATTTAAGGTCTTACCCATCATCACGCGATTGACAGCATTTTCTAAGTTAGCACCCTCTAGTACTATGACTGGCGACTTACCGCCAAGCTCAAGCGTGACCGGTGTTAGATTGGGTGCTGCCGCTGCCATTACCTTTTTACCAACAGCAGTAGAGCCAGTATAGAGCAGGTGATCAAAAGGCAGCTCACTAAAAGCCGCTGCAATCTCAACTTCACCGATGACCACACAAACCATATCTGCTGAAAAATAACGTGAAATGGTTTCTGCAAACGTTTGCGCAAATTGCGGCGCCGCTTCACTCATTTTAACCATGATGCGGTTACCAGCGGTAATCGCGTCAATCATCGGTCCTATCGCCAAGAATAAAGGATAGTTCCAAGGTACCATGATACCAACCACACCTAATGGCTGTGGCAAAATCTCATTATGGGCTGGCATATATAGTGCTGAAATCGATACTCGCTGCGCCTTCATCCACCTCTTACCGTGCTTTTTGGCATGACTGATACCCGTAAAGCTCGGAAACAGCTCGGCAAATTGAGTTTCTGATTCACTACGATAGCCAAAATCAGCACTGATAGCATTAGCAAGTAGCTGTTGATTGTCACTCAGCATCAGCTCTAGATTATCGAGTTGGTCTCTACGCGTTGCCCAATCATTGATAGGCTGAGTACGGCTTAGATTTTGCATGCGTGAGAACTGTGACTGCATATCTGCCACGGTTTTGATAATACTAAGCCCTTCGTGCTCATCGTATTTAGGATGCATCGCTTGAATCTGATTGTTTTGATCGCTGTCTGTCATATATCTTCCTTGTCATATACGTGAGAGTCAGCACGTTTTGTCAAATTTAAGACTCTATAGCTATTATTAGACACTAAAAATCACTGATATCACTCTATTATCCTTGTAAACGTGTTATCTATGCAACAAAGCCTAATAGTGAATAAGGCTAAAACCTCATTTTCTTAGATATTACTTTTGTTTAGTACTATTTAATGTAGCCCATTGATTCCTGAATGAACAGCATCTTTAATGCACCCATGCGTTTGTATACGATGCGTATCTGCTCACTACAAAGTGGCCTTTTGTGACTATTTTATTCTTTTATATTTTTCCAGTTCAATATAATTAAAATTAAAATTTGGGCGACAATATGAAAACTGCTACACTCAATGACAGTAATATTAACAATAGATAGCCCATTTTACATAACAAAAACATAAGACAGCCACTCTCATGCCAAATACTATGCAGGCGCTTAATACGCAACCACTTAATGAAAATCTTATCACAAAGTCACTCACTGCTGCTGACTATGTGGCTACTCTTGATGCCATGTTATCACGCACGTTAGAGCGTATTTCTCTTAAAAAAGAGCAAGGACTGCGTACGCCTGACGAGTTATGGATTGTCGATCACAATGACGTTTATACTCTTGGGCAAGCAGGTAAAGAAGAGCATATCCTGCAACGTACTAATACGCCTATCATTAAGACGGATCGCGGTGGTCAGGTAACATGGCATGGACATGGTCAGCTGGTTATGTATTGGCTGTTTGATTTGGACAGTATCAGCTGGAGTGTGCGCAATATGGTCTCACACGCTGAGCAAGCGATTGAGGATGTGGTCAATGACTGTCTCAAGAGCACAGCATCAACTGACACCAACCATATCAGCGCCCGTGCCCGCCGTGATGCCCCAGGTGTCTATCTATATGCTGATATGGCTACAGAAACGGACAGCGCTCCTACTAGTGATGAGATAGAAGTTGATAATACCATTATGATTGGCAAAATCGCGTCGCTTGGCTTTAAAATCAAGCATGGCTTTAGCTACCATGGTATTGCCATTAATTTAGATTGTGATTTATCAGCATTTAATGCTATCAACCCTTGTGGTTATGCTGGCATGCAAATGTTGCGTTTGGCGGATTTTGTTAATATGAACCAAGCGACCAATATACAGCCAAATAACCTACCGCTTACCGATGACAAAAAAACTCTTACCTACGAGCAATTTACGCAACAGCTCATCGACAATATCGCCCAGCGTCATGCAGGAGACATCCCATTGCGTGAATTAGCGCCAAAATAGGTATTTTTTGTATAATCCTTTTTTGCATAATATCGTGCGCGCTTAGACTTAAGCATTTTGAGAAAATTTGATTCAAACTTGTTATAATCGAACACGGTACAAATTGGGCGCAGTAACAAACCTTATACGCCGACTTTAACCCTTTACGATTCAAACATTCATAACAAAAGCAAATTGGAGTATTTTATGGCAGATTTTAATAAAATTTTGGACGCAGGCGACGTCGACGGCGGCATTATTAATGTCGTAATAGAAATCCCAGCTGGTAGTAGCCATAAAATTGAGTGGAATCGCGAGTTGGCCGTATTTGAGCTTGATCGTGTTGACCCACAGATTTTTGCCAAGCCTTGCAACTATGGTTTTATCCCACAAACTCTTGATGAAGATGGCGACGAGTTAGATGCGCTTATCATCACAGAACAGCCTTTACCGACTGGTATTTTCTTAAAAGCGAAAGTCATCGGTGTGATGAAGTTTGTTGATGATGGCGAAGTCGATGACAAAATCGTCGTCGTACCTGCTGACGACCGTGATACAGGCAACGCTTATAACAGTCTAGCGGACTTACCAAAGCAGCTGATCAATCAGCTAGAATTCCATTTCAGTCACTATAAAGACCTCAAAAAAGCAGGTACAACGGTGGTTGAATCTTGGGGTGACGTAGAAGAAGCCAAAGAAGTCATTAAAGAGTCTATCCAACGCTGGAAAGATCTATAAATTAAAATGAAATAAAATTGATAACAGTACCGCAGATATGATGATAACTGCGGTATTTTTTTGCTTGAATTTTGACTGCACAACAAGGTTATAATACCCCAATCTACTTATTATCATGCTCAAATAAGGACAGTCATGTTTGATTCTGATTCAGGCTCAAAACCTGCCAAAGTAAAATTACCGAAAACGGTTGTCATGATGGTCGAAAAAGGCAATCTGGTCATGGCGATTAAGACGTTAGCCGCTGACGAAAATATCAGTATGGATGCTGCAAAATCTCGCATCGATGCATACGAGCTTGCTCTCAAAAATCAGCAGCAGCAAAAATTAAACAGTATCGCTAATAAACAAGGCATTCCTAGTCAAGCCATGAACTTTGATAGAGAAACAGTCGAAGATGATACTGAGCGCTTGATTAAGAGTAAAGTAAAAAGCACACCAACGGAGCAAAGCTTCCAAAGCCTACAAGAAGGCGTTGACAGTCAGCTCAATGATTTAGGCTATAAAAAACCCCTACTGCCCTACTGGGCAAAGCGACTACTCATCATTGCTATAATTATGGCTGGGTTATTTTGGATAATGTGGCGTGTGTTTGGCTAGTCTTTTATAAGTTGTTCCATTATAGCAGTCTGTTTTCAGTGGTCTGTTAATAGGTTTTTGAAGCCTTTTTGGTGGTTCTCTTAGGGTATAATCTAATCAAACCTATTGAAATAGCTCATCTAGTTTTGCGACAGCATCATCATATTCTTTGCCTGGATCTAGAAATGCTGTTTTAAATGAATAGTAATCTGCCAAAAACTCCAATGAGCATCCGCCTAAAGATTTTGCTTTTTCCATAAGCTTCATTCTAGAATCAAAAGGTATATACCATGAGTCATCTTCTAATAAGCAATTAACTAACATATCAACATCGAAGCATTCTTCTACTGCTTTATCAAAGTTACTTAGAACATCTCTCTATTTTAAAGAAGGTAGGTGATTAATGAGTTTTAATTATTATAAAATTTCAAGACATGGCTCTGATGAACATAAGTTCATGTCCAAATGGACAAGTATTGTTGATTTCGTAGAAATATATGGTCATATAGAAATTAGTAATTATTTAAAACTAGAAAATAGCTTTATTAAGTTTTTAAAAATGTTCTATGATTTTTTTACGCAGCCTTTTAAGAGCTATGGGTATACAAGTCTAGCTTTTAATATAATTATATCTGAAGACTTAGAGAGTAATAGGGATTCATTGCTTTATTACGGAATGACTGATACAGCAAAAAGATTAAGTAAACTGAGCAAGTTAAACCTTAATAGTATTGCAGAAGATGATGTTTCTTTTCTTTTTAAATGTTGGGTTAGAGGGCTATGTAGCTTATATTTTTTTGATATTGTTACTAGCAGTTCTTTAAAGCCAATGGAGGACGATTTTTATTTCTCTTTAATCTTGCAAGAAGATATCGAGCTTAACGAAATATTCAGTTATGTAGATGGCGTTCATGTTTATGTAGATTTCGATCACTATACTTCTAATGAGAGCTATATACCTCCTATAAATATAGGTGAGAAGATAAAAATAAATACTCCTAAAGAGAGCGTACCCTAATAAATTATCTGATAATAAGAAATTAGGCACATAGCTGATAGTTCGATGCCTGTATAGCGCACCGATCACGAATAGGATATGCATGGTAAGTACACCATGAAGTACACTACAGTTATCACTATAATTCAAAACCTTGATACCATTAGCCTACAGCCTAAAATTCAAGTCCTCACTAGGGTACCGAACCGGCGAAAACACCTGATTGGTTCGTCATACGTATCGCTTAAACATCGCCAAATACTTGACGCCATTCATCGCAACGAGCCTCATCTCTTGCATCATAAATACTCATAGCAGATTCTAGATCTAAATCGAAGGCATCCTCATTATCTTCTGCTAATACTGTTAGTCGCATGGAATACCAAGCAGTGACGCCGCCTGGAGGGTTAGTATCGAATCTTGGAAACTTTGAGTCACCACCTTCAATATTTAACCAGTCATTGGCTAGATTTGGATTTAATGCCATACCACGACCTATACTAACCATATCGACCGCGCTACTTGCAATAGCATAAACAGCTTGCTGACGCGTTTTAAAACCGCCTGTCGCCATAATAGGAATAGTGGTTATCTGCTTTGCACGTTGTGCAAAACTAACGAAGTAAGGCCCACTACCAGAGCTGCTGTCTGAGCTTGCAGGAGCACCTGGAAAATAAGTACCACCGCTGATATCAATCAGATCGATAGAAGTCTGATCGATGATACCAATCATCTCCATAGCATCCTCTTCTGTTAGACCGCCTTCTAATTGATCGGTTGAGTTTATCTTAATACCAATTGGGAATGCATCGCCCACCGCCTCTCTAACGGCTTCTATCACCTCATATACGACACGGAATCTTCCTTCTATAGATCCACCGTATCCATCGGTGCGTCGATTGAACAATGGAGATAAAAACTGACTTAGAAGAAACCCATGTCCTGCATGTATTTGAACACCACCAAAGCCTGCATCTTTAGCAATCATGGCTGCGTTTGCATACATAGCTGGTAACGCCTCGATATCTTCTATACTCATCCCCTCGCATTGTAACTCTGCAAGATCTAAGGCAGAAGGGCCTTTAGGTTGACTGATAGGCAGATATGAAAGTGCTCCTGCGTGTCCAAGCTGTGGCCAAAGATGTGCACCATTGATAGATCCGCGGCGTGCCAAATCCTGTAATGCCTCGATATCTGAATTTGGGTTTAGTACTAAATTGCCAGGCTTCTCAGGATAATGAGGAGTACCTTGTACTTCGCCAATCAATGACAATGCTACGCCGCCTTGCGCCCAACGCTCATAAAGACGTGATTGAGCATCCGTTGCATCACCTTGCCCATCACCGAGAGAATCTGACATTGCAGCCTTTACCATTCGGTTTTTGAGCACCACCCCACAAGGCAGTTGAAGTGGCTGACCTAATGTTTCTGCTAGGTTAGATGAGTTAATTTTGGTCGTTGGTTGTTTCATTAATACGCTCCATCGTTATATTGAAATATCTCGATATTCTATGTTAATGCTACGCTGTCTTAAGATAGAACACCTCTAAATCTAGTAAGGCTGCTTACTAGATTTCTAGTAGCTCTTTCTCAACTTCATTAAGAAAAATTCTTATATTGGCCTCATGACGTTGATAAAATGTCCATTGTCCATGACGTTCAGCAATGACCAATCCTGCTTTTTTTAATACACCCATGTAATTTGAAATGGTTGATTGTGACAATCCTGCTTTTTCTTGGATATATGCCACACACACACCGTCTAAATCAGCGTGCTCTGGTAATGAGGCTGGAAAATTCGATCTGTCTTTTAGCCATTCAAGGATTTGACGGCGCATGGGATTATTAAGGGCGGATATTACATTTTCTATATTCATAAACCATGATATCTCGATATGTAATTAGAAGTCAATGTAGAACAGTTATTAAAGTATTGGAAAGTTCAAAATGTACGATTGCTCTTATAACGAGCCTTATGTTAAATAGAAATCCACCGCCTACCTATTTATTAATATTTTAAGGCACTAAAAAAGGATACCGAAGTATCCTTTTTGATTTTATGTTAGCGCTAATAGAATACTATTCTAGTGATGCTCACCCGGTAAGATTCTGGCAAAGGCACGTTGAGCAAGGTTTGGTTTTTTATCTGTGGTCTGAGCGGCACGAGTGCTCGGGAAAATGCGATAACCCATCGATTGAATACCAACGTTAATCGCTGGTGCTAATGAATAAGTAGCCGATGCAAACTTGCCCATGTTGCTGGCAATACTGTTTGGCTTATGAACGATCGCTTTGGCGACCATCATTGCCGCCTCATCTGGCATAAGCGCTGGCATATAACGATAAAGCTTAGTTGGCTCAATCATCGGCGTGCGTACCAATGGCATAAAGATATTGGTTATCGTCACATTATCGCCTTTGACTTCGGCAGCTAGACAACGGCTAAAGGCATCCAAGGCCGATTTTGAGGCGACATACGCGGCAAAACGCGGACTGTTTGCCAATACACCAATGGATGAGATATTCACAATTTGACCCGTTTGACGTTCAATCATCGTCGGCAAAAACCCAAGAATGATTTTGACTGCGCCAAAGTAATTGATATCCATGGTACGCTCAAAATCATGGAAACGTTCAGTGGATTCGTGAACCGAGCGTCGTATCGAGCGACCGGCATTATTTACCAAGACATCAACGTGACCAAAGTCCGCCAAAATTTGCGTGCTAACCTTTTCAATGGCATCCATATTGGTCAAATCACAAGGATAATAACTTGCCTTACCACCAAGCTCTTCGATACTTTCTTTAACCGCTTTTAGCTTCTCTTCAGTACGTGCCAACAAAATGACATGAGCACCGCATTCACTAAGCAAAAAAGCAGTACGCTCACCAATACCGCTTGATGCCCCCGTTATAATAATATTCTTGTCTTGAACTGCTTTACCGATTGCTTTTTTTGAGGGGTTAGCCATGAAACATCCTTTTAAAAATTAGACTTCCGTTAATATTTACCTAAATCATAACAAAGAAATATAGGTTAAAGGAAATAAATAAGCAATAAAGCCAGTTTAACTGGATAGACATTCTTATTAGATGAAGTATAGATCACTTTGTGCTCGACATATGCTCTTCATTGTTTATTCATGAGCATTCAAAAAATCCTCTACCACACGGAACTGTCCGGTGGTACTTTCCTCACCATACATGGCTTGCCTAAAAGCGTTAGAGTTCGGAATACCGGTGGTATACCAAGCAATGTGCTTGCGAGCAATACGGCAGCCTGAGTATTCACCATAAAAACCGTATAGCTCTTCTAAATGTGTCAGTACAATTCCTTTTATCTCGCTAACACTGGGTGATGCCAGCGTCTCACCTGTGCGCAAAAAATGCTCAATATCGCGAAATATCCATGGTTGTCCTTGGGCAGCGCGTCCAATCATCACCGCATCACAGCCGGTCAACTCATAAACACGCTGCGCTTTTTGCGCGCTGTCTATATCGCCATTTGCGATGACTGGAATGCTAATACTTTCTTTGACCTCACGTATCAGCTCATAACGCGCCTCTCCGGTATACATATCTTCACGCGTGCGTCCATGGATGGCAATAGCAGCTATACCCGCTTGCTCTGCTCGCTTTGCAACGCGCAAAATATTTTCACGTCCATTCTCATAGCCCAAGCGCGTTTTTAAAGTAACGGGCGCATCGACGGCATTCACCGCAGCATCTAGCAAGCGCGCAACCAAGTCTTCATCTTGCAATAGTGCAGAGCCTGCCAATTTACGGCAAACCTTTTTGGCAGGGCAGCCCATATTAATATCAATAATTTGTGCACCATTATCAATCTGATAACGCGCCGCTTCTGCCAATTTATCAGGTTCAGCTCCAGCAATTTGTGCCGAAATAGGCGCGATTTCATTATCAAAATTGGCACGATAGAGCGATTTTTTGCGCGCATACAATGCCGTATCAGCGATAATCATTTCACTGACTGCATGACCTGCACCAAAAGATTTGCACAATCTGCGAAAAGGATTGTCTGTCACGCCAGCCATCGGTGCAACTATCAAACGGTTCTCAATCGTCAAGCCGCCAATCACGAGTGGCTGCAATAAAGGATGGTCTGAGGTAGGATTAGACGAAAGTAAAACTGGAGAATCAATAGACATAAAAAACGGCTTGATTGGTAATGAAAACAAGCCGTTATTCTAAGGATTCGTGCGCATATTGCAAGGGATTACGTAATCATTTGCTCAGCTCATAAAGTTTATCAACATTGAATGTCCTGTTTAATATACCTATTTATCAAACACACTGCCCTGCTCAAGCGTTATATCTTCATCATGCTCTTGCATACGCCACGGTAAAATATCTGGTGAGACATTGACAAAGTGTAGATACTTCTCAAACTGATCGATAATGTCATTAATAATCGACACTGATTCATAACCATATAAATCATAGGTCTGACCACCACGGCGCAAATACACTTCAGCACGGTAATGGTGCTCTTGCGGCAATTTGTTTGCCATATCTTCCGTATAATAATCAGGAATATCATGCTCTGATAAGCGAACCTCGTACCAGAACTCCACATTATCGCCACTTCTCAATTCTAATACAGCGCGGTTATTGATCTCATCATAATTCACATCAGGCAACCAACCTGTATCGGCGAACTTCTCAGCCACTTCGTGCATAGAAGATAAAATCGTTCCTCTGATATAACTAAGCACTTTATCGCGTGTTGGCTGCTCAGTCATATAATCAATACGCTCGCGCCAAGCCTCTAGTTTCAGTAGATGCGGTGGCAAATGGTTGTCGTTACCTAAACTCTGGTTACGATGACCTTCAATACGCAGCGCTCGCCACATGCCAAATATCGAAATTAATATGATAACGGCAAAGGGTAAGGCGCTGACAATAGCGGCAGTCTGCAATGCTGTTAGTCCACCAGCGACCAGCAGCGCTGCAGCAACTGCCCCTTCAGTCACTACCCAAAATGTACGTTGCCACCATGGCGTATCACTACGACCACCGGCTGCAAGCGAGTCAATCACCAAAGACCCTGAATCCGATGAGGTCACAAAAAAGGTAATAATTAATAGTACTGTTAATGACGACACTATCTGAGTAAAAGGTAAGTTCTCTAATAATTTAAATAATGCAATTGCTTGGTTGTTCTGCACTTCAGTAATGAGTGCATCATAGCCATCAACCATAATCATATGGAGCGCTGTATCGCCAAAAACTGCGAACCAGAAGAATGTAAAGAAGGTTGGTACTAACATCACGCCTAATACAAACTCACGGATAGTACGACCCCGACTAATCTTGGCAATAAACAATCCGACAAAGGGTGCCCAAGCAATCGTCCATGCAAAGATAAAGAGTGTCCAACTGCCGATCCAATCACTCGATTGATAAGCCTGTAAACTAAAAGTACGCTCAACAATATTGCCTAAATAGCTGCCCGTGTTTTCCATAAAGGCGTTTAGAATAAAGATGGTTGGACCCACGATAAAAACAAACAGCATCAGCCCCGTTGCTAACATCATGTTCAAAATTGAGAGTCGCTTTACCCCTTTATCCATGCCAGCGAGAACAGATGCCAAAGCTGCTAGTGTCACCAGCGCAATGATAATCACCTGAACTGTAATACTAACAGGTATCGTATTTGGTAATAGATAATTTAACCCGGCATTGATCTGTGATACAGAAATCCCCAAACTGGTCGCAATACCGAACATCGTGCCCACAATGGCAAACACATCAACAGTATGTCCAATCGGACCATAAATTTTATCACCAATCAATGGATATAATGTCGAGCGCATGGATAGTGGTAAGCCATGACGAAAAGAGAAGTAAGCCAGTGACAAACCAACCACACCATAGATCGCCCAAATATGAAAACCCCAGTGAAAATAGGCAATTTGCATCGCTTCTTTGGCAGCTTCAATAGTCTGCGGCGTTGAAAGCGGCGGACTGGCAAAGTGTATGACTGGCTCTGCTACGCCATAGAATAATAAAGCAATCCCATACCCTGCAGAAAACAGCATGGCAAACCATTCAAGAAAATTATACTCAGCCTGAGCATGATCTGGTCCCAGTTTAATACTGCCATAAGACGAAAACGCCAAGACAATAATAAACATCAAAAATATAGCGACTGCTAGCATATAGAACCAGCCGAAAGTCTCGGTGGTAAAATTCAGAACGGTGCTAAATAGTTCCCCAGCAGACTCAGGATTAATGGCAGTACCAATCACTAATAGCAGCATAATGGCTGCTGCCGGCACGAAGACGGGCAATAAGATAGTAGAACGGGAGGATTTGTTCTTCATAAGCAGATTCTTATATTAACGATCAAGTAGACTTAATGTTTACCACAAACCGATTACTAACCCCAGTATTGCTGCCCATTTGTCACATTACTTGAACTATTGTTACAGCACTATTACCTAAAAACAAAAAAGGCAACTTGTTAGTTGCCCTTTTATTATTATCTAAAGAGTAAGTACTATCTGTTCTTTTAACTCAGAACAATGATAGACGTTTTTAAAATTACGCAGTAATAATCGCTGCCAGTTGTTCAGCTGTTTTTGCAAGCTCGGCATGATCTGCTTGTGTGACGGCATGGTGACCAAGCTCATGAATACTAGAAGGAATCAGGTGCACATGATAATGAAACACCGTTTGCCCTGCTTCTGCACCATTTAGCTGCATTTGGATAATGCCTTCACGATCAAATACCTGACGCTGGGCTTCCATGACTTTTTTAGCCGTCATCAACACAGCTGCCGCGTATTCAGGTTCAAGATCGGCTAAGTCCACCGCTTTTTGCTTAGGAATGACTAAAACATGCCCCTTTGCTTGTGGCATGATATCCATAAAAGCAAGAGTCTTATCATCTTCATAAACTTTATGATAAGGGATATCGCCATCGAGCATTTTGGCAAAAATATTATCGTCTTTATAAGTAGTTTGCGGATTGGCTTGGCTCATTATCTTATTCCTTTAACCTGTATTATTATTGAATCAAAGTTAGTATTGATTGGATAGCGAGTATTAAACGAATACTTACACCATTAAATATAGTGGACGAAATCTCACTTAAGTACAAGTATCAGATAATCACTGATTGATCTTCATGAACTAACTTGCTGCTTTCGTTGATGATTAAATTATTGACGAGCCATGCGCGATAAATGTTATATTAATCTACTCTCTCGATGACCTTACCATGATGGATTTGACTGCCTTGCCAACTCAATTATCTAATAATACTGACGCTCATACGCAGTCTATCAATGACGCTACCATAAATAATGGTGAGCATAAGCAAACGCTTGGGGCAAATAACCTTCCAGCTACTGACCCAAATGCCATTATATTAGCGCAAGCATTGACTGATAAAGCCATAAGTTGGCGTATTCATAACTGTAAAATCAGTCAAAAGACCCTCACTCAAGACTTACCGCTGCCATTTTTATATCATTATGACAGTTTGGACGATGTCGTTAAGCAGACCCATCCTTTAACCCCAAAGCTACTGGCACAGTTTAATACACCGATGACAGCGCAAGAAGCTGCCAAGCTAATTGGTATCGATGAAGCACTCATATCCAATCCGTGGCATGTCAAAGTTATTGGCTCATTGGTGGTATTTAGTGAAGCATTACAACTCGCTGTCCGTTTGCATTGGACCAATACTGGTAAAGAGACGCAGCAGATTTATACTAAAGATAAAGATGATGCTATCATTGCAGCCTTTAAGGAATGGCAGTTTTTTGGTCGTATTGATATCCTGTATAAAAACAACAAACAAGCACTGATTAGTATTGACGAGCTGAGCATTGATACAGAAACCAATCAGCCGCTACCATTGACGATAGAAGCCAATATGGAGTATCAATACCTACCAGCGACTCACGCCTTAGTCGTCATTGCCAAGCTAGAAGCAGATAAAGCTGAGCTCCCTTGGTTTGAAACCGCTATTTTGGAGCGCATTGCATAAATGATTGACCCTTAAGTCTTGTTTGTTATAGGTTAATTATTTTCAGTTACTCATATCTAATGGTATGGTAACGACTTAGTATTATTCACTAGTACTCGCCCGGTATAAAAAGCACACTATCAACATTGCAGCGGATGCTGCACATATTAATAAATCTCGCTCATTTGTAAGGAATACCACATGGATTATAATTCAAAAACCTCTACCGGCGGTCGTAATATGGCAGGTGCTCGTGCCCTGTGGCGCGCAACTGGCATGACTGATGGCGACTTTGGCAAACCTATTATTGCCATTGCCAACTCTTTTACCCAGTTTGTACCCGGCCATGTGCATTTAAAAGATTTGGGACAAATGGTTGCACGCGAAATTGAAAAAGCGGGTGGCGTGGCAAAAGAATTTAATACCATTGCTGTTGATGATGGTATTGCCATGGGTCATAGCGGTATGTTGTATTCACTACCGAGTCGAGATTTGATTGCTGATTCTGTCGAGTATATGGTCAATGCCCACTGCGCCGATGCGCTAGTATGTATTTCTAACTGCGATAAAATCACTCCGGGTATGTTGATGGCAGCCATGCGCCTCAATATCCCCGTCGTCTTTATTTCAGGTGGCCCAATGGAAGCGGGTAAAATTATCGCCAGCACAGTCGCACACAGTCATAATAATGATGGTAGTAGCGACGTCCATAGCACTGACAGTAAAGGTAATGCCATTCGTAAGCTTGACCTCGTCGATGCGATGATGGACGCGGCTGATGATAGCATTAGTGATGAAGATGTCGCTGCTATTGAAGCCTCAGCGTGCCCTACCTGTGGGTCGTGCTCTGGCATGTTCACTGCCAACTCGATGAATTGCTTGACCGAAGCATTAGGATTGGCATTACCGGGTAATGGATCACTATTGGCAACCCATTCGCTACGTCGCGAGCTATTCCTAGAAGCTGGTCGTACCATCGTGTCACTAGCCAAACGTCGCTACGAGCAAGATGATGATTCAGTCCTACCGCGCTCTATCGCCACTAAAGCCGCGTTTGAAAATGCCATGACTTTAGACATCGCCATGGGCGGCTCTACCAATACTATTTTGCATTTGCTCGCTGCTGCACATGAAGCCGAAGTCGACTTCAAAATGCACGATATTGACCGTTTAAGTCGTGGCGTCCCTTGTTTGGCTAAAGTTGCCCCTGCTTCACAAAAGTATCATATGGAAGATGTACATCGTGCTGGCGGTGTCTTTGCGCTATTGGCCGAGCTTGACCGTGCTGGTTTGCTGCATACCGATTTGCCAACTATCCATAGTGCCACGATGAAAGAAGCGATTGATAAATGGGATATTATGAATCCTGACAATCTTGAAGCACGTGCACGCTATATCGCAGCCCCTGGTGGCGTACGGACGACTGAGGCTTTCTCACAATCAAAAGAGTGGTCAAATCTGGATGTAAACCGTGAATCCGGCTGTATCCGAAGTGCCCAACATGCCTATTCGACTGATGGCGGTCTTGCCGTTCTATACGGAAATATTGCTGAGCGTGGCTGTGTGGTCAAAACTGCCGGCGTTGATGACAGCATCTTGGTTTTCACC
This sequence comes from Psychrobacter sp. ANT_H59, assembly GCF_008369225.1. Classification (NCBI taxonomy): domain Bacteria; kingdom Pseudomonadati; phylum Pseudomonadota; class Gammaproteobacteria; order Moraxellales; family Moraxellaceae; genus Psychrobacter; species Psychrobacter sp. ANT_H59. Next base: position 422,625 of record NZ_VOBE01000001.1, read on the forward strand.
GGACGTGCACGCATCTTTGAATCACAAGATGACGCAGTAGCAGCGGTGCTTGATGATCAAATCGTCGCAGGCGATGTGGTTATCATCCGTTTTGAGGGTCCAAAAGGCGGTCCTGGTATGCAAGAGATGCTCTACCCGACGACTTATCTAAAATCTAAAGGCCTAGGCAAAGAATGTGCGCTGCTTACAGATGGTCGCTTCTCTGGTGGGACATCAGGCTTGTCTATTGGTCATGCCAGCCCAGAAGCCGCTGAAGGCGGCGCCATTGGCCTCGTGCAAGAAGGCGATACTATCTATATTGATATCCCAAACCGTACCATCAATATGCAGGTCAGTGATGAAGAGTTAGCTGCTCGCCGCGAAGAAATGGAAAGTCGTGGACGTGATGCTTGGACACCCGTCAGCCGTGAGCGTCATGTCTCTCCTGCTTTACGTGCCTATGCCGCAATGACCACCAGCGCCGATACGGGCGCTGTACGTGACGTCAGCCAAGTTGAACGTTAGACAATAATATTTAAGTACCCTTCTTGAACTGAATTTATTAAGCCTGCGCAATGCAGGCTTTTTTTCACCAAAAAACAACGTATCTGTCTATTTAATCACTATCTGATAACGATTTTTTGCGATATTTAGATGTTTTTACCGTCATTATAAACGGCTACTAAGTGTGACTTTTTTAAACTTTAAATTAAATATAACAGCGTGCACCAACCTCATGATTGAAAATTACAATTTATTCTTATTGGTTTGCGGCATTGCCTTCGTATTCGGTGCGCTATTTCCGATTATCTTTAAACGCACGCCTATCTCCCTGCCCATGCTGCAATTAAGCTTTGGTTTGATGATGGGCTATTTTTGGACAAGTTTGGCATTTTTGAACCCTATCGATAATGGACTGATTATCGAAAAACTGACTGAAATCGTAGTGTTGGTTTCTTTGGTCGGTGCGGGTATCAAGATTGATACTGAGCTGTCTTGGCGATTATGGCGTCCGACGATGCGCCTACTCCTGATTACCATGCCCATCGGTATCTTTGCGATGGCAGTATTAGGTTACTATGCCTTTGGTATGACAATAGGTGCTGCGATTTTACTCGGCGCTGTCCTTGCCCCAACGGATCCGGTATTGGCCTCTAGCATTCAAGTTGGACCGCCCAATACCGGAGGTGAAGATACACCACGCTTTACCTTAACCTCAGAGGCAGGGTTAAATGATGGGCTTGCCTTCCCTTTTGTATATCTTGCGATTAAGATCGCAGAAGCCTATAGCGAAGGAGAGCGTTTTACGGGCGATATGCTGTGGTCTTGGTTTACCCATGATGTATTGTGGAAGATTGGCGCAGGGTTACTGGTCGGCATCTTCGTTGGCAAAGTCATGGCAAAGTTGGTGTTCTCAAAGTATAGCCGTGAGACGACTATGTCTCAAGGTTATGTGGTCATTGCCTTAACTTTGGTGGCATATGGATTGGCAGAATACGTCCATAGTTATGGCTTTATTGCCGTGTTCGTCGCGGCATTTGCGTTCCGTCGTTCAGAATCTGAACACACTTACCACCATAAATTGCATGATTTTGCTGAGCAATCAGAAGGTTTACTCATGTCACTGGTGCTTGTCATCTTTGGCATGTTCCTTGGACAAGGTCTACAAGCTGGCGTTGAGCTAACATGGCGCGTCTATATCGTCAGCTTTACTTTTTTATTATTGATTCGTCCGCTTGGCGGCTTTATTGCCTTATCAGGGCTGAATCTACCGCGCACTGAAAAATATGCCATATCAGCCCTAGGTATCCGCGGCATCGGTACCCTGTACTACTTATCTTATGCACTCAACCAAGGGTTTTTTAATGATGAAGATGCCCTTAAACTTTGGATAGTGTGCTCAATTGTGATTTTGGCGTCTATTTTTATACATGGTTTAACAGCAAAACAGCTGCTTAAAATGACACCAAACAAAGCGCAATAATAAGATAAACAGTATTTCTTTAACTAAAGAATGCTATTTATAAAGCACTAACGCTGATTAAATTTCAGTATTAATTAGATCCAAGACTGCTTCCGTCAGCGCAAACTGGCGGATATCGTTGAGCATGGTCACATCAAAATTATGGACAAAGGCAAACGATAGCTGCCGCTCAGGGTCGCACCACGCAACTGAACCGTTATAGCCCATGTGTCCAAAACTTTGTGGCGCATGAAATTTTGTATTGTGAGTGTTTACCTCAAAATTATCGCTATTACAAATACTAAAGCGGCGATGATAACCCAAGCGCCAATCCATATGGGCTGGCATAACGGCATCCATACCAGTGACTTGCGGCGTTGATAGCTGCTTAAAGGTTGCCTCATCAATGAGTGTTTTCCCTTGCCATATACCACCATTAGCCAACATCGCATAAATCGTCGCCAGTGCATGTGCTGATGCGACGCCATTGGCAGCAGGGATAGTAGCTTGTAAAGTCTGCGGATGATAATAGTCAATCGGTTCTTTGCTCGCAAGTAACAGGGCTGCTTTATAGTTTTTAAGATTCAGCTGACTGTTATCAAAGTATAGACGGTTGATTTGTGCCGTATCCAATGTTGGCAGTACTTTCTCTATCTGCTCTTTATTATCAGCTGTTACTGATTGGATTGCATACTGATTGGCTGCTTGTTGTTGCCAGCAGGCATAGCTCGGTAAATTGCTATAAGTTTGCAAGGTATCTACTGAATCTGGTTTTAAAACTGGTTTATGACGGCGGGAACGTGGCTGCGGTTGTGAGCTTTCTTGTGCATTTTCTGACACTTCTTCTACTGACTCAAAGTTTTTAACCAATCGCGCAACCTTGTCGACCTGATTTTCTGGTATACCAAAGTAGCAGCTGTTAGCAATACCTAATGGCTCTGTTAGATAATGGCGTAACGCTTGAGCCAGTGGCATCGCAGTAACGGCTTCTATCACGCCGCCCAGCACCCAACCATAGACCAAGGCACTGTAAGCACTGTCGTATAATTCCGCCTGCTCAGGGGCAGTCACAGGCATTGCTGCAATTTTCTCTAGCATCATACTCCAATCAAGGACGATTTCATTATCGAGGTCAATACTTTGAATCGAAAAAAGATTGGCTTGATGCGACATCACACTGCGTAAAGTGATTTTCTCTTTATTTTGCACGCCAAATGCTGACCAGTAATGGGCAATCGGTAGATCATAATCCAGTTTTTTCTGTGATACCAATACATGAACCAGTGTCGCCAAGATGCCTTTGCCAGTCGAAAAGTTCAATGATAAAGTATCTGGATTCCATGATAAATCAGCACGTGCTAACCCCACACTTGCCTGTGCGATACATTTGCCAGCTTTATAAACCACTAATGCGCCGCCTGCTGGCGCATCATCAAGCTGCAAATCTGTTAGCAGTTGTTGAAGCCGACGTTGGATATGATTGTCAGTATATGTACCTACGGTAGCGTTTTGATGGGTAGTCGTAGAGATGCTTTCATTATTATTTTTCATAAGTGCCCTGTTCTATTTTATATTTATGAAGTTATTCAGTTTAAAGCCTGTTATACATCTTATCAGGATAAAAAATCTCTATCCTCCAAAATATTTTTATAATGTATCACACAATAAAAAAGGCAACCCTAAGGTCGCCTTTTTTATTGTTAGGGATATTTATGATTTAACGCGGTACTAGCAATCGATTATGAACCTCTTCTGCAAGTTTAGTCAAACCATGACTACGCCCACGCTCCATAGCCGTATCCATTTTACGTCCACGTAACCAACCAGCTCGTAAGGCTATGGCAGCGCCAACACGATTGCCAGAGCCACAATGCATGGCAATTTTTTTGCCATGATGCTGACGTAGTATGTTATCAAACGCCAGTATTTTAAGCTGTTTCAAGTCAGCAGTGCCATTGATAGGTAAATGCTCGTATTGCATACCTGCTTGCTCTACAGCTGTACTTTCATCGAATTTCAGCTCTTCATCAGGCTGCAAGTTAATAACCAACTCAACTCCAGCTGCTGCCAATGCGGCCACCTTTTCATCATCAAGCGCACCGCATACGATGGTATTTTCATCAGGACGAAAATATGGCTCAAATATGGTGGCAAGATGGATGCCATTATCGTTGCTACTAGTGTCGGCACTGCTAGCATCAGCAACTGCTGCTTTGTCTACCGCAGCTGAATGATCAGAGCATTCGGTGCTTTTTGAATTTTCATGTAAAGTCATAAGGATAAATGTTTTCAATAGTAATGATTTTTGATATAAAAATTATATTTTACTTCGCTTTATCCTGCAAGGTAATCACACCAGCAAGATGCGGCTTGTCATTTTTTGCACTAAACAAACCAAACTGGCAAGTATCTTCTGCGCCTTCTAATTGAGCAAGTGGATCAGCGATAAGCTCTACTTCAGATGGTAAGAAAATAGGCAGCTTAAATGACACCTCAACCGTACAAGCATCAGGCAGCTCGCCCATCATTGCCAAACACTTAGCTTTTGACCACATACCATGAGCAATAGCTTTTGGAAAACCAAAGGCACGTGCTGATAATGGATGCAAATGTATCAGGTTAAAATCACCAGAGACAAACGCATAACGGCGACCGATATCTTCTGGCACTTCAAAAATACTGTGAACACCCTCTTCATTGATTGATGGCTTAACGGCTACTGGACGCGGCGTACTCTTTTTGTCCTTACTGCTGGCAGGTTTTTTGCTGCGTGATAGATAAGTCGACGTGCCTTCCCAAATGATTTCTTCTGCTGCCTTTACCGTGGTGACAAAATCAAACTGCTGACCTTGGGCATGGTCACGCAAATTATCAAACATCACTGACATAGCAACCGTTTCACTCTGCTTAATGGCACGATACTGGGTCACGCTGTTATCGACGTGAACCAGTCCTAGCATAGCAAATGGAAATGGCTCTTTGACCATCATATTCATCTGTAACGCCTGTGAAAGCACCGAAAAATACGTAATTGGCACATTGCCATCGTCTGCAAAGCCGCAAATTTTACGATAATCATTTAGATTGCTTTGATCAATATGCAAATCATCTACAAAATATGTCGCTTGCGGCAACTCATCGCGGCTGACTTTACCATTATTACCGATAGGCAATAGGCTTTTGACAATATTTGCATAGGTAGTATGCGCTTTGGGCAACGCATCATAATGTTTGTCTGACATAATACATCCTAAGTTGGGATTGAGTAGTTTTTTGATGGCATTTAATATGCTATGAATTCGATGACTAAAATATAAGATGAAATCCTAAAATAGGCGCAACGGTGTTTGGCTTATTGTCACTTTGTTTTTATCATAAAAAAGCCACCCTTGGGCAGCTTTATTACAATTTATGAGCAGTTTTTTCGTAAGCATATGTGAAGTAACATCAACACCTTGCTTAATAAAGGCAATCAGCGACCAGCTTTATGGCTCACATAGCCCTCGTTATTATCTGCATTTCCATATGGTATTAGGACAATTATGCACCTAATAAACTTTGACCGCAAACGCGGATAACGTTGCCATTTAGACCACCAGAGGCAGGTGAGGCAAACCATGCGATGGTTTCTGCAACATCGACTGGTAAACCGCCTTGGCTCATCGAGTTCATACGACGACCTGCTTCACGGATAGCAAATGGAATCGCTTCAGTCATTTGCGTTTCGATAAATCCTGGCGCAACTGCATTGATGGTCATGCCTTTTGCATTGTCTTCTAGCTGCTTGGCGGTTGCATTGACTAAACCAATGACACCAGCTTTTGAGGTCGCATAGTTGGTTTGGCCCAAGTTGCCAGCGATACCTGAGATTGAAGACACACAGACGATACGTGCAGCATCTTTTAATACATCGTTATCTAGTAAATAACGGTTGAGCTTAGCGATACTTCCCAAATTGATATTGAGCACCATATCCCACTGTTTATCATCCATATTTGCTAGTGTTTTATCGCGGGTGATACCAGCATTATGAATCACTGAATCCAAACCACCCCGTTTTTGTGCAGCTTCTGCGATTTCTTTACCAGCATCAGCACTGGTAATATCCACTGTCAAAGCCGAACCACTAATTTCACTTGCCACTTTCTGCAAGTCAGCTTGCTGCTGTGGTACATCTAAACAAATAACATGCGCCCCTTCACGAGCCAATACACGGGCAATTGCTTCACCAATACCGCGACTTGCGCCAGTGACAAGCATGGTTTTGCCACCTAATGGTTGGTTCCAATCGACATCGACATTGGAACCATTACTGACACGTACGACCTGTCCTGACACATAAGCTGAACGCGCTGACGTAAAAAAACGTAGCGTTGAGTCTAAATTCTGCTCTGCGCCTGCTTCAACATAGATAAGCTGTGCGGTAATACCACGTTTAAACTCTTTACCAACTGATTTTACAAAACCTTCAAGGGCACGCTGCGCCAATGCGGCTTCGATATCAGTCAACGCTTCTGGTGGACGACCAATGACGATCACTCGACCTGATTTTTCGACACGGCGCGCAACGCTATGAAAGAACTCGTACACTTGTTTGAGCTCTTCAGCATTGCTAATATTGCTGGCATCAAACAATAAGACTTTAAACTTATCATCACTGCCAGTATTGGCTTTGGCTTTAACGCCTGCATCCGACAGGGTATCTTTTACGTCATCACCACTATTTACAAAGATTTCCGTATGCAGCTCTGACAAAATACGAGCCACTGACGCACTAACTGCGTTATTGCCACCATTAGCACGACCAATCAGCACGCTGCCACGTACCAAAGGTTGACCACTATCAAAACGGTCAAGATCTACTGGCATTGGTAAGCCTAAATTCTTTGCAACCTTTTTACCAATAGACGACTGAACAAAATCACCATAACGGTCTGACATAATATAATCCTTTAATTGATGAGTAAGATAATAGTAAACAAGAATAAAATGTATCTATGATGAAATGCGCGCTATTAAAGTGCATTGATTATAAAAACTACCTGTATAAAGCGACATTAACATCATCATTTATAAATAATAAGTACTTATTAAATAGGTTAGAAACGGTCTTAACTATACACATTCATACCGAATAAGTCCAAAAACCACTAATGTCCATAGCAATATGTAGACAAGCCAGTATACAAGATGGTCTATTTTTCTGCCGTTAAAGGATTTTAGTTTGTGCTAAACTAAGACCTATAAGTTATAGCAAATCCATTTATCGATAACAATATATTATCAAACCTACGATTATGCAATGCTTTTAATCAGTACTAGCCAGTTTATAAAGCTTGTATTTATCCTTGTAAACACTGCAATATCCATGGTTAAGCGTCACATCGTTTGCTAAAGATATACAGTAAGGTTATAAAAAGCGTCTTATGCTATATGACAATAATGTGTAATATATATCGCAATAAATGGTAATACGTATCTAAAGTATTTTAGGTGTTTTTAGAATAAAGACTTCTATTATTTAAATATTTTTTTGATAACTTCCCTTTTCTATTTCTACCCATATTTTTTAAGGATAATATTATGAGTAACAAAAGCAATCACCCAGATAGTCCTGTTGTTGAGACCACCGTGGTAAAAGCCAGTGATGCTAAGAGCACTGATACTGCTGTAAAATCAGACACCACTGATGCTAAAAAAACAGATGCCAAAGCAGCAGAACCAAAAGCTGATAGCGCTAAAAAAGAAACCGTAGCAAAAGATAGTAAAACCACTGCTACGAAAGAGGATAACGCAGCTAAAGAAAGTGCAGCAAAAGGTAACAGCGATAAAAAAGAAGCACCTAAAAAGGCTGACGCGACTCCTGCTAAGAAAACAAATACTGTGGCTAAAAAAGCAAGTACGACTAAGCTTAGCTCAGGTCAGAACCGTGTGGCTATCCTAGGTGGCAACCGTATCCCATTTGCTCGCTCAAACGGCTCATATGCTGATGTTAGCAACACGGATATGCTCACTGCTGCGTTAGATGGTTTGGTCGAGCGTTTTAACTTACAAGATGAAAAAATCGGCGAAGTCGTTGCTGGTGCAGTTATGAAACTGAGCCGCGATATCAACTTGACTCGTGAAGCGACATTAAATACTGCACTTAACCCACATACCCCAACGTATGATATCTCTCAAGCTTGTGGTACTGGCTTGCAAGCGACGTTTGCTTCTGCCAATAAAATCGCGCTTGGTATCATCGATTCAGCTATTACTGGCGGTGTTGATACTACTTCTGATGCGCCTATCGCAGTCGGTGATGGCTTACGTAAAGTATTGATTAAATTGGGTGCAGCTAAAGACAATAAACAACGCCTAAAAGCATTGATGGGTCTAAACCCGAAAGATTTACTTGATACGCCGCAAAATGGTGAGCCACGTACTGGTTTATCTATGGGCGACCATCAAGCGATCACTACGCTTGAATGGAACATCAGCCGTGAAGCGCAAGATGAGCTTGCCTTCAATAGTCATCAAAACCTAGCACGCGCTTATGACGAAGGTTTCTTTGATGATTTAATTACCCCATATAAAGGTCTGACCCGCGATAACAACTTGCGTCCAGATACCACTTTAGAGAAGCTAGCTAAGCTCAAGCCTGTTTTTGGTAAGAAGAATGCTAAGCCAACCATGACTGCAGCTAACTCTACCCCATTGACTGATGGTGCATCTTGTATCCTATTGGGTACTGATGAGTGGGCGGCAGCACATGGTCTAAAACCATTGGCTTATATCGTCCATCAAGAAACAGCGGCTGTTGATTTCATCGGTAAATCTGGTGATACAGAAGGCTTGCTCATGGCACCGGCCTATGCCGTACCGCGTATGCTTGAGCGTGCTGGTTTGACGCTACAAGATTTCGATTTTTATGAAATCCATGAAGCTTTTGCTTCACAAGTATTATCAACGCTTGCTGCATGGGAAGACGAGAAGTTCTGTGAAGAGCGTCTAGGTCTTGACGCGCCACTAGGCTCTATCGATCGTAGTAAGCTAAACGTCAACGGCTCATCACTTGCTGCAGGTCATCCATTTGCTGCAACCGGTGGTCGTATCCTAGCCACTGCTGCCAAACTATTAGATCAAAAAGGCTCAGGTCGTGCGCTTATCTCTATTTGCGCCGCTGGCGGTCAAGGTGTGACCTGTATCTTAGAAAAATAGTGATATGTAAATACAACGTGTAAGACTGATGCAGTTTTAAAAATACCCTCTAATCAATAGATTAGAGGGTATTTTTTTATCTAAATAAATATTGGCTACTTTATTAACACAATAATGAAGCTTACTCTACTCATAGAATTGAGCGTGCTATGCTAAAGTAAAGATGGGTATAAAACAGAATAAAGATATTTGTAAAAACGACACTTATATCGACGTACTTTTGGATTTAATGGACTATAAGATAGTAACGGCATAATAAAAATATTTATCAGGAGCGCATCATGGGTAAAAAACCCTTAATAATTGACCCGACATCTTTAACCGAGCAAGAACGCAGTAAATTAACCACACCTGAGCAAGTGACATTCATAGAGCGTATGGATAAAGATCTTTTGAACGATGAGCTAAAACGCAAGATGCACCAAGACTTAATTGACAGTTATGATGAAGAGCTTGAGAATGAAATAGACGATTATGTACGCGATTTCCGGTTTGATGGTCGCGAGATGAGTGAGCAAGAGCGGTTAGATCGGCGTACCTACTTTCAAGAGCTGGTACGTTTACAACGTGAGCTGATTAAACTGCAAGATTGGGTCGTTGATCGCGGTGAGCGCATTGTGGTGATATTCGAAGGACGTGATTCTGCGGGTAAAGGTGGGGCGATTAAACGTATCACCCAACGATTAAACCCCCGTGTTTGTCGAGTGGCTGCGCTACCTGCACCTACTGAACGTGAACAATCACAGTGGTATTTTCAGCGTTATGTGGCGCATTTACCTGCTGCAGGCGAGATTGTCTTATTCGATCGTAGCTGGTATAACCGCGTGGGCGTCGAGCGTGTTATGGGGTTTTGTACGGATGCGCAGTACGAAGAGTTTTTTCAATCAGTACCAGAGTTTGAGCGTATGCTGGTACGTTCGGGCATACGTTTGGTAAAATATTGGTTTTCAATTACTGATGATGAACAGCATTCTCGATTTATGAGCCGGATTCATGACCCACTGAAACAGTGGAAGCTGTCAGCGATGGATTTGCAATCACGGCGACGCTGGGAAGATTATACAAAAGCAAAAGAGACGATGTTTGAGCGTACGCACATTCCTGAAGCGCCTTGGTGGGTGGTTGAGGGCAATAATAAAAAACGTGCAAGGCTCAATTGTATTGCCCATTTACTTGAGCAAATTCCTTATAAAGAAGTGCCACGCGATGAGGTGGAGCTACCTGATCGTAAGCGCGATGATGAATATTATCGCGAGCCTATTCCTGATGATATGTATGTGCCGCCGCGCTATTAATTATTAGCATTCACACTGTCTAAAAAATATTGCTCATAAAAAAGCCTTATAAAGAGTTATAAGGCTTTTTTTATACAGTCATTATAATTGCTGATAAATATTAAAACTACATAGTATAAGTAGCCTGCAAACTGTCGATCTTACCTGCCAATAGACGCTCAACTTCGTTCTTTATTCTTAATCCCGTAATGTCCGTGCCCATTTGGACTGCAAAACCTACTGGACGACCACTTTGAGCTTTAGAATTAATCCAAACTACCTTGCCATTCATAGGCAAACGCTCGCTAGAATTGGGCAAAGTAACAGCAATAAAAACCTCGTCACCCAGTTTTTGCGCTCGATCAGACGGCACGAACAATGCCCCATTGGTAACAAAGGACAGATAGCTTGCATATAGCATATCTATGTTTTCAATATGACAGGTTAAAATCCCACCACGTCCTGGCATTGCCATAGTCAGCTTCCTTTATCAATGAGGTTTACAGTATTTTTTCACACAGGGTTATCTTGTATAGTATTAGAGTATAAATACTGATAATAAGTTTAATGGCATGCACTGATATGCGAGAGCATCTTTAGGCTTTGTTGTCTATTACAAGCAAGCCAAATCTTGCATCAGCTTATCATAGGCGAATTTTTCTTGCACGTTTTGTTGCAGCGCAATTTTTGTCTGTTGTAAGCTATGCGCAAACACCTCTAACCTACTATCAATAGGTTGACAATCATTTAAATTGATTAAAAAATTAATGTCTTTTTGCTGCGCTTCAAAGCCCAAACCAACACGGCGGATATCGATTATCATGAGTTCAGACAGCTGGATAAATTCGACAATACCAAGTTGGGTTTGCCAATAGTCACTTGCCGCCACGCTACTGCGCTTACCGCTACGTAATGCCTGCCATGTTGTCAGCCATAGTGCGCGCTTGCTATACCATGGCGCTTGAGCCAGTGCCACAGCTGCTAAAGGCGCACCATTTGCTAACTGGATAAGCTGCTCAATGGCATCTGTACCAACCGCTTCACGATGAATATTGCTGCCCAATGCTTTAGTCACATAATCCACTGCGACAGCAGGGTCAATCGTCTGTAATGCCAATTGCTGAACACGGCTTTTAATCGTTGGGAGCAACTGTGCAGGGGCATCACTAATCAGAAATAAATGGACTTGGGCTTGGGGTTCTTCCAAGGTTTTAAGTAGCGCATTGGCGGCGGCAATGGTCATTTTCTCAGCATGATCTAATACGCAAATACGCATTCCCTGCCCGCCTTGATAAATAAAAGGCTGCAAGGCACGAATATCATCCACCTTTATTTTTAATGACGCGTTACTCGCTGTCTTAGCAGATTTTTTATCTTTTGTACTATTAGCTAACGCTTCTTTTTGAGCGCTGCTATCAGCATTGACTGGCAGGCTGACTAGCGGTAGCACTTGTAAGCTTGGATGCGTACCTGATCTAAGCCATTGACAGCTCTCACAATGACCGCAAGCGCCGAGTGGATGCTCATCACGCGCGCGGCATAATAACCATGCCACCAATCGCCATACAAAAGCGCGCTTGCCCATGCCTTGCATACCAGCTGCTAACAGCGCATGAGGTAGAGATTGCTGCGGCGCTAGTACCCGCATTGTCAGCTGCGACCAAAGTTCGTGTTGCCATGGCAATAGTGGCGCAAAATACATATCATCTGTCATATTTGTCAGCTCACTCATGGCACTCACTTAATATCTTTCAATTAAAAATCTGTGTTAGAGCATAATTTCTAAGAGTAATTTGGAATAAAAATAATGCTATAAAATTTAATTAAAACTATTTTAATAGAAACTGTATTTTTATTGCTTAGGCTATTCTACATTAATAATCTTGGAAATCTGTCAAACTCATGGCATTTAAACGATCCAAATCTTCTTGCGTATCGACACCTGCAGGTAATGAGCAGGCAGCTTTAGCAATGGCGATATGTCCACCATTTTCCAACACACGTAATTGCTCTAAGCTTTCTAGTATTTCAAGCGGCGTTTGTGACCAGTGAACAAATTGCTGTAGCAAACTGACACGATAAGCATATAAGCCTAGATGACGATAGGCATTTTTTGGCGGCTGTTTATTATTCTCACTGGTTAATACAACATCACGATTACAAGGAATCGGCGCGCGACTAAAATAAAGCGCTCGTTGTTGGTCATTGGACTTCTGACTGACCACTTTAACGACGGATGGGCGCATAAAGGTATCATAGTCCTCGATTGGCTCACATAAAGTTGCCATGACGCTCTCTACATCTTGTACCAATAATGTTTTAACTTGCTCTAGTAACAATGGTGGCACTAGTGGTTCGTCACCTTGCATATTAACCACTATATCATGGGCAGCCCAGCCTTTGATGGCAGCCACTTCAGCCAAACGGTCCGTACCTGAAGCATGTTCACTGCTTGTCATCACTACATCAAAACCTGCATCTAGACAAACTTTTGCAATCGACTCATCATCGGTTGCAATACACATATCATCGGCAAAATCCGCCAATCGTGCCTTTTCAGCTACCCAAATTATCATGGGCTTGCCATGAATGGTTAATAATGGCTTGTTAGGTAGACGTGTACTTTTTAGACGCGCAGGAATGACGATATGAGTTTTGACGGGCATAAGGGCTGATGACATAATATGTTCCTATAAAACCTTTTAAATCTTTATATGATAAACGCTATATTATTGCTTTCTCATGCTTATATCGATGTCCAAGGTTTGCAATTGCTGTTGTAAACTCTCGTAACAACTCTCTGACAATACTGCGGTCACTGGCAATACCCATAATCTGCTGACTAACTCTTTATACTCGTCACTCAGCGCATGATTAATAATGGCTTGCATTATCAAAGCTTTTATTTTCACGGCATCTTTACTGGTCACGATAATAGGATAGTCAGTATACTGCAACAGTTCATCCAGACTAAAATCATAATGGTCAGGATAAGGATGCGGAAACACTTCAAAACCAAGCGCATTTAAAGTATCAAAAAAACGCTGAGGATACCCAATGCCGCTCACCGCATGTACCTGGCTGCTTTTTTCAGGTACCATAGCTACTACGGCTAAATTATCTATCTGATTATTAGATGACCACAACAGTTCCAAATCATCCGCTTGTAAATGCATCGTTAAATGCTCAGTTAGAAGCGTATTATGATCAGATTTATTGTATATCGATGATGTAGCTGCCTTTTGATGATAAATGACATTAGCACCCTTTAATCGTGAAATGGGTTCGCGTAAAAATCCTGTCGGTAGCAACTGTTTATTCCCAAACCCTCGCGCTGCATCTACCACAACCCATTCAATATCACGTTGCAGCGCATAATGCTGTAAGCCATCATCAGCTATAATAAGCTGTAGATCTGGATAAGCCTCTAGCAAAATAGCAATCGCTTGCTGACGGTTAGGAGATACGGCCATGGCTGGCCCTGTCGTATTAACAATGAGACATGGCTCATCACCGACGACATTAGGGACGCTCTCTGTATTAACCAATAATGGCATCTGGCTGCTATCACCGCCATAACCGCGACTGATAACCCCTACTTTAATGCCTTGCTGCTGCAAATGTCGAACCAAAGCAATAATTAATGGTGTCTTTCCGCTACCACCCACCGTGATATTACCGATGACCATGACTGGAATAGGCGCACGGTAACTGGAAAAAACACCTACTTTATAAGCTTGGCGGCGCAGTACCATCAACAGTGCATACAGCCAACTCACTGGCAACAGTAGCCAAAGCCAAGCCGCTTTACGTTGCCATGCACGTGTTATTATCGTTTCAATATTCATAATTATTCAAAATCACGCGCATACATCTGCGCATAATGACCATGCAATTGCATCAGCTCAGCATGGGTGCCAAGCTCAACAATCTGACCACCGTCTAGTACAGCAATGCGATCAGCAGACTCAATTGTCGTCAATCGATGTGCAATAACCAGTGTCGTGCGATTCTTAATAATATTATCGAGCGCTTTTTGTATATAATATTCTGACTCATTATCTAAAGCACTAGTAGCTTCATCCAATATCAAAATTGGCGCATCTTTTAGCAGAGCACGTGCAATCGATAGACGCTGACGCTGACCGCCAGAGAGTTGTAAACCTTCAGCACCGATTTCACTTTGATAGCCATTTGGCATTTGCATAATGAAATCATGAGCAAAGGCATCTTTTGCTGCTTGCTCAACTTCAGCTGGAGTTTTATGAGCCAAACTGCCATAAGCAATATTATTAAACACAGTGGTATTAAACAGTACCACTTGCTGATTGACCATCGCAATCTGGGCACGTAAGCTTTCAAGCTTAATGTCTTCAATGGGCATACCGTCTAGCGTAATCTGCCCTGAAGAAGTGGTTAACGTACGTGTGAGTAAATTGACTAAAGATGATTTACCCGCGCCACTACGTCCAACGAGCGCTACTGTCTCGCCTGCACGTATATCCAAATTAAAGTCGTGTAGTGCCACGGTTGAATCTGGATAAACCAAGCTGACATTATCCAGTTTAATCTCACCTGCCAAGGCAGGACTAAGCCCACCAGTATCTGCTTCTTCCGGCTCATCTAATAAAGCAAATATCGATTCACCAGCTGCAAGCCCTCTCTGCAGTTGTTGATTGACATCCGTCAATGAGCGTACTGGCTTACTTAAGAGACCTGCTGCTGCGATATAAGAGATAAACTGACCTGCTGAGATATCGTCTATCACCGCAGGGCGTAGCGCTAGCCAAACCACGACTGCCATTGCCATTGCCATCAATAACTGTACTGCTGGGGTATTGATACTATTGGTCACAACAACCTTCATGCCTTGGCGCAGGTTTTTCTTAGATGTCACATCGAAGCGCTTGGACTCATATGCTTGTCCACCATAATTTTTGACCACTTGATAACCATTGATGACTTCATTGGTGATATGACTGACATCACCCATCGTTTCTTGAATACCTTTGGAAAGCTTCAAATAACGCTTTGACGCCACACGGATAAGCCATAAAATCGGTGGCAGCACAACGAATAAAATCAGTGTCAAACGCCAGTTGCTATAAAGCAAAAAGCCCATCAAGGCAACCACGGTCAGACCATCACGTAATAATGTTTTCATCGAATCGGTGCTAGCAGCGGTCACCTGTTCAACATCAAAAATAAGCTTAGACGAAATCGTCCCTGCCGGATTGGCCAAATAGAATGAACTGGGCAAACGCAGTAACTTATTAAACACTTCTACGCGCAGCTCATAGACCAAATTTCGTGACACCAATGCCGTATAGTAATTACCCAAAAAACTACCCACACCGCGCACAAAGAATAACATCACAATAATAAACGGAAATAAATCCTGCTTACTTTGATCGTTTTGATTGATAGCATCGGTGATATATTGCAAGAGTTTGGCAATCCAAATCTCAGTGGCGGCATTAATAGCAAAGCCGATAATGGTAAGTAATATTGCCCACCAGTATGGTTTTAAATAAGCCAGTAAACGCATGAGCGTCTTGCGTTTAGGCGGATTTAACATCGCCATTGTTGGTGCTACTGTTGTTTTAGCAGAAGTTTTTGTAGAGTCAGGTTGGTAAGCTTGGCTCATAAAAGCCTCAATATAGGTATAAGAGCGAGAGTGAATGGCATTGATAATGCAGTAACTTGCAATGATATAGATAGCCATAAAAAAGAGTGATGGTGCTTAATACTGAGAACATGCTATAAGCTTATTCAGATTTATTGCGGTAACGCTTGACCAAGTGGTACAACAGTACTAATGTTTATATTTAAAAAGCCCAATTTGCCAGCGATATCCATCACTCTTACCACTGATTGATGGGTGGCATTGGCATCAGCAGCAATCACAAATAGCATATCACGATTACTGCCCACCTCTTGCTGCAACATACTGGTGAGTTCAGCTTCATTGCTGCTGGCAAGGGTAATACCATTGACCAAATAGCTGCCATCTTCTTGCACGGCTACCTCAATACTGTTTTTATCTTCGGTCAGTGCCACACCTTCCGCTTCAGGCAAAATAATATTTAAGCGGCTAAAGTGATTGAACGAGGTTGCTAGTAGCAAAAACACGATTAAAAATAATAAACAATCAATCATCGGGGTCAGATTAATTTCAAGCGGCTCAACGGTTGGTTTTCTAAAGCGCATGTCACTCTCTTCAATAGTCGTGATATTCGATACTAATCTGACCAATATAGCGTTTTCACAATGCCATTATGGCGCTGCTAAAAATACAACTACAACTATAGAGTGGCCGTTGCCGTTTTATCTAAACCAAATCCGTCAATTGAGTGCTGATCTCTTATGCTAGCATCTACTGCAGCATAAGTAACTTGCTTAGATGTATTAGGAATATGGGTGTTTTCTAACAATTGATAATCGTACAACTCTTGAACCATCAATCCTGCTTGGGTTTCAAATTGCGCATTGATATCGATGATACGGCGCTGAAAATAGCGATAGGCTACCAACGCTGGGATGGCAACTATCATGCCGGCCGCAGTCGTAATAAGAGCTTGAGACACCCCTGCAGCAAGCATCGTTGGGTCTTGCATCGCACCATCAGTAATCGCTAAGAACGATGAGATAATACCCAGTACTGTACCCAACAGGCCAAGTAAAGGGGCAATCGCTCCGATAGTACCAAGCATATTGATGTTTTTTTCTAATTGATGGACTTGTACGCTTGCACGATTTTGCATATGCATCGTCATCGACTCTAAGCCGTATTGACGATAGAGCAAACCCGTTGCTAGGATATCACCTAGCGCAGTCTTTTCTTTGACATTCATCAGCTGCGTACGACCAATGTCTCCATTTTCACGAAGGCGAGTAATCAGCTGCTCACGCAATCTATTTGGGGCAACCTTGTTAAACTGTAAGGTATGGCTACGCTCAATAATAATCACCAATGCTAAAATAGAGCACAATACAATAGGTGTCATCAGCCAACCACCCGCTTTTACCAACTCCCACATATCAACTCTCTTTTATATTTTGATAAAAATAGCGGTCATCAAGATTATTTAAATAAGCATCAAAAATGCATTCAATATTTTAAGCCTGTGCTTCTATATGCTTAATTAAAGCGGCTAATTGATCTTGACTGTGGAAGAATATCTCAACACTACCCTGCCCGTCTTTTTTATGCTTAAGTTTCACTTCAGCCCCAAGCATATCGGTCAATCTTTGCGTCAAACGCTCAACATCACGAGATTGCACTTGTTCAGTGCGACTGGCTTTTGGCGCTGGATGCAAAATAGATTTAACAAGCTTTTCAGCTTCGCGTACGGTCATCCCACCATCGATAATCTTTTGAGCAATGATAGGCTGCTGCTCAGATGATAACGCTAAAAGCGTACGCGCATGACCCATATCTAAGGCGCTGGTAGCTAGGTGATCTTTGACCGTATCGTGCAACTGGTTTAAGCGCAGAAGGTTTGATACGGTCGTACGTGCTTTACCCACGACTTCAGCAATCATAGCGTGACTCATACCAAATTCAGTATGAAAACGCTGTAATGCTGCTGCTTGCTCAATCACGGATAGATCTTCACGCTGTATATTTTCAATTAACGCGAGTGCAATCGCAAGCTCATCTGACAAAGCACGCTCAATCGCTGGAATAACGGACTTGCCTGCCATTTTCGCCGCACGCCAGCGGCGTTCGCCGGCGATGATCTCGTGCGTAACAAAAGCTTCGCTTTTATCTTCTGTGGCGAGTAATGGACGAATAACAATAGGCTGCATGACACCATGCTGTTCGATAGAAGATGCCAATTCTGCCAGTGCCGTTTCACTCATGTCACGACGCGGTTGATACTTACCAGCTTGCAAACGGGCAACATCGATTTGCACCAAACTGATTTGGTCTTCAGATCCGTTACTTTCACTCACGTTTACACGATTGCCATTGGCAGTATTTTTATTTATTGTGCGCGGTGTACGAGCTTTACGTTGATTGGCATCTTTTGACTCAGAAGCGGCAGTAGATTTTGCATTAGCGGCAGTTTTGACCGTCGCTTTTGTCTCTATTGGATCAGCTGGTAAAGCCTGCTCGCGCACAGCTATATCGTCTTGCAAGGCAGAGGCGGTGATTTGCTTTTCTTTTTTGATTGACCCTAATAAGGCGTCTAAACCTCGATTGGCAGCCAACCCTCTTTTCTTCGCCATGATTACCTATCCTCTAACGCTAAAATAAAAGCCAAATGTTTTAAATTCAATAATAAATACGATGTGCACAATTTTTTATCTGGCTGATTACTCCAGTGATCCATTATTTTTATAATCGATCATTTTCTCTTATAACCACATAACTATCGACTTTGTTTCATGACTTCAGCGGCCAATTTCTGATAAGCACGTGCGCCCTTTGACCATCTCTCATAAGCAATGACCGGCAGACCATGCGCAGGCGCTTCAGCCAAACGGATATTTCTTGGAATGATGGTTTGATACATGATCTCACCAAAGTGCGCTTCCAGCTCAGCAGACACATCACGGGCGAGCGTATTGCGTGCATCAAATAGCGTTCTGACCACACCGCGAATATATAACTTAGGGTTCAACTCTGTTAAACGTTCTATCGTTTGAGATAAGTCTGCCAAGCCTTCTAGTGCATAATACTCGCATTGCATCGGAATAATAACGCTATCAGTCGCCACCAACGCATTAATCGTCAATAAGTTTAAACTGGGCGCGCAATCTATAATCACATAATCATAGGCAGGTTTTTGTACCGCTTTTTGAGCTTCAATCAACTCTGCCATTGCCGTCTTAAACAACTCATGGCTGTTGGTTTTGCTCATCAAAGTGATGTCCATACCCGCCAAATCACGATTGGCACCGATGACATCGAATCCTGCCGGACTGTTAACAATAGCGTCAGATAAAGCCACCCCATCAAGGAGCACATCTGCTATCGTCAGTGCCAACTCATTCTTATCGACACCCGTACCACTGGTCGCATTACCCTGTGGGTCTAAGTCAATGAGCAGTACGTGCTTGCGTTTGGCAGCCAAGCTGGCGGTCAAATTTACCGCCGTTGTGGTCTTACCCACGCCGCCTTTTTGATTCGCAATCGCTATGATTTCCATACACTCACTCAATTTAATTAGGATCTGTTACTAATTTTATTAACATGCGCTTTCGCTAAAAACATAAACATGAGCACAGCATCTACCATAAAAAAGATAGTTTCATGGTAAATGCTGTGCTCATAGCTTAGACATTTTTATAAGACAATTCAATTAAATGACGACTATCATGTAAACGTGGCACGTTTAATTTAATGGTCTTAAACTGCCAATCGTTACTTAAAGCGTCTAACTCTTCTTCACTTGGCGCTTTGCCTTTCATCGCACATAGATAGCCATTATCTGACAATCGCGGCTCGGCAACTGCAACAAAATCTATCAAACTGGAAAATGCTCGAGAAGTAATCACATCATAGCTTGCCTCGTGCGCTTCAATACGCGATGCGATAGGCTGCATATTACTCAAACCAAGCTCACTGCTCACTTGCTTAATAAAGCGGATTTTTTTCTGATTGCTATCAAGCGCTGTACATGAGCGCTCAGGCTGACAAATAGCAATAATCACTGCCGGCAAACCTGCGCCCGTACCAATATCGAGCAGCGACCCCGAGGGTAAATGGGTTATAATAGCCAAACAATCGATAACATGTTTGATAAGTGCTTCTACCGGATCAGTAATCGCGGTCAGATTATACGCTTTATTCCATAATAAAAGCTGGTCTAAATACAATAATAAGCTGCGCTGCTGCTGGGCACTCAATGTTAGACCCAACTCGTCTATTGCTTGCGCTAAGATATTCGCCAATGTCTGTAATTGTGCGCCAAGCTTTACAAAGCCTGTCGGATCAATATGGATATTACCCATGTTAGCAGAGGATAAAGAAGCTTTAGTGGAGTCTGACATACAAGGGTTTATCCGTTTTTGACATGTGAACCGTCTATTTTATCATGCAGGCTGCTTATTGAATAGTTGCAGATTGCGCCAATGTGCGTCATCTTATACTATCTACGCCTATATTGAGCTGTTATTCTTCTTTAACTGTTCTACTATTATCATTTTATAATTACTATTAGTAAACTTTTATTCGCTAAGACATAATTGCCCATGATACAAAATTGCGCTCAATGATTGCTTTAAAAAACAGCGATATCTTGTAAGATGTTCTATTACTATAAATGCTAATGTATTCATTGCCACATCAAAAAAACTAAAATCAATCATCATTTAATACTTTTAAGCGACTGACCCTATTCCTATGACAGAACAGACAAACATACCCCTGAATAAAGACCAACAAGACATTAGCGATAATACCGCAGAGGCTATGATGCCTATTAGTGACTCAAGTAACAAGCATCCCCATAAAGAGCCCTCAGCCAATAAGGAATCATTGGATAAAAATTCCTTAGATAAGAAGAAATTAGATCAAAGCTTAAAACGTAAAAAAACGGTCCGTAAGTCGGTAGAAAAAGAAAATATCCCTAACGCTACTGATGCGCCTATTACACCTCATCCTATATTCATAGAAGTCAGTCAGCGCTGCCTCGTCGCGACAAACCAGCTTAAGCGCTATAGTAAACCTAGTCTGCTGCCAACCGATACTCGTAGCGCACCCGATTTAGATATTGGTTTTGGGCAACAGCGGGCGCTTAAGGCATTGCATACGGCACTCGATATTCATGCTAGTGGCTATCATGTGTTTGCGGCTGGCGAGAATGGTTTGGGTAAACGTACGGTGATTAGTCGCTTGCTCAGTCTTATCGCAGCCGATGCACCGACGCCGGATGATTGGGTATATGTACATAACTTCACTGATCCTCGTACGCCGCTGGCACTGCGCTTACCTGCTGGTCAGGCCACTGTCTTGCAACATCAAGTCAATACTTTGTGGCAACAAGCCAAAAAACGGCTGAGTCAACGCTTTCGCAGCGATCAGTATCAAAGCAAGATAGAAGCCATCAAAAATGACACACATCAAAAGGAAAGTCATGCCTATGATGTGCTCAATGCTGAGGGCAAGCAGTATGATCTAGCGTTAACGTTTCGGCCGTTTGATAATAAAGCCGTTTTTGTTCATCCAAGCCAGCTTGCAACAGAAACGAGCGATATGGATGATAAAGCAGACAAACTCTCTAATAGTCATAAAAACAATACCCTTATCAATGACAATAAGGAAGCGGCGACCGCTAGCACCGATGAGAGCGATATTAAGGCTAATGATAGTTCATATAGCAGCGAATATGAAACTGAGCTAAATAATTTTGCTCAAAAAAATCATATGCAAAAACGTCTGAGTCAGCTGACGATTGCTTTAGAGCAATTAGAAGATGAAGCCAATGATGCCATCGAGTCGCTACATCGCAATATTGCCAAGCGAGCACTACAGCCGTTATTTACCCCTATTTATGAGCAGTTCAGTGCTCAACCACTGGTCGTTGAGTATCTGAAAGTAGTCTTTGCCGATATGGTTACTCATGTCGAGCGTATCGTTAATGGAGATGATGAAGAGTTTGTAACGGCATTGCTCGCCACGACGCCTAGTAGATATGCGGTCAATGTTATTAGCAGTCATGAGCCTGATAGTGGTGCGCCCGTTATCTTTGAAGACTTGCCTACTCACTTAAATTTATTAGGTCATGTAGAGCAGATCACTCAATTAGGTACGGTTACGACCGATGTCAGCATGATTCGTGCCGGCGCTTTACATCGTGCTAATGGAGGTTACTTACTGCTTGAAGCCAGTCATCTGCTTGAGCATCCTTATGCGTGGCAAGGTCTTAAGCGTGCACTACAGTCTCGTAAAATCAAACTCTCAAGTCTTGAGCAAATGCTGACCTTAACAGGTAGCTTATCCTTATCGCCTGCGCCCATTGATCTTAATATCAAGGTCATTTTATTGGGTGAAGCTGATTTGTATTACGAATTACTGGAGCTTGAGCCGGAGTTTGATGCGGTATTTAAGGTACGTGCTGACTTCCACGATGATGTGGTTCGTACTCATGAGCACGAGCTCGCGTTGGTGGGAAAGATGGCAGACATCATCGATTACGCCAATCTTTATCCATTTGATAGAAGGGCACAAGCTGCTCTACTTGAGCATTTAAGTCTGCAAGCAGAGGATCAAGACCGTCTAAGTCTGCACAGTGATTTGCTTATTAAGCTGTTGCATGAATCCAATCGCCATGCGCGTTTAGGCGGACAGGATATCGTTAGTGCCAAGCATGTGGTGCAAGCTATTGAAGATATGGATGAGCGCTCAGGATATTTGCGCGACCTCTATTGGGATGAGCTCAAAAACGGTCAGCAGCTTATTCAAACCCAAGGAGAGGCAGTTGGGCAAGTCAACGCGTTAACAGTGGTAAGCTATGCCGATAGTGAATTTGGCATGCCTGCCCGTCTCACAGCGGTCATTCAGCCAAATATCGGTACGGGTGAAATCCTAGATATCGAGCGTGATGTTGATTTGGGCGGTAGCTTGCACGCCAAAGGTATGCTGATCATGACCAGCTACTTAAGAGCATTATTTAGTCAGCACCATGCGCTAAATTTTAGTGCCTCACTGGCTTTTGAGCAAAGCTATGCGCATATTGATGGTGATAGCGCGACTGTCAGTGAGGGCTGTGCGCTATTATCTGCCTTAGCAAACGTACCGATCAATCAATCTCTTGCGATTACAGGTTCTATGAATCAGCTTGGTGAAGTACAAGCCGTCGGCGGCATCAATTCCAAGATTGCAGGTTTCTTTGATGCGTGCCGCGAGCAAGAATTGACTGGACAGCAAGGCGTGGTCATTCCTATGGCAAACGTCAAACAGCTTATGCTGCGCGACGATATCATTACCGCTGTAAAAGCAGGTAGCTTTCATATATATGGGGTGCACACGCTCAGTGAAGCGCTCACATTAATGACGGGATTACCTGTCGATACAGTGAATAAGAAAAGTCGCTACCGCAAAGAGACGTTGTTTGGTAAAGTCTTAAGTCGTTTGATGCTATGGGATGAAAACCAAAACACAGATGATGATATTGACGATAAAAAATCAAAAAAGAAAGCCAAAAAGAAACGCCAAGCCAAACGCCAAAAAAAAGAAGATAAGAATAAAGTCTCTAACAAAGAAAAGGCTATTAAAGAACAGCTTATTAAAGAGGATAACGACACTATCGTAGAAGAAGTTATTATAGATGAAGCACGCTAGATATTAGGGTGCTCTCTGCAATGCTATATAATAACCATCTGCTGATGTCATTTCATGCTCATACTAATGTGAATAACCCACTGACTTTATAATCGTGACATTACAAAGGTTATCTTTTCATGACTGTATCTCATACCGACATTGCTCATACTGACAACGATAATCGCGACAATCAACAGGCTACTGATGAGCAAGCAAACGCTGTTGCACTTTCAGACAATAAAGCCGCTGATGATGCAGCCGATAGTCGTCATGGCGCTGCGACAACAGCGCGGCAGTGGCAAGTGTTGTCGCAATTACAACGTAATCGCTGGGTCGGCACCACTCATGTTTATGAGCAGCTGATACTGGCAGGTTTTGATATCAGTTTGCGCACAGTACAGCGCGACTTAAACGCCCTTGCCAAACGTTTTCCTATCGAAAAAAATAACGCCAATCCACAAGGTTGGCGCTGGGAAGACGATGCGCCGCTACAAAGCTTGCCGCATATGAATCTATCTCAAGCGGTTGCCTTTAATATGGTGGAAGCCAATCTAAGCCAGCTGCTACCGCCCGTTATTTTAGATGAGTTATTTCCTTGGTTTGATTTGGCACGTCGCCAACTTAAAAACAGCAAAGTAACCCATTCATGGATTGATAGGGTTCGTATTGAACCCGCGACCCAGCCCTTGATTGCCCCGCATATTGACTTGGACAGTAAAGATAATATTTATCATGCTTTATTTTATCAATTACAAATCAAAGCCAGCTATACCCGTAGCAACAAATCCCAAGCCAGCGAATATACCTTAAACCCTATTGCTATTATCCAACGCGGGGTGGTTATTTATCTGCTCGCGACCCGCACTGATGATAGCGAAACTATTATTCGCACCTTTGCCCTACATCGATTTGCCAGTGTTGAGATATTAGAGAGCGCAGCAAAAACGCCTGATAATTTTCAGTTAGATAACTATCTGGATGCAGGTGGTATGGGCTTTAGTCATCCTTTATTCCGCCAACTGCCCAATCATGGCAAATATACAGCGATTGAGCTACAATTTACCAAACAAGCAGGCAAAAGCTTAACAGAAAGTAAGCTCAGTGATGACCAAATTGTTATTATCAATAGCGATGAAACCTTAACCATACAAGCAACGGTGAATCTAACTTCTCAGCTGGTTTGGTGGTTACGAGGTTTTGGTAATGGGCTGCTGAATGCCAAACCAGAGCTGCTTTATCAAGCGGTATTAGATAAAGCAGTGGAAGATATCTAAATTTTTAAGCCATTCTTACAAGCACTTTTATAGCTTCTACATCTACCTAATTCACTCATAAAAAAACCAAGTATCAAAAGGATAATTATGTCGACCACTACCCCATCGCCACTACTTTCAGACAGCTTAAGAGGGTTGGGTTTGGACGCAGGAACTTTGTTTTTTGGTCTCAATTATGAATTTACCAAGGTTGAGCAGACAGGCTTATTTAAAAAATTAAAGAAGCGTTTTAATAAAAATGCAAACTCCATGGATCTTGATTTGGCTTGCGTATTATATGATGACAACTGCACCATCAGCGATATCGTTTGGTTTAAGCAGCTGCGCGACAAAGCCGAATCGATATGCCATCAAGGTGATAGTTTGAATGGTAAAGACCGCGGCGACCAAGTGATGTATCTTGCACCGCTTGATCAAGAGCAAATCAGACTATATCTGGATGAAATCCCTGCTCATATCACGCATATTGCCTTAATTGCCAACTCCTATTACGGACAACCTTTTACCAGAGTTAAAAAAGGCGAGATTCATCTCAGCGATGATGAAGGTAACCGCTCTTTTGAGGTCAATTTAAAGCAGCTGCCACGTGATTGCGTGACGCTGTGGGTCGCCCATTTGCGCCGAGAAGTAGATGACTGGCATCTAACGTTACAGAACCTGCCACTCCCTGCAACAGATTTGGCAATAGCGGCGCAACAAGTGGCGCATGAATTGGCTCGTGCCCTACCGATCCCGCAAGCCATATATAGCTAAAAGGATGTGCCACGCTTAATTAAAAATGGTCAATCGCTATACAAAGCCATTGACCATTTTTAATTCTATATAGGCGATTCGATACAGAAGAAAGCCCGTGATAACTGGCATAGTTAAAATATCTTAAAAACGCTACAGTACTGCTGGTATAGATTTTTTACAGCCTTTGCCTGCGTAGGCACAGCAAGCAAGGAAAATTAATATCAGCAGTACTTGATGTATCAATATTGCTTTTCCCTGACTATAGTCCTTTACTATAAGCGCTCACCGCAATGTGGACAAAAATTCTTTTGCTGCACGTCTCTTTCACGGCGCTCAAGCTCTTGCTCACGCAGCACTTGCAGCACAATATCCTGCGCTTGTTCTTTATCTAAGCCCAGCTCGCGGCGGATTTTTTCAATCATCATCTGATTTTGAACCAAATCAAAATCACTATCAATCAGCTGTCCCCTGAAATCCTGCTCAAGCTCTTCACGGCGCTGACTGAGCTCATTTGCCAAGCCGGTTGCCAAAATACCAGCAGGTAACGCTGCTAAACCAACGCCCAATATAGTAATAATAGCGCCTAATATTTTGCCAGCATTGGTAATCGGCGTCACATCGCCATAACCTACCGTTGTTAGAGTAACTACCGCCCACCACATGGCTTTTGGTATCGATTCAAACTCTTCTGGCTGTGCATGATTTTCTACTAGATAGATACCACTAGAAGCGGTCACAATCATAATTATTAAGATAAAAATAACCGCTTGGAAAGAGCCTTTTTCCTTACTAATAACCACCAACAAAATACGCAATGAGGCAAAATAACGAGTCAATTTAAGAATACGAAACAAACGTAAAATACGCAAGAAACGCAAGTCTATACTGACAAAGAAGTTCAAAAAGGCAGGGGCAATGGCAATCAAATCAATCAATGCAGATGGACTTCTTAGCCAATCCCAGCGCTGTCGCCATGTAGTATTGCTTGGCTTGGCTTCAGCAACGCTCCATATGCGAAGCAAATATTCAATAGAAAATATCACAATAGAAAAATTTTCAAACCACGTAAAGTATTCTTGATAAGGGTAGTACCAAGTATCAACAGACTCTGCAATCACCGCAGTGACATTTGCCATAATTAAAAAAATAAGGAAATAATCAACACAGCGACTAAAGAGCGTATCATGCTCATCGTTTTGCAAAATATTATAGACAAAAAGACGCAAGCGCCGTATAGATTGAAATAGCATGCCGTCCCTATGCGGTGTAACACCGAGCTTGGATGAACAAAAAAGCCGTTATGAGAGTCTGATTATACTAACTTTGTATAATAAATGTAGACAACCAAGACCAATATGATAGCAACGGCGAAAAACGCTATGCGCAATAACCGCTCTTCAGCGCGCCACTCATGACTACGTTTTTGGGCAGGTAGCAAGGATAAGCCACAGATCGGGCAACAAGAATCTATTTGGTCTAACACTATCAATGAGAGAGCGTTGTCACAGCGCAGTGGAGAATTACTACAGTAGCCAAGCATAATAGATAACCGATCCCTTTATAAAATAATGGCATATCAATAATAGCAAAAACCTACAATCAAAATAGGTTATGCCATAAACTTTAACGTATCCAAACCTTTCTCATTGTAACTTTACGCATAAACATCTGAACGTTCCGCTTAAAACCTTACTACTAGTAAGGTATTTGTACTATAATAGATAGCAGATGTTACAGGTTAATCCCTAGCCTAACATTATATGTTGCTAACTTATGACATCCCTCATGAGCTAGCGACCATTATCTAAACGTTGAGGAATTAAACGATGAAACTACAATCCCTAGTTTTAGCCGCTGCTACTGCACTTACTATGACCACTGCTTTTGCTGTACCTGCAGGCACTTGGACAGTTGCCGCTGGTGCGCATTATGTTGATCCTAAAAATGATAATGGTGATGTCACTATAGGGGGCACAAGCTATGCTGTAGATGTTGATGGCGATGTCCGTCCAACCATCAGTGGTGAATACTTTATCGCTAATAACGTTGGTGTTGAACTACTCGCTGCCATTCCATTTCATCATGACTTTACCTTAACCGATGCCTTAAATAATGAGATCACTGGTAGAACTCAGCATTTACCACCAACGCTTTCTCTACAATATCACTTCGATGATTATAACCTACCTATGAATGTAAAACCGTTTGTGGGTGTTGGTGTAAACTACACGATGTTCTTTAAAGAAAAAGCAAATGTTGTAGGTACTGAATTAAAGCTTGATGATAGCGTTGGTGTTGCTGGTCATATCGGTCTTGATATCCCATTTGCTGCCACTGAGTCTTTCCGTATTGATGCCCGTTATATGGACATCAAAACTGACGCTACTTTGAACGGTACTGACATTGGCAAAATCGATATCAGTCCTTGGGTTTATGGCGTTGCCTTTGTAAAACAGTTCTAATTTAGCAGAATTATGAGCTAATATCATAAATAGAAAAAGCCAGCTTAGTTGCTGGCTTTTTTGTGTCTATTATTTATCTATCATTTGTTGCAATAACAGCTATAAAAAAGACCATCCGAAGATAGTCTTTCTTTTATATAAAATTTAAATAAGAATAAAACCTATAGCAAGATACGACGCGGGTCAGCAAGCAATGTTGCAACATAACGCGTGAATACTGCCGCATCAGCCCCATTAATCACACGATGATCATATGATAATGACAATGGCAACATCAAGCGCGGTTCAAAAGTTTGCTTATCAGCATTCCATTTCGGTTGCATCGTCGCTTCTGATGCCCCTAAAATACCAACTTGTGGCCAGTTTACCAATGGCGTAAACGCCGTACCACCTAAGATGCCTTGACTTGAGATGGTAAAGCTTGCGCCTTGCAAGTCTTTAGTACTTAGCTTTTTATCACGGGCTTTGATGGCCAATTCGCCGATTTCAATCGCAATTTGCTTGATACCTTTTTCGTGAGCATTTTTAATCACTGGCACGATTAAGCCATCATCTGTTGCTACTGCAATCCCCATATTTACGCTTTTACGAAGAATAATTTGCGTATTGTCATCGCTTAGATGACTGTTAAAACGTGGATGCTGGGTCAATGCATAAGCCGTTGCTTTGACAATAAAGGCTAAAATTGTCAGTCCAACACCTTCAGCTTTCATACTGCCTTTAAGCTCACTACGCAGCTGCTCTGTCTCAGTGATATCAGACAAATCAAACTGCGTCACCTGTGGCAAGTAAGTGTTGTAATTCAGCTGTGGAATCGACACCTTTTGCAAGCGAGTTAAGTCTTGGGTTTCTGTTTCGCCCCAAATCTCAACGTTACTCATATCAGGTAAGCTTGGTAAGCTGGCTCTAGATACACCGGCTCCAGTAGCGGGTGCAGCTTGTTTTGTCGTCAAGCTTTGCTTCACATGAGCAAACAAATCTTCTTTTAAGATACGTGCATTCAGTGCTGAACCTGTTACTTGGCTAATATCCACACCCAACTGACGGGCAAGTTTACGCACGGCGGGACCAGCATAGACATCAACCATTTTTTCATTGACTTGTGCTTCGGTCAGCTTATTACCTGTACTGCTTTTTGCAGTAGTACTAGCAACTTGTTTAGGCTCAGTCGTAGCTTGTTTAGCAGCTTCCTGACTTGAATCAGTCTTTTGCTCGCTCACTGCTGGTTTTGAATCTTGCGATTGAGCGACTGGTGCTTTGGCTTCACTCGTAGCATTAGCATTGTCTGAGCTTTGACCAATGATGACAATAAAGTCTTGCCCATTGGCAACCATATCGCCTACTTGTATCAGTATTTTCTCAACTTTGCCGGCTTGTGGCGCTGGTACTTCAACCGACGCTTTATCTGACTCGATTAGCAAGATAGACTGATCAGCAGTGACCATATCGCCAACACTGACCATAATCTCAGATACTTGCGCTTCATCGACGCCTAAATCTGGGAGCGCATGCGTGGTCGCTGTTGCTTCTTGCTCAACAGGTTGATCAGTATTTGACTCAACGGCTACCTTATCGCTCTGCTCTTCTTTTTGCGGTTCTTCTTGCTCACCATCAAGAGATTTCTCTTGAGTGTCAGCAGCAGGTGTTTCTACGCTTTGATTGTCATCTTGACTGTCAGTTTCGCTTTCAAGCTCGATTAGCACCATACCTTCACTGACTTGATCACCAATCGCAACACTGATTTTAGTCACTTTACCAGCAGCAGAGCTTGGCACTTCGACCGAAGCTTTGTCTGACTCAAGTAGAATAATATTATCGTCTTTTGCAATGACATCACCAACTGCAACCATAATTTCACTGACTTCGGCGCTATCGACACCCAAATCGGGGGCTTTAATGTCCATTTTTCATTTCCTTGTCTTATGGTTATTTTTCTTCGACATCATCATTATTAAGTAAGGTTGCATCGGCTTGATCTTCGGCGCGACCTTCACTGCTGATTTCATCATCATCTTCAGCGACAAACTCAGGTACAGGAATCGGATTGATGTTACCAGGTGCTGGAGCGTCTGGAGAATAGTCATAATATGGCTGTTGCTGCCATGCAGGCGGATGATCGATATCGATATTTAAGCTAGAGATCGCGTCTTTAACCAGACGCATTTCTACTTCGCCTTCATCAGCCAAGCGTTTTAGAGTAGCAACAACAATATGAGCGGCATCAACGTTAAAGAAGCTACGGAGATTTTCGCGGGTATCGGAGCGACCATAACCATCAGTACCTAAAGTGGTATATGGACGGCTATCTGGCAACCAAGCACGGATCTGTTCTGAATAGTTGCGCATATAATCCGTTGCGGCAACGACCACACCTTCGTGCGGTGCAAGCTGTTCAGTAATCCATGGCACGCGCTCTTCATCCATTGGATGTAGACGATTATAGTCATCACACGCCATACCATCACGTGTCAACTCATTAAAGCTGGTGACGCTCCAGACGTTCGATGTGATATTAAACTCGTCTTTTAAGATACGTGCCGCTTTTTGCACTTCACGTAAAATAACACC
The DNA here is from genome assembly GCF_008369225.1 of Psychrobacter sp. ANT_H59. NCBI lineage: Bacteria > Pseudomonadati > Pseudomonadota > Gammaproteobacteria > Moraxellales > Moraxellaceae > Psychrobacter > Psychrobacter sp. ANT_H59. Next base: position 453,356 of record NZ_VOBE01000001.1, read on the forward strand.
AGAACCTAATAACTGAACTTGCGCAGAACCATTATCTTCTAACAGATACATACCACGTTTGATGCCTTCTTCAACGCCTTCTGGCATTGCAGGTTGCTCATAGTTCTCATTCATCACGGTGAGATAGTAATAAATACGCTCACCTTCAGCATACATGCGGCGTAAACCATCATGCATAATCACTGCCAATTCATAACCAAAGCACGGATCATAGCTCACACAGTTAGGAACGACGTTGAATAAAATTTGCGAATGACCATCTTGATGTTGCAAGCCTTCACCATTTAACGTCGTGCGACCTGCCGTTGCACCAAGTAAGAAACCCTGTGCTTGACAATCACCAGCGGCCCAAGCCAAATCACCAATGCGTTGGAAACCGAACATAGAGTAGTAGATGTACATCGGAATCATCGGTAGCGCATTCACTGAATAACTGGTTGCCAGCGCAATCCACGCACTCATTGCACCCGCTTCGTTGATACCTTCTTCTAACATATGACCATCGATGGCTTCTTTATAACCCATCAAGGCTTCACTGTCTTCAGGTGTATACTTTTGACCAACGGCAGAGTAAATACCCAATTGACGGAACATACCTTCTAAACCAAAGGTACGCGCTTCATCAGGTACGATAGGTACGACGCGATCTTGGATGTCTTTGTTCTTTAGCATTGCTGATAATAGGCGCACAAACACCATGGTGGTTGATTGTTCTTTACCGTTACTACCTTTTAAAACACGATCAAAGATAGATAAATCAGGAATATTCAAAGGAATATGACCACTACGGCGATTTGGCAAATGGCCACCCAAGGCTTCACGGCGACCTTTTAGATACTTCATCTCTGCTGAATCTTCAGCTGGACGATAGAACGGTAGCGTCTCTAACTGCTCATCAGTAAATGGCAAATCAAAACGGTCACGGAAGTACACCAATGCTTCTTGATCAAGCTTCTTGACTTGATGCGATTTGTTAACCGCTTGGGTGGTGGATAGACCATAGCCTTTGACAGTCTTCACTAAAATAACCGTCGGCTGACCTTTGGTTTTCATGGCTTCACTAAACGCGGCATAAACCTTCATCGGATCATGACCACCACGGTTCAGACGTGAAATATCTTCATCCGTTAAGGCATCTGCCATCTCTTTTAATTCAGGATACTTATTAAAGAAATGCTCACGGGTAAATTTGGCATCGCGCGCTTCATATAGCTGATACTCACCGTCGACTGTCTCTTCCATACGGTGTTTAAGGACACCAGTATCATCATTAGCAAGCAGACTGTCCCAGTTACCGCCCCAAACCACTTTAATCACTCGCCAGCCTGCACCGCGGAATACGGATTCAAGTTCTTGAATAATTTTACCATTACCACGAACAGGACCATCGAGGCGCTGCAGGTTACAGTTAACGACCCAAATCAGGTTATCCAGCTTTTCACGACCAGCAAGAGAGATAGCACCTAAGCTTTCTGGCTCATCTGTTTCACCATCACCTAAGAACGCCCAAATCTTACGACCTTCTGACTCTAGCAGTTTGCGGTTTTCCATATAGCGATGTACATGGGCATGGTAGATTGACATGATAGGACCTAAGCCCATCGAAACCGTTGGGAACTGCCAATAGTCCGGCATCAAATAAGGATGTGGATAGCTTGATAACCCTTTACCACCGACTTCACGGCGGAAATTATCCAACTGATCTTCAGTCAAGCGACCTTCAAGATAAGAACGGGCATACATACCTGGCGCTGAGTGACCTTGATAGTAAATCATATCGCCGCCGAAATGATCGCTGGCAGCACGGAAGAAATGGTTAAAACCAGTTTCATATAGCGTCGCACTAGAAGCAAATGAGGCTAAATGACCGCCCAAATCGTCATCGTTTTTATTGGCGCGCATCACCATTGCCAAGGCATTGTAGCGAATCAAGGCGCGAATCTTGCGCTCGATCGTCAAATCACCTGGGTACATCGGCTCATCTTCAACTGCGATGGTATTGATATAGGCCGTATCTAAACGGTTAAAGGGCAGGCCTTCTTGCACCCCCATATTATATAAGGCTTTTAATAAGAACTGCGCGCGATCTTTATCAGCATGCTTAATCACAGACTCAAAAGCTTGCAGCCATTCCTGCGTTTCGCTGCTATCAGCATCCTTGTAATAATTCATCTTCTCTAATCCTTTTTTATCAGTCATCCCTACACGGTGGCAGGGTATTATTAAATCACAGAGTTATACATATTTTCGTAAGCAAACGATTTACCTAATGCCTTCCTTGCTGCATCTCGTCATTCCATTATATGTCTTGGCTATTACAGACCAGTGCTAATAATCAGCAACTGTAGCTTGGCATGGGGTTCAAACAGACATCGTAGTAAAAGTAAACGACAGCCGATATGCGACTTTCATCATCAAATGATATTGACGCTCTATTATAGGGGTTTATTCACGTATTGTTTATAGCTATAAAGAAATGCCAATATGACAAGTATTTTTAAAATAAATAGTGATTATGTTTTTTGAGATATTTGGGAGGTTTGTTGGGAAATTCTTTCTAATGAGTGATAAATATAATATTCAGCAGAAATATATGTATTTCGTCATATTAAATCTGCCATTCATCCGTTTTCTAAGAAATTTACAAAATTATTGCTTAATATGATGAATTACGTAATATATACAGATTTTTAGTTATGTTTATCGTGCGTATTTACATAAATAGTTGTTTGTGAATATCAGTTTATAGGGATAGCAATATGTATCAGACTCAGCGCTTCGTAAATGTAATAGTTTCACAATTATTTGGTGAATATATATATCGAATGTTGGCGTTGATGACAGCGATGATTTTTCTTACGATCAGCAATTCATCATTCGCACTTGCACCTAACCCTGGAGCTAACCTAGCATGCCCAGCTAGCTCAACTAAGGGAATATTCGATAACAGCAACTACACTAAGCTCAAAGAGAGTTTTGACACAAATACTTATCAGCCTATGACAAGTACGTCAAGTTTGTCTATTCCATTGAAAATCAAAATGACTATTGAAGATATCAACGTTAATACTTCTGGTAATAATACTACGATCACAGGAACTAGCGCCAATCCGGCTATGGATATTAATAGAAATTTCAAAGATCTAACATCTCGTTCTGATATCACTTTAGATTTTCAAAACACTGGGAATAGTGACTCTCTTTATTTAAATAATGTTGCCATAAGCGCGTTTGATATTGATAAAAGCATAGGCAGCAATAAGACAGGTTGGGATGATTTAGTCAGCATCACTGGCATAACCCGAAACAACACTAAGATTAAAGGGACTTTTCAAAGACTATCTGGATCCAGTGTCATTGAGCTGGCAAATGGGCTTCAGACCTCTTCTACAAATGCATCATTTAACTGCACTGCTGCTCTTGATACAAATTGTCAAGGATCTGTCTTATTTAGCGAGGATATCAGATCGGTCACTTTTAGCTACACTAATACTAATAATGTAACTACTCCTACAAGTCAAAGGTTTCAGTTTCGAGTAGATAGCTACTGCTACACGCCACAATATACTTTCTCAGGTATTGTTTTTAACGATAATGGTGGTATCACAGATGCTAATGCTACTAACGCCAATATTACAACAGGTCCTTATGCTAATAACGCTAATTACTTTAACGGTATATTCGATAGCGCTACACCTAATGCTGAAGCTGGTATTCCTAGTAGTACTGTTGAGCTTACTCACTGTACAAATGGATCTGTTTATGGTTCGCAATTGGTTGATGGTAGCACACCTACTATTGGTCAATATAAGATAAATGTTCCTATTACTACCATCAGTGGCAATACCAATAATCTCTGTTTAGTAGAAAAAAATAATAATACCGGTAATGTCTATACTATCCGTACCAATAGTAATAAGAAAGTGATTGCATTTGCAAATACCACTTACCATTATCCAGATAATAACTTCGGTAGAGTCATCGCAGCAAACGTAGCACTGGTTCTAAAAAAGGCCCAGTACATCAATAACTGTCCTACTACACTCAACTATACTGACCCTGCTATCAATACTTCAGGCAATAACGATCCTAGAGTAGGATTTAGCTCTGCAAGCATCAACGATCTTGTGCCAGGACAATGTATTGCTTATAGAATTACCGCCACCAATCGTGCAAATATCGTGATCAGCGATTTTGTGATGCGAGATGTGCTGCAGAAAAAAGGGGTAAACGGCGCTCAAGTCACATCAGTACTTGCCAACCCACCACTTTCAACCACTGATTATAACGCTGCCGAAAATCCAGCTATTGGAGCAAATGGTGAAGTCAAAACCAGAACCCTTACCATCAATGCAAGAAACAATCGCGTTTTTTACTTCAATACCAAATATGGCACCACAGCAAATCCTTAGTCATCGTTTTCTCTTGCATTATTCTCAACACTGAAAATTCTGCCTTTTTCAACAAAAGCCCTATCTTGAAAGACGGGGCTTCTACCGTTTAGTCACTTCAAAATGCCGTTTGTCTTATTTATAGTGAAATTTTGTATTTAGTTTGTGACAATAGCCTTAAGAAAAAATTTGATGTTACCTAAACTTTTATATATTACTGATTGCGATTTTTGAATCATATAAGATGACATTTAAGTCTCATTAATAACAATAGTGTAAACAAGGAATACTATATGAAAGGTTTTAACATTTTACGTACTGCCTTATTAGCCAGTTTAGCATCGGTATTTTTGTTAAATACAGCTTATGCAGATGAAGCTCTAAAAATGGAGCTAACCGCTAATAAGGTCGTTAAAAATAGTGAAGGTAAAATTAGTTACTTACCAGTTCGGACTGCACCTAAGGGCACTGTGATTCAGTACAAAGCAACTTATAGCAATACCATCAATGAAAATATCAATGACTTAGCAGTTACCCTGCCCATTCCAGCTAATATGACTTTTAATGGTGAGGTATCTCCCGCTAGCGCCCAAGGCAGTATCGATGGCAAGAACTATGCTGATATGCCACTGATGCGCAAAGTCGATGGCAAAATGGTAAAAATTCCTTTTTCTGAATACCGTACCTTACGTTGGAATATCAAGTTATTACCCGCCAATAAATCTGCAGCCGTAGCCCTTAATACCATCGTTGACTAAGACAGTCATTCTTGAAAATACATTGGTTACTATTTTGAACGTAACTTCTAGAACTTTTTAATTCGGAGCTTTATATGAAATCAAGCACTTTTAATTACAGCTTATTAGCCATTGGCGTCGCTGCTATACTAGGTATGAGCACGACTGTTAATGCAGTAGAGACGTCTAAAACATCAACGAGTGTAGAGATTACTAACAAAGCTACCGCTAGCTATAATGTGAGTGGTCAGGCTCAACCAGAAGTCGAATCTAACACAGTAAAAATAACGGTAACAGAGCAAACATCATTCTCATTGGTTCCTGCTGTCACTAATACTGGAAAAGAAGTAGCGCCTAATGGGTTTGTTCAGTTTACGCATACTTTGACCAACACGGGTAACCGCACTGATAACTATGCTATCACGACGCCAACAGCTCCTGCCGGTTATGATACGGCCAACTCTACTGTCTCGTATAAGATATATAACGAGCTTAATGTAGAAGATACAACTCGTACTACAGATAATGCGCCCTATGGTGCCTCTAGTGGCAGAGTTTTTCCTCTTGAAAAAGGGCATTATATTGTACTTGTTATTAATGCCAAAACCACTGGTAACAAAGGTGGTGAAACCAAACCACTAGAAATCTCTGCGGTTAGTTCACTTTTAGGTACAGATAAAACACTCATCAATACTGACACCTTTTTTACAAGGCTTCCTACCTTTAGTATCGTTAAGACGATTATTAATGGCTTAGACCTCAATAATCTTGATAATGATACAGCTACTTATAGAGTTGTAGTCACCAACGATGGCAACACTGCATTTACGACTGATGCTACTGATATTGCTATTGCAGATATTCTACCAGATGGTCTGGTAATGGCAGAGGCACTAACACTAGCTAATATCAAAACCAGTTCTACTGCGACTAAAGGCACTATCGATCCCATTAATACGGGTGCTGTAGGTACTAGTGGCTTTAACATTACTGGTATCAATATCCCAGTAGGGCAAAACATAACTATTGAATTTAAAGTCAAAAAAGGGACAGGCACACTTACTCCTGCAACAGCTATCAATCACGTGACAGTGACTGATGACTTGGATAACAATCCTAATACTGATAATACGCTTATCGATAGTACAGACACCAGTAGAGAACAAAATGTTGGTGCGTTCTATCCTACTACCGAGATTAATAACCTCAACGGTCAGCGACCAGCTAACCCAGGTGATGACTCAACACTGCCACTATCATCAGCAACTATTCAGCGAGCTCTAACACTAACTGGTTCAACTTTCAGAGAGATTTCACCGACTGCAGGTACTCTCGGTCAAGTAAAACATCAAACGGTCATTACCAACACCGGTAAAGACGTCGAGGGCATTAAAGCTGAGGAATTAACTTTTACTATCAATGACAATGACGGTAACCTGCCAGACCAAATTAATATAGTTCCTAATAGCGTCACTGTCACTTATTATCCAAATGGCAACGACACCACAACACCAACAGTAGTGGATAAAACTATTACCGCGGTCGATGGTGTGTATGATCTCTTTTCTGCTTTACCTAATGGTATAGCCCCTAATGGTACTGTCACTATTAAATATAACGTGTCATCAGCCAATGCAAAAATATTTACACCAATAAACTCTACCACTCCTACATTCGAAGAAACTGTGGTCACCTTGATTCCAGGTAAGGAAGGCGCGCCTCAATCGGTTTCAGTCACCGATAGAACAACTGTTCGCGGTTTAACATTGCTGAAAACCCAAGCGATAAATGCAGATTGTGTGGGTACACCTCCTGCTGCGAATTTTGTCAGTACTGACATTAAAGACGTTTCGCCTGGCCAATGTATTGTTTATAAGGTCCAAGCGAAAAACACTTCTTCTGCTGATACGACCTCTCCTACAGGCATAGGTTTTGATATTAAAAATATCGTTATCTCAGATGCATTTTCTAACTTCTCAAATGAGGCTGACTATGTAGCGAATTCTGTAGGGACTACTAATGGCACAACATCTGATACTGGAACTGCCATTACTAATAATATTGATATGTTAGCGCCTCAAGCAACTGAAACCATGCAATTTAAAGTAAAAGTCAAAACTGCTAGGGTAGTTACTCCTACGCCATAATTGTATTTTGAGCTTAAGATTATCAACTTAAACTGAACTTTTAACTCTATAAGTATCTACGGGTACTTATAAAGACTTTCCCTAGCTTATAATTTATTTAAGCTAGGGGAATTTTACCCCCATCTTGTTTTATTGGATAAGCAACATATGACTCTATCTGTAATGACACCGTCTAATCGTATCGCATTGTGTACAGCGAAGATCTCTGCGCTGTCATTAGCAATGTTGCTTATGCAATCAAATATAGCCTTAGCAGCGCCTAACCCTCTGCTACAATCCATCAAAAATACTGCTGAAGCCAGTTACATTATTAGTAACGGTACTAACTTTAATCTAAATAGCACTTCTAACCAAGTGAATGTTCAATCGTCTGCTTTTCCTCAATATGGTATTAGCCTAACCTCGCCGCCAACAAAGACTATCGCCCCTGGCTCGACCGTTAGTTGGAAAAACCTTCTAACCAATACCAGTTACAGTGATCAGACTATCGATTTGAGCCTGACTATACCTAATAGTTTATCGAACATAAAACTCTATCAAGACTTGAATAACAACGGACGCTTCGATGATGGTGTTGATAAAGCGATTAAGTTAAATAACAATTTAACCGCTCAGATTACTTTAGGTCAAAGCGAGAGCATTGAGCTTACTATACAAGCATTATCTGATACCAATGCTAAAGCCGATGATACTGCTAGCATCAAGCTTGGTGCTGCTGTTGTTGAAGACCCTTCTATTACCGCTTTAGTGAGTGACGAGCTAATCATCGTTGAAACACGTCTCGATTTTATGCTTTATTCATGGGATGGCTATAGAAGAACATCGCAGGTGGGTGAAAATATCTATCTTGAAGCCAGCTGTGCTAAATGTAACGTCCGTGATAGTGCACGAGATGAAATATGGATAACGATTACTTCCTCTAAAACGGGTGATAATTATTCACTTAAAGCTATTGAGACTGGTGATAATACTGGTAAATTCCGTATAGAAGCACCAACAGAAAATAATGCTAATGCCATTAATGACGGTATCATTCAGACACTAGAAGGTGATAATTTACTCGCTACGTTAGATGCTTATATCGACTCAAATGGTATACGACAGGAAATTAAAGAAGCTATCAGTAGCAATATCGCTATCGTTAATGATATCCCAACCCTACAAGTTACCAAAGAAGGTGATGTCAAAACTGCCTCACTTGGTGATTATGTTAACTATACAATTAATATCAAAAATGATGGTACCAGTACGGCTTATAACGTTGAATTAAAAGACGCTTTACCGCACGGATTTGACTACGTTGGTGGTAGTGTGAGTATTGATAAAGCGCAAACCACTGAGTTTAAAACCGATGGCAAATATCAAGTTTTAAGTCTGGGGAATATGGATGCCAAAACTAGTAAAGATATTACTTATCGCGTATTGGTTGGTTCATCAGCATTAGGCGGTGATGGTATCAATCGTGCGACTGCCATTGCCAAAACTGAGCAAGATCAAAGCCTCGTATCAAGAGAAGCCCAGTGGAAAGTAGAAGTCGATCGCGGTGTTATGAATACAGATGGCATCATCGTCGGTAAGGTCTACCATGATATCAACCGCGATGGCATTCAACAAAAACAAGGTGGCGAGCTTGGTGTTGCTGGCGTGCGACTCTATATGGAAAACGGCAACTTTGCTGTCACTGATCCGGAAGGAAAATATAACTTTTATGGTATCAGCGCCAAGACCCACGTCCTCAAAGTTGACCGCACTACTATTCCAAACGCCACAGAACTGGTTACCCAAAGCAACCGTAATGCTGGTGATGCCGGTAGCCGTTTCGTTGACCTCAAATATGGCGAGTTACATCGTGCCGATTTCGGTATCGTTGGCGGTATGGCGGACAGTACTGAACGCTTAAACGCAGAGCTTGTTGCGCGTAGCAAAAGTATCGGTGCCAAAAACGATCGCTTAGAGCAAGCGGTTAAAAGCGAGCTAATTTTAGATCCTGACTATAACCGTGACAATAAAGACAATATCAATGCCAGCGGCTGTAAATCTAACGATGTTTTAGATGCAGGGATTCAATGCGATTCAGCAATCGTCAATGAAATGGTAAACCCATCTGCAAATCGCGTTGAGATGGCAATTACTAAAATTGCACCTCCTGTAGAAAAAGAGTTAGAAGAATACTTGAAAGAAGTGGCTAACAATAACGTCGCCTTTATTAATTTAGATGAAGGTCAACAGCTCACTACTTATAAGCAAATGGTACAGGTGCAAGCACCACTCGGGTCGATATTTACTTTATATGCCAATGGTAAAGCGGTATCAGAACAGCAAATAGGTAAAACCGCTGAACAAGAAAAGCAAAATGTTACTGCATTTGATTATTACGCAGTCGATTTAAAGCGTGGCACTAATACCTTACGCGGTGTCGCAACCGACGTGAATGGCAAAGTTATCTCTGAGCAAACTATCAAGGTATTAACACCGGATATTTTACAATCTATTAGTTATCGTACCCAAAAACAACTGGTGGCAGCTGACGGCGTCAGCGATTATCAAATCGTTATCAGTCTAAAGGATCGTGATGGTCGTCCTTATATAGCATCAACTCCTATCACCATTGATACCAATATTGGTCGTATCAATTTGGCAGACAGCAGTAAAGACCAAGCCGGCACGCAAGTTACTGTCAATGGTGGTGAGCTATTGATCTCCGTGACTGCGCCAAGCGTACCCGGTAAAGGTGAGATGATCATCGATACAGGCAGCAATAAGCAAGTAATTCCGCTACAGTTTACGGCTCAATTGCGTCCATTAATAGCTGTTGGTATCGTTGAAGGCGCGATAGCGCTCAAAGACTTTGATGGTAGTAATATCACTGACGCACAAGGTGCATTTGAAAAAGAATTACGCGAAATAGCCGGTAACGATGATTACTCAGCGACGGGTCGTGCGGCAATGTTCTTAAAAGGCAAAGTACGCGGTGATTATCTATTAACGCTTGCTTATGACAGCGACAAAAAAGGCGAGCGCCTGTTCCGTGATATCGAGCCGGGCGAATACTATCCCGTTTACGGCGACTCATCAGCCAAAGGTTTTGATGCGCAATCGACGAGCAAGCTATATGTACGTCTAGATAAAGGTCGCTCATTTGCCATGTATGGCGACTTAAAGACTCAAATTGACAACGATGAAGGTATTAAGCTCGGTCAATACAATCGTACACTGACTGGTGTCAAAGCCCAGTTTGAAGATAGCAACACGCGTATTACTGCTTTTGCCGCTGAAACAAGCACCTCACAGCGTGTCAATGAAACTCGTGGTTTGGGCATTTCAGGTCCTTACCCGCTTGCTAATGATTTTGATGCAGTATTAGAAAATTCAGAAACTATAGAAGTAATCACCCGTGATGCTAATAATCCTGGACGTATTGTGCGCCGTGAGACCTTGACGCGCTTTGCTGATTATGAAATTGATCCTATTAGCCGTAGCTTATATCTAAAATCACCGATTGCTAGCCAAGATATCGATGGCAACCCTATCTACTTACGCGTTACTGTCGAAGTTGATGAAGGTGGTGAGAAATATTGGGTAGGTGGCGTCGCTGCTAAACGACAATTGACTGATAAAATTGCCATCGGTGGCAGCTATATTAATAGTGATGATCCACTTAATAAAGAAGAGCTTGCTAGCGTTAATACTGTGGTTAAACTTAATGACAAGCTAAAACTGGTCGCAGAATATGCCAAAAACAAAGCTGAGAATCCAAATTTCGAGCCAAGCAATCAGATCAATGCGGACAAACTAACAGGCGATAATGCTGAGGGTGACGCTCTACGTATCGAGCTTGACTATGATAATAAAAAACATACCCGTGCAAAAGCCTATCATAACGATACCGATATCGGTTTTGTCACTGGCGCGTCACCACAAACTGCTGGTCGTACCGAATCTGGCATCGAAATCATCCACACTTTAAACGAGAAAAAGACTGCGCTTAAACTTGAAGGCGTACGCACAGAAGATCATATTACTGATGCAAGTACTGAAGGCGTACAGGCCAGTATCGAACAGCGTTTAAGCAAAAATATCGTTGGTGAAATTGGTGTACGCTACTATAAACAAGAAGCAGCAGCCTCACGTAATATCCAAGCAGCAACAGATGTGGTGGATATTACTAATGATACTTTTGCAAATGATGACATCATTAATCAATCTGCGCTAAGCAACGTCAGCAACACTGAAAAAGATATCGAAGGCACCACTGCCCGCGCCCGTCTAACCGCGCGTTTGCCAAAGCTAAATAACTCATTGGTATTTGCTGAGTATGAGCAAGATATTGAACACAGCTCACGTAACGCAACCTCTATCGGCGGTGAAACAGCACTGGGTAATTTAGGTCGACTTTATGCTCGCCATGATTTAATCAATAGCTTGTCTGGCAGCTATGGTTTAGACGATTCTGAGGAGCGTCAACGCACTGTTGTCGGCTTTGATGCCACTTATATGAAAGATGGCAAGGTTTATAGTGAATACCGTATGCGTGATGCCATCAGTGCTCGCGAAGCGGAAGCTGCCATTGGTCTAAAGAATAAATGGTATGTGCAAAAAGGTTTGACGCTTAATACTTTACTCGAGCGTGTCGAATCTTTAGAGGGTGAGAAAGACAGTACCTCAACTGCAGCAGGTTTTGGCGTCGAATATCTTGCTAACGAAAATTACAAAGCATCAGGGCGCCTAGAAAAACGCTGGGGCGATACCAGTGACACCTTATTAGGTAGTGCTGGCGTTGCCTATCGCTATAACGATGAAGTGACTTTATTAGCCAAAGATATTTATTCAAAAGTTGATTATGACGATGGTCATCGGACTATCAATCGCTTTCAACTTGGTGCTGCCTATCGCGACTACGATAGCAATCAGCTTGATATGCTGGCCAAGCTTGAATATCGCTTAGATGATAATGCCACTGGTGATGACCCTTATCAAAAGGATGCTATTGTCTGGTCATGGAGCGGTAACTACCATCCAACGCGACCATTAACGTTATCAGGTCACTATGCAGGTAAATATACCGAATACGATGCTCAAGGTATCGCAAGTGACAATACCGCTCATGCTTTGTATGCTCGTGGCTTATATGATATTAGCGAGCGCTGGGATATTGGTTTACAAGCAGGTACTTATTGGAATAAGCAAGCAAATGACCTAGCCTATTTAGTTGGCGCTGAAGTTGGCTATAGTCCAATGAACAATTTATGGTTATCGCTTGGTTATAACTTCATGGGCTTTGAAGATGAAGACATCGCTTATGACGATACTACCATCGAGGGCGCATACTTTAGACTACGCTTCAAGTTTGATGAAGATCTATTTAAGCGTGAAGACCCACGTAAAAATAAACGTGCAGCACCTGTATCCTCTACATTATAAGACGGTCAACTAAAAAGGCACCATCTTGCATGACGTTTTTCTGGAATCGTTTTTGCTTATTCGCATGCACTAAAGGAAGATAAAGACTTCAAAATCTTATTCCAATAGCACTATATTTTTGAAGTAAATTGACTATAGCATTTGATAAGCGATAAAATCAGTCTCAAAATTGCCAGCACCGATACTTATCAGCTTACTACAAGGTTTTCGCGTTATGCTTTACTCTACTATTAAAGTAGCTACTTATAAAAATCCAATATGTGCTGCATTTTCAGCTGTTTTGCTATTATCAACGACTTCATGCGTATCAACCACAGCTACGACTCTTCAAAAAAGTGCTCATATCACTACTGTAGACACCTCTGATTACTGCCAGAGTCAGGATTTAAAAGCGACATATAAAAACCAAAATACGCAGCAACGGGCGATGAGCTGTATGCTAGCAGAACTACAGCATTATCAGCAAAAAGATAAAACTGCGCAGCAACAGTACTTTGCTTATAAAGCCCAAGCTTGGCTCAACTATGCCATCCATAAAGACAGCATGAATAGTCGCTCACCTGCTGGATTAGAAGCGGCAAAATCTGCAGAAGCTATTTTGCAAGCATTAAAAAAAGGCTCAGAAAACGATCTTGTTCTTATCCAAGATATATCTGCCTCATCAGCGCTAATGCGACCTGATTTATGGGCAACGTTAAGCGCCCTCAAAGACAGCGATGGTATTGCAAGCGCTCCCCGTGAAATAGCATTTAGTGAAGTGGCATTAATCTGGGCAGCGACCGACCAATGTGAACATAATTCACGGCAGGCAGGCAGTCAATTTCGCATGGCTGACCGCTGGCTTGAGCAGGCACGTGAGGCTTTTGTTAATGCTCACAATTCTAAAGAAAACGTGGCATTAGAAGGGCTTATCGTACGTTATTATGAGCAATACTCGCCTTTCGATGCAAGTGGTGATCGCTGTAATGGACAAGTATTGCCGACACTTGATCAAATGTAGAAACCTTATTCACTATAAGTATTTTATAAAGCTTATACATAAAAATTTAGCAAAAAAATCCGACATATATATGTCGGATTTTTTAGTATATGTCTTCAAAACTTAATAGACAGACTAACGGTCTTTACGCGGTAGCTTTTCTGGCAAGTAACAACGCAGATAAGCGATAGATGCCGTATTAGCTTCTTGCAGATACTTATCGGTAATACGCTCATGACGACGATAAGAAACAGTAAAGATCGCATTCACGATACTAAAGGTAATCAATAATACATCTTGAATATCTTCAAACTTAGGCACTTCATAGCGTTCAGCCAAACGATCATAGACCAATTTTACTACTTGGTGATCCATATGCTCGCCAAAACTGTCGCCTTCAAAATCAGGTGTATTGGTATCATAAATTAACTTGGCTTTGGTTTGATCTTCATCAAAAATTTGTACACAGCGATCAATCAGCGCTGTAAGATACCCTTGCCATCTATCATATTTAACCGTCTCAACGGTTCTCAATACATCTAAAATATCAATAGCATTTAAAAAACGCAGCGCCAAAAATATGGCTTCAATATTAGGGAAGAAATGATAAGCAGACGCCCGTGGAATACCCGCTTCTTCGCAGACAGCGGCAAGCGTAATATCATTGATAGATTGAGTTTCACTCAACTTTTTAGCACCCATCAACAATTTTTGACGGCGGGCGCGTCCTTGCTGGCTAGTAAACTTAAACTTATTCGGCACCAGCTTTTTTGCCAACTCCGAATCTACTAGTACATCTTCAATTTTGTCGTCTTTATTTTCACTCATGATAAATCTCTTAATGTTATGTCATATCTTTAAAAATATAGTGTTCATCGGATAGTATGCGCCCTAAATCAAAGCACCATTTCTATCAATCACATATGGATTGATAACACCGCTACTATACTCAACGAAGAGGCATAATAAACGCTTGTACACTATCAAGCAAGGAACAAGAATAGGTTAAAAAAAATTCAGTAATTAATTATTAAATAGTGTTAATTGTGAAGCTTTATTTTCGCTCTTATAATACCGTGGTCGATCACTCTATCTGCATAATCCCACTTTAAATGGTCATTAAAGTAGTCAACCCGTTCAACCTGACCGAGCGAAAACTTACTATCAGGTAGAAATTCTTCAGAGACAAATAACTGATCAATCACTTCTGGCATACCTTGATAGATATGCGTGTATGCTACATCTTTCATCCAACCATAACGGGCTTGAATACGAGCAGCATCAAACAGCGCGACGTCTCGCATGCTCTTGTCATAGTTGACCTCGCCAGTCTCAGTCATCAGCTGGGTGGTCACGCTTTCAGTCACATCATTCATATCACCAAGCAAAATCAAGGGCTCACGAGTATGCTGTAACCTATCTATGATAGAAAGCCGGATAGAAGCCGCTTCTGCCGCACGCATACACAAACTACGCAACTTGGCACGAATACGAATGTTTGGATCATCCATATCTTCTAACAAATTACCAGCCTCATCACGTAAGAAAAAAGCACGTTTACTTTTTAGATGAGCGGTAATAATCGTTATCGGCTGACCAAATGCATCTACGCGCAATACCAGGGGCGGACGATTAAAGCGATGATAAGGACCAACATCAGGGATATCAATGACCGCTTTTGAGGCAATCTCTTCAAGCAAACTGGTTTCTAAGTGCGCAAACCGACTAATGATACCGACAGCAGGCGTATTTTGCGCCCCTTTACCTTGCGTATATGAATTTACGCTGTCATTACTGGCCAGCGGAATAACGACATGTTCAGGCTTAAAGCCCAATGATACTGCTAAAGCTTCGAGCGCTTCACTGTCCCATACTTCCTGGACCGCAATGATATCAGCATGTGCCTTTGACAGTAGATCTGTGATACCGCGTAACTTATGTTCGTATTCGTGATTAGTATATGCAGGTGCGTTTGGATAATAGAGACGATTGGGATTGGCAAAATTGAGCAGGTTGGCAGTTGCTATATAAAATTGCTTATGATTACTTTCATTATTATTGGTCATAAACTGCCTATTATTCTATAATTTTTTTACATAAGCTTTCTAATTATTACTTATTGGCTAATTTTAACAATAAAGCATATTATATATTCATACATAGTAATATACAGTAAAAAAGCCTCCAAAGAAATCTTTGGAGGCTTTAAAATAGCATAAATTCAAATTATTGCGTCTGTTAACAAAAAATGTCTACAATCGAACTAAACCCAGTAATAAGACAGTAAGCTTTAGTCGTGTTTGGTTACTTGAAGCAAGTATACTATTAGCAGCACTTGCATATTATTCGCTGACTACTTTTATAGACTATCTAACCTAAGTACTTAATACCTTATTAAAATCAGCATAAATACATTAAAAAATGCGGTTCCATGCATCACGAGATGCTCTACGTGCCTCATTCCATTCCATACGTGATTCACCTTTCACATTGTTCCATGAGCGCTCTAAATCTGACTCATGATCTTCAAAGCGGGCATCAGCGGGATAACGTGCACGGTTAGCATAGCCTACCGCGTAAGCTGGATGCAAATCACGATCGAAATCATGACCTTCTTGATAGTAATCGGCATTGGCATACTCTGCACGCCAATATGCTTCTTCACGCGTTGGATCAATCGCTTCGGCTGCTGCATGACCTGCACCGCCACCGACAATTGCACCAATTGCTCCACCAATAAGCGTGCCTAATGGGCCTGCCATCGTGCCAATAGCAGCACCTGCTGCTGCGCCGCCAATACCACCAATACCTGTACCTACAGGGTGTGAGCCTGGCTCCCCTGTGATTGGATCAGCATTCAGATCACTTCTTGCTTCTTTCGACATATGCTTGACAGCAGTACGATCAATCGCATCATGATCCTCTATAATGTTGTCATTTTCATGTCTAATAACAGTATTGTTGATTGTCTGATCATTACCAGTCAATCGGCGCTCATTGTCATCGATAATACGCTCTCTATCACCAACTTCAAGATAGTCATCAGTAACCACATGGTTATTCGGGTCTGTAATACGGCCATCGTTATTCATAATATCTTCCTTAATTGATTTGTTATATATTCTATTTATCATCAATCTACTTAATAGCAATATAAGCTAGATTAAGCATTTTATTAAATCTTCTAAAGTATAGGAACTGAGTTCAAAGACAGATAGGTCGAATATGTAAACTGTGTCAAAATCACGATGATATTGCGTTACAGTCTGTATCTGTACCAAAACTTTGTCATCTGACGTAGTTTCTAGGTGAGTCGATTACATAATATTGTAAAACGGCTATTAAGTAATAAGCAAAACACTATCTATCATGGTAATCAAGGCACTATTAATGCTCTACTGATAGCTTGTTGCCATTTATACAGATGCTTTTCACGAACATCTATAGACATGCTAGGCTCAAAAACTCGATCTACCTGCCATGAGACCTTCATCGTTGTATCATCATATAAACCTGTTTTTAAGCCAGCAAGTAGAGCGGCTCCTTTTGCGGTAATCTCTGTGTCTCTTGGACGCAGTACAGGCACATTCAATAAATCTGCTTGGAACTGCATCAACAAATCATTGTTTGCCGCGCCTCCATCTACCCTTAATTCAGTGAGTGGATGCGGGCTGTCTTTTTGCATGGCAATGAGCACATCGTATGTTTGATAAGCAACCGCCTCGAGTGCTGCCCTTGCAATATGGGCTTTGGTCGTACCGCGACTCATACCAGTAATACTGGCACTGATATCTGAGCGCCAATAAGGGGCACCTAATCCTGTAAATGCTGGCAGCAAAACCACCTCTTCACTGCTCTCAACTTGCCGAGCCAAGTCTTCTACCTCGCCGCTTTTTTGAAACATACCTAGGTTGTCACGCAGCCACTGTACAATTGCACCCGCCATAAAAACACTGCCCTCTAACGCATAAGTTACTTCTCTACCTGGAGGCTGTAGCATGCGTCTGCCAGATTGGACGATTTGTTCGAACGAGAGATTGTCTGGGCGAGTTGGTGCAGATTTTCGTTGCCATGCAATAGTTGTGAGTAGCTTATGTTCACTAAGCAGCGGCTTTTGACCGATATTCATTAGCATAAAACAACCAGTGCCATAAGTATTTTTAGCCATGCCCGTCTCAAGACAGCCTTGACCAAAAAGTGCTGCTTGCTGGTCACCCAATACTGCATGAATTGGGATTTGTTTGGCAAATAATCCCTTTTTGGTTTTGCCAAAGTCGCCATCGGATGGCAGGACTTTGGGCAAAATATTCATGGGTATGCCAAATCGGGCGCACAACTCCTCCGACCATGCCAGCTTATGGATATCGTATAGCAAGGTACGAGAAGCATTGGTCACATCGATGACATGCTCACCACCTGTGAGCTTATATATCAGCCAGCTGTCTATGGTGCCAACTGCTATCTCGCCTTTATTGGCGCGTACGCTTAATTTAGGATTTTGATCTAGTAACCAAGCGATTTTACTGGCACTGAAATATGGATCTAAACGCAGACCTGTAATACGTTGCACTTCGCTTGCCATATCACCTTGGCTATTATTGTTGCTAATATTACCTTGTGTCGCATTCATTAAGTCTTCAGTAGCAAGCGCTTCACAGTAGCTAGCGGTACGCCTGTCTTGCCAAATAATAGCGGGGGCAAGTGGCTTACCTGTTTGCTTATCCCACATGACAATAGATTCACGCTGATTGGTAATAGCGATACTGCTAACATCGGTGGCGAGTAGCCCTGCCTGATTAATAACGTCATGAGCGCAGCTGATTTGTGTCTGCCAAATTTGCTGGGCATCTTGCTCAACAAAGCCTGCTTGCGGTGTCTTTAAGACCGTTGGCTGCTGTGCCATTTTGATTGGGCGCGCATGATCATCGTACAATATAGCCCGACTTGACGTTGTCCCTTGATCTAACGCTAAAATATATCCTGCCATTACTCACATCCCATCTTGTCTTATCTTATTTGAGTCTAATATTATTATTTATTAACTATAAATTTATAAAATCTAAAATTCAGTATAGATAATGCTATCCATTTTATAGATAGTACTTACAAAAAATTTAAACCTATGCAATTAGAAAAATCAGAGGAAAAACAAGTTACTAGCCTATATCAGCCGTTTATTAAATGATGCTATTATTCATTATAGTTAAAAGCGTTACCATAAACCCTTTTTTGATACAATGCAGAATAAGCAAATAGTGAGCATTGACCCGTCACTATTGTGGCACTACAGTGTACGCTTTGTCATCCATAACAAATTTTAGATCGAATCATATTTGATAATTTAGTCTATTTAGCAGCACACTTTGCATAATATTTAGCTTAGATTATCTCTAGCATAAATAGTACTCAGCATGACTAATACTGTTTATACATTGCGTGTGATTCTAGACACCTTTTAACTTGTACCTTGCATTCTAATTAATGGCTTACGTGACCTATGAAATTTGCTCTATCGACTCTGTCCACTGCCGTGATGACGATTACGCTCATGAGTATAGCGGCGACTGCCTCTGCACGCGCTAATGAGCATATGAATGAGTCACAAAATGAGGTGATAGCTGTCAATGTGACACAGATTATCGACGCCGACAATCAAAACAATGCATTACGTGCACTTGATATGGTCAATCAAAATATCACCTCTAAAACGGTATCCTCTAAGCATGCAGCTTCTGCAAACAAATCTTCTATAAACGAAGCTTCTGTAAAATCAGCGACGATACGTGTCGACAGTACGGGCGAGGCCTCTGGACGTCAAGCAGCTCTAAGCACGCTTATCGATCCTATTACCCATAAAAGCATAGAGAACAGCTATCCGTTAGAAGTGTCTAGCTTGTTAAGTCTTGAACAAGCGCAAAATATTTTGTTGCAAGTATCCCCAAAAATCGCTGCCAATCAAGCCGCTATTGCTGCCAGCGAATATCAAACGGACGCCCTTAAAACTATCTACCACCCACTTGTATTTGCCCGTGTTTCAGCCACTACCTACAATTTGGATGCGGACATTGATCTATCGTCGCTAAAAAACGGCATCGTTAATGATATTAATAATGGGGTTGGTGACATTATTCCGCCCATTCCAGATTTGCCAAATTTTGGTGAATTGGTTGGTGAGCGTATCCCAGATAACTACGAGTTAAAACGCTCAGGCTCTACGGTGGGCGCAGGACTTGGGGTAGTATGGCCTATTTATACCGCTGGACGTACTGCCGCTCTGACAGGCGCGTCCAATGCTCGTACTCAAGAAGCCGTAGCTGACAGTATATTGGACAAAAACGAGCTTTATAACACCTTGATTGAGCGTTATTTTAAAGCGCAATTGGCAATCATTGCCGCCTATCTACGCGACGATGCCTATGATACCTTGCAGCAGACTGACCATATGGCACAGCGGCTTTTTGAAGAAGGTTTTATATCGCGAGTTGATCGCTTAGAAGCGCAATCGGCACTTGCTGATGCCAAAAGTGAATCTGTCAATGCCAATAATGATGCACGTCTTGCCATGATAGCTTTACAACGTCTATTGCGCACTGAGTATCGCATTAAGCCTCGCACACCTTTGTTTGTCTCAAGCCGACCCTTACCTGATGTCAGCTACTTTCAAGATTTGGCACTGACCAATCACCCAGGTCTACAAAAAGTCGCCGCCAAACGTGCTCAGGCTCAGCAATTGCATGCGCTATCGGATACTGGTTACAAGCCGACTGTGATGCTGTATGGCTACGGGCAAATTGAAAAAGACCCAAGCTGGGTCGCTGGCGTCTCGGCGAGTTGGAAATTATGGGGCGGTCTGGATAAAACCGCATCACTGGCATCAAGTAATGCCAAGATACGCCAAGCTGATTTGTCTGAGATTGAAGTCAGTGACAACCTATTATTACTGGTTGAAAAAAACTGGCATGATGTGAATAACGCCCAATCACGCTATCAAGCTCTACAAAGCAATGTAGAGCTTGCGGCAGAAGTCTTGCGTTTGCGCAGGCTTGGACTACAAGAGGGTTTGAATACGCCAGTCGAGATTGCCCAAGCGCAAACACAGTCGTTAAAAGCACGTACGGAGCAAGCGCAAGCAGCTTATAGCTATGTTCAATCACTTGCTGCTCTTATGCAAAGCTGTGGTACGCCCCTTGCCTTTAATGCCTATCTCAATGCCGCCGATATTCGGCTACCCACTTTATATGACAAATAACATCGCCCATTTATCGTCTTAGCAATATCAGACGACAAACGATTTATTTTGCTTATTACCGACTCTATTGCTTTAGGAATCTCACTGTCATGACTGAATCTACCAATGAATCAGGCGACTCGCGCAAACTAGGTGGCTTAAATACATCGACTGGATCGACCAATACTAACGATAATCCAGCGCCCACGAACATGGATTCTACGGTCGATGCCAATGATGCTGATGCGTCTAAGACTGATATGAATAACAGCACTGATGCCGATAGGGACACCAATACTGATACTAGCATTGAGCCGGAGCAAACGGTGCCAAGCTATAAGCGCCAGTCAGTAAAAGATAATAAATCAACAAAGATTAAAAAGGCGATTTTGGCGCTGGTGATTTTAGTTATTTTGGGCGTGATTGCTTATGGTTTATACAAGAGCAATCAGCATAGCGAGCCGCAAATTATTACCCTCCAAGGGCAAATGCAAATGCAGCAAACGTCTATCGCGGCAAAAGTACCGGGACGTATTGCAAAAATATTAGTCACAGAAGGTGATGCAGTAACGGTCGGTCAACAGCTAATAGAGATGGATTCGCCTGAGATTAATGCAAAAATCAATCAGGCACGCGCTGGCAAACAAATGGCACAAAGCCAGCTGGATAAAGCTGAAAATGGGGCACGTCCGCAAGAAATCGCTCAAGTAAAAGCAGCATGGCAAGCTCATAAAGCAGCATCTGACTTGGCAGAAAACACTTATCAGCGCGTTAATCGTCTGTATGAAGAAGGACTGATGGCGCGGCAAAAGCGTGATGAAGCCTATGCACAATATTTGGCAACTCAAGATCAAACCGAAGCGGCACGGTTACAGTATGAGTTAGCGATGGAAGGCGCACGTAGTGAAGATAAGTCAGCGGCGACTGCACAAGTTGCGCAAGTCGATGCGCAATTAGAAGAAGCATTGGTAGCGAAAGAAGAAGCCAACTTAAAAAGCCCAATCTCTGGTGTCGTCGATAATGTCATCGTCAATGCAGGTGAAGTGATCGGTCAAGGTGTGCCGCTGCTAACCTTAGTCAATACCAATGATCAATGGGTCGTCTTAAATGTCACGGAAACCTACTTAAATCAGTTTGCGATTGGTCAGCGGTTCATGGGTACTATTCCCGCTTTATCATCACCTGAAAAGCCTTATACCAAGCAATTCACTGTTTATGCTACCTCAACCTTGTCTGACTTTGCCACTTGGCGACCGACTAACAATGACGATGGTTTTGATGTTCGTACCTTTGAAGTAAAAGCCCGACCCACTAACCCTGATAGACGTATTCGCTCAGGTATGAGCGTAGTTGTACGTCTCAATCCTGCCCTCGTTAATCAGAACCAAGAGTAAGCTATGCGCCTGACGAAGCTAAAGGATGCTTTTGTACGCAGTGCAGCTTACGAGCGACGTTTTTTGGTAAAAAATCCGTGGGACTTGGCGATGGTGTTCTGGATACCGCTGGCTACTGTGCTGCTGATTTGGTGGATTTTTTCACAAATACAAATCACAGACTTACCTATTGGCGTGATTGATAATGATCGGGGGCCTGTTGCCAATACGGCATTACGGTATTTGGAAGCCAATCCTAATTTGACGGTAAAGCAGCTATATCATACGCCTGCTGCGGCAAAAGCTGCTATCTTGCAGCGTGATATCTATGCAGTCGTCATTATCCCTGAAGATTTTTCTCGTAATATCTTATTAAGTAAGCCTGCTCCTATCGTACTCCAAGTCAATGCCCAATATGGCACCCACTCTGGCATTATCCAAACCAGCGTACAGTCTGTCATTGGTACATTGTCCGCAGGCGTTGAGATGAAGCGCTTGGTCAAGCAAGGGATGGCTCCATCACAAGCTGCGATTGCCTACTCTCCTATTAGCATTCAACGTATTAGCTTGTTTAATGCTGCGACTGATTATCAGCAATTTTTGGCATCGACAGTCATTCCTGCGCTGCTGCATATTCTGGCAATGGTCATTGGCGCAACAACGATCGGCCGTGAATTGCGTGACAAGCGAATCGGACGCTGGTATCACTTTATTAATGGCAGTCATGTTTATTTAATATTACCACCTAAAGATGATCAACCTAATAATGACAGCCAACCTAGTCCATTAGATAATGTCTCAGCCAGTCAAAACCAAGCACCAGAAGAAGTAAGTATACCGGTATTGATATTTGGTTTATTGGGCAAGTACTTTTGGCCGCTACTGGCTTATAGTATTTGGTCGATATTGGCTTTATGGCTGGCAGCGCCGCAACAATCGATTGCTATTAGCGCGCTCATGGTAACCTATATAAGCCTTGTATTATTAATGATGTTATCTTTCTGGCTTGGCGCTATATTTACCTTAGGCTCCTTCTCATTGCGTATGGGTTTATCGGCGACGGGTTTTATCTCAGCACCTTCTTATGCGTTCGCTGGAGTGACGTTTCCTTATGTCGCTATCAGTAAGAATGCCCAGCATTGGTCAGATGTGCTGCCGCTTACCCATTATCTTAAGCTGCATATTGCACAGTTACAGATGCAAGCGCCTGTCATCATATCCTTACCGATTGTTTACGGGCTGACACTAGCAACACTCGTTACGCTATATTTAACGGCTTTACTAAGCAAACGCGCATTAGCGCATCCTGAACGCTGGGGAGCACGCTGATGTCATCCAATTCAAATCATAAATCGTCTACTAAAATAGTAGTATCAGAGGAAATTCTGGCATCGCCAAGCTTCTTTGGCAGCTTTTTACAAACCATAAAAGACGTGTTTTCTGATAAAGGTGTGCTGTTACTATTGATGATTGCACCGATTATTTATGGTTTCTTCTATCCTTGGCCGTATTCTACGGAAGTTGTAAACCACGTACCTGTTGGCATTGTTGATAAAGACAATAGTCCTTTATCGCAAACCATCGTTCGCTATGCCAGTGCCAGCCCGCAACTAGATACGAAACGCTTCTTAAATGAACAGCAAGCCATCGATGCCATGTGGGCGGATGACATCGCAGGCTACATGATTATTCCAAGCGGACTTGAACAGCAAGTGTTGTCAGGCAAAGCCGCTAGCGTCAGCGTGCTTGGTAATGGCGGCTATTTTTTATTAAATAAAAACGTACAAATGGGATTTTTGCAAGCGGTTAGTACTGTCTCAGCTGGCATTGAGGTAAAGAAAAACGTGGCACAAGGAGCGTACTTAGCGACTGCTTCTGCCAAAACCCAAGCCTTACCGTTAAAGATTATCCCTTTATATAATCAAACGGAAGGTTATGGCGCTTACGTCGTGCCAGCGGTGTCTATTCTTATCTTGCAGCAAACGCTTTTGATGTCAACGGCGATGTTAATCGGCACTTGGTATGAGCAACGACGCCATAGAACTAACATTCGTGGCTGGCTTGGGCGGATTGCCGCGCTAAGTATGTTTAGCTTTGTGATTGGCTGTTTCTATTACGGCTGGGCATTTGAGCTTCATGGCTATCCGCGCGGGCAAAACATGCTCGGCAGTTTATTATTCTTGCTGCTATTTTGTCCGACAGTCGCCACACTTGGTTGCGTGCTTGGACTTTGGTTTCGCCAGCGCGAGCGTAGTATGCAAATTTTAATTTTTAGCTCATTACCAATGTTTTTTGTCAGTGGCTATCCGTGGCCTGCCCATCAGCTTCCTGAATTCTTACAAATTATTCGTTGGTTATTGCCAACGACACCAGGTATCAATACTTCCGTGCAGCTTAACCAAATGGGCGCCAGTATCGCGCAAGTAGCGACAGGATTTTATGCGTTGGCAGGATTGTGGATTTTTTACTTTATTCTACTGTTGCTATTCCGCTGGTTAACGTCAGAACGTAAAAATGCTTATTAAAGTTAATAACATATTAACCATGATAAAAAAAGCGCCTGTATAATTACAGACGCTTTTTTATTGACTCAGTTTAATATCATTAATCGTTAGAACACCCGATTAAGACCATTCAATGCCGCAACGCGATAGGCTTCTGCCATTGTTGGGTAGTTAAAGGTGGTATTGACAAAGTATTCAAGCGTGGCATTACATTTCATCACTGCTTGCCCAATGTGGATAATCTCAGAGGCATGATTGCCGTAGCAGTGAATCCCTAAAATCTCTAAGGTCTCACGGTGGAACAAGATTTTTAGAACGCCTGAACGCTCACCAATGATTTGTGCGCGTGCAAGATGCTTAAAGAAAGCCTGACCGACCTCATAAGGAACTTTAGCATCGGTTAATTCTTGTTCCGTTTTACCGATACATGAAATCTCAGGAATAGTATAAATACCTGTTGGTACGCTCGATACGGGCTCTGCATCACGGTCACCGACCATAAATGCCGCCGCACAGCGCCCTTGATCGTAAGCGGCAGAAGCTAATGAAGGCCAACCGATAACGTCGCCCGCTGCATAAATATTTTCAACTTCGGTACAGTAAGTATCATCAACTTTCAGCTGACCGCGGCTATTGGCTTCTAGACCTAGGCATTCTAAATTTAAGCCTTCAGTATTACCTGAGCGTCCATTTGACCATAAAATAGCGTCTGACTTGATTTTCTTACCACTTTTTAGATGCAAAATCACACAGTCATCATGCGTTTCTAAATGGTCAATCTCTTCATTGCTGCGGATAACCACACCAAATTGACGGAAATCATGAGCAATAGCGTCACTGATTTCACTATCCAAATAGCTTAGCAGTTGGTTCTGGTTATTAATCAAATCTACTTTATAGCCAAGACCGGTGAAGATAGACGCATACTCACAGCCAATCACGCCAGCGCCATAAATAATGATTTTCTTAACCACATAATCCATCTGTAGGATTTTATCAGAATCAAATACGCGTGGATGATTAAAGTCTAAGATATCAGGGCGATATGGACGGCTACCGACCGTAATTATAGCTTTGTTAAAGGTGATCGTTTCAAAGGAATTTTCATCAATTTCGATACGTATCGTGTTTTTATCGATAAAATTTGCCCAACCATGAATCACTTCGATTTGGTTGCGCTCATAGAATCTGGTATGTGTCTGAACCTGTTGCAGAATCACTTTTCGAGCTTTAGCTAACACGATATTCAGCGGGACTTGATGATAGTCCATGGCCTTAGTAAACATCTGGTCACGGCGAAAGTTAATCAAGTTAAAAACGGACTGGCGCAAAGCTTTACTTGGAATCGTACCAACGTGGGTACAGTTACCGCCTACTTGCTCACGCGGGTCAATGACCACCACTTTCTTGCCCGATTTGGCAAGTTTCATGGCAGCAGCTTCACCTGCAGGACCTGCACCTAATACGACCGCATCATATTCAAACTCATGCTTATCGCTTTTTAGACGTTGTGAATCCTTAGTAAAGCCCGATTTTACGTCGATACGTGTATCATCTAGTGGATTGACCAAATCTGGATGATGCATGATGTCTTCAGTAACTTGCTCATGCGTTTGTTCGATTTTCTCTTTCTTATTTTTACCCTCAGTATGCTCGGGGTTTGGCACACGACCACTTTCCTTATTAGACACTTCAGTTTTAATATCTTTACCAGTATCATTGGTCGCGTCGCCTATCGTTTTGCTTCCCATCGTGTCCTCTTTATTCATTTATGAATCTGTTTTTTAGCTCGCGGACGCCTTCATCTTTATAAATGTCTAGATAAAAATATCCATGGTGCTAAAGTGTGTCCACCATACGTGGTGATACGTTATTTTGCAATACAGCCACCACTACAACCGTTTTTTTCAAAAGTATTGTTTTTCAGAAAAATAGAGACCTAGCTCAATTAGCCAATGCGGCGTTTCAGACCAGTCATCTGTAATATACGCGTGGCAATCTCTTCAACGGACATCTCTGACACATCAAGGCTTGGAATCCCCTGTGAGGTATAAATTCCTTGTATTGCGCGCTGTTCTTGCTGACATTGCTGATAACTTGAATAGCGACTACCCGCGCGGCGCTCTTGGCGGATTTTCACCAAGCGATCCGTATCGATAATCAGACCAAACAACTTGTGTTTATGCTCACGCAATGCTTTAGGTAGCTGGTTGTCGTTTAGATCTTCTTCGGTTAAAGGATAATTGGCCGCTCGAATACCAAATTGTAGTGCCAAATATAATGAGGTTGGCGTTTTACCAGAGCGTGATACCCCAATCAGAATAATATCTGCTGCGTGATAATGACGGGTACGCGCGCCGTCATCGTTATCTAAAGCAAAATGCACCGCATCAATACGCTCTTTATAAGTCTCAGAGTCAACATTATCATGTGCATGACCTGAATGCCCATCTGGCTCCACGCCTGTCTCTTCTGCTACGCGACCGATGAGACCTTCATACATATCAAGATTACAACTGTGCGCTGAATTGATTTTTTCACGAATCTCAGGACTGACAATGGTATCAAATACCAATGGCAGCAAGCCATCTCGCTGATAGGCGGTATTGATTTGCACAACCGCATCTTCAGCACGTTCTAGATTATCCACATAAGGCAATACTCGAGTCTCAAAAGGCACTGAAGCAAATTGGCTTAAAATAGCACGCCCAAGCGTTTCTGCTGTAATCGCCGTGCCATCAGAGATAAAAAACGCCGTTCTTATGTTTTGAGCGTTATCAACTTCTAGTGCTTTCATATTTTGAATCGTAGAATTGGGTTGTGGTGACGAATGATTTACATACATAACGTTGATACCTTATTTTTAAATCCTTGGTTGAAACCTCAGTAGCAGCCTTTCATTTTTAGCATCTAGCGCTTCATAATTTAGTCATATGCGTCTCAAATTTTCACCTTTATTATACGCATAATAGACGCTTAATAGTAATCAATGTTACAGGCATACACTTAGACTTACATAGATTTTTAAGACTCAGCTCACTGTAAGATCGATATTTATCGTGCCAAAATTTATGATCTAGCCTAATAAATATGTAGCAAATCTCACAATTTGTAGCTTTTTCATCATTTTTTTGCTTCAAGCTCTCGAAATTCTCAAAATATAGGGGTATAATCGACCATTATAATCTTTACTAAATAACCTTATTTTCTGGAGTTATCATGGCAGCGCAATCTACAGCACTTGTAATTAACCTTGATCAGTTAGGAAAAGACGACATTGAAATGGTCGGTGGCAAAAACGCTTCACTTGGTGAAATGATCAGCCATCTATCTGATTTGGGCGTTAGTGTTCCAGGCGGCTTTGCCACAACTTCAAATGCTTTTTACCAGTTTCTAACAGAAACAGGCTTACTTGACAAAATTAACAACGAGCTTAAAACACTTGATGTTAATGATGTCAATAAACTGGCTGAAACTGGCAAAAAAATCCGTACTTGGATTATTGAGCAAGAACTGCCAAAAGATCTTGAGCAAGCGGTTCGTGATTCATTCGAAGCAATGAGCGATGGTAAAGAAATCGCGGTTGCGGTACGTTCTTCTGCTACTGCTGAAGATTTGCCAGACGCCTCATTTGCCGGTCAACAAGAAACGTTCTTGAACATTCGCGGCATTGATAACGTCCTAATCGCGATTAAAGAAGTTTTTGCTTCTCTTTATAATGACCGTGCTATCTCTTATCGTGTGCACAAAGGTTTTGAGCACGAAGGCGTAGCATTGTCTGCTGCTGTACAGCGTATGGTTCGCTCAGAAACTGGTGCTGCTGGCGTTATGTTCACACTAGATACCGAAAGTGGTTTTGATCAAGTGGTCTTTATCACTTCAAGCTATGGTCTAGGTGAAATGGTTGTACAGGGCGCCGTAAACCCTGATGAATTCTATGTATCAAAGCAATTACTTGCTAACGGCAAACCTGCGATTATCCGTCGCAACTTAGGTAGCAAGCACAAGAAAATGATTTATGGTGATGAAGGTAGTACCACCAAATCAGTTAAAGTCATTGATGTTGAAAAAGAAGATCGTATGCAGTTCTCTTTGTCTACGGAAGAGCTGACGTCACTTGCCAAGCAAGCGATGACCATTGAAAAGCATTATGGTCAAGCAATGGATATCGAGTGGGCAAAAGACGGTGACACCAATGAAATCTTTATCGTTCAGGCTCGTCCTGAAACGGTTAAGAGTCGCCAAGACAGCAATGTCATGGAACGTTATATCATTGACACGACTAACGCTAAAGTATTGTGTGAAGGTCGCTCAATTGGTCAACGTATCGGTTCAGGTAAAGTCCGCATCGTTAGCAACCTAAATGAGATGGATAAAGTACAAGAAGGCGATGTATTGGTATCAGATATGACGGATCCGGATTGGGAACCAGTCATGAAGCGTGCTTCTGCTATCATTACTAACCGTGGTGGTCGTACTTGTCACGCAGCGATTATCGCTCGTGAGCTAGGCGTCCCTGCTATCGTTGGTTGTGGTAATGCCACTGAGCTGTTGGTTGATGGTCAAGATGTGACTGCTTCTTGTGCCGAAGGTGATACTGGCTTCATTTATGAAAGTCAGATTGATTTTGAAGTACAGACCAACTCTGTAGAATCTATGCCTGAGCTTGCCTTCAAAGTCATGATGAACGTTGGTAATCCAGATCGTGCCTTCTCATTTACCCAAATGCCGAACGAAGGGATTGGTCTTGCGCGTCTTGAGTTCATTATCAACCGTATGATTGGCGTGCATCCAAAAGCATTGCTAAACATGAACAGCTTGCCACGTGAAATTGCACAAGCTATCAATGAGCGCATCGCTGGTTATGCCTCACCCGTTGACTTCTATGTTGATAAGTTGGTTGAAGGTATCTCAACGCTCGCTGTCGCCTTTATGGATCAGCCAGTGATCGTTCGTATGTCAGATTTCAAGTCAAACGAATACGCTAACTTGCTTGGTGGTAAGTTATACGAGCCATCAGAAGAAAACCCAATGCTTGGTTTCCGTGGTGCGAGTCGTTATGTGTCTGATAACTTCCGTGACTGCTTTGAGCTAGAGTGTAAAGCGCTTAAACGCGTCCGTGATGAGATGGGCTTGACCAACGTCGAGATTATGATTCCATTCGTCCGTACCGTTGGCGAAGCAGCACAGGTCATCGAATTGCTTGAGAAAAATGGTCTAAAACGTGGCGAAAATGGTCTACGCATCATCATGATGTGTGAGCTACCAACTAACTGCTTACTAGCAGAAGAGTTCCTAGAGCATTTCGATGGTTTCTCAATCGGCTCGAACGATTTGACTCAGTTGACTCTAGGTCTAGATCGTGACTCAGGTATCGTCTCACATCTATTTGATGAGCGTGACCCTGCGGTTAAAAAGCTGTTGTCAATGGCAATTGATGCCTGCCGTAAGCAAAACAAATATGTCGGTATCTGTGGTCAAGGTCCATCAGACCATCCAGATCTAGCTTTATGGCTCATGGAGCAAGGCATCAGCTCAGTATCATTGAACCCTGACTCAGTACTAGATACTTGGTTCTTCTTAGCGGGTGAAGAAGCGAAGTAAGCTGTAACGTTACGTCACAACGTTAATTCACACCGTCATTTAAGATACAATT
Organism: Psychrobacter sp. ANT_H59; assembly: GCF_008369225.1. Taxonomy (NCBI): domain Bacteria; kingdom Pseudomonadati; phylum Pseudomonadota; class Gammaproteobacteria; order Moraxellales; family Moraxellaceae; genus Psychrobacter; species Psychrobacter sp. ANT_H59. Next base: position 483,792 of record NZ_VOBE01000001.1, read on the forward strand.
ACTAGGGTCTATTTGATTTTTTCAAATAGACCCTAATATAATGTATGATCAATAGTGACTGAAAAGCAGTTTTTTAAAACAGTGACTTAAGACATGACTAACTATGCAGGCAATTATGCAGATTTTCCTTGCTCGAAATAACGTACAAGCCGGTCCCTACACTTTGGATCAGCTCAATATTATGCTCACCTCTGGTGAAGTGCTATTAGATGATTTGGTCTGGCATGACGGCTTAGATCAGTGGCAGCGCGTGGGTAACTTAACTAATAATCAAGCCTTTTATCGCCTAACTCATGTAGCGATGCCTGAGGTTAATGATTCTATCATCAACAACGTTACTATCTTCCCAGAAGACGATGCAGCAGATACCAATAAAGACAAACAATCGGTATCGCTGGATCGTTTATATGGCAAGCCTGAACGTTCAAAAGACACTGCTAAAAACACCAAAGCAGATATGACAACCAATCGTCATCACACGCCAAATAGCAATGTGTCATTAAATAAGTCTAACGCGACCAAGGCTGCTTCAGCGAAAGATAAAGTAGTGGGTAATGTGATACTGGCTCCTATCATGTCACGGATATTGGCAACGGCGCTGAATGCTTTACTGTATTTATTAGCTATTTTTCCACTAGTCATGGCATTGACCAAGATGGATGTCGATTATACCAAGTTCCAAAATATTCAGGATATGGACGCTGCTTATCAGTACTCAGTGACGTTGATGGAAAGCTTGCCTAGCAGCACGTTGATGATCTCGCAGGTCATGGTCTTTGGTTTGTTTGCCTTGCAATTGTTATTTATCACTTTGCGTGGTCAATCACTGGGCAAAATGATTACGGGTATTCGCGTGGTTGATCAAACCACCCATCGTCTGCCATCATTTTTAAAGCTTATTGGTATGCGTACCTTTTTGCTGTTTATCATTTATAATTTACTGTTTTCTTTTACCAGCTTTTTAGGCTTTGTCATTGTTGCTATTCATTATTATATGGCGTCTAAAAGCCCTGAAAACATCGGTTGGCACGACAAATTGGCCAAAACTTTGGTGGTTAAAGCAGATAGTAGTCAATTGATAAAAGAGCCAAAAATAAAATAATCCTATTTTTGATTATTAACAATATCTCTTATGTTTGTCATAAAAAGCGACGTATCAGCGTTGCTTTTTTATTGATAAAGAAACAAGGTATTCCATTAATAATTTTTATTAACAGCTGCGCATTGATTAACCTTTGTGTTCATCAGTGACTACTGTTATAATATGGCGCTTTATAAACTAAGCTTATTCTCTGTTAATTATTTATAATAATGGGTAGGATTTGAGCTTACCTTATAAATCTCCTTGCTATTAACATAGGGTTAATAGCTACTAATCCGTAAGGAGTCATAATGCGACATTACGAACTGGTGTTACTTGTACACCCAGACCAAAGCGACCAAGTGGTCGGCATGGTTGAACGCTATATCAAGTTAGTTCAAGACAACAACGGCACTATCCATCGTCTAGAAGATTGGGGTCGTCGTCAACTTGCTTACCCAATTAACAAGATTCACAAAGCTCATTACGTTCTTTTCAACATTGAAACTGACGGCGAGACTTTAGCTGAACTTGAAGAATTATTCCGTTATAACGACGCGATCATTCGTAGTCTAGTTATGCGCCGTGATGATGCTGTCACTGAAGAGTCGCAGTTAGCCAAGAATGCCGATGAAAAACGCGCACGCAAAGCTACTACTCGTCGTCCAGACAGTAATGATGACAACGACAACCACAGTGATGACTAATTAAAGGAGCATAATCATGGCACGTTTTTATCGCCGTCGCAAATTCTGCCGTTTCACTGCTGAAGGTATCACTCACATCGATTATAAAGATGTTGAATTGCTAAAACAGTATATCAGTGATAATGGCAAAATCGTACCAAGCCGTATTACCGGTACGTCTACTAAATATCAGCGTCAACTAGCGACTGCTATCAAGCAAGCTCGTTATTTATCGCTACTTCCATACACTGATAACCATCAGGGTTAACCGTTAACTAGGAATGACTCATGCAAATTATTTTGTTACAGCGTATCGTCAACCTTGGCAAACTCGGTGAAACTGTCGATGTAAAACCAGGTTACGGACGTAACTTTCTTATCCCTTTGGGTAAAGCACTACCTGCTACTAAAGCTAACATTGAAAAGTTCGAAGCACGTCGTGCTGAACTTGAAGCTGAAGAAGCAAAAGAAGTAGCGGTTGCTCAAGAACGTGCTGACGCATTAACTGACGTTAATGTTATCATGCGCGCTAAATCAGGTGACGAAGGCAAGCTATTCGGCTCTATCGGTACACGCGATATCGCTGAAGCATTGACTAACTCAGGTCTAGAAGTTGACCGTGCTGAAATCAAGCTACCTGAAGGCACTTTGCGTCAAATTGGTGAATATAATGTTGATATTCAACTACATCATGACGTTACGGCTACTATTCTAGTTACCATTCTTTCTGAAGATGGCGACAACGAAGATTTAGACGAAGACAATGCTGCAGACGAAAACGAAGACTATTCTGAAGAGTAATCTTTAGCATACTAAGTTTTAGTCGCAATAAAAAACCAGCAACTTTAGGTTGCTGGTTTTTTTTGTGCTGGATTTGGACTTCGTTATTTGTATTAGTACTGATACAGACAATAAACACTGTATACGCAATGACAAAAGACTATTGATAACGTCTGTTGTATTCTAATCCTACTAGTCACTATGCTGACGATATATATTTTATGAATGAAATCTAGGATACCATGATAAATACTGATGACACTTTACGATGTACTCAAGGCAATGACTTTTATACCGAAGGCAAAACTTATAAGGTTGGTAGAATTGTTAATAATAAATACTTCCAGATATTAACCGATAATAATACTGACCATTGGTATGCGACCTTAGATGACAAAGGCATTTATGTGAGCTTTGATTCGGCTATAGCAGAAACTGAAAGAGCATGTTTTGAGAAGATCGATGAGCTACAAGCTAAAAGCTAACAACCTCCTAAATTATTCAAGAGCACTCAAAAGCATTCAAAATTTAAAAACGGTCAACACAATGGCCGTTTTTTTAATTAAATATCAATACGATTACAGGACAGATATGCTACAGAGCGCGGCCACTCAACGGCTGTTTTCGGCACTTCTTGGTCAGCAGCCATTATCTTGGCCGCACTTATCCAGCCTGCATGACCGATGACTAATACTGGGCTATCTTTTTGTTCAGCTGCAATTTTATCCAACCAGCTCTCCGCTCGATTAAACAGCTGTTGCAAACTTTCACCATAATCAGGCGCAAAGTGGGCAAAATTATTGCACCATTCATCAATTTGTTGTTTCTCAATCTGTTTCCAAGACTGACCATCCCAATCACCGAAATGAATCTCAGCCAAATCAGGTGCGACTCGACACTCAAAACCGCGCTGTGCCAATATTTCCCCGACCTTTAGTGAACGCTGTAAGGGGCTAACCCAAATCACTTTTGGTAATTGCTGTAGACGTACAAAGCGCTGTATTTTATTAGCAAGGCGTTTTAGTTTACGTTTATCGACTTCTACATCTGTCTGTCCGATACAGAGACCACCAGCCGTAATAGGTTTTGGATGACGCCAAATATACAGAATCATGAGTGCGAGTATCCTTTCTTAGCATCATTTTTAACGCTTTGGCTTAAATTAAGGGCAATGAAGCGGCCAGTCCAATGTAAATAGCAATTTCGCTAAGCTGCTGCGTGGCTCCTAAGCCATCACCCGTATAACCATCTAAACGTCTACGTAATAAGCGCCGCATATAATCTGTCGCGCCTATGCCTAGCAATAAAGCCAATAAACATTGCCAAATACCAATCTGTTGCATAGTATTAGGGAAAACCAGTGTGACCAAAGTAATAGCCAATATTAGCCAACCACTGCTATATATAGCTTGTAATGGTGTCAGCTGCTGTGCCATCGGTTTTGCTTTGGCATGTTCAATCTCTCCGCCATAAGGCAATAGCGTCAGTAAGCTAATACAAAATAAACGTGACGCAGTATGCCCAATAATGAGTGCAACGATAGCAACGGGTATTGGCATCGCAGTAAGTAAGCTGATTTTAAGCAATAGCGCTGAGACCAAACCTAATACGCCATACGTGCCTAGGCGTGAGTCTTTCATAATCTCTAAAGTGCGCTCGCGAGTGAGTCCGCCACCTAGCCCATCGCAACTATCGGCAAGTCCATCTTCATGAAAAGCACCTGTTAACTTGATACCAAAAGCCGTACTTATCACTGCCGCAACTAGCGGTATGAATAAGAGATTGCTAAGCCAAAACACGCTAGCACAAAGCAAACCTATCAGTAAGCCTACCGCTGGAAAATAACGGCTGCTTTGGTGCAGCCACTGCGGATCATAATGGCTAAAAGACGGGACGGATATACGGGTTAAAAACTGAACAGCAACCAATATCAATCGGGCTTCATAACGAAGGCGCTGCAATACAGACAGCTTGGAGGATGAGCTTGGCATCACTTGCTTTGCTCACTGATACCAGCATCACTAAAACTTGCCATCTCATTGATAATCGCGCAAGCGGATTGCAATAATGGATACGCTAATGCCGCACCACTGCCCTCGCCTAAGCGCATACCCATATCAAGTAATGGCTTAGCATTCAGCAGTTTTAATAAATGCGCGTGCCCTGGTTCAACTGAGTGATGAGAAAAGATAGCATATTGAGCAACACCCGGTGCTAAGCGCTCGGCGACGAGCAAAGCACTACTGGCGATAAAGCCATCAATTAACAAAATACGACGTTCACTGGCAGCCTGCATCAGTGCGCCTGCCATCATAGCAATCTCAAGCCCACCTAATGCAGCAAGTACATCGAACGGCACGTGCGCTTCACGGTGACGCTCTAATACTTGCGTTAAGATATTTGCCTTATGCTGCAAGCCTGCATCATCGAGTCCTGTACCGCGACCGATACAGTCGGCAATGCTCAAGTCGCCAAGTCTCGCCAGCAATAGACTTGCCGCTGACGTATTACCGATGCCCATTTCACCAACAATCAATAGATTGCCTACCATGTCCTTAACCACGCTCATACCGCTCTCTAATGCGGCCAAGCATTCTACTTGTGTCATCGCAGGTTCTGTCAGCGCATCGCGGCTACCATGTCGAATTTTATAATCTAGCAGTTGCGGATGGTCTTTAAAAGGAGAATTGCCAAAATCCGCGTCTACCCCAGCATCGACTACTTTTAGCTCAATATTATGCTGACGTGCTAAGACATTGATGGCAGCGCCGCCTTGCAAAAAGTTATAAACCATCTGTGCAGTGACTGTACTAGGATACGCAGACGTGCCATGCTTGGTTAAACCATGATCGGCGGCAAATACTCGAATTTGAGGTTGCTCAATCTTTGGCATAATTGTGCCTTGAATCATACCTAACTGCAGAGCGAGCGGCTCTAAGCGACCCAGTGCGCCAATTGGTTTGGTCTTTTGGTCAATGATTTGCTCTAGCTGCTGGCGTAGCTCATTATTTTCGATATTGGGAATTATCGGGGCATTAAATATGTTCAAAGGAAATATCCTAAATCTGGTACATGTCAAACAAAACCCACATACTAGCAGAGTATCTAAGCTTTACCATGAATAAAATCAAATATGAGCCGAATAGATTTCCTAGCAACGTAGATTTACTATAGAATATGCCCCTTTAAAAATTCATATGACTATTGATGCTTCATGAAGTGCACGCTGCATGAGCCTCATAATTTTTCATAAGACATTAACAACTATATAGAGACAGTGATGATCGTATTTTGGCTGGTGCTGACCATTCTTTTTATTATTTTTGCCACCGCAAAACTCAAGTGGCATCCTTTTTTAGTATTGATACTATCCGCCTTTTTGGTCGCACTGTTTTACCAAGTACCGCTTAATACGGTCGCCAAAACCATCTCTGATGGCTTTGGCGGTATCTTAGGATATATTGGTCTGGTCATTGTATTTGGTACGATTATCGGCTTAATACTTGAGAAAACAGGTGCCGCCATTGTGATGGCAGAGACCGTCATTAAGGTCTTGGGACCACGCTTCCCTACTTTGACGATGTCTATCGTAGGTGCCGTAGTATCTGTACCAGTATTCTGTGACTCAGGCTATATTATTTTAAACTCGTTAAAAGAGTCTTTGGCTGAGCGCTTAAAAGTATCAAGCGTGGCGATGAGTATTGCCTTAGCAACCGGCTTATATGCCACTCATACCTTTGTACCACCGACACCCGGTCCAATTGCAGCAGCAGGAAACTTGGGGCTTGAGTCAAATTTGGGCTTGGTCATCATGGTTGGGGTCGTTGTGACAACTGTTGCAGTACTTGCCGGTTGGTTATGGTCCAATCGCTTCCTGAATGCCACTCCTGACAATATTGATGCACTCGACGCGCCAGCTGCGACTGTGCCAAATAATATGAAAACTCGCGACGACTATAGTAAGCTACCGTCAGCGACCATGGCATTTTTACCTATTATCGTGCCTATCGTCTTGATTTGCTTGTCGTCTGTTGCTAACTTACCTAGTACGCCATTTGGTACAAGTACCATAACAGATATCTTGGTATTTATTGGCAATCCATTGACAGCCCTACTGATTGGTTTGTTTCTATCATTTTTACTCATCAATACTGAACAAAAAACACAGCAAATCAGCGATAGTATTTCTCAAGGTCTGGTGGTCGCAGCGCCTATTCTCTTAATCACTGGCGCTGGCGGCGCGTTTGGCGCTATGCTAAAGGTCACACCAATTGGCGATTATTTAGGAACGACTTTATCTGCCTTGGGGCTTGGTATTTTTATGCCATTTATCGTCTCTGCTGCACTAAAAACTGCGCAAGGCTCAACCACGGTTGCCTTGGTGACCACCTCTGCGATGGTCGCACCACTATTGGGTCAAATAGGTCTCGATAGTGAGCTTGGTCGCGTATTTTGTGTGATGGCAATTGGTGCAGGCGCGATGACTATCTCGCACGCTAATGACAGCTTTTTTTGGATTGTTAGCCAGTTTAGTCGTATGAGTGTGGCACAGGCTTATAAAGCCCATTCTATGGCGACTGGTATTCAGGGCGTGACCAGTATCATCTTTATTTGGTTATTAACCTTGGTATTTATTTAAAGAGATTCAAAGAGACATTCATGAAAATTTTAATTGCTCCCGACTCATTTAAAGAAAGCTTAGAAGCACTGGATGTTTGCCGCGCCATTCAATCTGGCTTCAGCCAAGTGTTTCCAGATGCTGACTATAAACTGCTACCCATGGCAGATGGCGGTGAAGGGACTTCTGCAGTATTGTCTTACGTGCTAGGTGGTCGCTGGAAAGAAGTGCACGTCCATGACCCTTTAATGCGACCGATTAGCGCAAAATACTTATTACTGCCTGATGCAACTGCGGTTATCGAAGTTGCTCAAGCTTGTGGTTTACATCTCTTGACTGTGGCAGAGCGCAATCCAGTCATCGCCAGCAGCTATGGCGTTGGCGAGCTGATTGCAGATGCTTTAAGGGAAGGTGTCAAACGTATTATTATCGGTCTTGGTGGTAGTGCCACCAATGATGCAGGACTTGGTATGCTAACCGCACTTGGCATGAGGTTTCATGATAGTGATGACAATATGCTAGCCCAAGGCGGCGGCGCGCTTGCCAACTTGCAACGATTAGATGCGACAAGCTTCCATACTAGCGTGTTACAGACAGTGTTTGAAGTAGCCTGTGATGTCACCAACCCTTTATGTGGCGAATTGGGTGCCAGTGCAATATTTGGTCCTCAAAAAGGCGCTAGCCTACAGCAAGTCAATGATTTGGACCAAGCATTGAATCATTTTGCAAGTGTATGTGAGCAACATGGCTATCAGAATTATCAAGAGATAGCGGGTGCTGGCGCAGCAGGTGGTCTTGGCTATGCGTTAATGAGCTTTTGCCAAGCTGAGTTGAAGTCAGGTTTTGATACAGTGGCAAAAGTTACCAACTTATCACAGCACATTGCCGATGCAGATTTGGTCATTACTGGTGAAGGCAAGCTTGACGCTCAGTCTGCCATGGGTAAAGTAGCTGGCGGCATTAGCCACATTGCCAAAGCCCGCCATACGCCAGTGATTGCGATTTGTGGCAGTGTTGATGGACTAGAATCGGCTCAGACCAGTCAGTTTGATGTCATCATGCCCAGTATCCAAAAGCTAGAGTCCATCGAGAATATCTTTGAAAATGCTTATCATAATGTTGAAATCACTGCCACCAATATTGCTGCGGCAATAAAACTAGGTCAAAGTATCAAGTAGGCTTTATACGGCTACTTAAGATACTCTATTAGACGCTGTTATAGCCATTTTTTCACCTCATTGAGGACGGTTTGCATCCTATTTGGCAGTACATGCTGGCGACGTACAGCAAAGTACAGGGTCTCACTAACTGAGACTGGCAGCTGATGACATTTAAGCAGCTGCGGGTTTGGATACGCGGCAACTGCGTGCGCTGGTAACACGGTAAATCCGAGCCCCCTACTCACCGGCTCTAAAATCATACCTATCTGATTAGAAAAGCCTTTTTTAATAAAGTCATTGATGTGTCCAAATTCAGGATAATTGGCGCTCAACAGCAAACTGGCATGATGTGCGCCATCAGGATGATCAATAAATCCAAGCTTGGTAAGTGCTTCCCAGCTAGGCTCCATCATCATGACTGGTGTCACCAGTTGTAGCGCTTCTTGAGCCACCGGCTTGCAGCTGACCGTCTCATCATCCGAGATAGTTGTCATAAAACCTATATGAATCTCATACTTGGAAAGCGCCTGCTCTATATCTGTATTGGGGGCAAAACGGTAATCAATCACCAGCTGTGGATGCTGCTCTTGTAATGTTAACAGCTTAGGATAGAGTTTTAAACCAACGCTGCCAGGCGACATAATTCGCACCAATCCCTCATAATACGGATCCTCACCGATACGTTGCTCTAAGCGTGATAAGCGCTGCAAGATATCCTCTGCCTCTCGATAAAGCTGCTCACCTGCATCTGTTAATGAAAACTGCTTACCTTGACGAATAAGCAAGTCAACATCCAACTGATTCTCAAGCTTACGTATATGCTGACTAACCCCTGACTGCGTCATATATAGACGCTCAGCCGTTTGAGTAAAATGCCCAACTTCTACCAAAGTGCAAAAAGTACGTAGCCATGTGGTATTAATCATTACAATACATACTTATCTTTATAATAAACGATAATTTTACGTAATAGACTTAACTTTGTAAACTACTCCCATATCAAAAAGGAGTACAAACCATGAACAATATTTATCCAAGAAGCTTTTCACATATTGGTCTTTCGGTGCCTGACCTCGATGCCGCTGTCAAATTTTATACTGAGGTGATGGGTTGGTATACCATCATGGAGCCGACCGAAATCACCGAAGATGACAGTGCCATTGGCGAGATGTGTACAGAAGTCTTTGGTGCAGGTTGGGGCAGCTTTCGTATCGCTCATTTATCGACTGGCGACCGTATTGGCGTTGAAATTTTTGAATTTAAAAATCAAGAAAATCCTGACAATAACTTTGAATACTGGAAAACAGGCATCTTCCATTTTTGTGTTCAAGATCCGAATGTTGAAGAGCTTGCAGAGCGCATGGTTGCCGCAGGTGGTAAAAAACGGATGGATAAACCTCGTTATTACTACCCTGGTGAAAAACCCTATCGCATGATTTATATGGAAGATCCGTTCGGAAATATCGTTGAGATATATAGCCATAGCTATGAGCTGATTTATAGTGAAGGCGCTTACTAAAGGGCGCTAACAGTAATTAACGCTTTGAAACGATTGCCTTTAAAACATAAAAATAGCGCTCTTATCATATAAGAGTGCTATTTTTATATGGGCTATATTCAGTATCACAGAGATATTGCTTAACTAATTAAGCATGCTACTATTTGGGTTATTATTTAAATAGCTTCTACACTTTTACACTAAGTTTAAATACCCATTATCAAGGACGATAAATGAGCCAGTTTAACCCCATTCAATCAGTGACTCCTTCGACCAACACCAATGAGCCATTGGTTATTAGAAAAAATTCAGGCAGTGTTGTAACGTTGACACTTAACAGTTCCAAACAATTCAATGCTTTATCTGTTGAGTTGCTAGCTGCTATGCAAGCGGAGCTGGATAATATTGCCCAAGACAAGACCATACAAGTACTGGTGATTGCCGCAAATGGCAAGGCATTTTGTGCTGGACATAATCTAAAAGAGATGCGCGCCAATCCAGATGTCGCTTTTCAGCGCGCTTTATTTGAGCAATGTAGTCAGATGATGCTCACCATCAATCAAATGCCGCAAGTTGTCATTGCCAAAGTACAAGGCATCGCTACCGCTGCTGGTTGTCAGCTGGTCGCAGCTTGTGATTTAGCTGTTGCCTCGGACAATGCCAAATTTGCCACCTCTGGTATCAACGTAGGGCTGTTCTGTTCTACCCCTGCGGTGGCAGTCAGTCGCAACCTATCTCGCAAGCAAGCATTTGAGATGCTTATTACTGGTGAATTTATAGATGCCCACACTGCACTACAGCAGGGACTGATCAATCGTGTGGCAAGCGCTGAGCAATTAGACCAGATGCTACAGTCTCTGATAGATGCTATTACTCATAAATCTTCAGTCGCTCTTAAAACTGGCAAAACCATGTTTTATAAGCAACTGGATATGGAATTGGCAGATGCTTACAAGTATGCCAGCGAGGTGATGAGCTGCAATATGTTGGCGGATGATGTGAGTGAAGGGATTGACGCCTTTATCGAAAAGCGTTCTGCCATATGGACAGGACGATAAGAACAATAGAGTTATTCTATAATGCAAAATGTCTCTGTTGGCGTTGGCAGCGCCACTTTTTTAAATAACAAAGGCGTTTTTTTAATAAGAAATGGCAATAACTAAGATTGCTCAGCTAATAATCTGGCAAGCATCTTATTTATCTCACTTTTGAATGCTTTATCGTCGAGCTTACTGGCAGTAATTTTAGCACTCTGTAAGCTTTGAATCGCTGCCTCTGTCTGTCCAAGTTCACTCTGTAACTCAGCCATTGAAAAGGCAATCGATGATAAATGCTCTTTTGATTGAATCGCTGCGGCTTTATCCAAGGCTTTTTGGTAAATAACTAATGCCTCATCCAAATCTTCCGTAAAATCTGCCAATGTCTCCCACTGCTCAGGATGATCCTTATTGCCTTTCTCATTTTCAATGCACAAGTCTTTTAGCTGTACATACAGCGTATCAAATGTCTCTTTATCATTGGCACTGTCTGCTTCTAATAGCTTTTCTGCCAATACATAAATTGAGTGATAGATTTTATTATTAATCATTTTTTTATAACCCTTTTTGCTGCTCATCAGATAACTGTCAATACTGTCAACGAGGTTAATTATAGACTATTTGTATACGTTACTCATCAAAAAGGGCGTGATAGTCATATCACGCCCTCTCATCATTATTCAGTTTTAAGCAGGTACTGATACTTACTCAGCAGCGATGGCAATCATCTCAACCAATAGCTCAGGACGTGCCAAAGCAGATTCACCGCAAGCACGGGCTGGTGGTTGTACGCCTTCAAACCACTTGTCCCACACTTCATTCATTGTCGCAAAATCTGACATATCTTTTATCCAGACAGTCACTGACAGTAGCTTTGATTTATCGCTACCCACTTCTTCTAACAAGGCTTGTATCTTTTCTAAACAAGTCAATGTTTGGGCTTTGATATCATCTTCAGCGTTACCCACTTGACCACATAGATAAACAGTCTGGTTATGAACCACAATTTTACTCATACGTTGATTACTATGGAGCTTTTGCATGGATTATTATCCTTAATTTTTAATGCTTTAAAAGGTATAAATGACTCAAGTTTTATGAAATCTTACTTAGCGAGAAAAGCGATCAGCGCTAAATGGCTTGATATCGACCAATAGCGGTTTTTCATGAATCATCTCTTCAACCAGACGACCGGTCATCGGTCCTAAGGTGAAACCTTGATGACTGTGACCAAAGGCAAACCATAATTTTTCATGGTTACTTGCAGGACCAATAACTGGTTTCATATCTGGCATACAAGGACGCGAGCCTGCCCATGCTTCACTCTCAACCGCATCTTCTAATGGCAATATTTTTCGCGCCAGTTTAAGCACAGTCTTTAACTGTCCAAAATTCTTTGGTGCATTCATAGTAGTCATCTCAGCACCGGTGGTAATACGGATACCTTGCTGCATCGGTCCCATGACAAAGCCTTTATCCATATCAAACATACTATGATGGATGGTGTTCTTTTCGTTGACTTTAAAATGTTGATGATAGCCACGCATAGGGAATAATGGCAAGTCATAACCAAGCGGCTTGATGAGATCATTAGACCAAGGTCCTGCTGCGATGACTAACTTATCACTATAGAAGGTATCGGTATCGGTGATTACTTTCCAGCCACCATCTTCTTGTAAGATTTCTTGAACGCCAGTCTCTTTAATTGTCCCGCCCATTTCTTGGAAGTTTTTTGCATAGGCTTTAACTAGAAAGCTTGGGTTTGAGACCTGCCAAGAATTCAACCAATGAATTGCGCCGACGAACTCGTCAAAATTGGCGCTAGGCTCCATGACTCTTAATTCTTCAACTGTCAATACATTATGTTCAACACCTTGATTGCGAGCATCGATAGCTAGCGCAATGGCTTCTTTAAAAGTGTCTTCAGAGCGATGTAATTGCAACCAACCATCGCGGGTAATCAGCTCATCTGCACCAGAGGCGCTAATCATGGTTTGATGTTCGCTTGTGCAATGCTCAATCAGTGTTTGCCACTCGCCTTCGATTTTTTTAACTGAAGCAGGTGTAGAGTATTTCCAGTATTGCAACAGCGCCTGATGATAACGAAGAATAGCTGGTATGCGATAGCGGATATCAGTACCTTGGTTTGGCAATACACGTATCATTTCAGTCAGCTGGCGCGGAAACGGATGCGTATGAATCGCCTCACGCTGAATCAAGCCAGCATTGCCGTATGAAGTCTCTGAGCCCGGTAGCTTTTTGTCTATAAGCAAAACTTCAGCATTATTTTTTTGTAGATGCCAAGCAACCGAGGTGCCAACCATACCTGCACCGATAACGATAACTTCATGACGCATAACATATCCCTTTTTATGGCTTTGATACAGAGTGTTAAATAGATGAATATAACGGGTAAGGTGGTCATAGTAACGCATTGAAAGATTTTTTAAACCCTTATCTGTTAAATATTTTTACGAATAAACACTTTTGGTTATATGTTTTTATGCAAGGTATTTTTGATAGGAATAGTAACAACCTAATGAAAAACAAAAGTCATTTTTTAAGCTATTTTCCAACATTTATAGCATTTTTTATCACCACCAAACTGGATCATCACTCTCTTCTAAAGGCTGTTTTACCGTTAGCACCGTTATCTTATCGGCAGGCACTTCAGCGATAAACCGTGACACTTTATCAAAATAGCCTGAATAGCTCGAAAAATAATCGGGCGCAGTTAAAAACAGCCTGCTTTTTGCACGACTACAGGCAACATAAAACAGCTTACGCTCCTCTTCTAACTCCTCAAAATCGCTTAATGAACGGTAATGCGGCGTCATACCATCTACCAATGAATTAACAAATACCACTGGCCATTCAAGTCCTTTGGCACTATGAATGGTCGAAATGGTCACTTTGTCACTATTCTCATCCCCTTTTTCAGGCTCACCTGCGGTGGCAACCGAGTCATTAGGTGGATCAAGTGCCAGATTTTCTAAAAATTTATCTAGGCTATCATGCTCTAACGCTAGATTTTTAAGCACACGAAAGTCTTCGCTACGCTCACGCCAATTGTCTTCATTTATTTTTAAAACGGGCATATAAAAATCCAGAATCAGCTCGATAATGGCTTCAACCGACTCTGCTTGGCTGGCTTGACTTAGCATTTTATACAGCGGCTCAAGTTGGGTGCTTTTTTTGGCAAACTTTGTTGTTAATAACGGCTCAAAAGAGTTATTGTCAGCATTAATCGCTTGGGTTAAGCGCGTGGCAGTCACCGACCCTACGCCTTTGAACAAGGTCAAAATACGGTGCCATGCAATGGTATCATTCGGGTTATAAAGTATCTTAACAAATGCTAAGACGTCTTTAATGTGACGCCGTTCAATAAAACGAATACCGCCTACGACAATAAACGGGATATTGCGCTCCATGAATTCTAGCTGAACGTAGTTAGATTGAAAGGACGTTCGGCACAATACCGCAAAGTCTTGATAATCATAGTCTGATTTTAATTCGATAATTCTATCAGCAATATACTTTGCTTCTTTGCTCTCATCGCTAAGTCGGCGAAATATTGGTTTTACGCCTTCTATAGAAACACCAGAGTACAGCTGCTTTTGGTAACCCAAGGTGATCTGAGCAGACAGAGCATTGATATAATCAAGCACTGCTGGCGTACTACGATAATTTTGCTCAAGTTTAATCAGCTTAGCTTCAGGGTAACCCTCTCCGAATAATAAGATATTTTCATAATTGGCGCCGCGAAAGGCATAAATACTTTGGTTGTCATCACCGACGACCATCAGCGACACTGACGTAGGCGCACAGATGAGATCAATCAGCTCTTTTTGCGGAATATTGGTGTCTTGATATTCATCAACCATGACATAACGATATTGCTTTTGTAGCAGTTGGCGAAAGGTATCATTATGCTTTAAATGACGCACCACTTGGCTAATGATGTCATCAAAATCGTATAAATGATTGGCACGCTTGTACTCATGAAAGTCAATGGCCAATTGCTCAATAACAGGAATATGTACAGCAATATCAGGATAGCTGTTTGCGATTAAATCGCGGATATGAATACGGCGATTTCTAGAGGTTGAAAAGATGTTTTGCAACGTTTTTTTGCGCGGAAATGCCTGATTGGTTATTTTGGTCGGATACTTTTTTTCCTTATAAATTAAATCGATAGCGTCTTCACTGTCGCCTGTATCTAGAATGGTAAATCTTGGATTAATACCAAGCAGACCTGAGTATTGACGCAAGAGCATATTACAAAAAGAGTGAAAAGTGCCACTGGTAATATCATTCAGCGCTTTATTCTTTGGCAATTTATCTTCTACCAAATCCTCATTTAACCTTTGGGCAAAAGATGGTGTGCTTGCTAGCACAGCTCTAGCCCGACCTTTGATTTCATTAGCTGCTTTACGGGTAAAGGTTAATAGTAAAATCTCTTTTGGCGACACGCCATTTTCTATCAAGTAACTGGTTCTATAGGTCAAAGTCTTGGTTTTGCCAGAACCCGCGCCAGCGATCACCAATACCTTGCCCTCAATAGTCGTGGCGGCCAATAGCTGATTGGCATTAAGCTCACTGGCATAATCTACTTGCAACCCTAAATGATTGCTAAGCCTTTGCGCTAATACCTCAGCATCCGCATTTATCAGATTGGCTTCAAGCTTCTTAATTGCCTGTTCAAGCCGCGCAATCTTGGGTTTCATCTCGATAAAATTTTGCGGATAATTATAATGGTGGGTAGCAAAAATGGTCGTGGTCATTATAGGATATTACCTTTGATATGGTTTAGCGTGCCATTCATTATAAAGTAAGATAATAATTTTAGGGGCTGTCTTAGATAAGTAAGAAAATCTAGGGCAGCTTACAGATAGGTTCAACCCTACTTGACGCTTCACCACTTTCAATACACTCATTGACTATAAGTAAGCCGACTGCTTAAATGATTTATCCCTAGGAGAATATCATGACTGAAAAAATCGAAGAAAACGCTGCTACTCACAAACGCAAATTAATTGATAAATTTTTGATAAAACTGACCAAAGAAGAACCGCAGATGTATTACGCCACGACATCTGAGATTGCACGCAGTCTTTATAGCATGTTAAAAGAACATACGAATCGCCTAACCGTTGAGGAACAAGCGCTTATCAGACATATGACTATCGAAGAAATACAAGGGTTATTAGGCTTTCATGCTAAATGAGAAAATAAGATTCTTATGACTGCACAAAAAAGACTGCCCTATAGGCAGTCTTTTTTATTAACACATCAAATTAGAGCTTTAACAATAAACGTTTAAAAAAACATGTCAAATTAAGCAGCTAAACAAAACGTTTAAAAAGGATAATCGCGCGGCGTATGCTGCACTGAAATCCAATGCAAGGTAGTAAACTCTTCTAGTATCCATTCACCATTAAAGCGTCCGATACCCGAGTTTTTCTCGCCGCCAAATGGCGCGTTGCTTTCATCATTCACTGAGATATCATTAATATGGGTCATGCCAGCTTTGATACCGCGAGCAAAACGCAAGCCTGTTGCCATATCCTGGGTAAACACTGCACTCGATAAGCCATACATAGAGTCATTAGCAATCGACAGCGCATCGTCTTCATCTTTGGCACGAATAATACCAACCAAAGGACCGAATACTTCGTTGCAAGACAAGTCCATCTCACGTGTGACGTCGCTAAAGACGTGCGGTGGTACAACTTGACCTTTTATCTCACCACTTAATAGCATTTTTGCGCCTTCATCTTGCGCTTTAGCGATTTTTTCTTTTAGCGATTCAACTTGTTTTTCATTAATAATCGGACCAACTGCCGTATCAATTTTGCTAGGATCGCCAACATTCAAGGTCTTAACGTGTGACACAAAACGCGTAACGAAATCGTCATAAATCTCATCTTCGACAATGATACGGTTAATCGCAATACATATCTGACCTTGATGCAAGAATTTACCAAAGGTAGCAGCTTTTACAGCTTGCTCAATATCAGCGTCTTTTAGCACGACAAACGGGCTATTACCACCAAGCTCTAACGCCACTTGCTTGATATAGTCGCCGCCATTTGCCAACTCACCGATATGCTTACCTACAGAGGTCGAACCGGTGAAGGAAACCAAACTCGGAACATGATGGGTGACCATCGCATCGCCTATTTCACTGCCGCTACCAACGACAACGTTTAATAATCCTTTTGGCAAACCGGCTTCTTCAAATATTTTCGCAAGCAGCAACCCACCGGTAATCGGTGTATCACTAGCAGGCTTTAACACTACGGCATTCCCTAGTGCTAATGCTGGCGCAATAGAGCGCTGGGTTAGATGTAGTGGGAAGTTCCATGGGCTAATCACGGCAATCACACCCATCGGTTCACGATAGATAAAGTTTTCTTTACCCGGTGTGTTCGACGGGCGAATCTCACCATGGACGCGATTGGGAAAGCTTGCGGCTTCAAGGGTAATCGCCCGCGCACTGCTAAACTCGACCATCGCCTTAATACGTGTACTGCCCGACTCTTTGATTAGCCAATCGACAATCTCATCTTGACGCTGATCAAAGATACTAACTACTTTATAAAGGATAGCGGCACGTTCGTTCGGAGTTTGCTTTGCCCACTGTTTTTGCGCTTCGCTTGCCGCTTGATAAGCTTCATCAAGTTGTTTATCCGTTGCTTGTTGAATCTCAACCAAAGTTTCACCGTTAAACGGATTGGTATTGATATTGATACTATCGTCATCACCCTTTTTCCATTCGCCTGATATATATTGCAAGTGAAAATCCGTATAAACATTTACCTGCGTATTTTTAGTTTCTGTTGACATAATTGTTCCTATTTTTTATTTAATAATATTATTAGAGTGTGGCTATAACGTATCATGGCCGTCTATCAGATTCCGTAACACGTTTAATAAGCAATAGCAGCATACGATAACAAACGTAACTTGCTAGACGACTGGTCTAATGCTAACATAAACGCTATAAAAATTAGAATCTTTTAAACCTATTGTTTGTTGAACAAACGTAACTTGCCAATCAATACTTATAAATTTGTTGAACTATCTTAAATAATTAGTCTCTCTAAGGAGAACATAAGTCATATGTCTATACCCAATGCTATAAAACATACTCAACCAGACAGTTCGCTATCTAATATTGCATTATCGAACACCAGAGACCATCTGTTAACGACGGGCTATAAGCTCATCGCACAAAAAGGCTTTACCGCAGTTGGCATTAAGCAAATATTAGATACGGCAGGCGTGCCGAAAGGCTCTTTTTATCATTATTTTGCGTCAAAAGAAGCCTTTGGTGAGGCGATTATCAGCCACTACTTTACCCAGTATAAGCAGCGCCTTGATACTATTGGTTCACAAGATGATAGCGCCCAGCAGAAACTGTATGACTATTTCCAAAACTGGTATGACACGCAGCAAAGCGGCTGCGCTCATGAGAAATGTTTGGTAGTAAAGCTTAGCGCTGAAGTATCAGATATGTCGGAGCCAATGCGTAAAGTTTTACATGCAGGCTATCAGCAAACCATTACTTGGTTAGCAACCCAAATCAAAGCTGGTTGGGCAGATAATTCTGTCCCACATCTCGATAATGTGGCTGCTGAGAGTATGGCGAAGCGGTGGTATTTTGCATGGTTGGGTGCTAGCTTAGTAGCTAAGATTAGCCAAACGGATACACCATTAGCAGAAGTGTGGCAGATGACAACGACGGAAATGGGAAGATAATAGGGTTCTATCTGCTTAATTCTCTACTCATTACAGTAGCTATAACTAAAACGAACCCTTCTTTAGATTATTAAATGCTATTTTCGCTTATACGATAGTTTTGTAATTATTCATAAATATCTACTAGACGACCGGTCTAATTAATATATAATGCGAACAGTTGCAGACTTTATTTTAAATATTAACTCCTCTTTTCATACTTATAAATCTATTAGGAATCTTATGAATAACTTTCAATATTACAATCCTGTCCGTATCGTTTTTGGTGAAGGTCAAATCGAGAAGTTGGCCGAGCTTGTACCGACAGATGCCCGCGTACTGATTACCTATGGTGGCAGTTCAGCACAGCGTACAGGTACGTTAGATGAAGTTAAAACGGCATTAGCTGCCAGTGGCAATCGCGAAATATTCGAGTTTGGTGGTATCGAAGCCAATCCAGAATTTACGACGCTATTAAAAGCGGCTGATATGGTTAATGAGCACGATATCGACTTTCTACTAGCAGTTGGTGGTGGCTCTGTGCTTGACGGCAGTAAGTTTGTCGCACTGGTATCTTCATTGACTGAAGAAGACGGTACGGTATCGCACGATAAAGCATGGGATGCACTCACCAGTTATTGCAGAGATATCGATTCAGCAGTTGATTTGGGCGCGGTATTAACCATTCCAGCAACTGGCTCTGAGATGAATTCAGGCGGCGTGATTAACTATAGTGAACGCCAAGCAAAACTGCCGTTTGGTAATGCACTTGCCTTCCCTAAATTTTCAATTTTAGATCCAACCAAAACCATGACTTTACCTGAACGCCAAGTAATGAATGGTGTGGCTGATGCCTTTGTTCATGTGATGGAACAGTACCTGACCTATCCGGTCAATGCGAAAGTTCAAGATGCCTTTGCTGAGAGCTTATTAAAGATTCTGATTGAGGAAGGCGCAGCGGTAAAAGCCGATCCAGAGAATTTAGAGACCCGCAAAAACATTATGTGGACAGCGACTATGGCGCTAAATGGTCTGATCGGTACTGGTGTACCGCAAGATTGGACGACGCATATGATTGGTCATGAGTTGACCTCATTGCACGCGATTGACCATGCTCGCACGCTGACCATCGTATTGCCATCAGTCATGCGTGAGCTTAAAGACAGCAAAAAAGACAAATTGCTTCAATATGCACGCAACGTTTGGAACATCAAAGCTGACGATAATGGTACTGAATTAAATGATGATGCCATCATTGAAGCGGCTATCAAACAGACTGAAAACTTCTTCCGCGAGCTTGGACTGCCGGTCAGCTTAGCAGATGTTGAGTTAGATGCTGCTGCCATTGATCCTATTATCAAGCAATTAGAAGTGCATGGTATGGTGAAATTGGGTGAGCATGGTAAAAACGACTTGGCAGTATCACGTCGTATTCTAGAGCGTGCCATTACTAGCAACGCTTAACTCTCTGAGTAATTATCTATAGTTATATTGTCGTTATAGAAACCAATAGCCTGTCACTTCAGAGTGGCAGGTAACTTTAAAATCAAAAATAAATAAAATAAGGCGCTTTATCATGAGCTTTAACGAACAACAAAATCAACAACAAAACCGTCAAATCAAACTTGCCAGCCGCCCACATGGCGCACCAACTGCCGATAATTTTGAATTGGCTACTGGCGAGATTCCAAAACCCAATCAAAGCGAGATGCTATTACGCACCGTATATTTATCGCTTGACCCTTATATGCGCGGACGTATGAGTGATGCCGCAAGCTACGCTGACCCATTAGAAATTGGCGATGTCATGCTAGGCGGAACGGTTGCCCAAGTCGTCGAGTCTAATATCGATACATTTACAGTCGGTGATTTGGTAGTATCGAACTCGGGCTGGCAGGACTATAGCGTCAGCGATGGCGAAGGCGTACTAAAGCTCGATAAAAATATGGCAAACCCTTCTTATGGCTTGGGTGTGCTTGGTATGCCCGGCTTCACAGGCTACATGGGTTTGACCGATATTGGTAAACCAAAAAAAGGCGAAACTTTAGTCGTCGCGGCGGCAACGGGTCCTGTTGGCGCAACTGTTGGACAAGTTGGTAATCAATTAGGCTTACGTACTGTTGGCGTCGCTGGCGGTGCTGAGAAGTGTGCTTACGCAGTTGAAGAATTAGGCTTTGATGTTTGTCTTGATCATAAAGCTGATGACTTTGCTGAACAACTAGCAATCGCTTGCCCAGATGGTATCGACATTTATTACGAAAATGTCGGTGGTAAAGTCTTTGATGGCGTATTGCCACTATTAAATGCCCATGCACGTATTCCAGTATGTGGCTTGGTATCACAATATAACGCCACTGAATTGCCGGACGGAAAAGACCGTTTGGGTGTCCTGATGGGTAATATTCTCAGTAAACGTCTAACCATCAAAGGCTTTATTATCTTTGAAGAATACGGCGATCATTTCCCAGAATTCTTAGCTACGATGAGCAAATGGCTTGAATCAGGTGATGTTAAAACCAAAGAGCATCAAGTCGATGGTTTAGCACAAGCGCCACAAGCTTTCTTTGACATGCTTGACGGTAAGAACTTTGGTAAAACAGTGATTAAAGTGGCTGACGTTAAATAGCTGATAGCTAACATAAAAAATCATGAAAATAACCAGTTAACAACATAACTTGTTAAGACAGCTACTGAAAGTCATTCTTAAAAGATGAATACTGTCAGCAGTCGGTTTTTTAGCGTTATTAGTTTTTGATAGCGTTAATAATTTTCAATACCGACTGCAACACAGTACTGATAGGCTTTAATAATAAACCTCAATAATAACTTTCAACAATAAACAGGGACAATTATGAATATTTTAATGGTACTAACTTCACACGATAAATTGGGCGATACTGGTAAGAAGACTGGCTTTTGGCTAGAAGAATTTGCCGCGCCTTACTATGCTTTTTTAGATGCCGGTGTCAATATCACGATTGCTTCTCCTGCAGGCGGTCAACCACCACTTGACCCAAGTAGTGACACGCCGGATGCTCAAACCAAAGATACCAAACGTTTTAAAGAAGATTCTGAAGCCCAAGAACGCCTAGCAACGACTAAAAAATTGGCAGATATGAAAGCGGAAGATTTTGATTCAGTATTCTATCCTGGTGGTCATGGTCCAATGTGGGATTTAGCCGTTGATAAAAACTCGATTGAATTAATTGAGACGTTTATCAAACAAGATAAGCCTGTTGCTTTTGTCTGCCATTCTCCTGCCGCGCTCAAAAACGTTAAAATCGATGGCGAGTATCTGGTCAAAGGCAAAACGGTCACAGGCTTTAGTAATACCGAAGAAGAAGCGGTTCAGCTCACTGACGTCGTGCCTTTCTTATTAGAAGATGTGCTAAAAGCCAATGGCGGAAACTATGAAAAAAGCTCTGATTGGGAATCGTTTGTGGTCGAAGATGGTTTGCTGATCACGGGTCAAAATCCAGCGTCATCAGAAGAAGCCGCCAAGCGTTTAATGGCTAAAATACAGGCTTAATAGCATCAAATCCACTGCAAAAAGGCTAACTAAATGATTCGCTTACATCACCTCAATCAATCACGCTCATTACGGACGTTATGGCTTTTAGAAGAATTGGGACAACCTTATGAAATTATTAGCCACCAGCGTGATGCCAAAACGCATCTAGCACCAGATAGCCTAAAAGCGGTACATCCTCTTGGTAAGTCTCCGGTTATTGAGATGGATGGCGAGCTTTATGCAGAGTCAGGTGCGATTACTGAGCTATTGATTGAGCGGTTTGCACCTGATAATCTTCGCCCTGCTATCGATAGCGCAGATTATGGTCATTACTTACAGTGGATTAACTTTGCTGAAAGCTCGCTGATGCTGCCGCTTTTGCTTGAATTATTTACCAATAAAGCAGGTGCTGGTGATAATGCATTTTTAAAAGGGTATATCGCTCAAGAAAAACACAGGCTACTGAGCTATCTAAATGACGAGGTGGCAGGCAAATCCTTTATCGTGGGTAACAAGCTAAGCGGTGCAGATTTTATGCTGTCGTTTGATTTGATTATGCTTCTCAAGCGTGAGGCGTTAGAGGATTATCCTCATATTAAAGAATACGCGCTACAACTGGCAAGCCTTGATAGCTATCAGCGCGCCATGCGTTTGGAAGCAAATTATGATATGACTACTCTGACATAAATCCCACGGTTAAGCGCGTAGATGCGAACGATAATCAAAAACTATGATAAAATAGCTCAAGCTTTTCTTGGGCTATTTTTTCTTATACAGCATTATTAAGTATTAGAGTTTATATCTCTCTATGCTTTTATTGTTCTGTGACCTATTTTTTACAGCGCTTTGAATGAATGAGCGCTAAGAATAAAACCGTATGGTGAGCGCCGACCACGCTTCTTAGCGCTGATCAGACACCGCCTGATACTTGGGAGCGTTATCATGAATTTACATTATCCGTCGTTACCGATGATAGATAGCCCATGAGTACCGACTATCAGTTTAAGCCTCATGAACAGCCGTTTATGCTGGGCTCTCCTGCCACACCCGATCATCCTACTTATCGAAAAGTATATTACTTACTGATCGGTATTTTTATCGGTATTACTGCCAGTTTTCAAAACGGTCTGTTGGTCGCCAACCTCTCTCAAATTCAAGGTGAGATGGGCTTAACCCCTGTTGAGGGTGGCTGGATATCAGTCGCTTACAATATGACCAATGCCTGTATCACGGTACTGCTCTATAAAATTCGCCAACAGTTTGGTATGTCGTTATTTAGCAAAATCACCCTATTCTTTTTGCTCTCAGCGACCAGTATGCAGTGGTTAGTCAGTAGTCATCTATTGAGCTCAACCACCGGAATTAGCATTGATCCTTATTATTTAGAGCTGATTGCCCGTGGCTTTAGCGGCGTGGTCGCGAGCGCTATGACAGTATTGTCTATCTTTTATTGTTTGCAAGGCATGCCAGCAGCTCGGCGTATTAGTGGACTGATTTTGGGCTTTGGCTTGGTACAGTTTGGGGTGCCTTTGTCTCGCATCATCTCGCCTTATCTTGCCGCCGATGGTCAACTTGAAGGCTTGTTCTTATTCCAAGTAGGCTTAGCTTTGATATGCTTTGGCTTAATTAACCTTCTTGAACTGCCACGCGGTAATATGGAAAAAGTCTTTGAAAAGCTGGATATTGTCAGCTTTGTTTTTTTTGCGACTGGTCTTGCAGCATTGGCAGTGTTTTTGGTACAAGGGCGTATTTTATGGTGGACGACTCCTTGGCTCAGTTATCCACTGATTATTTCCGTCGTCACCATTTCTATTGCGTTGTGGATTGAAACCCATCGTAAAAACCCGATGCTACAAGTACGTTGGATGCGCAGCCGGACGATTATCGCCTTTATGATAACGGGCGCTGTGATGCGTATCTTGCTGTCGGAGCAAAGCGTTGGCGCGGCAGGGTTATTGGCTAACCTCGGTTATGGCAATGATCAGCTGATTATGTTCTATGCCATTATTTTAGCCGCTAGTGCGCTGGCATTGGTGCTTAGTATTTTTACGACCAATGCGATGGACCTGCGTCGACCGGTGATTTTTGCCGTGGCATTGATTGCGATTGGTGCATGGATAGATACGGGTGTGTCACTGAATTCTACACCTGTCATGTTTTATTTTAGCCAGTTTATCATTGCGTTTGCTGCCGTATACTTTATGGGACCGATGGTATTTGAAGGGATGTTTCGTGCCATTGCCAATGGACCTGCCTATATTATTAGCTTTTCGGTGATTTTTGGTATTTCACAAACGGTTGGCGGTTTAGCAGGTGCCGCCGGTATTCAAGCCTTTACCACTATTCGCACCCAAATGCACTATGCGGATATGGTCAGCTCCATGAGTACCAGCGATCCGGCAACCATGCCTCAAATATTACAAGGGATTCAGCGCCAAGCGACCGTCGCCGCTTATGATGATTTATTCTTTTTAATGGCAGTGAGCGCTACGATTACCGCGATCTATTTATTAATGGTGTATTTCTATTATTTGTATCATAAGCGCAATCCTCTTGGTAAAGAGCTTGCCGCGTTAGCAGAAATGATGGGCAAAAAATAGCAGATAGTACAAATGCTATTGTGTATTCTATAGCGCCTATTCTCTCTTATTATTATTGTAACGTTATCTATTATGCTTATTAGACCCTTTAGGAGCGTGTCATGAACGAAAACAAACCGAACCGCGTTGATGACGCAAGCACCCCTAACAAAACAGCTAAAACTGTTGAAAATGCTCAAGCTAGTGAATCATTATCAAATCAAGCGGTTGTGGATACACCATCACAGTCACACATGGCGTCCAATAATGACACAAATACCAATATAGCAGCCATTCAACCTGAACCGACTATGTCTGCAACTCGGATTCAAACCGACCCTTCTGATGACTTACCTACGAATACCAATGAGCCTATAGACGCCGTTGATACAAATAAAATAGACAGCACTGAGGCAGGCGATGGCAAAGATGATACACCGATGCCACCCACTGAATCTATTCCTGCGCCAGCAGGTTGGTCGCCCAAAAAGAAGTCATTTTTTAATTTAGCCTTACTGATTGCGCTGATTGTTATTGGTGTGGCACTCATTCTCTATGCGTGGAAACTGCCACCTTTTACCCCAACCATGCAGCAAACCAATAATGCTTTTGTTAAAGGACAAACCACCATTATCAGTCCGCAAGTGTCAGGTTATGTGACAGAAGTAGCAGTAGAGGATTTTGCGAATGTTGCAGCTGGTGACTTATTGGTAAAAATAGATGACCGTACTTTTCAGCAGCAGCTCGAACAAGCGCAGGCGAATATCGATATTGCGTTAACCAATCGCTCTAGTAATGCGCAAGATACTGGCACCAGCCAAGCACAGATTCAGGCACGTGAGGCAGATGTTTATAGCGCCAAAGTGAGTGTCGACAGTGCCCGAGAGGACGTCAACCGTTATCAGGGCTTGATTGCCATTGGTGCAGTATCAAGTGCAGATGTTGCTCATGCTGAAGCTCAATTAGCAAAAGCACAAGCTGGTGTCCAACAAGCGGAAGCCAATTTACAAGTGGCAGTCGAGGGCAGCAAAAAAACGACGGCTAGCCGCTCTTCATTAGATGCCAATATCAAAAATGCTGAAGCTGCCGCAAAACAAGCGCAGATTAACTTGGACAACACCATAATCCGTGCTCCTGAATCGGGACAACTGAGTCAGTTGAGCGTTAAAACAGGACAATATGTCACTGCTGGTACGCAGCTTATGTATATCGTACCAAAAGGCATATGGATTATTGCCAACTTTAAAGAGACGCAAGTGGCAAATATGATCATTGGTGAAGCGGCCACTATTCATGTGGATGCCTTAGGTGGCACACGGTTTAGCGGACGGGTCAGCAATATATCACCCGCAACAGGCAGTGAATTCAGTGCTGGCGCTGCCAATCCTGCGACAGGTAACTATATTAAAATCGCTCAGCGTATTCCGGTACGCATCGACTTAGACTCTAACCAGCCAGACCTTGCCCGCCTACGTCCTGGTATGTCTGTGTCGGTAGATATTGATACCAAATAGCTCCACTATTAAAGAAATAAAAAAAGCCACTTTTTTTGCCATATGAATATGACAGGTAAAGTGGCTTTTTTATAGACATGAACTTCTTCTAAGCCCATATCATGCGCTATTGATTACGTTTAAGGCAATAAGCGTTTGGTACTAAAGCTACCATCCGCCTCTTTATGATAGACAATACGGTCATGCATTCGATTGGCGCGACCTTGCCAAAACTCCATCTCATTGACAGTAATCTCGTAACCACCCCAAAACTCAGGCGTTGGTACGGCTGCGCCTTCTGGATAGTCTGTTTTCAATTGCTCAAAAGTCTGCTCCATCAAATCGCGATTGGCAACTTCACCGCTTTGTGGTTGGCTAACCCATGCGCCTACTTGGCTATCGTGCGGGCGTTTTTGAAAGTAAGCAGCAGATTTATCAGCATCAATTTTAGCAATACTGCCGCTGATACGAATCTGACGCTCAAGCTTGTGCCAAAAAAATAGCGCTTCTGTATTAGGATTTTCAGCGATATCTTGACCTTTAGCACTTTCGTAATTGGTATAAAAAACGATACCTTTATCTGTAATTTCACGCAATAGAACAATACGCACACTGGGTTTATTGTCCGCCCCGCATGTTGCCAAGCTCATCGCATACGGCTCTTGTACGTTTTCTTCTATAGCCTGCTGCATCCAAGCATTTAATAGCTCAAATGGTGATGCTGATACTGACTGTTGGTCTAGTTGACCTTTTTCATATGACAAACGCTGATCGCTAAAATCCATACTCATGATTGTTCCTTATTTTGCTATTCTAGTATGTTTATATCAAAGACTATCAACCTAATATGGCTTTAATTTTATCTGCCAAATCATTCGCCATTACATCACACTCTATCTCATCATCTGACTCAACCATGACTCGAATCATCGGCTCTGTACCCGATTGGCGAATAAGCAAGCGACCGCGACCTTCTAGAGTAGCACGTGCTTTATCAAAAGCGGCAACCAGCTCTTCATGCTCAAACGGATCTTGCATTTGAGATAAGCGTACATTGACCAGTTTTTGTGGTAATACTTCAAAGCCTTCAGTTAAATCACTTAGCGCTTTGCCTCTTGCTTGCATGACTGCAAGTATCTGCAAACTTGCAATAATAGCGTCGCCAGTCCGGCTTTTATCCAAGCATAAGATATGACCTGACGGCTCACCGCCCAATATCCAACCGTTGGCCTCAAGCTCTTGCATCACATAACGATCGCCTACTTTTGCCCGTGTAAACTCAATATCAGCCGCTTTTAACGCCAACTCTAAACCCATATTGCTCATTAGGGTGCCAACGACACCTGCCACCTTTGTCTGACCTTGAGTAGCAAGTACATACAATATGCCATCGCCGTCAACCAAATTGCCGGCTTCATCAACCATCACAATACGGTCGCCATCACCATCTAAGGCAATGCCCACATCGGCTTCGTATTTTAGCACTGCTTCTTGCAGACCTTCAGGATGGGTTGAGCCACAATCAGCATTGATATTTATGCCGTCAGGCTTATTATTAATGGCGATGACATTGGCGCCCAGCTCACGCATGACACGAGGCGCCACGCTATAGCCTGCACCATTTGCACAGTCGACGACCACAGTCAGATGATCTAAGTCATATTGATAGGGAAAGCTGCCTTTACAGAATTCAATATAGCGACCTTTCGCATCATCGATACGGTTATTTTTACCCAATTGTGCCGGATCAAGAATAGGCATTACGGCATCGTTATTACCGTCAGTCGCCATAATAGCGTCCAACTTATCATTGATAGCATTTTGCATTGCATCAGTTAATTTTTTGCCGTCGGCTGAGAAGAATTTGATGCCATTATCATAGTATGGATTGTGTGAAGCAGAAATGACCACGCCTGCATCCGCATTAAAGCTACGAGTTAAATGTGCGATAGCAGGTGTGGGCAATGGCCCTAACATATATACATCGACGCCAGCGGCGTTAAAGCCTGCTTGTAGTGCGCCTTCAATCACATAGCCTGACAACCGCGTGTCCTTACCAATCACAACACTTGGCTTACGCGGCGAATTTTGATTGTTTTCTATCAGCACCAATCCTGTGACATAGCCGAGCTTTAAGATAAAATCTGGCGTAATTGGCAGCTCACCAAATTTACCGCGAATACCATCAGTGCCAAAGTAGCTCATTATTATTGTTCCTTAAGTCTAAAAGTAAAAGCCCCGACATGGAAGCAGGCTCAGTAGCTTCAATCATTCACTGTCATCAATGGTTTTGATAAGACAAACAGTTATCAATTATTAGAATAATCTATGATTGTATTTTACAAAAAAAACAGCCAACAATAACAAGGCATTGTTGGCTGTTTGTATCTTAACGTCGCTTGACACTGTACGGCTGCGAGTCATCGTATCCTATAGCGGCAAAGATATAATTAGTCGACTCGATAGTTAGGTGCTTCTTTGGTAATCTGCACATCATGGACGTGTGATTCTTTCATACCCGCTGAGGTAACTTTGATGAACTGTGGTTTGCTGCGCATATCTTCAATCGTGGCACAGCCGGTATAACCCATAGATGAGCGCAAGCCACCTACCAATTGGTTGACGATACCAGCGACTGGACCTTTATAAGGTACACGACCTTCGATACCTTCTGGCACCAATTTTTCCACACCGTCTTTGGCATCTTGGAAGTAGCGATCTGATGAGCCGTTTTGACCTGACATCGCACCTAAGCTACCCATACCGCGGTAAGCTTTATAATAGCGACCTTGGAACAACTCAACTTCACCTGGCGCTTCTTCTGTACCTGCCATAAGTGAGCCAACCATGATGGATGACGCACCAGCAGCAATGGCTTTTGCCATATCACCTGAATAGCGAATACCACCATCAGCAATCAATGGAATACTGTCTTGCAAAGCGCTTGCAACACTATCAATCGCCGAGATTTGCGGCACACCGATACCAGCGATGATACGTGTGGTACAGATAGATCCTGGACCAATACCAACTTTGACCGCATCTGCACCAGCATCACGTAAGGCTTTTGCAGCATCACCTGTCGCGATATTGCCGCCAATCACTTGTACATGCGGGAAATGTTTTTTAATCCAAGATACTTTATCAATAACGCCTTTTGAGTGACCATGCGCGGTATCAACAACGATGATATCGACGTCAGCCGCAATCAATGCTTCAACGCGTGCTTGAGTATCAGCGCCCGTACCAACTGCTGCGCCCACACGCAGGCGACCTTGCTCATCTTTACAAGCATTTGGATTGTTTTCAGCTTTAGCAAAGTCATTGACCGTAATCAGACCACGCAAACGGAAATCATCATTGATAACAATAACTTTTTCGATACGGTGCTCGTGTAGCAGTCTTTTGATGTTTTCGTTGCTCTCACCTTCTTTAACGGTGACGAGCTGCTCTTTTGGCGTCATGATATGGCTGACAGGCAATGATAGATTGGTCTCAAAGCGCCAGTCACGATGAGTAACGATACCAACTACTTTATCAGTGCCCTTTTCAACCACTGGCACGCCTGAGATGTTATTGTCTTGGGTCAGTCTTAATAACTCACCGATGGTCATCTCTGGATGCACAGTAATAGGATCAACCACAGTACCAGCTTCGAATTTTTTGACGCGGCGCACTTGCATTGCCTGCTTATCGATATCCATGCTCTTATGCAAAATACCTAAACCACCAAGTTGTGCCATGGTAATGGCCATCTCAGACTCAGTGACTGTATCCATAGCAGCAGAAATTAGCGGTAAATTTAGCGTGATACTTTTTGTTAGGCGGGTCGTTATATTAGCAGCTTTTGGCAGTATTTCTGAATAAGCTGGCAATAATAAAACGTCATCAAAGGTTAAGGCTTCATCGACAATTCGCAACATACAGACCCCTATTAGTGGTTATTTTGATGGGTGGGCAATACAGCATCAAGAAAATCAACGAAAATTCTATCAAAATCATAAGGTTATAAACCTAGCAGAAAATAATAAAACCGTGGGGAACAAATACTAAATACAAACATTCGCTCGGCACATCATCAATTTATCATTGCTCATTAAATCATTGGCTCAGCAGACTGGCTAATACAGCACCCTTTACCTGCCCCAAAATCTAACTATACAATGCTTAACAACTGAATTATCCCTTAAAAATAACGCCATATTATAACAAATAAGCAAGCAAATCGCATGCTATATTTGTCAGTAGGTTTTACCCAAAGCTGTCTATCGATAGTGACGCTGTACATTCAATTTTTTTTAAGCGCCAAACCAATAGACATTGACTATTTTTGTCTCAATACAAGGTGCTCAGCTGGTAGATAATGCTTTTGTTCACGGTACAAATAATCAAGCATCTGCTCACGTATCTCACAGGCCAGTGTCCATGCTTCTACAGGGCCTACCGCTGAAACAGCGCCGCGCAGTTGAATGGTCTTTTCAGTTACCTCAACGACAAATATTTCAGGCTCAGTTTTATTATCCCAAAGCTTATTGTCTTTCACTACCGAAATAAACTGCTGCCGAATGGCGTCAATATCTGCGCCGTAATCGATATATAAGAACACAGGACAGGTCTGATGCACTTCTGTATGCGACCAGTTCTCTACCATTTCGGTGATCAATTCGCGCATCGGCACGATTAATCGACGTTCATCCCATGTTTTTAGTACCGCATAAGTGTAACGCAGGTCCTCAACGGTACTAAAGTTGCCATCCATTATCACACTGTCGCCAATTCGTACGGGCTGGGTCACTGCTACCTGTACTCCAGCAATGATGTTACCGAGTATTGGTTGAGCGGCGATACCAATGACCACGCCAGCAATGCCAGCCGAAGTCAGTAAGGTTTTGCCAAAGCCTTCCATGTTGGCAAACTCACTCAGACCTATCCAAATACTGCCCAACACCATGACAAATACGAAGACGCGGCGAAATATCGATACGTAAGTTCGACGACGGCGCACTTTGTCAAACTGCTCCTCTCCTAGATTTTCAATCTGCATATCTTGATAGCGGTTGGCAAAAAAGTTGATAACACGTATACCGAGCCACATGGCGCTAAAGACCAATCCAATCCAAATAATCGGACGTGTCGAGGAAGCGACTGCATCCAGGTAAGGAAAGCCGCCCGATACCAAGGTAAATACCGATGAGAAGCTGATGGTAAAGGTTAGCGGTACTGTCAGCTTATTGACCAAATCTTCCACGCTATTGTGGTGAACCGTACTCAGCCGATTGCCGGCTTTATCTTTGACATACCAATTGATAAGCTTGCCAGCACCTTTACTGAGTAACCAGCCCACTCCCATGGTAAAAGAGAAGAAAACAAGTAATGCTAAAAACTCCCAGATGGCGATACTAAATAACTGTAATTTTGTCCACGACGGTAAATAACGCTCAAACTTTGCCGGATGATATTGCTCATAGAGGTTATCGATATTACCAACCGTTTGGGCAGAAAATATCCAAAAAGGCGCACTATCATCAATGCGCACACGCTCTAGATGTATGGGTACACGGCGCTCACGATAATCGATATAACCAAGCTGAATAGAGCGTCTAGGAATGCCTTGAATACTGTTCGTGCTACCAAGCGGTGGCTCAATCAAACCGTCAGGACGATCTGGCAATTCATCAAAAACATAGAGCTTTTTTTCAATCAACAAAAAATCAAGTTGTTTGGCCAGATCTATCGCCCGACTACGCTGTAACTTACCATCAATCAAATTCATATTGAGCGCATAAGCTGCCAAATCATATTGCTGATTCATGACTGCCGATTGGAAAAACTCTAATGTGGCAAGTGGGGTTGATAAGTTTGGCGGCTCAGACAAGGGCGGCAAACCTGCATTGAGCTTATCTAACGCATAGTAGTTTTCGTTGTAATCCCCAGTGAGACCAGAATCTCCTTGTAGCACACCTGCTTGCTGCACTGTCCTTTTTTCTAGCGGGCTAATTACCTCTGCTGCAACGGCAGAGACAGTCACTCCTTCCTCTTTTAACTTATCTATTCTTTGCGCAGCATATTCCACCAAATTTTCTGGTTTTGTAGTAACCGTCTCTTCAATATTTCGATTGTCTATGTCCTCAGTACTGCTTGCTGCATAAGCAGAAATGCACGCCATATTTAATAGGATAAATAAGCTGCCAATTATAAAGAGCAGTCGCGGTAAAAATTGGGCATGAGACTGTAGAGAGTGAGTCCTGAGAAATCCGAAAGGAGTTTGCATACAAAAACTCTTGCTAATAAGTATGATATTAAGCTAATGCAGAAGACACAAAAAAGCCAGCAGATAGCTGGCTTAATTTATTATTGTTTGTGAATGAACAAGCGCAAAAAACTAATGCTTACATTAAGCACGGCGCCAAGTGGTGCCCGCACGACTGTCTTCAAGCTCAATACCAGCATCTTTCAACTGCACACGTATCTCATCAGCACGCGCAAAGTTTTTATTGGTTTTGGCATCAGCACGCTCGATGATTAGCTCATCAATGGCTTCGTCGGTTAAACTATCTTCAGCTACTTCACCAATGACGGCTTGCAAGAACTGCTGCACAGCCTGCTGTAAAATATTAAGTGTTTGCGCCAAAGCTTTTAAGTGCTGCGCTAATTGCCATGCAGTCTCTACATCTTGTGCTTTACTCGCTTTATTGATATCACGCGCCAATCCAAATAGCACACTGATTGCCGTTGAGCTATTAAAGTCGTCATTCATGGCTTTGATAAAGTCTTGTCCCACCGCACTAGCATAGGCATTATGAATCAAGGCTTCATCGATAATAAGTACTTCACCTTTTTGTTGTTCAGCAACTTTTAATGCTTGATACAACCTGCTTAGGCTATTATGCGCTTCGTCCAAGGCACTATCAGAGAAGTTTACTTGACTGCGATAATGACTCGACAATAAGAAGAAACGAACCGTTTCTGGTAAGTATTTTGCCATGACATCACGAATGGTAAAAAAGTTACCCAATGATTTAGACATTTTTTCGCCATCAACATTGATAAAACCAACGTGCATCCAGTTACGCGCGTATTCACAGCCGGTCGCTGCTTCAGATTGGGCAATCTCATTTTCATGATGCGGGAACTGCAAATCATGACCGCCGCCATGGATATCAAAGGTATTACCAAGGCATTTGGTCGACATCGCTGAGCATTCAATATGCCAGCCTGGACGCCCTTGACCCCACGCTGATGCCCATTGCGGCTCATCCGGTTTCGCCGCTTTCCATAACACAAAGTCAAACGGATTGCGCTTGTCGTTTTCGACTTCAACCCGTGATCCTGCCTGCATATCATCAAGGTTACGTTTTGACAATTTGCCATAATCTGCGAAGCTATCGACTGCATAGTAGACATCACCATTATCACCCGCGTAGGCATAGTCATTACTAACCAGCGTCTCAATCATCTGCTGCATCTCATCGATATGATCGGTCGCACGCGGTTCTGCATCAGGGGACAAGCAGCCAAGTGCTGTCGCATCTTCATGCATGGCAGTAATAAAACGTTGGGTCAATGTGCCAATCTCTTCACCATTTTCGGCAGCACGAGTAATGATTTTGTCATCAATATCAGTAATATTACGCACGTAATTTACATCATAGCCCAATTGTGCAAGCCAACGTACTGCCATATCAAAGCCAACCATCACTCGAGCGTGACCGATATGACAATAATCATAAACCGTCATGCCACACACATACATGCCAACTTTGCCCGTGGCAAGCGGCTTGAATGCTTGCTTGCGTCCAGTAAGTGAGTCATAGATGACGAGCTGAGACATCGCGTCTGCAAGAGGTGTGGTCATAGTCATAAAGCCTTTAAATTAAAAGTATAAGAGAAAACAAGCCTAGCAATCATGTACGCTTAGCCAATAAAAAAGCGCTTACATAAGCAAATCATGCATAAATCAAGGGTAAAGAGAACATCAATATAAAACTTAACCCATTATCTTAGCGAAAATGCTCGTAAAATACTACAATGAGCGCGCAAGTAAGACTCTGTAATGATAAAAACATTGATAGTTAAGGATAAAAATATGGGCAATCGTTTAAGCAAAATTTATACGCGTACTGGCGATGATGGTAGTACTGGCATGGCAGATGGCAGCCGCGTTAGCAAGGCGGACATCCTATTTAGTGTGATGGGTGATATTGACGAGCTCAACTCGCACATTGGCTTGGTACGTGCGCAGCTTACTCAAGCGTTAAGTGCGCAAACCAACAATTCAAGTCACAGCCAACAGCTACCTGAACGCTTGCAAACAAAGCAAGAAGTCGACTTTGCCCAAGCTTTAGTGATTATTCAACATTTATTATTTAATATCGGTGGTGAGCTTGCTATGCCAGAATATGAAGGCGTAAATACGATTCATATTGATTGGCTTGAGCAACAGATCGATGCGATGAATACGACGTTACCACCGCTAAAAGACTTTATCTTACCAACAGGCTCATTATTGGTCAGCCAGTTGCATGTGACACGTACTGTTTGTCGCCGCGCTGAGCGCCAAGCAGTATTACTAAAACAAGCGCAGCCACAAGCCATTCGACCGACAGCGGTCAGCTTTATCAACCGTTTGTCTGATTGGCTCTTTGTCGCCGCACGTTTTTGCACAGACCCTGAACAGGTCTCTGAAGTCTTGTGGGACAGCCAAGTATTACAAAAATTCGCTGATAGTTGAGCCATTTAACGAACCACAAAAAAACGCCCGCAATCAATATATTGCAGGCGCTTTTTTATTGAAATGTTGACTTAAAATATTGAATTGAAATATTGAAACGATGCTTATCGATATTTAGTAGCAATAAGATTAATAAGTTGCTTCTTTATCTTCAATAATGACCATATCAATGCTTTCATCTTTAGGCGTTGCTTTTGGCGCTTCTGGAGCAGCAGGTGTAGGAGTTACTGTACTAGGCGCAGTAGTGCTAGGTGTTGGCGCTGACGGAGTACTACTTGGCGTCTTTGTACTTTGACTGCTGTTTTGATTAACAACTGGTGGCTTAGCAGGTTGTGCTGGGCGCACAGGCGCAGCTGGCGTTACCGCTCTTGGCTGGCTAGTATTATTATTGCTCTGTGTATTCTGTGCTGGTTCACGGCGGCGTTCAGGTTGCTGAGTGGCACGTTGGGCGCGCTGCTCTTCCATTGCTGACTGGAGCGTTGAGCTGGCGACCACTTCTGATACCACTGTTAATAATGCCGGCTGTCCTGCGATACGTGTACGTACTTGACCACCTTGCGTACCAACAACATAGGTAAAAGCATCATCAATGAGCATATTGTTATTGATACGAATATTGTCATTGGCTAAGCGCGATTGCAAACTTGGCTGATTATTAGCGGCTTGCACTTGGCTGGCTTGATATAAGTCTTCACTTGGCAGAGTCATGCTGACGCTTGCCTGACAGGTTGTCAGACCATTTTCATTGGTTGCTTGCAACACGGCGGCATTTTGTATATCGATGATAATACCGTTTGCTTTAGTAGAAACCACACCGCTGCCTAAGCCAATCTCTGCATCGTTGGCATAACTGACGGCTAAAGTTTGGGCTTGTTGATTGAGCGTATTTTTCAAAGCGGATTTGAGGCGGTCTTGTACCATAGGATCATCGCAGCTCACCGCCGTGGCAGCAGCGTTTTCACTAACCTGTGTTTCTTGCTCAGTCACTTCTACCGTTTCGGCATCGTCTTTTTCTGAGCGATCACAACCAGCAAGCGCTAAACCACATACCATGCCAATACCAGCAACTTTATACCATTTGCTCACACTTTTATTTGCTACGCTCATATCTCTTTTGCTCCAATTTACTGATTCGTACCGTCGCTCACGGACAGTATTTGACATTTACACTATAAAACTCAAATCTAGCAGAAACCGGCATTGCGATAGATTTGAAAACCACATTATTATACGGTGTTTGCAGGAGATGGTCATCCATGTAGCCTACTGATGTACAAATAACGTTCAACATTGTGTCCGAAATCTAGCTTTAGTTGCAAAAAAGCTACAAATATATATTTACCTAAACAAATATTAAGATGATGACAGAAAGTTTTATCAGCATAAAATTTTTATAAATGCTTTATTCAATACGCTTTGATACGTGATAGCGTTGGATGCAGTTAATAACAGACGATATAATATTTCCATTATAATGCTCAAAATATGTGATGGTCACTGGTTATGATAGATCTTAAGAACACCTTGCTACTTGGTCATCGCGGCGCGCGCGGTGAAGCGTTAGAAAATACCTTATCAGGTTTTGAATATGCGCAAAATTTGCAAAGCTCTGGTTTGGCAGGTATAGAGTTCGATGTACAACTTAGCCGAGATGGACAGCTCATCGTCTTTCATGATGAAACGCTTGAGCGCATGTGCGCGCAGCAGTCGCGTCTAGATCAGCTAAATGTGAGCGAAATACAGCGTCATCATCAGTTTGGTCAGCCAATTATCACATTGCCTGACATTGTTTCTGCTCTAAATATCTATACTTATATTGAGCTTGAGGTTAAAACCCATAGTCGCACTGATTATGCCAAACTCGTAAAAGCCTTGATGCGTGACCTCATTGATAGCCCACTTGCCAACCTACCGATTGTGCTAACCAGCTTTGATGTTGAGCTGCATGCCCGCTTACAACGCAGTACTTTCATGAGGCATATACCACGTGGGCTGCTTATTCGAGAGCCTAAACTACTGAAACAGGCTCCCAATACTGCTTTACAACTTGGCTGTAAGCAATTAGGTATCCACTATCCGCTTTTGAATCGTGAAGTCATACAGTATTGTCATCGCTATGACTTACCTGTAAGTGCATGGACGGTCAATGATATTGAGACTATTGAGCAGCTTATAAACTGGCAAGTTGATGTGATTATTACCGATTATCCAAGCTATTTATTACTACCTTAACGCATTACTCGTATTTCTAAACTCGCTTTTGTGCTGTACATATTTATGGTTTTACTTACATTTTTACCTTATAGCTGATAAGTCACGGCTTATTTGCCATAACACCTACTATAATCCATACAAGTTATTGTTATTTAGCAATATTTTTATAGTGTATAAGTGTTCACTTTACTAAGTATTTAAGGTAATATAGACGCTTAAATTAATACCGTTAGGGATATTATATGATTGCAAAAAAAGCACTTGGCTTACCGCTTAAAGGCTTACGTTTCGCTATCAAATCTGGTGACACATTTGTCAAAAATGCCAGCATTCAAGTCACACGTTTTAAAACACGTTTTGATGAGAATAAAGCAAAAAACTCACTCGATGAGATGCCTGTTGCCAAACGCAACTATGCAAGCGCCTCTGAGCAGACTGAACTGCCTATCGATGTAGACAGTATCGATATGCGTGAGTTTGAGTTTACCAAAGCACCGATTAACTGGATTCCAGCGACTATTCTGGTAGCCACGCCTATTGCTGCAGCAATTATTACGCCATGGTATCTGTTCACCCATCAAGTTAGCGCACCAGTTTGGGGCGTATTTGGTGCGTTTATGGTTTGGACGGGCATCAGTATCACAGCTGGTTATCATCGTTTACTATCGCATCGTGCTTATAAAGCACATCCAATCGTCAAAAACTTTTTATTGTTAGGTTCTACCTTTGCCGTACAAGGTTCAGCGTTTGATTGGGTTTCTGGTCACCGTACGCATCATCGTCATGTCGATGATCGCCTAGAAGATCCGTACTCAGCGAAGCGTGGCTTTTTCTTTAGTCATATGGGCTGGATGCTACGCAATTATCCTAGCGGAAAATTTGACTATAAAAATATCCCTGACCTGACCAAAGACAGAACGCTGCAAATTCAGCATAAATATTACGGTTTATGGGTTGCTGCATTGAACGTTGGTGCAGTCGCCGCAATCGGTTGGTTATTGGGTGATGTTTGGGGTACTTTGGTCATCGTTGGTTTGCTACGTCTGGTACTGACGCATCACTTTACCTTCTTTATCAATTCGCTATGTCATATGTTTGGTTCGCGCCCTTATACCGATACCAACACTGCCCGTGATAACTTCTTCTTGGCTCTATTTACGTGGGGTGAGGGTTACCATAACTATCATCACTTCTTCCAGTACGATTATCGTAATGGCGTGAAATGGTGGCAGTATGATCCAACCAAATGGCTCATCGCTGGTTTATCGAAGCTGGGCTTGACCAGCGAGCTACGTACCGTTGATGACACCACGATCAAGCATGCTGAAGTGCAAATGCAATTTAAAGCGGCTCAGCAGCAGATTGATACGGCCACATCAAGTGGTATTGATATTCCTCATGCAATGAAAAGCTTCCAAGACCGTATTAAGTTTGAATACGATGCCTTTACGCAAACGGTTGAAGAATGGCAAGCGTTAAAAGCAAAAACCATTGAGCTGAAAAAGACCGAGTTTGCTGATCGCTTGCATGAAGTTGAAGATGAGCTCAAGCAAGATTATGCCAAAATTGAACAAAAAATATTAGCGCATAACAGCAACCTAAAAACAGCATTTCGCTCTATCGGCGAAAGCGCAAAAGCTGCTTAAGCATTGATCACTGTTTGATTATTTAGTATTTTATTGTGACGTTTCTCCTTCCCTCTATCTGCAACAGATAGGGGGATTTTTTTATGCGCCGTTATGTCTCATGACCACTTATCAAATCGACAGTATTTACAAGAGACGGGTAGAGTGCAATGTTGCTATATCAAGGCTATGTTATAGTGCATTTATTGTATTAATATCTTAAGATTTATCTGCTAGCTTACATCTCTCAATTGGAATAGCTTCTATGCGTTATCATAATACCTACGTCAAACTAGACACCCGTCTTTATCATGAGCAATTGCCAACACCTTTAGATAATCCTCGTGCCGGTCATTTTAATATTCAAGTTGCTGAGCAGCTGGGCTGGACGGAAGATACAGATTTGATGAATCGTTGGGTTGAGATACTTGGTGGACAATATGTGCCAGCTGAATTTCAGCCTTTATCAATGGCGTATGCCGGTCACCAGTTTGGGCAATGGGCAGGGCAATTGGGCGATGGTCGCGGCTTATTGATGGCGCAAGTACTCGATGAAAACAACCAATTACAAGACTTGCATCTAAAGGGTGCAGGCTTGACTCCCTACTCACGCATGGGCGATGGACGTGCGGTATTACGCAGTACCATTCGTGAGTACCTGTGTGGTCATGCGCTCACTCAACTTGGCATCTCTTCCTCTAATGCGTTGGGATTTGTGGTATCAGATACCAAAGTGCGCCGCGAGCGAATAGAGGCCGGAGCGGCTTTAATGCGTGTGGCTGACAGTCATATTCGCTTCGGTCATGTTGAGTGGATTGCCAGCTTTGCGCCCGACTTACTCGCTGAATTTACCGACTATATGATTGATACCTACTACCCTGAGTGCCGTGATAGTGATAAACCAGTCTTAGCATTTTTGCAGGCGGTGGTTGAACGTACCGCACGGATGATAGCCGACTGGCAGCTGATTGGTTTTGCGCATGGTGTTATGAATACGGATAACTTGTCTATTACCGGCAGTACTCTAGATTTTGGTCCGTTTGGCTTTATGGAACGCTTCAACCCTGCTTGGATCAACAATCACTCTGATCATAGCGGACGCTACGCCTATCAGAATCAGCCTGCTATTGGTCATTGGAATCTAAATATTTGGTTACCGCACTTTATGCGTCTAGACGGTGTGACGCGCGAGACGTTAGCAGATTGTCTAGCACCTTATGAAGCGACCTTTATGCAGCATTATCAGCAAGGGCTATGCCGCAAGCTTGGATTGCCGCATCAGCGTGAGAGTTTAAGCTTAGCGTTTGAATGGTTGACACTGCTAGAGGATAATTTACTCGACTATACCAATAGTTTCCGAGCGTTATTAGG
The DNA here is from genome assembly GCF_008369225.1 of Psychrobacter sp. ANT_H59. NCBI lineage: Bacteria > Pseudomonadati > Pseudomonadota > Gammaproteobacteria > Moraxellales > Moraxellaceae > Psychrobacter > Psychrobacter sp. ANT_H59. The sequence goes on from NZ_VOBE01000001.1 coordinate 523,919, forward strand.
CTTAGTCGCACCGGACGAGCATCATTATGAGCAGCAGTTGCTTGCAACCTTGACGGCCGAGCTGAATCCTGAAGCACAGCAAGTCTGGCAAGCATGGTCGATCCGTTATCTGGCACAAGTAAAGCAGGTATCGATTACTCAAGCAATTGAGGATATGCAAGCCAGCAATCCTATTTATGTATTGCGTAACAGCATGGCTCAGCGTGTTATCGTTGCCGCAGAGCAAGGACAGTTTGAAGAACTAAATAGAGTATTCGAGTTGCTTGCTAGCCCTTATACGCTACATGATAGCGCCATTGACCTTGATACCTTACCGCCTGCGCCTCATGCACCGCAAATGCCAATCAGCTGTTCATCTTAATATATATTTATTCTGTAATATTTTGAAATATTTTGCATTTGGGGTTGATATTTGGGTCATTTTTTTGGCATTATCAACTAGCTAAATAATGAATATCAATTTATTATATTGTGTGCGCAGTTCATAGTCCTTAGCTAGGCAAATTATTGGCGATAATGTAGACTATCTATTTTGCACTATTGTTGTTTTTTGCTGATGTTTAAGCGCCGCATAGCACCCCTTAACAATCAATGTACACTCATGATCATATTCAATGGTTATTGAGAATTAGGCATTAGTTTTTATCACCATTTAATTTATTCCAATTTATCCTAACCATGGCAATTATTATGAATGACGATATCACTTTGAATACGGACACCCCTAGTACGGAAAAAGAGCAGTTTGAACAAGCTGCCTTACATTACCATGAGTTCCCTCGCCCTGGTAAAATCTCAGTTACTCCTATCAAGCAATTGGCAAACCAACGTGATCTGGCGCTCGCCTATTCACCAGGTGTGGCAGTTCCTTGTCTTGAGATTCAAAGAGACCCATCTCTTGCGGCAAAATATACCGCACGTAGCAACTTAGTTGGTGTTATCACCAATGGTACAGCGGTGCTAGGTTTGGGAAATATCGGTCCATTGGCATCAAAGCCTGTGATGGAAGGCAAAGGGGTTCTATTCAAAAAGTTCGCTGGTATTGACGTTTTTGATATTGAAATTGCACAAAACGATCCGGACAAATTCATTGAGGCAGTTGCTTCTTTAGAGCCTACGTTTGGTGGGATTAATTTAGAAGACATCAAAGCACCAGAGTGTTTCAAAATCGAGCGCGAATTGCGTAAGCGTATGAACATTCCAGTATTCCATGATGACCAACATGGCACGTCAATCATTGTTGCGGCGGCGATGCTTAATGCATTAATCATCACGAACAAAAAAATTGAAGATATTAAAATCATTTGTTCTGGTGCCGGTGCTGCAGCGATTTCTTGCTTGGACATCATTTGCGCCCTTGGTGTGAATAAAAACAATATCTACGTATCAGACTCACGTGGCATTATCTCTACTACCCGTGAAAACCTTGATGAAACCAAACAACGCTATGCTCGTGAAACCACTGCTACGACTATTGAAGAGCTGATGGATGATGTCGACATGTTCCTAGGCTTATCTATGCCGGGTACATTGACAGAAGACATGGTTCGCCGTATGGCAAAAGACCCTATCATCTTTGCGCTTGCTAACCCAACGCCTGAGATCATGCCAGAAATCGCCCATGCCGTCCGTCCAGACGTTATTATGGCAACCGGTCGCTCTGATTATCCGAACCAAGTAAACAACGCATTGTGTTTCCCTTATATCTTCCGCGGTGCATTAGATGTGGGCGCAACGACTGTCAACGAAGAGATGAAAATTGCATGCGTACGCGCCATTGCTGCTATGGCACATGTGGAAGCGACGCCAATGAGCAACGTCAAAAACGTTGAAAGTACGCCAAGCTTTGGTCGTGATTACCTGATTCCAGGACCACTTGAGCCAAACCTAATCATTGAAATTGCCTCTGCAGTCGCCAAAGCGGCTATGGATTCAGGCGTTGCAACGCTTCCTATCGCAGATATGAAAGCCTATCGTCAGCGTCTGTCTGAGTTTGTCTATAACTCAGCGTTTGTAATGAAGCCTATTTTTGCTCGTGCAAAAGCAGATCCAAAACGTATCGTTTACTGTGAAGGCGAAGACAGCAACGTACTATTAGCGGTACAAGTGGTCGTCGATGAGCAGTTGGCTTATCCAATCTTGGTCGGTCGTCCTTCAGTGATCGAAAATAACATTGCAAAGCTAGCACTACGCTTGAAAGATGGCGTGAACATTACTATCGTCAATGTTGATGATGATCCGCGCTATAACGATTACTGGAAAGGCTACTACGAGAAAAACAAACGTACTGGTGTCAGTATCGAGCTTGCTCGCCGTGATGTGCGCCGCAAAACCTCTTTAATTGGTGCGCTTTTGGTTGAAAATGGCGATGCCGATGGTATGATTTGTGGTACATTCGGTCACTATCAGCTGCATTTAAAATATGTCGGCAGAGTGATCAATAAAAAAGAAGGCATTAATGATTTTTACGCGATGAATGCGGTGCTCATGCAAGATCGTAATATTTTTATTGCTGATACCTATATCCATGAAGACCCAACTGCTGAGCAATTGGCTGAGATGACTGTATTGGCAGCTGAGCAATTGTGCCGCTTTAGCATTACCCCACGTGTGGCCTTGGTGTCGCATTCAAACTTCGGAACTTCTGATCGTGCCAGCGCGGTCAAAATGCGTAAAGTACATCAACTACTGACCGAGATGAATGTCGATTTTGAGTTTGACGGTGAAATGCAAGGTGATGCTGCACTTGACGAACATATCCGTGCCAATGACTTGCCTTCGAGCAATCTTAAAGGTTCAGCAAATCTACTTATCTTGCCAACGTTAGATGCGTCGAACATTGCCTTTAACCTGCTCAAGACAGCAACCGGTAGCGCGTCTATCGGTCCTATTTTGTTAGGTGCAAGCAAACCTGTACATATCCTAACGCCATCAGCCACAGCGCGCCGTGTGGTTAATATGACGGCACTTGCGGTCACTGAAGCTCAGGATTTAGATAACGAGAAGCAGTAATCGATTACGTTCTTCAAAGTCAAAGTGCGCAATTAAGACGGTCTCTTGCATTTTTTATAGAGACCGTCTGCTATACTAAAACCAGCCAATGCCTAAAGTATTGGCTGGTTTTTTTTGACAAAATTTAGGTTAATTGGTAGTAAATATAAAGAGAATATTATGCAAGTGTATCTCGTCGGCGGTTCGGTACGTGACCAGCTATTAGGACGCCCTATCAAAGATAAAGACTTCGTTGTCGTTGGGGCAACAGTTACTGAGATGCTTGACGCAGGGTTTCAGCAAGTAGGCGCAGATTTCCCTGTATTTTTGCATCCGGTGAGCCGTGAGGAATATGCCCTCGCACGAACTGAGCGTAAGCAAGGTTTGGGCTATCAGGGCTTTAGCGTGCATGCCAGTATTGACGTTAGTTTAAAAGACGATTTGCAGCGGCGCGACTTGACGATCAATGCCATGGCCATAGAGGTTACTAGCTTAACCGACGATACCCCGATAAATGGTGACGTGATTGATTATTATGGCGGACTGGACGACATAAAAAGCAAGACCTTACGTCACGTCTCAAATGCCTTTAGCGAAGACCCTTTACGCGTGTTAAGAACAGCGCGCTTTTATAGCCGCTACTATGATTTGGGGTTTACCATCGCGGATGAAACGTTAGTACTGATGCGTGAATTGGTGGACTCAGGAGAGCTTGCCCATTTAAGTAGCGAGCGTATTTGGCAAGAGTCAAGCCGTGCAATGATGCAACTCTCCCCTCAGGTATACTGGCAACAGTTATTTGATATCGGCGCCCTTACAGGATACTTTGCCCCATTACATCAGGCTTGGAACGATGGGCAGATACGAGAAACGGTACAAACAGCACTATATTTTTCTGGTCAAATGCAGCTTAACTTATCGCAGCGCTGGGCCCTACTGATGACCAGCCTGTTATCCTCTGTATCTCATGCCAATCCTAACAATTTAGACGCCTCTGATGTGACAATGGCCTGTAAAGGCATGAATGATATTGGCAACACGGCTAAAGTACCAAAAGCACAAACTCAGTTTGCCAGCTTATTTATTCAACAAATCGCAAAATTAAGTACTATTAACCATCTCACGGCGGCTGAAAAAATAGATCTTATTCAAGCCTGTAGCGCCCATAAAGCACCTGAAAAACTCTCGCAGCTCTTAGTCACAAGCCAAGTCATGCAGTTAGCGCTACAACATCGACAAATGATGTTGGCGTTGAATAGCTTTCACGCTATTGGTATGAATGATATTGATCAAAATCTTAAAGGTCCAGCGATCGGTCAAGCGCTGCGTCAAGGCAGGATTGAACATTTACAAACGCGAGCTGTCTGACTGAAAGGGTCTGCATACGCCTTGAAACCTTAAACCCATATTTTAATCAAAATACTAACATGACTCAAAAACTTCCACCTATTCAGACTATGACGATACCTGCGCCTGTCATGCTCGTTACGGGCAGTGCTAAGCGTATCGGTGCTGCTATTGTTCGTGCGGCTCATAAGCAAGGCTATCGCGTTATTATTCATTGTCATCATAGCGAGCAAGAGGCCCATGCCTTAGCAGACGAGCTAAATGATAATTGCCCTCATAGCGCCGTGGTTATTGTTGCAGATTTGGCAGTGGTGAATCAGGCTGATACTCTTGAGCATCTAACCCAAACCATCATGCAAGCATTTGGGCAACTAGACGTACTGGTACATAATGCTTCTCGCTTTTATCCCACTCCCCTTGGCAGTATTATTCATGACCAATGGGATGAGCTGCTGTTAAGCAATGCCAAAGCGCCATTACTATTAAGCCAAGCGCTATATCCTTATCTAAAAAATCAGCAAGGCTGTATTATTAGTTTGCTTGATATCCATGCGCATGATAAGCCATTTGCCAATTATACCGTCTACAATATGGCAAAAGCGGCGCACCGGATGATGGTACAGTCTTTAGCGCTAGATATGGCGCCTGATGTACGCGTTAATGGGGTCGCGCCTGGGGTCAATATTTTACCCGATGCAGATAGCGATCAAGCGCTTGATAGCGAGCAGCAAAATAAGATTATAAGCTCTATCCCTATGCAGCGCATAGGCGTCCCTGCTGACATTGCCCATGGTGTGCTTTATTTGGCACATGCCAGTTATGTGACGGGTGAGATAATAACGGTAGATGGTGGACGCAGTTTGACGCTGGCTGGTGGTCATTAATGATAATTCATCAAATAGTAGGCGCTATCTGCTAATTTTTACTTGAAAATATATAAAAATCAGGTATCATTGTGCGTCTAAAGGGCCCATAGCTCAGTTGGTTAGAGCAGAGGACTCATAATCCTTTGGTCGTAGGTTCAAGTCCTACTGGGCCCACCAAATTCAAACCCCGTAAACGCAATGTTTATGGGGTTTTTTGTTGTCTAGTGTTTTTAGCTGGCTTGTTAAAGTGTGCGATAAACCTCTGAGGGTGGATTTGCCTATCCCCAATGAATCAGCACCGTCAGGTATTTTACGTTTGTGTTCAACGACTAAGCTGATGGCTTCTAATTTGAATTATCGGGTATATTGATTGCGTTTGTTGGTCATACTATGTTCCGTCTTTTGTTTAGTATGACCTCTTAGCAGCTGTCCGAATTTATTATGCCACTACATGCTGGCATGTCTTAGCAAGTCCTTGCTGCTTTTATGAGTACTCAATTGGCTTAATTAATATCGGGGTTTGCTTTGCAAGCACCCTTATTTACGCTTTCTGAACTTAGCAGCCCACCGCTTTCAATGTAATCGTTTTAATCCTCTTAGACTAGACACTTATGGTGCATAGAAAATCATAAAAACCATCATGGTGCGAAAAAAGTGCAATATCTCCTAAAAAGACCGATATTGGTGCGTTTATTGTGTATTTTGGAATGGCATAAATATTGAAGTGTTAATAGCAGTTAGAAATGGTTTGTTAACTCGGCCTACCAAGCTGCTACTTTATCTTTTTGGAGAAATATATGTCTTTATTGCCAACGCTTATCACTGCTACTCCTATCAGTACAAACTATCGTATCGACTCAAAACTCACATCACGTTTGTCTCTACTAGCAGTAGCCGTCGTAGGTAGCTTAAGCCTTATAGGTTGTCAAAAACCTGCAGAAACTAGTGCTGAAACCAATTCTACAGCCACAAAAACCGAAACGGCCGAGACCACTACTACCCCTGCGGCAGATGGTGACACCATCAAAGTTGGTATCTTGCATTCTTTATCTGGAACGATGGCCATCTCTGAAACATCCTTAAAAGATACTGCGCTCATGACCATTGATGAAATTAATGCTAATGGCGGTGTGTTGGGTAAGCAGCTAGAGCCAATCGTCGTAGATCCCGCTTCTGATTGGCCGTTATTCGCTGAAAAAGCACGTCAGCTATTAACTCAAGACAAAGTGGATGTCATATTTGGTGGTTGGACGTCGGTATCACGTAAGTCAGTGCTGCCTGTCGTTGAAGAGTTAAATGGCCTCATGTTCTACCCTGTTCAGTACGAGGGTCAAGAGCAGTCAGAAAACATTTTCTACACTGGGGCGGCTCCCAATCAGCAAGCTATTCCTGCCGTTGAATACTTAATGAGTCCAGAGGGTGGTAGTGCAGAACGCTTTGTCTTACTTGGGACAGATTATGTCTATCCTCGGACTACTAACCAGATACTGCGTGCGTTCTTAAAATCTAAAGGCGTCGCTGAAAAAGATATCATGGAAGAGTACACCCCTTTCGGTTTTAGCAACTATCAGACCATCGTGGGCAACATTAAAAGCTTCTCTACTGGTAAAAAGACGGCGGTTATCTCTACCATTAATGGGGATTCAAACGTACCTTTTTATCGTGAACTTGCCAATCAGGGTATTAAAGCCTCTGATATCCCAGTCATGGCATTCTCAGTAGGAGAAGAAGAGCTTCGCGGTATCGATACCAGCTTATTACAAGGGCATTTGGCGTCATGGAACTACTTTATGTCGGTTAAAAATCCTGTCAATAGCGGCTTCACCAAAAAGTATAAGAAATATGCGCTAGATCATAAGCTACCGAATGCTGAAAAGGTCGTAACCAATGATCCTATGGAAGCCACCTACGTGGGTATCAATATGTGGAAACAAGCAGTCGAAAAGGCAGGTACCACTAATGTCGACAAAGTGCGTATTAGTATGGGAGGTCAGACTTTTGACGCACCATCAGGGTATACATTGAAAATGGATGAGGAAAACCATCACTTATGGAAGCCTGTCATGATCGGTCAAATCCGTGCCGATGGTCAGTTCGATGTGATCAGCAAAACGCCAAAAGTCATTCGTGCTGAGCCATGGAGTCAGTACATTCCTAAATAAGGTGTTGTCACCTAAACCGCAATCCTTAGCCCTTAGCCCTTAGCCCTTAGCCCCTTAATGGTATCAATACCAGCAACCCTTTAGCTCCTCTACTGATAAAACAGTTTTTCAGTAGAGGTTAGAGGAGTGTTGACTGCAAAAAAGGAACCATCATGTCACATTACCCTTCCTATTATAAAAGTGACGCGCAAGCCAATTATTCTAATAAGACTTTTATCATCGCCTTACTATCTTTACTCCTCCTCATTGCTATCACATCAGCTGCTCATGCTCACGAGACGCCAATAGCCCACAGCCATGGCGAGAAACTATCTACTAATACTGTGGCAGCGACATCCAATGCTGTAAGTGAAGAGATCTTACTCGCTCAAGACGACACCTTACTTGCTCAAAACAAGCAGTCTCTGACTACGCCTACTAATTTTGCGATAAGTAAAGGGGATGCTATCGAGCAGTTCGTTGCTGCTGACTTCACCATTCGCCAAACCATGCTCAACCAGTGGCCGGGGTCAGTTGAGAGTTTGGATACTTTAGTTGAGCTGATAAAAAACGATGAGCTATACCAAGGCAATGGCGGGAAAACCTACCTACTTAACAGCGAAGATGAGCTATTTACTTATCCTGTTAAGCAGCTGACCACCGAGTGGCCGAGTGACTTGGCGCAAGTGACTTTGACCAATACGCTACGCTCAGCCTTAGTATTTGGACAAGCCAAGGTTAAGCTTGAGTCAAACGATCCTACGCAACGTATGCAGGCAGTTACTATCTTAGCGGACAATATCGAACAGCTAGATCCAGCGCTCATAAGTACTGCTGCCACTAATGAGCAAGACGACGACGTCAAAACAGCGTTGAGTACTTTACAAGCGAGGATTGATTTTAGAGACGGCGACGTTACTACCCAAATTGCCGCGCTTACCATCCTTGCTGATAGTGATAGCCCGCAAGTCTTAGTTGATGTCAAAAAAGCATTGGCGGCAGATGATATCGATCCTGTGCTCAAATCTGCGCTGTTAGATGCTGAGGATAGTATTGAGCAGCGCATTACCATCAGTACTTGGATAGGTCATCTGTTCACGGGACTTAGTACGGCAAGTATCTTACTACTCGCGGCATTAGGGCTTGCCATTACCTTTGGTCTGCTTGGGGTCATCAATATGGCCCACGGTGAGCTCATTATGATTGGTGCTTACGCCACTTATATGGTGCAAAATCTCTTTCAGGCGTATTTTCCTAGTATGACTGGATGGTATCTGGTTGCTGCTATACCCGTCGCTTTCTTAGTCAGTGCCATTATCGGCATGATTATCGAACGAATCATTATTCGCCCGCTTTACGGTCGTGAGCTTGAAACCTTACTGGCAACTTTCGGTGTCAGTTTGATTCTTATGCAGTTGGTTCGGATGATATTTGGCGCGCAAAACGTCGAAGTCAGCAATGTCGACTGGTTGAGCGGTGCCTATCAAGTGTCCTCGAGCCTTGTGCTTCCCTTCAACCGTATCGCTATTATCGGCTTTACCATCATTATTCTTATGCTACTGGTGTACTTACTTAATAAGACTCGTTTCGGGCTATTTGTGCGCGCTGTCACTCAAAACCGGCAAATGGCACGTGCAGTTGGTATCTCATCTGCTCGCATCGACATGTTGGCTTTTGGACTTGGCTCGGGTCTCGCAGGTCTCGCTGGCTGTGCCTTAGCGCAAGTAGGCAATGTCGGACCCGACTTAGGTCAGACTTATATTATTGATGCGTTCTTAGTCGTCGTGGTTGGCGGTGTTGGGCAAGTATGGGGCGCGGTATTGGCATCTTTAGGTCTTGGTGTCAGTGGTACGGTGCTAGAGATTGGCATTGGTGCTGTGATGGCTAAGATTGTATTACTGGTTCTTGTGATTTTGTTTATTCAAAAACGTCCACAAGGTTTATTCGCCCTCAAAGGCCGTTTTGTGGATTAAGGAGAACCTCATGCGTTTGACTCAATTATTATCTGATTCCCCACGTAATGCCATTTTGATTGGTTTGTGTTTTTTAGTGCTACTGATATTGCCTTGGCTCCATCTACTACCTGAAACCTCTAGTTTTCACCTGTCTGCTTACTGGATAACTTTGATTGGTAAAATAATGGCGCTCGCCATGGTAGCACTGGCTTTAGACTTGGTCTGGGGCTATGCCGGCATTCTAAGCTTAGGTCATGGTCTTTATTTTGCGCTAGGAGGTTATGCCTTTGGCATGTACTTGACGCGTGAAACTGCTGGCACGGGCTTGCCAGACTTTATGCGTTTCTTAAGCTGGACCGAGCTGCCGTGGTATTGGGCAGGTACTCAACATTTTTGGTGGGCGATGGCTCTAGTGGTATTAGTTCCGGGTCTGGTCGCTTTCATCTTTGGCTATTTTGCTTTTCGCTCAAAAATCAAAGGGGTTTATTTTTCGATTATTACTCAAGCCATGACCTATGCGGCAGCCTTATTATTCTTCCGTAATGAAACAGGCTTCGGTGGTAACAATGGCTTCACAGGTTTTACCACGCTATTAGGTTATGACATCACTGCCTCTTCAACAAGGGCTGTGCTGTGTTTTACGACCGCTTTGGCGCTGCTACTGTCCTATCTTGGACTACGCTACCTGATGAGCCAGCCTTATGGGCGCGTGCTCGGTGCCATTCGTGATAGTGAAAATCGATTGCAGTATTTAGGCTATCGCACGCTTTGGTACAAGCTTTCTGCTTGGGTATTGTCTGCAGTCATTGCTGGTATCGCTGGTGCTCTATATGTACCGCAAGTTGGCATCATTAATCCGGGTGAGATGAACCCCGTCAACTCTATCGAGATGGCAGTATGGGTGGCTGCGGGAGGAAGAGGTTCACTCATTGGTGCTATCGTAGGTGCAGGTGCAATCAATGCAATTAAGACTTATTTTACCGTCGCCTACCCTGAGTTTTGGTTGCTTATCCTAGGTGGATTATTTGTGGTGGTTACTTTATTTCTCCCTAACGGCATCATTGGCGTACTTGATCGTTTTAAAAAGGAAAAAGAATAATGTTAATAACTAATGTTGCTACTTCCCAAAAAGTTACTAACGATGCGCTTGTTAAAAACAATCCTAGTATTAATAATCCAATGAAAAACTCTAAAAATACACCACACATAACGGTCGCAGAAAACACGCCTACCCGACCAGTCACTACTTTGGCTGAAGATTACGGAGATAGCGGGGGCTTGGCGCATCCTGTTCCCAAATCAGGGCCGGATATGAGACATGGTATTGCGCTGTATTTAGAAGACGTTAGCGTGTGGTTTGACTCGTTCCGTGCACTCAATGATCTATCTTTATACATTGAGGCAGGCGAGCTACGTTGCATCATCGGCCCTAATGGCGCAGGTAAGACGACTTTAATGGATGTTATTACGGGTAAAACGCGTCCCACTAAAGGCAGTGCATTTTTCGGTCAAGTACATAATTTAGCCAAACTATCTACCGAAGAAATAGCCGAAGCAGGTATTGGCCGTAAGTTTCAAAAACCTACCGTGTTTGAGAAATTTACCGTACTTGATAACTTAATGCTGGCCGCGCCAAAGGACAAACGAGTATCAAAAAGCTGGTTTACTCGTATTGATGCAGAAATCCAAGATACACTTGACTCAACGCTTGATCAAATACGCCTAAAAGATCTGATTAACAAGCCAGCAGGACTGTTATCTCATGGTCAAAAACAGTGGCTAGAGATTGGGATGTTACTGATGCAAAGACCAAAGCTTATTTTGCTTGATGAACCAGTGGCAGGCATGACAGATGCCGAAACCGAACATACCGCTGAGTTATGTCTGCGCCTCAAAAAGAATCATACTTTAATCGTGGTTGAGCATGACATGACCTTTATTGATGCCATCAGTGAGAAAGTAACGGTCTTAGCAAATGGCGCTATTCTGGCTGAAGGCACGTTGAGTGAAGTGCAGAATAATGAAGCCGTCATTGAGACTTACTTGGGTCGATAATTGGTAGTAGTGCTTAGAAATAGACCTAAAAAATAGAGGTGCTTATATGTTAGAAATTAATGCCATAAATCAATATTATGGTGGCAGTCACATTTTACGTGATGTCACCCTCGCCGCCCCTGTAGGAAAATGTAGCGTGGTACTGGGTCGTAATGGCGTCGGTAAAACCACCTTGCTTAAATGCTTGATGGGCATCCTACCAATAAAATCAGGTGAAATTTTATTAGACGGTAAGGACATTAGTCAGATGACGCCTGAGCAGCGTGTGCGCGCAGGTCTCGCTTATGTACCGCAAGGACGTGATATCTTTTCCACTTTGACCGTTGAAGAAAACATTCTGATTGGCATGGCGAAATTCTCTCAACGAAAAGCAAGCAAAGTACCCAAACACTTGTATGATATATTTCCAGTGCTGGACGAGATGAAGCATCGGCGCGGCGGCGATCTATCTGGCGGTCAGCAGCAGCAGCTCGCTATTGCTCGTGCGCTTGCCTCCGAGCCATCTGTGCTGGTACTCGATGAGCCGACTGAAGGTATTCAGCCCTCTATCATCAAGGACATCGGGCGGGTCATTAGGGATTTAGGTTATCAAGGTAAAATGGCCATTATACTGGTCGAGCAATTTTATGAGTTTGCAGAAGAGCTTGCCGATAACTATACCGTGCTTTCTAGAGGACAAGTAGTTGCTCAAGGGGCTGGAGTTGACATGGCAAAAAACAACATTCAAGAGTTGGTGGCAATCTAAAAGGACACTTTCTAAAAGGGCACTTTCTAAAAGGAAATACAATTTTGACTTGGCAATCCTCACTACAGCTTCATTTCGACTGCGCCTCTACTGCTGCAAAAACTCGGCTGTGTCATCGTGCCCATACTGGCGCACTCATGGTGCAGCGCGCGCTGTATACTGAGCCTGATAGTACTGATAACAGCCAAGCAGGGATTTGCCATATTTATGTGTTGTATCCTCCTGCTGGTATCGCCGATGATGACCGCTTAACATTGGAATTTGACCTACACTCTAACAGCCATGCGGTGATTACCACCCCTGGAGCCGGCAAATGGTACGGGCAACGCAAATCATTACGATCCTCTAGACCTAGCGACTCATCAAAATTTAACAACGGTACTCAATCGGCAAATAACAACACTTCTAACGACTGTTTTAATGATGTTGTCAGCGCAGAACAGCATATCGACGCCCACCTTGATAACCACGCTATTCTTGAATGGCTCCCTCAAGAAAGTATCTATTACGATCATTCTGTCTCTACTGCCAATAATCGCTTTTATTTGGCTAAGACGGCAAGTTTATTGACTTGGGATATTGCTGTGTTCGGACGTCAAGCGTATCAAGAGACGTTTGCTAATGGTCATTATGCCAACCGCTTAGAGATATGGCGTGAGAGTGATTTATTGGTCAGTGAGTGCACTTCCCAGCAAGCCAATACGCGCTGGTTTACCTCACCATTAGGGCTGAACAATCAACATGTGCATGGCTCTTTTTGGGCAATACCTAGCACAGAGGTCATTGCGCCTGAGTTACAGAATAATCCGCTCAAGCTCGGTCAATATTTAGATACCACTATTACAGAGATACGCAGCCTCATTGATCAGCAGTCACTACCCATTCACTGTACTCACAATTTTCAAGGTATCAATTGCCGTTATTTAGGGGCAGATGTGCGTGCCTGCTTTGAAGCTTTTTACCAAATTCGCGAGCTTATCAGGTCTAAATGGTATGCGCTTGAGCCTCATCGACCGAGAATTTGGGACACCTAATATCATGTGCTCCCACTTAATCTCATCCCTGAACAATGCTTAATCAAACCAGAATGACTCTACTTAGTACATTTAACTTGGCACCTTTACTTTATGAAGATTAAAAACGAATCATAGTCTTTAAAGCACAATAATTATTAAGGAAGCTTTATGCAATTAAATCCTACAGAAAAAGATAAACTCTTACTATTTACCGCAGGCATGGTGGCGGAACGTCGTAAAAATCGCGGCGTCAAGCTTAATTATCCTGAGTCTATCGCTTACATTAGTATGTTACTAATGGAAGGCGCGCGTGATGGCAAAACCGTGGCACAACTGATGAGTGAAGGAGCCACTTATCTCTCTGCCGATGACGTCATGGAAGGCATCGCAGAGATGATAGATGATGTCCAAGTTGAAGCCACTTTCCCCGATGGCACTAAGCTGGTGACGGTACATAACCCCATCGTATAGCTTGTTTGCTATAAAGTCGTATACAACGATATTGAACTAGAGCCATTGCCGTAAGACGATTAAGGATAATAAAAATGACGATGAAAGTAGGCGAATATAAGATTAAAGCAGGCGATATGGCATTGAATGCTGGTCGCTGCGTGCAAACCATAGCAGTAATCAATACCGGCGACCGCCCTATTCAAATCGGTTCTCATTATCACTTCTATGAAGTCAATGCAGCACTGAGCTTTGATCGAGAGTCGACGCTTGGCTATCGACTCAATATCCTATCTGGCACTGCTGTACGTTTTGAGCCGGGCCAAGCGCGTGAAGTGGAGCTGGTTGCCATTTCAGGTAGACAGCACATTTATGGTTTTTCAGGCGAGGTTATGGGCGTTGTAAACCCTAAAATCTCTCAAACTACCTCGAAAAAACGCATTGACCGACGTATCTATGCCGAACATTTTGGCCCTACCACAGGGGATAAGGTACGCTTAGCCGATACAAATTTATGGCTTGAGGTTGAATATGACTTGACCAGTCATATTGATCACCAGCCTGACATTGATAGCGTCAGCATCGGTGAAGAGGTTAAATTTGGCGGCGGTAAGGTTATCCGCGATGGCATGGGTCAGTCACAGCTAATAGGTGAGCAAGTTGCCGATACTATTATTACCAATGCTCTGATTGTGGACTACAGCGGCATATATAAGGCAGATGTGGCTATCAAAGAGGGTCGCATTAGTGGTATCGGTAAAGCTGGTAACCCTGATATTCAGCCTAACGTGACGTTACCTATTGGCGCTGCTACCGAAATCATCGCAGGAGAAGGTAAAATCTTGACTGCTGGCGGTATCGATAGCCATATTCATTTCATTGCGCCGCAGCAATGTGAAACTGCACTAATATCTGGTATAACCACGATGTTAGGCGGTGGTACGGGACCTGCTGAAGGTACTCTTGCCACTACTTGTACTCCTGGTGCTTATCATATTCACAGCATGCTAAAAGCCACTGATGCTATTCCAATGAATATTGGATTCTTAGGTAAAGGCAATGTTAGTTTACCTGCCCCCATTGTAGAGCAGATTGAAGCGGGTGCTATCGGGCTTAAGCTTCATGAAGACTGGGGCTCCACGCCCAAAGCCATTGACAATTGCCTTAGCGTGGCTGAAAAATATGATGTGCAAGTGGCTATTCATACTGATACGTTAAATGAAAGCGGCTATTTAGATAGCACTCTAGGCGCGTTTAAAGACCGTTGTATCCACACCTTCCATACCGAAGGCGCTGGCGGCGGTCATGCCCCAGATATCTTAAAAGCTATTGGCGAAACCAACGTCTTACCCTCATCAACCAACCCGACGCGCCCTTTCACCATTAATACCATTGACGAGCATCTCGACATGCTTATGGTTTGTCACCATTTAAGCCCAGCCATTGCTGAAGATGTCGCTTTTGCAGAAAGCCGTATTCGTAAAGAAACCATTGCCGCTGAAGATATTTTACAAGATATGGGTGCTATCTCCATGATGAGTAGTGATTCGCAAGCGATGGGACGCGTGGGAGAAGTCATTATTCGCACGTGGCAAACGGCTGATAAGATGAAAGCCCAGCGTGGTCACCTTGCTCCTGATCAATCAGCTAAAACTGAGCAATCCTTAGACAATATCATGCTAAGTCCCACTGACTCTGATAGCGGCAACGACAACTTTCGTATCAAACGCTACCTCGCAAAATACACCATCAATCCCGCTATTACCCATGGCATTAGTGATGAAGTGGGATCACTTGAGTTGGGAAAATGGGCAGATTTAGTGTTGTGGTCGCCTGCATTTTTTGGCGTAAAGCCTGATTTAATTATAAAAGGCGGTTTGATTGCAGCGGCACCTATGGGCGACCCCAATGCTTCCATATCCACCCCACAGCCTGTGCACTATCGCAGCATGTTTGGCAGCTTCCCCAAGACAGTGGCGCAGACTTGCATCACCTTTATGTCAAGTGTGGCTATTGATAAGGGTGTTGATAGGCAATTAGGATTAGAAAAGGTCATCAAAGCAGTACACAACATTCGCAAGGTACGCAAACAAGACATGAAATTCAACAGCTACTGTCCTCAGATGGAGGTCAACCCTGAGACCTATGAAGTGTATGCCGATGGTGAGCTGCTGACCTGTGAGCCTGCCGACTATCTACCGATGGCACAGCGCTATTTTTTATTCTAGCTACTTTTTATTCTAGCTACTTTTTATTCTAGCTACTTTTTATTCTAGCTGCTTTTTATTGTCGTGCTGATAATCCACGATCAGCTGTGAATCATCTACTTAAACGGACTATAAACATAATTATGAACATTTATACGCAACGTCTCGATCCATCAACCCTTAGCGCTGAAAAACAGGCGATCATTGATAGGCAAAAACAGGCAGAAAAATTTTTATATTTAGATTTCGACACCCGTCAGCGTAGCCGTTTTAAAGCAGAAACCCAGCACCAAGAATCCATTGGTGTTGATTTGCCACGTACGGAAACCATTAAGAATGGCAGTGTTTTAGCAGACTATCAAGGCAACCTAATACAGATTATGGCCGCCAAGCAGGGATTAATCGAAGTAACTGCCGATAATAACTTTGACCTTATGAAAGGCGCTTACCATTTAGGCAACCGCCATGTGCCTTTAATGCTGACCCCTACTGCCCTCTACTTTGAGCCTGACCATGTTTTAGAAGCGATGTTACATCAACTTGGCCTACATACCCAAGCCGTACAAGCGCCCTTTGAGCCAGAGACTGGTGCTTATAAAGGCAATCAAGGCGGACATTCTCACTCTCATGGTCATAATCATAGTCATAGTCATCACGACCATGACCATTCACACACCCACGGCAACTCTCATGATTAATCATGCCACGCACTCCCAGCATCCTGCCAGTACCGCACAAGGTATAAATGATTTGAATCATGCAGATGTGACCGGACGTTTGCTCATGCTGGCGTCAAGCAACTTACCTATTGGCAGTTATACCTACTCGCAAGGCATAGAACCTGCTATTGAGTCAGGGCTTATTCATGATGAAAGCAGTAGTATGGATTTTATGAGTGATTATCTGGAGCTGGCATTATGTCGTTATGAGCTACCGCTACTAGCGCTCATGATTGAAGCCCTTATGATTGAGGACGTCACACTTGCTGATGCTTTAGGTGCAGATTACCACGCTAGCCGCGAAACCAAAGAGTTCGTCTATGAGTCAAGTCAATTGGCTCTGTCTTTATCCGCATGGCTTGATAATGTCCTTGAGCTCAATGTGCCTGATAGCTTACTCGCCCATGGGTTTTTGCCGCTGTTTGCCCATATTAGCTCGCACTGGCAATTTAACCCTGTACAAGCCATGACCACTTACGCCTTTGGCCAAATCGAAAACATGGTGCTGGCTGCGGTCAAGACCGTACCGCTTGGGCAAATGGCAGGACAGCGAATCATTTGGCAGCTGCAACAGCTACTAAGCCAACAAGTACAGCCACTGGCTGCTCGCGTCAAGCAAAGTTTTTTGTACGCTCAAAGGCTGCCGTTAATGGCAGATACGCCTGACATAGCGATATCAAGGCTAAATCTACTTTATCAACAGTTACAAATATCCGCTAACTTACCAAATTTAGCGCTCCTGTCTTGCCAGCATGAAAGGCAATATAGTCGCTTATTTCGCTCTTAATCGCTGATAACCCAAACACTTATTGAGGACATTTATTTATGGCACTAACTCCTAAAGTCGAAAACAAACATTCAGACACGACATTATCGCCATTACGCTTAGGTATTGGTGGCCCTGTAGGCTCAGGAAAAACGGCATTGACGCTGAGATTGTGTCAACACCTGCGCGATGATGTCAACATGGCCGTGGTGACCAATGATATATATACCAAAGAAGACTCTGAATTTTTAACGCGTCATGAGGCCATGCCAGCCGAGCGTATTCGCGGTGTTGAAACCGGTGGCTGCCCGCATACTGCCATCCGTGAAGATGCCTCAATTAACTTATCTGCCATCGCCGAATTACAGCAGCAATTTGCAGGTCTTGAGCTTATTATCATCGAGTCTGGTGGTGATAATTTGGCAGCAACTTTTAGCCCTGAATTGTCCGACTTGACACTATATGTCATTGACGTGTCTGCAGGCGATAAAATTCCTCGTAAAGGCGGCCCTGGTATCATGAAATCGGACTTGCTCATTATCAATAAAACCGACCTTGCCCCTCTCGTAGGCGCGTCACTTGAGGTGATGGCACGTGATGCCAAAAAAATGCGCGGCGATAAGCCTGTGGTCTTTAGCAACATGAAAACGGGTGAAGGCGTTGATGACATTGTTGCCTTTATCCTTGATAAAGGCATGATAAGCATAGCGTAAGACTGTGCCTATAATGCCACATGCTATGGCATAAATAGAGGTTCTGCAAACTACTAAATGATAAGCAGATTATCAGACAGTGATCATATCGATTAGCTTACACATTAAGGATTTATCATGACCATAAAAACCTCACAAACCATGATATAGTCAATTCCAAATAAAACAGATACGTTATGTTCCAACGCAGTACTGGTATAAATTTTTCTGGCGTGCTGTGCCTACGCCGACAGAGGCTGCGTAAAACTCATCCCAGTCCTACTGTATCGCTTTAATACTGAATTCACTATACGTAAAAATTTCATCAGCAAAACGTCAACGGCTAGTGGATTAACATTGTTATCATTAAAAAAGCCGAATGCTACTTTTAATCGTAGCATTCGGCTTTTTAGTCGGATTTTCTAACCGTTAGAAAGAAGTACGGCGATAGTCGCGGTATTTAGGTAACCAGAAGTTAGCTTTTAATCGACGTTCTAAGTTTTCTGCCGTGACTGGTAATGCCAGTTTATCTTCAATTGCTTGCAGGGCAACTGCATAGGCTATTTTTTCACTGATTTCTCTAATGAATTTAATGGGCGGCAATATGGCACCTGGCGCTTTTTCATATTCTACTGAGATATCTGCAAGTGCTTGACTTGCCGCCGTCAGCATATTATCGCTGATACCCGTTGCACGTGCTGCTAATACACCTAAACCAATGCCTGGGAATATATAGCTGTTATTACACTGAGAGACTTCAAAAGACTGACCTTCAAAAGTGGTATTAGGAAAAGGACTGCCGGTTGCAACAATGGCCTTACCACGACTCCAGTTAGTCACTTCTTGCGGTGTTGCTTCAACACGAGACGTTGGATTTGATAGCGGCAATATAATAGGATGTTCAGTATTAGCACATAAAGATTCAACGACCTCTTGCGTAAAGAGACCTTTTTGTCCGCTTACGCCAAACAAGACAGTTATTCTTGCTTGTTTAACCACTTGTGCTAACCCAAGTTTTTGACTCTTATCCCAATGTTCAATGTCTGATTCTTTTTGCACTAACGGTGTTTGGAATTTTTGTAGCTCTGTCATGCTATCGGTTAGCAGACCATAACGGTCAACCATAAATACCTGTCTGCGAGCCTGCTCTTCTGTTAACCCTTCACGCTGCATCTGACGAATAATGTGCTCAGCGATACCGCAACCTGCAGATCCTGCACCCAAGAAAGCAATATTTTGTTGACTAAGTTTCTGGCTTTTATTTAAACATGCTGCAATCAATGTACCGACTGAAACAGCAGCAGTTCCTTGGATATCATCGTTAAAGCAACATAGCTGATCACGATATTTATTCAATAATGGGGTCGCATTTTCCTGTGCAAAATCTTCAAATTGCAATAACACCTCGGGCCAACGACGCTTAACAGCCTGAATAAATAAGTCTACAAATTCATTATACTCATCGCCAGAGATGCGTGGATTTCTCCAGCCCATATACATAGGATCGTCAAGCAACTGCTGATTATTGGTACCGACATCTAACAAAATAGGTAAGCAATAAGCGGGGCTAATACCACCACAAGCGGTGTATAAAGCCAATTTACCAATTGGAATTCCCATACCGCCAATACCTTGGTCACCTAAGCCCAAGATACGTTCACCATCAGTGACCACGATAACTTTTACGTTTTGTTTGGTGGCGTTTTGCAGCATGTCATCGATTTTATGACGTTCAGGATAAGAGATAAATAAACCACGTTTACGGCGATAAATTTGAGAGAATTTTTCACAAGCTTGCCCAACCGTAGGGGTATAGATGAGCGGCATGACTTCCTCAATATGCTGCTCAATCAAATGGTGAAATAATGTCTCATTAGTATCTTGTATATTACGCAAATAAATATGCTTATCCATATCACTGGTAAATGAGCGTAGTTGAAGATAAGCACGTGATGACTGCTCTTCAATCGTCTCAATATTATGAGGTAATAGACCGGTTAAATTAAAGCTATCGCGCTCCTCTGATGAAAAAGCACTGCCCTTATTCAATAAAGGGGTTTCTAATAGTGCAGGACCTGCAAAGGGGATATATAACGGACGTTGGTTTAACATGATAAAATCTTCTTATTAAAAGTATGGGGTGGTACAAGGTTAATGGGTTAAATATTTTTATCGATTCATTAAACAAATGAAATTATTTAAATTTATGTTTTGCTCTAGCTTGCTCAAATTCGTTCAAGCTGACATATTAAAGAATTGATATCTATAATAAATACAATGTCTTTTGTAAACCCTCAACATTGATAATGAAGGATTTTTTATTGTATTTTCTTAATTGAATAAGTTGTTTTTAGCAAGTTAGAAATTGAGCGATGCTGAAGAAACTGTAAAGATAAACTTAGTAAACTAACCACTGGACGAGGCGCTTACCATGACCAAAAAATTGCAGAGATATAGTACAGAATGTAAAGCAGAGGCTATCTAACAGATAACTTAAGTGTGATGGCTTAGTAATCAAGAATAGCGATACAAACGTTATCCAATTGATATAACCCATCAAGGCAAAGTTGTCGGCAAGAATCCCTATTATACTGAAGTTATAGCAGCTCTTGAAGACATCATACAACTGAAATAGCAATCATGAATTATTTCGGTCAAAGCATAAAAGAATAAATAGGACTAATGTCGGCTATTTACGCAAAACAGTCACTGTAATAGTCTTGAGAAGTCTAGCACAAAGGTTATTTAAAAACACCTTGTTACAACTTACTATTAGTGCTATATTTTAACCAGTTGATGAGTATCTACACTTTTTCAACCAAAACCTCTTATTTTATCCTTCGTAAAAATCGTTACCGCAAGAACACCATAAAAAGAACGCAGTAAGTAGTAAAGTGACCAATCACCTGCAACTCCTTTCTTTGACATGGTTAATTTTTTAAATCTTAAAAACACAAAACCTAAACTGTATGAGTCAGGAAGACTCTTGCATTAAATTCGCATGAACCCCTGCTTATACAACAATCGTGCCCCTTTATATGCACTTACAAGGATGTCAATCATGTCGCTACAAAACCCAATTTTTATTCCTGGCCCTACCAATATTCCTGACAGATTACGTCGCGCAATGAACGTGCCGACGCAAGATCACCGTGCGCCTGATTTCTCAGACACGTTCTTACCAGTGCTTGCTGATTGTAAAAAAGTATTTGGCACCCAAGATGGCGAAATCATTCTATTTACCTCTAGCGGCACAGGTGGCTGGGAAGCTGCTATTAGCAATACCTTGTCACCTGGTGATAAAGTTCTGATTGCACGCTATGGTATGTTCTCGCATCGCTGGATCGATATGTGTCAGCGCCACGGACTTGATGTGCAAGTTGTAGAATGCGATTGGGGAACAGGCGCACCTGCTGATAAATTCCAAGCAATTTTAAACGAAGACACCGCACACGAAATCAAAGCCGTCATGGTCACCCATAACGAAACAGCAACAGGTGTTTTAAGTGATATTGGCGCCGTTCGCGAAGCCATGGATAGCAGTGACCACCCTGCTTTATTATTCGTAGATGGTGTTAGCTCAATTGCTTGTGTCCCTTTTGAGATGGATGCTTGGGGCGTAGACGTTGCTGTTGCCGGCTCACAAAAAGGCTTTATGCTCGCAACGGGTATGGCAATATTGGGCGTCAGTCAAAAAGCTTTGAGTCATATGGATGAGGCAAAGCTTCCACGTACTTATTTTGCTTTTCGTGATATGTTAAATGCCAATGCCAACGGCGGCTTCCCTTATACACCACCATTAAATCTCATCTATGGCCTAAGAGAAAGTCTTGAGATGTTGTTTGACGAAGGTCTTGAGAATGTCTATGCACGTCATTACCGTCTAGCCGAAGGCGTACGACAAGCGGTTAGCGCTTGGGGTATGAAACTGTGTGCAAAAACACCTGACCTTTATTCTAATACCGTCAGCGCCATCTTTGTTCCTGAAGGCTTTGACAGTAACAAGCTGACCGATCATGCCTTTAATAAATATGGTATCTCATTTGGTATTGGTTTGGGCGAGATGAATGGTAAAGCATTTAGAATCGGCCATCTAGGTTCATTAACTGAAGTTATGGTACTAGCAGGACTTGCAACGATTGAGATGGCAATGGTTGATTTGGGCTACCCTATTAAACTGGGTCAAGGCGTTGCTGCTGCGCAAGAGTATTATCGCAACAGCGCACCAACTAAATAAAATTTATTAGATAACAAGCTATTAAATAACAAGAGTTAAACAAAAGATGAAGGACTATTTTTTATGATAACAAATGATAATGGATTAGTGATTCCAACCCTTGATGATATGTTAGAAGCGCATGAGCGCATCAAACCATATATCCATCGCACCCCTGTTCTGACCTCTCGCTTTTTAAATGAGCTGGCTGGCTGTGAGATGTTCTTTAAATGTGAGAACTTTCAAAAAGCGGGGGCATTTAAAGTACGTGGCGCCTCAAATGCAGTGTTTGGCCTCTCTGACGAAGATGCCAAAAATGGCGTTTGTACACACAGCTCAGGTAACCATGCCCTATCTTTATCTTATGCTGCAGGCCAGCGTGGTATACCATGTAATGTGGTGATGCCGCATAGCGCGCCTGAAGCTAAAAAAGCCGCGGTACGTGGCTATGGCGGTATCATCACTGAATGTGAGCCATCAACCACATCGCGTGAAGAAGTCTTTGCCAAAGTTCAAGCAGAAACAGGCGGCGACTTTGTCCATCCGTACAATGATCCACGCGTTATCGCTGGACAAGCCACTTGCTCACGTGAGTTTTTAGAACAAATGGAAGAGATTGGTGAAAAACCTGATATGGTTGTGGCACCCATTGGTGGTGGCGGTATGATTTCAGGTACTTGTTTGACGTTATCTAATCTAGCCCCTGATGTCAAAATCTATGCAGCAGAGCCATTAAACGCTGATGACGCTGCACGCTCATTTAAAGCCGGTCATATTATCGCTGATGATGCACCAAACACGGTTGCCGATGGTTTAAAAGTGCCGCTGAAGGATTTGACTTGGCATTTTGTTAGCAATTATGTGACTGATATTTTGACCGCGACTGAAGAAGAAATCGTTGAAGCGATGAAACTGACTTGGACGCATATGAAGATCGTCATTGAACCAAGCTGTGCCGTGCCGCTTGCTGTCATTTTGAAGAACAAAGACGTTTTTGCAGGTAAAAAGGTTGGCGTCATCATCACTGGTGGTAACGTTGATCTCGACAAGTTGCCTTGGAATTAATGATCGGCAACTAAATATCAGTAATTAGGTATCAATAACTGATTACAAATGGAGCGTTAACTAAGCGCCAGTAATGCGCAAGTTTAAACGGCTTTTTATAACACTAACTAATAACATGGAAGAATTAAAATGACAATGACTGCTGAATTAGAAGTAGGTTACAACGTACCCGCCGCTGTTGGTATGGACGAAGCTGACATTCAAACCCCTTGTTTGATCTTGGATCTTGACGCCCTTGAGCGTAACGTCAAAAAAATGGGCGATTATGCTAAAGCGCATAATATGCGTCACCGTAGCCACGGTAAAATGCACAAATCAGTTGACGTACAAAATTTACAAGAAGAGCTTGGCGGCGCTATTGGCGTTTGCTGTCAAAAGGTCTCTGAAGCAGAAGTATTCGTACGTGGTGGCATTAAAGACGTATTGGTATCAAACCAAGTCCGTAATCCAGCTAAAATTGAGCGTTTAGCGAATCTACCTAAGTTGGGTGCAACCATCACCGTCTGTGTCGATGATGTCGATAACGTCGCTGAATTATCAGCTGCTGTAACCAAAGCAGGCACTGAACTGAACTGCTATATCGAAATCGATTGTGGCGCTGGGCGTTGTGGTGTAACGACGACTGAAGCGGTTGTTGAGATTGCCAAAGCAATTGATGCCGCTGAAAATCTAAAATTCACTGGTATCCAAGCTTATCAAGGTGCGATGCAACACATGGACAGCTTTAGCGATCGCAAAGCGAAAACACAAATCGCTATCGATCAAGTGCAAGAAGCAATCGATGCATTAACTGAAATCGGGCTAAAACCAGAATTTGTATCGGGTGGCGGTACAGGTAGTTATTACTTCGAAAGTAATTCAGGTGTTTTCAACGAATTACAGTGTGGCTCTTACGCGTTTATGGATGCCGATTACGGTCGTATTCTAGATGAAGACGGCAACCGCATCGATGCTGGCGAGTGGGAAAATGCGTTATTTATCCTAACGTCTGTGATGAGCCATGCCAAAACCGACAAAGCCATCGTTGATGCTGGTCTAAAAGCTCAGTCAGTTGATAGCGGCCTACCGTTCATCTATGGTCGTGACGATGTTGAATATGTTAAATGTTCAGACGAGCATGGCGTAGTCAGCGATCCAAATGGCGTACTGGAAATCAATGAAAAACTAAAACTGGTACCTGGTCATTGTGACCCTACTTGTAACGTTCATGATTTCTATATTGGTGTGCGTAATGGTAAAGTTGAAACCGTATGGCCAGTATCTGCACGCGGTAAAATGTACTAAGCACTGTATTAGGAACTATAAGCTAAATTAGTATGATTCTATCCGTTTAGTTTAGATGGGCTGTTGTAGCTTTAGCCTACAGCAGCCCTTATTTATTTCAAGTATTCAAGAATTACAAATCAAAAAGTATAAAAAGGAATTTATAATGAGTGAAGCAAATAGTGTTAATAGTGACGAAGGTTTATTGGTCGTATCAGAAGACGCTTGCAAATCGGTGATTGATCGCCCTTCTGCATTTATCGCCGTTGAAAATGTTTTTGCGTCAATGTCACGAGGGGACGCCTATAACTTCCCTGTTATCCGCGAAGCCATTGGCTATGCTGATGCGTTATACGGCTTTAAATCAGGTTTTGACCGTGCAGGAAAATCACTAGGTCTAAAATCAGGTGGCTACTGGCCAGGTAATGCGGCTAAAGGCTTGACCAATCATCAATCCACGATTTTCTTATTCAATCCAGATAATGGTAAATTGCGTGCACTGGTCGGCGGCAACTATTTAACTGCCGTACGTACCGCCGCCGCATCGGCCGTATCAATCGCCCATCTAGCACGTAAAGACAGCAAAGTGCTTGGTATGGTCGGCGCCGGCCATCAGTCTACTTTTCAGCTGCGTGCCGCTCTTGAGCAACGCAATTTCGAAAAAGTAGTCGCTTGGAATAAGAATAAAGATCGTCTCAAAAACCTACAAGCCGTCGCTGAAGAATTAGGGGTACCGTTTGAAGCCGTTGAGCGTGAGCAGTTATGTAGCGAGGCGGATGTAATCATTACCATTACTTCAGCGTTTGAGCCATTACTGATGAAAGAGTGGATCAAACCCGGTACGCATATCGCCTGTATGGGTACCGATACCGTTGGTAAGCAAGAAGTTGATGTCAACTTAGTAGCGGCTGCTACTGTATTTACGGATGAAATCGCGCAATCAATCACTCTTGGTGAAGCCCAGCATGCGATTAAATCTGGTGCTATTAAAGAGAGTGATATCACCACGCTTGGTGATGTTATTAATGGAGATCACCAAGGTCGCAGCTCAGATGATGAAATTACCTTGTTCGATGGTACGGGTGTTGGTTTACAGGATTTAGCAGTAGCCTCTGCTGCCGCTAAACTTGCTCTTGAAAAAGGTGAAGCTCAGCATATCTCTTTATAACTCTCGTCGTAATTAGGACATTAGCTATTGTATTTTAGAACCGCCAAATAATGAGTGTATTTGGCGGTTTTTTATAATACTGATATAAGCAGAGGCCAACTATCACTACCTTCTTCTATATCACTTTAAAATTTGTCTCAAGCCATCCACAATATTATATTTGAACAATCGCTCAATAACGATTACAATGGATAAATGTCATATTTTACGTATATCTATGACTAGATTTTGAACAGTCATTTATAACATAACTATATGAAAAACTAGCTTATAGTAGGAATACAGCGTTATTCTTTGCTAAGTAATTCTTTACTACATGATGTTTTATATTATTTATCTGGATAACCCATGATTAAAAAAATAGTTTTGATATTCGCGGTCTTGATTGGCGTCATTGGCTTTTTTTATTTTGACCTCAATGAATTATTAACACTTGAGGGCTTAAAAGGCTCGATGGATCAGTTTGAGCAATATAAAACACAGTCGCCATGGTTAGTCATCGGCGGCTTTTTTGTAGTCTACATCTTAGTCACGGCATTATCTTTACCAGGCGCCGCTATTTTAACTTTGGCAGCCGGTGCTTTATTTGGTTTAGTACAAGGTGTATTGGTCGCCTCATTTGCCTCCAGTATCGGTGCCACCCTCGCCTTTTTGACTTCGCGTTATTTGTTACGCGATACCATCAAACAGCGCTTTCCTGATCGTCTTGCCTCTATCGATGCTGGGGTAAAAAAAGAAGGCGGATTTTACTTATTCACGCTACGTCTGGTGCCAATATTCCCCTTTTTCCTTATCAACTTACTAATGGGTTTGACTGCTATCAAAGCACGGACCTTTTATTGGGTCAGCCAAATCGGTATGCTTGCCGGCACCTTTGTATTTGTGAATGCCGGTACGCAATTGGCACAAATCGAGCAGTTATCTGGCATTTTGTCTTTTAATCTGCTGGCTTCATTTGCGTTATTAGGGTTATTTCCGCTGATAGCGAAAGGCATATTAACGATACTAAAAAAACGCCGTGTCTATAAGAACTATAATAAACCAAAAAAATTCGACCGTAATATGATTGTGATTGGTGCTGGTGCTGGCGGACTTGTTACCAGCTATATTGCTGCGACCGTCAAAGCAAAAGTCACATTGATTGAAGCAGGTGAGATGGGCGGCGACTGCTTAAACTATGGCTGCGTCCCCAGTAAAGCGCTGATAAAAAGCGCAAAAGTGGTTGAGCAGATACGCCATGGCGAGCGTTACGGACTCAACAATACCCAACCGGATTTTGCATTTAAGAACATCATGTCTCGCATCCATAAAGTCATTGCTGATATCGCCCCAAATGACAGTGTCGAGCGTTATACAGATTTGGGTGTTGAGGTATTAAAAGGCTATGCAAAGCTCATTGACCCATGGACGGTTGAGATTGCCCTCAACGATGGCGGCACTCAGACATTAACCGCGCGCTCTATCGTTATCGCGACGGGCGCACGCCCCTTTGTCCCAGACCTACCGGGTTTAGAGGAGACGGGTTATGTGACCAGCGACACTCTGTGGGATAAATTTGCAAAACTTGATAAAGCGCCGAGCAAGCTGGTCGTACTTGGCGGCGGACCCATTGGCTGTGAGCTGGCACAAGCCTTTGCTCGTTTAGGTTCTGCTGTGACCCAAATCGAAAGAGGTGTGCGCCTGATGAAAAAGGAAGATGTCGAGGTTTCTGTATTTGCGCAAGAATCACTGACTGAGAGTGGCGTTACTATCCTAACCTCACAGCAAGCAATTCGCTGTGAAACTCGTGATGGCAAAAAACATATCATCGTTGCACCAAAAGGCAGCACTGATGATCAACAAGAAACTGCCATTGAGTATGACGAGTTGATTTGTGCAGTCGGTCGTAGTGCGCGCCTAGAAGGTTACGGGCTTGACACCTTGGGCATCGATACTGAGCGTACCATCAATACAGATGAATATCTTGAAACGCTTTACCCCAATATCTATGCGGCAGGTGATATCGTAGGTCCTTATCAATTTACTCATGTCGCTTCCCATCAAGCATGGTACGCTGCGGTCAATGGCTTATTTGGTCATCTTAAAAAATTCAAAGTAGATTATCGCGTGATTCCATGGACGACGTTTATTGACCCAGAAGTAGCACGAGTGGGCTTGAATGAGCAAGAAGCGATTGATAAAGGTATCGACTTTGAAATCACACGTTATGACTTTAAAGACTTAGATCGGGCGGTGACCGAAAGCGCCAATCATGGCTTTATCAAGGTGATTACCCCAAAGGGCAAAGATAAGATATTGGGTGTGACTATCGTCGCTGAACATGCCGGCGACTTGATGGCTGAGTTTGTACTGGCCATGAAACACAATCTAGGGCTGAATAAAATACTGGGTACCATTCATATCTATCCAACATGGGCGGAAGGCAATAAGTATGCAGCTGGTGAATGGAAACGCAATCATGCGCCTAAAAAAGCGCTACAGTTGCTTGAGAAGTATCATACTTGGCGTCGAGGTTAATTCATGCACCCTCCTAGCTTGCCCGCAGCTTTGACAATACCAAAAAAACTGCGCCGCTATAGCGCCTTTATCATAGTGCTTAGTGTCTGTGCTGGCATCTCTGCAAGTACCGCTTCGACACCCACTGCTATAGATAATAAAAGTACCTTGCAGTGGCAGCAGATAGTACAAGCGGGTGAAAATCAGGACGTTTACTTTCATACTTGGGGCGGGGATCCGCAAATTAATGCCTATATTCAGTGGGCTGCAAAAGCAGTCGATAAAAAATATAATATCAACTTGGTTCATGTCAAATTAAGCGATACCAGTGAAGCTGTTAGCCGTGTCCTTGCAGAAAAATCTGCCAATAATAATAAAAAAGGTAGCGTTGATTTAATTTGGATCAACGGTGCAAACTTTGCCGCTATGAGTGAGAATAAATTACTATTAAAGGACTGGGCGTCTACTCTACCGAACTTTGCTCTGACTGATCGTGTTCATAACCCCTCTGTCACTCTTGACTTTGGCATACCTACAAATGGTATGGAAGCGCCATGGGGACAGGCGTCATTGACTTTTTATTATGATAACTTAGCGATGAATAAGCCGCCTGCTACCTTGCAGCAATTAAGCGCTTGGGCACAGCAGAACCCCGGACGTTTTGGCTACCCAAAGCCGCCTGATTTTTTGGGTATGAGTTTTTTGAAGTATGCTTTGGTCATGCTGCATGAGCAAAGCGATAGCAAGAATGGTACTAATATCAGAGCGGAGCTTAACCAGCCAGTAGATGCACAAAACAAAGATTTGATACTCAATCCGCTGTGGGACTTTTTGGATGAGCTGCATCCCATGCTGTGGCGAAAAGGTGAGCAATTCCTGCAAAGCGGCGCACAAATGCGCCGCTTGGTAGATGATACGGAGCTAAGCTTGGCCTTTACCTTTTCGGGTCCCGAAATACCAGCTGCCGTTCAGCGCTATGATTTGCCGCCCAGTACTCGCAGTTATGCCATGACAGATGGCAGTTTGAGCAATACTCACTTTGTTGCTATTCCTTACAATGCAAGCCATGCAGCAGCAGCCCAATTGGTAGCAAACTTTTTATTGAGCCCAGAAGCACAGGCCCATAAACAAAACCCAGCTGTCTGGGGAGATAAAACAGTGCTGGTTCAATCAACACTGAGCGCCGAGCAAAAAGCATTATTTAAAACCAATAAACCGCATGCAAGCGCCCTACCTTTTGATGCCATTAAACGAACCGTCAGTGAACCACATCCCAGCTGGGTCGACGCCATTATGCAAGGTTGGCAAGCGCGCTACGGGGTTAGTGAATGAAAAAACCTATCGAGAAAAACAAGGCTGATACTAATAACAGCAATGCTGATGGCGCGAATACTGATACTCTCAATGCTGTTATCGTAGGTTCTAATTTAAGCAATCAAATAGCCGCGACTTGTAAAACTGACCTTTTTACGCGTTTAGTGACCCTAAGCCCCAGTCTTTTACTAATACTCCTTATTTTGCCTGTATTAGGAGGTTTGATAAGCGTCATCCTGCCAGCGTTTGGCTGGGTGCCTGCTCTAGAAACAACGACATTTGGTCTACAAGGATTTAAAGCGCTGGGTCAAACTCTAGGACTTAAGCAAATGGTTGCGCTCAGTGTAGCGACCGGATTTCTCAGTACCCTACTCGCCTTTGTCATTGCGATTATGATATTGGCAACGTTTTTTAATAGTATTTGGCTCACACGTATTGAACGTTTGCTTAGCCCTATTTTAGTAATCCCGCATGCCGCAGCGGCGATTGCTGTTGGATTTTTGATTGCACCCTCTGGCATGATTGCACGAATGATATCGCCATGGCTAAGTGGTTGGGAGCTGGCACCACAGGGGATACTACCGCATGACCCTTATGGCATTAGTATCATCTTAGGTCTAGTACTCAAAGAGCTGCCCTTTTTACTGTTAATGGCACTTGGCGTATTCGCACAGCCTGAGCTTGGTAAAAAGCTGCGCCAGCAATATCAAGTTGCTCTAAACTTAGGCTACTATCCCATCACTGCCTTTTTTAAAGCAGTATTTCCTATTTTGTACCCCTTCTTGCGTTTGCCTATTTTGGCAGTACTTGCTTACGCCAGTGCCAGTGTTGAGATGCCATTAATTTTAGGACCCAACACTCCGCCCACGCTTGCTGTCACTATCATGCAGTGGTTCAATGATGTTGATTTGAACTTACGTATCAAAGCCTCGGCTGGGGCAATATTACAGCTTATAGTGACCAGCAGCTTAATTGCATTATGGCTTGGCGGTGAGCGTATGGTCAAAGCGCTATGCAGCAACGCACTGATTAATGGAAAACGCCAGTATAAGGATGTTATTTGGCAGAAACTCACTGCAAGCGCCACGGTATTCATCATAGGGTTTATCGCCCTATCGCTCATTGGTCTGCTGATGTGGTCTTTAGCTGGCTATTGGCGCTTCCCTGCCGCCTTGCCAGAGCAGCTCGTACTATCACAATTTCAAAGTGCCTTGATGCAAATAAGCACGCCATTATTTAACACGCTCATTCTTGGCATTGTCTCAACGCTTTTTGCTATTGGCATCACTTTGTTGTGCTTAGAGGCAGAGCAGTTAAGCAATAAACCCATCTCGAATTTTACCAGCTTGATTATTTATCTGCCACTTCTGGTGCCGAGCATTGCTTTCTTATTTGGCTTGGTGTGGTTACAGCAACTTGCCCATAACCAAGCGGCATTTTTTAACGTCGCTTTTACCCATGTCTTATTTGTACTACCTTATGTATTTTTATCCCTTGCCAGCAGCTATAGAAGGTTAGATAAGCGCTTTGCCACTGTAGCAGCCAGTCTTGGAGCGCCGCCTATGAGAGTATTCTTCCAAGTTAAGTTACCGCAGTTATTTGCACCGCTACTCATCGCAATGGCACTAGGATTGGCGGTGAGCTTTGGTCAATATCTACCAACGTTACTCACGGGTGGCGGACGTATTGCTACCATTACGACCGAAGCGGTGACGCTTGCTAATGGTGCCAGCCGCCGTACCAGCGCCGTATATGCCATTATACAAATGGGGTTACCACTGATTGGCTTTATGGTGGCATGGCTGCTACCGAAGTATTTCTTTAGAAGTGGCGTGCGTTAGAATGTTCAATCATAAAAATTTTTTTAAACTTCATTTATCTGTGTCTTTTTTATTTTGAACTGAAGATTTTTTTAACTGGCTATATTTTTAATTGACTACATAAAGGCGCTTTAATGCAATCATCTTTAGAGATAAAAAATCTACAGCTCTTTCGAGAAGATAAATTGCTCCTTCAGTTAGATGAGCAGATTGAGGGTGGTGATATTCTCACTATCATGGGTCCATCTGGTAGTGGCAAATCAAGTTTGTTAAATTGGATGACCGGCACTTTGCCGAGCGGTTTGAGTGCCACGGGTGAGGTTTGGCTACATGGTCAAAACATCAGTCACCTGCCCGCGCATTTACGCCATATCGGTGTTTTGTATCAAGATGCGCTGTTATTCTCGCATTTATCGGTTGCAGGAAATATTGCCTTTTCAATGCCTAAAGGCAATAAAAAGCAGCGCTTTGAGCAAATAGCAGACACACTTGAACAAGTCGGTTTGGCAGATATGGCAAATCGACATCCCGATAGCTTATCTGGGGGTCAGCAAGCACGCGTTGCACTGCTGCGCACTCTATTGAGCCAGCCTAAGGCAATATTACTAGACGAGCCTTTTAGCAAACTTGATAGTCAGCTTAGAGCGGAAACCCAACAATTGGTATTCAGTCAAATCCGTCAGCATAAGTTACCTACTATCATGGTTACCCATGACCATAGCGATGCTGAAGCAGCAAACGGTAAAATCATTCGCCTTTAATAAGAAAGCGTTTGCCTGATAAACAGCCTTTAGCTTTTGATAAAATAAAAAGCTTGATAAACAATACTTAGAAACCAGTATAAAAAGTTCGACTGCTTGCTTCTAAAAGAATGACGATACAAAAGGCAGAAATATGCTCGATAAGTTTATTACACCCATCATCAAGCCTCTATTAGAGCCATTGGTCGTGCTATTTTATAAGGGCGGTGTTACCGCAGATCAGTTGACTGTCACTGGTTTTCTCACTGGTATGTTGGCGTTGCCATTGATTGCTTTTGAGCTGTGGTATGCAGCACTAATCGCGATTATATTAAACCGTGTTTTTGATGGATTAGATGGTGCATTGGCACGTTATGCTGAGCAAAGCTCAAGTGCGGGCGGCTATTTAGACATTACCCTAGATTTTTTATTCTATGCAGCGGTGCCACTCGGCTTTGTATTGGTTAATCCCGAGCAAAACGCCATTGCAGGCGCATTATTATTAGCCGCTTTTATTGGTACTGGCTCTAGCTTTTTGGCATTTGCTATTGCTGCTGAAAAATTTCAATTAGATAAGCCGCAATTTAAATATAAGAGCTTTTATTATCTAAATGGTCTCACTGAGGGTACTGAAACCATTGTTTTGTTTATCGCCTTTTGTATTTGGCCACAGCACTTTGTGGTATTAGCTAGTATTTTTGCAGCGGCGTGTGCGGTTACTATTATGACTCGTATATATGGCGGTTATCATACGCTTAAACGGCTCGAAACCGATATACATAAGCCCATTAAGGAGGTCAGTAATGGCGAATGAGATGTGGTGGCGTTTGGGCTTTTTCTTTAGCATATTGGTCATTATGATGTTCATTGAGCATAGGCATCCCGCACGTCAATCACCAATTAAGAGTAGCACACGTTGGTTTGCTAATCTTGGATTAGTATTTGCCTCTTCTTTTGTTGCGCGTTTGGCAGTCCCCATTGGGCTGACAACGGTCGCCATTTATAATCAAGAAAACGGTATCGGTTTATTTAATTTAATTGAGATACCGAATATCGCGGCGATTATTTTAAGCTTATTGTTGCTTGATATGGTTATCTACTGGCAACATCGCTTGTTTCATGGAGTGCCGCTTCTCTGGCGCTTGCACCGTGTCCATCACGCTGATGCGCACATCGATGCCAGCACCGGGCTTAGATTTCATCCTATCGAAATTGTCTTAAGCATATTGCTTAAGCTCGTTGTCATTAGTGTGCTTGGTGTCCCTGCTATCGTGGTACTTATATTCGAGATTGCCTTAAATGGGTTGGCTATGTTTAATCATGCCAATATTCGTCTGCCACCAGTGATTGAGAAGCCTTTACGCATGATTCTAGTCACGCAAATCTTACACCGTATTCATCACAGCCAACGGGCCAGTGAGACCAACTCCAACTACGGTTTTAGTGTGACTTGGTGGGACAGGCTCTTCGGTAGTTATAAAAGTAACGCGTCAAAACCTGACCAAGCATTAGATATTGGTTTAAAAGAGTATCCCGATGCCAAGCAAAATGCCTCACTATGGGGGTTGTTGCTCATGCCTTTTAAAAATAAACCCTCTAAAAATCAATCCAATCAAAAGTAGATGCAGCATCTAACCATCACTAAACGGGTAAATAAGAACAATTAATTGCTAGCAAAACCTTTAATTGTTAACCAGCGTTACAAATATTTGAGCAATCATTCAATTTATATTTGAGTGATTGCTCAAAATCATTTATAGTGATGTCAGTTATCAAGTAGAAGGTGATACCTTTACGATAACGAGCTCTAACTTTAATCACATATTATCTTTATTTTTCAACCTGAATGATTGAATAAAATTTTAATACTATTACTAATACCAAATAGGAATTATATATGACTGACTTTACATTACATGACAAACAAAGCGCGCCAGCAGAAAGCACAGCACTACTTGATGTCTCAATCAATGCATTTGGTATGGTTCCAAACTTACATGCCGTAATGGCTGAAGCGCCTGGATTGCTTGAAGGCTACCAACGTCTACATCAATTGTTCTTAGACAGCAGCTTTGATGACGAAGAGACTACGGTAGTATGGCAAACCATCAACGTCGAGCATGAATGTCATTATTGTGTGCCAGCTCATACTGGTATTGCCAAAAGCATGAAAGTCGATGATGCTATCACTGATGCATTACGTGACGAGACGCCACTACCAACTGCAAAACTAGAAGCTTTACGTGACTTTACTCTATCTGTGGTTCGTGATCGTGGCAATGTCAATGATGACGCTGTACAAGCGTTTTTGGACGCAGGATTCACTAAGCGTCAAGTGCTAGAAGTGATATTAGCAACAGCACAGAAAGTAATGAGTAACTACACCAACCATCTGGCTAATACGCCAATCGATAAGCCTTTTCAAAAATTTGAATGGCATAAGGCTGACTAATTAAAGCTGACTGATTGTGTAAAATACAAAGGGCTATTCTAGATTATTTTATTTAGGATAGCCTTTTGTATAATGCCTATAAGAAAACATCATATACAAGTAAGTACAGTATATAAGAAGACCATTTATCTAAGCATACAATAAGGAGCCACTATGAGTAATTTAAAAAAACCATTACGAATAGATATCGTGTCGGACGTGGTCTGCCCTTGGTGCGCTATAGGCTATGGACAGTTGGCCGAAGCACTCAAACAAACCAATACTGAGTATGAGATTCATTGGCATCCGTTTGAGCTTAATCCTGATACACCAAGCGAAGGACGAAACTATCGTGATCATATCGCTAAGAAATACGGCTCAAGTCGAGAAGAATCTGATGCCAGCCGCGCTAAAATGACTGAGGCTGGTCGTGAGGTAGGCTTTGCGTTTAACTTTACTGAAGAGAGTCGCACTTATAATACCTTTGCTATGCATCAACTACTGCACTGGGCCGATCAGCAAGGGTACGCGCATGATTTAAAGCAAGCCTTGTTCGCGGCTCACTTTACTCACGCTAGAGATATTTCTAACAAAGAAGTCTTAGCCGATATCGTAGCAGAGATTGGTTTAGATCGTAGTGAGGCGCTAGCGGTATTAGCAGATCAACGCTTTGCTGAAGACGTCCGCAATGCTCAACAACAGTGGAGGCAGCAAGGCATTCAAAGCGTACCTTCTGTTATCTTTAACCAAAAACACTTGGTTAGCGGTGCTCAAGGGGTCGAGAATTTCAAAAGTATTTTGCAGCAATTAGCGGACATGCCACAATAGATGTATCTCTAATTAATAATAAAAATACTCTGCAAAATTTAAAACTAAAAAGGCTACTTAAACTTTCAAGTAGCCTTTTTTTACACCTGCTATTATACAAATGACCGTTAATATCCATACTCATGTTCGATTTTCAGCTTACATGACCATCATACTAGCGAACGTACGCTTATTCAGACTCATCATTTAAACTAAACTTGGCCACTAGGCATCGTTTTAACCCACAGACTCATTATTGCGCAAGCTTTCTATAGAAGAGGCCATATCCTCTGCAAGTGCATGAACCGCTGCACTATCAACATCGCGCTGAGCAAAAGCACGCAGTCCCATAACCTCGGCTTGTAATCGACGGGCCAACCTCAGTGGATCGAGTGTGTCATCCAGCTCTCCTAGCTGCTGCGCTTCCACAAAACATGCGGCAAAACGCGCCTCCATACCCGCTAGTAATTTTTCAACTTTCTCTAGCGCTAACTGTTCACGGGCACCAAGCTCAAGCAGACTTTTAACCAGCATACATGCCCGACTGGGCAGATTTTTTTCGCGGATACCGCCAAGCTGACGCATGTAAGCTGCCAATCCTAATAAAGGGGATTCATAGCTGCCTAATGTACGCTCAAGCTCCTTTAGCCCTGCCTGCGCATAGTAATCAAGCGCTTCTTGAAACAATCCATCTTTATTACCAAAAGCGGCATAAATACTGCCCGGTCGCATATCAAGCGCTTGCTCGATATCCTTTAAAGAGGTTGCATGAAAGCCTTTTTGCCAAAACAGCTGTATGGCCCGCTCTAATGCTTCATGACGATTATATAGTGTGGTACGTGACATAATATTCCAATTTTTGTCCCATGATTTTAGACAATAAAGTAAACATGGTTATACAATTTGAGTGACTACTCAATTTTATCTTGAATGATTACTCAAGTCCAGCTAAAGTAAGTTTGCCGAATGTCTTTATTATATTATCAATATATCACTAGTAAGGCTTACTTGTATTAAAAAAGGAACTTTTATGTCCTCTATCTACTCAGCTCCGATTATCGTATTCGATGTCAACGAAACCTTACTCGATATCGAGACGCTCACGCCCTTATTCACGCGCTTATTTGGCGATAATAACAGACTTAGAGAGTGGTTCGGGCAATTGGTACTTTATTCGCAAACCATGACTTTATCTGGTCTCTACACACCTTTTGGCGAGCTTGGCATGGGTGCCTTGCAAATGACCGCAGATATTCATGCCGTTACGCTAACAGAAGAAGATGTACAGGAGTTTAAGCAGCGCATGAGTGAGATGTCAGCTCACCCTGACGCTATCCCTGCTTTGACCAAACTACGTGATGCAGGATTTAGATTAGTGACCTTGACCAACTCAGCGCCCAGCGTCTCCTCTCCGACACCGCTTGAAAAAGCAGGACTGAGTGAATTCTTTGAGCAGAATTTTAGTGTTGCAAACGTCAGCCAATTTAAACCTGCAGCGGCAACATATCAGATGGTCGCTCGCGAGCTGTCCGTTGAGACCTCAGAGCTATGTCTTGTCGCTTGTCATCTCTGGGATGTTATTGGTGCTCAAGCTGCTGGCTGCCAAGGGGCTTTCGTAACCCGACCTTATAACGCGCTACTTTCGGCAACCAATGTACCAAAACCAGACTTCATCGCTTCAGACCTCATCACCCTCGCTGAACACATTATTAATCATCAAAGCTCTTAGGCCGATGGACAACAATTTATGGCAATTACCCTAGATAGTTATATGACTCACTTATCTGACAGACGATTTTTTAATAAAAAACTTTGGGATTACCGTATTTGATGACATCTCTTGGCAGAATTTGTTACCATGACTGATGACGATTTATATCATTTCACTTAGGTAGTTTCATTTAGGTAATGCAGATATGGCAAAAAATGCCCTACAGGCTCAACTTCTAAAAGCAGGTTTGGTTGATAGTAAAAAAGCCAATAAAATAAGCAAACAGGCGCAACACGCTAAGCGCACTGGTGATGCATCAAATATCGAAGCTAAAAAGGCCTTGGCAGATGCCCAAGCTAAAAAGCTAGAAAAAGACCAAAAGCTCAATCAAGAAAAACAGCGAGTCTTAGAAGAGAAGATGCTAAAAGCAAATATCGTTCAAATGATTAAGCAGCATCAATTGACTGAGACAAACGGCGATATCAGCTATCAGTTTGTCGACGATACCAAAGTCAAAAAAATCTCTATTACTCAAAAGCTATATGATCAAATTGTGGCAGGTCATGTGGTCATCGCCCGTTTAGATGACAGCTATGCCCTACTACCGCGCCCGCTTGCCGATCGTATCGATTCAAAGATGACAGGTTTTATGGTGGTATCAAACGATACTGCAGAAGATGAGCTAGCAGCAGACGATCCGTATGCCGCTTATGTGATTCCAGATGATTTGATGTGGTAATCATCACTATAAGTAATGCTATTGAAAAGCTCTATTGATAATCAATAGGGCTTTTTTGCGCAGGCATCTCAGCTGAGATTTATACATAGAAAAAAATCACATCGCCTTGGCAAACTCTTGATGCTTTAAACCAATCGTTCTGAGCTTTCCTTTATCATCCACTTCTTTGATGACCAATGACCACTCATCACTGATAGCAACCATATCGCCTGATACTGGCTTCATATCTAAGTTATCTATGACATATTCAGCGACCGTTTGCTCCCACATATTTTTTGAGCTGTCTTCAGGTTTTGACTTTAGCTTATCGACAAGCGACTCAGACGCCATGATACCGGTAAAAAACGGTAAATCTCCAAGCTTTACACTTGGTGATAGTAACCAATCACCATAAAAGTCATCGATGGCTTTACGATCGAGTGTTGTGTCATTGAAAATCTTGGCAATTTGACTGGCATGATTACCCCTCATCGCATACCAGACTCTATCCCCGCATTTGAGCTTGGTCGTTTCTTCGACCATCACAATGTGTTGCCTACGTACCAAAGCAAAGATGCTAATTTCATCAGGGCTAACATGGTTAGAGATACCCATTGGATGACGGTCAATTGCAAATGCGCCAGGTTTTACTTCAAATTCATATAAGGTAATACTTGCCTTATCAGATACCCAGACTTCATGCTCTTCTTCTGGGTCTTTATTGCTCGGGATACGTACTTTGAACAAATTCGCCATGATAGGAATGGTAGTGCCTTGTAAAATCAATGACAGAACCACCACACCAAAAGCAATATCAAATAGCATAAAGGCACCATCTATGCCCGCCATCACTGGCAAAATGGCAAGGGTAATGGGAACCGCGCCGCGCAGCCCTACCCAAGAGATAAAGCCGATTTCTCTGTCTTTAAATTTAAAAGGTTTGACACTCGTATAGACAGCGATAGGACGAGCAATCAAAATCATAAAGGCGGCAATAGCGACCGAATAATACCAAACATCAAGAACGTTCGATGGCGTCACGAGCAAACCTAGCACCACAAACAGCACCGCCTGTGACAACCAAGCAAAGCTATCCATCACCCGCATGACATGCTCAGTTGAGCGTACTTTATGGTTACCAATCAGCACACCGGTCAGATAAATTGCCAAAAATCCACTACCACCGATAAGGTTGGTCGCAGCAAATACTGCCAAGCCAGCAGACATAATTAAGATGGCATACATGCCCTCTGCCAAATGTACCTTGGGTAATAGTCTTGCTAATAAATAACCGAACAGTAAACCCATCCCCAAGCCAAAGCTGAGCTGCTGTAATAGTAATCCTAAAAAGCCCAGTACCGTTTGCCCTGCGGGATCGACATTTAAGGCAATCAATCCTGTCACAAGTAAAATAGCCAAAGGGTCGTTGGCGCCTGACTCTAGCTCCAGTGTGGCTTGTACACGGTCGTTAAGCTTAACGCCACCATTACGCAGCAATGAAAATACCGCTGCAGCATCGGTCGAACCGACAATCGCTGCCATTAATAGACCAAAACGCCAATCGACATCGAGCAGCCAAGTCACGAATACGCCCAGTATCATGACAGTAGCGAGGACACCCCAAGTCGCTAAGGTTACTGCAGGCTTAAGACCGACTCGAAAAGACTTAAAAGAGGTACGTAGACCACCATCTAACAAGATACAAGCTAAAGCAGCCTGCCCGACAAAATTAGCAATAGCATATTGGGAAAACTCGATACCTAAGATACCCTCTTCGCCCGCCAGCATTCCTACCATTAAAAACAATAGCAATAAAGGAACGCCCAAACGCGCTGACAAGGTACTTGCCATAATACTGGCAAAAATTAATACTGCTCCTACGAAATAAAGGATATTTAAGGTATCCATCTTTTTTTAAGCCCTATGTTTGTCAGTTATGATGAGTCGCGCTGGTGCGAGAGTATTGACCTTACTTTTCTGTAAATAGCATGACGCAACCATCCTTAAGCATAACATCGTTGACCAAATATAGAGAACCTGTCTGCAAAGAACCCTCTTCAAAATCCTTTAAATACCTTTATCTGAATTTATCCGCTTCTAGAATGCCATTTTCGCACTATTGCGAGCACTGCCCGTTTCCAACTATCATTAAGCTTGAATGTATTGCCACGTAAGTACTAATATAGCCGCTGCAATTGTCCAAGCGACGGTGCCCAATAAAAGTGCCTTATATAAGCTGACGTAGCTGATGCTAAAAAAGACTACAAAGGTATAGATAAGATGAGGGATGACGCCGAGCATACTAAATATTAAGGCGACCTTTAAATCAGCTGGGCTACGCTCAGTACCCACAATAAAGTGACTGATTAACGTAAACGTGGGGAAAAGTGGCGCAAGCGCCGCCAAATAGAAGAATCTGGTTTGCGCAAATAATTGAATCGCTAATACCATTAAGGCACCAATAAGCATTTTCAGCCAAATCATAATAAGGTATGTCCCTTTGAGTGTTAATGGCTGCATACAGCCCAACCTATCATGATACTAAAGTATGCAAATTGACATAAGCAGTATCTCTAGTTAGTTGGTCGATATCGAAAAAAATCCTCAAAAAAGCCCATTGAGTCATTAAACTCAATGGGCTTTTTTTAATTGAAATTTATTAAATAGACTTAATTAGCTTTTGGCTTAAGCGCAGCACTGATATCGGCTAATAGTGGCGGGATATCATGCTTACCAGCGATGACTTCCAACATAACTAACTTGTCTTTGGCGGCAGCGGCTTGCTTGAGAGCCTCTTTTAACTCACCTGCTGTTTCTGCTTTTAATAGCAGACTATTATCATCGGTGGCACCAAACGCTTTTGGCATCAACTGCCAGTCACATTTAGGAATGTCGTTATAGTACTGGTTTTCACCATGAATCGCGCGCTCAACGGTATAGCCATCATTGTTAATCAGTACAATCACCGGGTTGATGCGTTCTTGAATCATTACCGCAATTTCTTGGATGGTTAATAAAGCAGAACCATCACCAATGAGTAAAATACTACGCTTATGCGGTGAAGCAATGGCACCACCTAAACTCGCAGGCAAAGTATAACCAATAGAACCCCACATCGGCTGACCATAAGACGTCACGCCTTCTGGCAGACGCACATCACTGATACCAAAATAGGCAGTACCTTGTTCTGAAAACACCAAGTTTTTATCATCGAGCGCATCGGCAATGATATGCCATAAATCATCTTGACGGATAGCCTCATCATCCTTGCCATGTTGCTCATGCGGCTTTACCTCTTCACAGAACTGCTTCGGTACAATATTAATATCTGAGGTCATTACCTCATGCAGTGTTTTTAGAGCATCTTTTAGGGCAATGGGCGCAAAGTTTTTGCCTGCGATACTCGCACGCTCATAATGCAGGTCAACCACCACGTTTTCATCAATATCTTGGCTAAAACCTGCAGTAGTAGTATCAGTATATTGCACACCAATTTTTATCAAACACTCACAGTTTTCGACCATATCCTTAACGACAGGACGCGATGCCACGCCTGCATAGGTGCCTGCCCAACGCTCACTATTTTCATCAAGCAAAGTTTTGCCCCACGATAACGTCGTATAAGGAATGTCAGTATCGGCAATCAAAGCCTTAAGCTGATTTTGCAGACCCAAACGATGCACCATCAAATCTGCCATGAGCGTCGTGGTTTTATTGGGTAAAAATTCTATCAGCGCTTGTTTAAAGTCTGCTAACGCCGCTTGGCTAGTAATGTCTTCCTCACTATCGATAAGTTTGGTCGTTGGCGGATAAATTGGCGTTTTTGCTACATCTGGTGATAGTAATAAATAGCCTGGGCGATGCTTTTTGAGAATCAAGCGAATCACGCGGTCAATCTCTGAGGCAGCATTTTCAGGCGTAATCTGTGCCCGTGCTACCGTAACCGGCTCTACCATTTTGATAAAATGATTGAACACGCCATCACCAAGTGAGTGATGGATGCGACGCTTTGAATCTTGTAATGCTGTACTTGGCGCGCCTACGATATGAAGCACTGGCGCATACTCCGCAAACGAGCCTGCGGTGGCATTGATAGCGGACAGCTCACCCACTCCAAAGGTTGTCACCATCGCCGCAAACCCACGCTCACGTGCATAGCCATCTGCTGCGTAACCAGCATTTAACTCATTGGTATTACCTACCCAGCGTAATTTATCTGAGGCAAGTACATTATCTAAAAACGTTAGATTAAAATCACCAGGTACGCCAAATACCTCTGACGCACCTGCTTCTGCGACACGATCAAACAAATAATCAGCGATGGTATATTGTTGACTCATACTACTTATCCTTAAGTGTTATGTTTATTAATCATAAATATGATAAAAGTAATTATAAAACTGCATTCCAGCCTATTTATAGAAAGCAAAGCTTTTGGAATATAGATTATAACAATCTGTTATAACATAGATAGACGATGCGATAATATGCCAATCTACTATCTTTTGCTTTTTTTCATACTAGCTGTTGACACACCAAAAAAACTGCGTATAATACGCCATCATCAACTGACGATAGTTAATTGATAATTAGCGGGAATAGCTCAGTGGTAGAGCATAACCTTGCCAAGGTTGGGGTCGAGAGTTCGAATCTCTTTTCCCGCTCCAAATACTTAAAAAGCCTCACTTAACAGTGAGGCTTTTTTTTGTCCCAGTTTTAAGGGCTACAGCGTTTTCCAGTATTAGTTATTCAGTCTAATTGCTAAGTTTATCTAATATATTAAAAGCTCAAAAATCAGCACCGTGACCAAAACGTGACCATTTCGTGCCCACGCTATAAACACTGATTCTATAATTGACCCCAACTAACATTCCTACCCTTATAAAAAACAACGCTAAAAAATATTTTCTTAACGTTGTTTTTTCTTTTCCATTACTTTTGTAGATTGACCTCATAGCGTGACCAAAACGTGACCAAATCATGAAAAAGTAAGTTTTTAAAATAACCCCAACCTTAATTTTAGGCCTTGGAACGTCATATATATAAGGCTCTACCACTTATTCCTCTGCACATCTTTTTCAATTTTGTAGATCATAAAGACTCTTCATCATCTTTATTATTTGACTTATAAATAAATAAGTCCCCCACC
The DNA here is from genome assembly GCF_008369225.1 of Psychrobacter sp. ANT_H59. Lineage (NCBI taxonomy): Bacteria > Pseudomonadati > Pseudomonadota > Gammaproteobacteria > Moraxellales > Moraxellaceae > Psychrobacter > Psychrobacter sp. ANT_H59. The sequence goes on from NZ_VOBE01000001.1 coordinate 566,767, forward strand.
TGTACATCTAAAAACTCACATAACTGGTCGATGGTATTGAAGTCAATTCTTGATGACTCTTCATTGTATAGCTTATGAAGTGTTGATTTACTCATACCTGTTGCTCTTACGACATCTGCTACACGCAACTTTTTCTCTGCCAGAATCACAGGAAGTTTAGACACAATCATAATTAATACCTCTTTTCGGGTAAAAATGCTTTACATTGAGGTAAAAAGACAATATAGTACACAAATCGGTTACTAATTACCTTTAAGCGGGTAAATTATAGCTGATACTTCAAAGGTACATTTTTACAGGCTGATAAAATAGTTTTCATTCTATCACTTAATGCAACGACTTAATAACTGAAAAGAGGTAAATACCATGAGCAATACTTATTTAACAACTGATGAGTTAGCCGAACGCATCAAGTACGACGCACGTACTATCCGCAATCAAATGAAAGACACTGTTTTGATTGAAAACATTCATTACATACGCCCTTTTGGTGGTCGTAAGATTCTGTATGTATGGGAGCGTATCGAAGAGGATATGTGTAAGCCGGTCATGAGCGCTATCAATGGAATGGCACTTCAATAACTCATTATATTGATAAGACTAGGAGATTTACTATGGCTACTATGAGAGGACGGTTTGGCAAACTGGTCGTTGACTTCCGCTACTTAGGTAAGCGCTGTCGAGAAAAGACGAGTTTAGAAGACAACCCAGCTAATCGTAAAAAATTAGCACAAATAATGAAGAAAATGGAAGCAGAAATCACCTTAGGCATCTTCGACTATGCTGCTTACTTTCCAAAGAGTGAACGAGCACAAGAAATGACGGCACTGGCTGATAGAGCGGAGGCTTGTATCAGTCGCAATCCAACCTTTAGGCAATTCTCAGAGACTTTTTATGAGGAGAGGAAGATTGAATGGCGGCCGAGCTATCGGCAAAAGACACAGATTATTTTGAATAAGTACTTGTTACCTGAGTTTGGGGGTAAAGCGGTACATGCTATAAAAAAACCAGACTTGCTGACCTTCCGTAGCTCTCTCGCCAAAGTTCGTTACGGTAAAGATGGTCAGTCAAGTCTGTCAGTAGCACGGATCAACCAGATCATGATACTTCTTCGTATGATACTAGAAGAAGCGTCAGATCGCTATGAGTTTGAGATGCCTTATAAAAATATTAAGAATCTTAAACAAGCTCGTCCGGATGTAAATCCCTTTACGCTGGCTGAGGTATGGCTGATTTTAAAGCATGTACGCGCTGACTATAAGCCCTACTACACCATTCGCTTTTTTACAGGGATGCGTACCAGTGAGATCGATGGGCTTAAGTGGGACTGCATTAACTTTGATCGGCGTGAGATCAGTATTCGCGGTGCATTAGTGAATGGGGAGATGGGTCCGACGAAGACGTTGGGCTCACAACGTGATATTGCGATGTCACAGTTGGTCTATGACGCACTACAAGAGCAAAAGACTCGCACCTTTGGTAAGTCAGAGTTCATCTTTTGCAATTCACAAGGCAATCCGATGGAGTACCGTAATGTGAATAGACGGGTATGGAAACCAACCCTTGCTCTACTCGGCCTGAAACATCGGCGTGCTTATCAAACTCGGCACACAGCAGCGACACTTTGGCTCGCTGCTGGTGAGAATCCTGAGTGGATAGCGCGGCAGATGGGTCACAGTAGTACGGAGATGCTGTTTCGGGTATACAGCCGCTATGTGCCTGATATTACCCGTCAAGATGGCTCAGCAATGGATAACTTACTACTTGCGAGCAAGGAAAAGCTAACTAGCACATCAAATAGCTCTGAGACTGACAAGGAGACGTCACGATGAAAATCATTAATTATGAAGATCTGTTTGGTGAGTTTAAACCTGACGGTGCGATCAGTGAAGACGCGAATGTTATCGCTAATGCATTGATGCGTGAGTTGTACGTTTCATCGGGTCATAACTTAGCTCGCTTCTTAGGGGTAAAGCGGTGCTTTAATAACGATATGGCGATGCGTGTGTGGGTACAGAAGCGCTTGGATGCGAGTCTTGGTTATGTGGTTGAGGATATGCGTTGTCAACTTCAGAGCGAGCTTTATGAGCTATTACCGCACTCTGGTTATGGTGGCTACTGAGGAGAATATGATGAGTGTAAAACTTCGACCCAATATGATGCAGAGCACATATGATATCAAAATATGTGAGGATTACTGGACATACGATAATAAAATCGGCTTCGTTGAGCATGTGAAGACGCTTTGTGAGAAGTATGAGGTCAGCCCTCAAGTATTCTTTGAGACAGTCGCTCAGTGTTATGCATACTTGGACGATGTGGTATGTGAGTACTGCGGTTATGCTTGTCCAATTGAAGTACCTGCTGATATTCCTTATATGCGCGCAAAAGACGGTTGGTTATGCGCAATATGTGAGCATGCTTTATGGCGGATAGATAAAAAGCAGAAATAAGTGTTAACTATTATAAAAGCCAGACTACTCAGGTTGTCTGGCTTTTTAGTATGAGGCATCTATTAAACCCAATCCAACTTTAATATGCCATTACATTGGTTGATACCTGTCTGGTATGAGCAAGTAAATTACTTATTCTACGCAGTAGCTACGTTAAAGATAGAGTATGTATATTACTCATATTTATTTTTACCTGCACCTTTATAGAAATCACATTTTGAAATTTCAGCTAAGCGCTTGAATGAATATAATCCGACCTATCATCTTCGTTTATTTCTTAGGTTTAAAAGTAGATAAAGATAGCAAAGGAAATTTAAATAGTTACAATATACAAAAGTAAGCTAAATTAAGAATACATTATGGCTAAACCAAAATTCGTACCCACTGTTAGAAAAGTGTATAAAGTCTACCAAAAGATCCAACGTGAACAAGAACGTCAAGAAAAGCGAGTTCGTGCGTCAAGGTTACGGCAGGAAAAAACTAGATTAAGAGAAGAGAATCAGAGAAATAAAGAGTTAGAAAGACAGCGTACTCAACAAGAGAAGACTTATAGACGCGAAAAGGTTAAAGCTGAAAAAGAGTATCGAAAGGAGGTTATTGAGCGTGGAAAAGTAGCGCTAGCAATGCGAGTTGAGGCGCGTGTGCAGCTTAAAGAAAGGCTATTAGATTTGGAGATGGTTTTATGACGGGGATTGATATTAGTGTTTTGATCGTTGTTTCTACGATTACATTTATCATTGGCTTTATTGTTGCACACAAGCGTTTCACCAATAGTCTAGGTTCACTCAATGATATTAAAAAGCAGTTCACTCAATGGTATGCCAAGCTTGAAGTCGTAAAAGACGAGTTGTGGAAAGCTAATCAAAAATTCGAAATTGAAAAGCAACAATCGACGAATGAGATAGTAAAACTAAATGTAGATATAGAACAAAAGCAAAGACTACTGAATCAACTAGAAAATAAAACTAGCGATCTACAACGTATGGAAGCTAGTCGACAGACTATAGAACAAGCATTCAGTCAGCTGCCTTATAAACAGAAAAATTTATCAGACTTGGAAGATCAACTTGCAGAGTTGAAGAGTGAATTGTCACTTTATACAGATATGAAAAGTTATGTGGATTCCGGTTTTTATCCATTACCTGCTTATGGGGAAGCAACCAGCAAAGAATATAACCAAAAGCTTAAAGCTATCCGAGAAAAACAAAAAATAATGCTTAGAGAAGCTACTGCATACACTTATCCAGATTATATAGAAATAACGGGTGATACCACATATGACAAACGTTTGTTAAAAAATCAAGGTTACTTGTTAATTCTTGCTTTCAATAGTGAAAGTGATTATTTAATTAATAAAATAAACAGTAGTAATTACGAATCCGTATTAACTAGGATAGAGAAACTTGCAGAAAAGCTGGAGAAACGCTTAATTAGCTTAGAAATTGGCCTCTCTTTGGACTATGTAGAGTTAAAGATGCAGGAGTGTACTGTGTATTATCAATATAAATACCAAAAAATGTCTGAAGCTGAAGAGCAGCGTGACATTAACGCTCAAATGCGTGAAGAAGAAGCAGCTGATCGTGAAATACAACAAGCCTTAAAAGAGGCTAAAAGAGACGAGCAGATGGTAAGAGAAGCCATGAATAAAGTACGTAAAGAGTTAGCTTATGCTTCCGCTGAACAAAAACAGCAGTATGAGCTCCAATTGCAAGAACTCAATGAGAGATTAGTAGAAGCAGAGTCGCGTAAAGAGCGCTCTTTATCAATGGCGCAGCAAACTAGACGAGGGCATGTATATATTATTAGTAATGTCGGTAGTTTTGGTGAAGACATTTATAAAATTGGCATGACTCGTCGACTAGAGCCTTTAGATCGTGTTAAGGAGTTGTCCAGTGCATCTGTACCATTTGTCTTTGATGTGCACGCTATGATTTATAGCGAAGATGCTCCAGCTTTAGAAAAAGAATTACACAGTTATTTTGATTTAGCCTCAGTTAACAAGGTCAACAGTCGTAAAGAATTTTTTGAAGTTACATTACAAGAAATTCGTGACTATGTAGAGGATGCCGGGTTAGAGGCTCATTGGACAATGGCTGCTGATGCAGCTGAATACCGTCAGAGCTTATCAATTCTAGAGCAACAAATGGAATTTTCTGCCTAATACGTCATAACTATTAGTTAAAATATAGCTAACTAAGCATTGGGGTCGTTAGCTTCTCATTATGCCAATACTTAGTTGCTTCTTGAAAAGTAAAGAGTGTCTTATAAATTATAATTTTGACCATTGGCAAGATACTGGACACTTTTCGGGAGTTTCCCAAAAAGGAGCCCATCCCAGATTCTGTGTAACTGCCATTTAGATTAAATGCTTGCTGATACGATCATCAAACATAATCATAAAGCGATTCAAAGCAGACGTCCAGTTACGAATGGGCATCGACCATTTTTTGGATGCTTGCTGGGTGGCTAAGTACACCACCTTGAAGGCGGCTTGAAGGCAGCTTGATCAGAGGGGAACACCTTACGCTTATTCACCGCCGTCCGAATCATACTGTTTAGTGTAGCGACTCAATAGCATTGGTGGTATAAATGGCTTTTCTGATGTCTTTAGGATACTCGAAGAACACCGTTAAGCCTTCCCAATTGCTGCGCCAAGACTTAACCACGTGCGGGTACTTATCACCCCACACCTCATCAAAGTGCTCAAGGTTTGCCTCTGCTATCTCAAGCGTATCAGCGCCGTAGATGGCCTTTAAATCAGCCGCTACGGCTTTCTTATCCGTCCATGGTACGAACTTCATTGAGTAACGCACCATGTGTACGATACACAGCTGAACCTGAGCGTTAGGATAAACGGTATTGATAGCATCAGGGAAGCCCTTTAAACCGTCAACACAGGCAATGAGGATATCTTATACTCCGCGGTTTTGTAGTTTAGTGAGTACGCCAAGCCAGAACTTAGCGCCCTCATTCTCTGATAGCCACATACCAAGCAGCTCTTTTTTACCATCAAGAGCAACACCTATTGCCAGGTAGATAGCTTTGTTGATGATCTGTTTGTCTTGGCGCACCTTAACGACGATGCAGTCTAATAGACGATAGGATAAATGCTGCTCAGTGGCCGGTTCTGCCATGCGGTAATGTTGTCTAAGATATTGTCAGTGACTCTTGAGACAAGAGAGCTTGAGATGTCGACATCGTAGAGCTCTTTGATGGTTTCAACAATTTCAGTCGTTGTTTGACCTTTGGCGTAAAGGAATATGATCTTGTCATCAAGGCCACTAATACGGGTTTGATGCTTACTTACCTACGCGAGTATAGCTCTTGTCTTGCGCTCGGGCAAAGCAGTGCTTTGCTGTTTCCTCGCTCAGGTTCAAAGTCACCATCACGGTCTCTTGGGGTGGAGATCTCAAGATCGCCTGTGTCACTGCGGACGGTCTTTCTAGTATGCCCGTTGCGCTTGTTTGGCTTATCCGCCTTTTCATGCTTAGGATAGCCGAGATGCTCTTCCATCTCAGCTTCAAGGGCAGTGTCGATAAAAGATTGCATAAGCTGCTTCTGGAAGTCTTTGATATCATCGAAGCTGTTCATGCTACCAGCCATTTGCTCAGCCAGTTTTTTAATGTCAGATTGAGTAGTCATTGCTTATTCTCCTGTTAGTGGATTATAAGCAGTTACACAAAGTTTGGGAAACTCCCTTAGTATAAGAATCTAGGATACTCTCGTATTACCAGAGCCAACATCAAGATGCAGGCGTACACTCAAGTATTTTTAATACAAACATAATTATTCCCATTACACCAACCGTCCCTGTAATGAAAAATGTAAAACGAAATATTTTTCCGTATGTGATTATTTTATTGAGTGAAAACCTATTTGAATTTTGCTCTGATAGGTTGTTTTCTTCATTACAAAAAATCCCTATACCATTTCCTAAACGTACCTCTAGGTCTATAAGAACATTTTCTGATTGTTTAATTAAAAATGATGTTCTTTGATCTAGCTTCCAAAAAATAATCGATACAATCACCACAAAAAAGCTCAGATAAACTCCCATATATTCAAGTTTGTTTGAAGCCTGTAATATTGCCCCTAGTCCAGCTCCTAATGCGGCCATAATAAAAAGGAAATAATTGAACAAAGTCATTCTTTGAGTCGAATGCAATATAAAGTATTTCCAAGCATGCTCAACTAGGTGTTCAGAATTAAAATTATTAGCCATGTAAACTATTCTGCCTTAAGCATTTAAAAATTCAAGAAATAAACTACTTATTTAAACTTAACTCATAAATCAGTCGAAACAATTCAGCTTGGTATAATTAGGTTTAGATAAAACCATAGTAACTACTTAAATAGATTTCTATAGATTTTGCACTAGTAAAAGAGGAATATTTTTGATATTCATCATTTTTGTCAGAATCACCGAAGTCGCATATAGACTTAGCCGAAAAATAATCAATATTATAATCTGATTGATCACATGCGGTGTAAAAAGCAACAGTTTCCATATCAACGCCTAAAAGCATTCTATTACTTTCATAAAGTTTAGAAATGCTTAACGAGTCACTTAGGACTGAGCTTCCTGAGGCTATCATAGCGCGATGTATTTTAAGATTATTATTGATAATATCTCCATTATCAAAATGTTGATTAATTACAAATGGATTTTTAAAATTTATAATATATGCCTGGAGACTATGGTTTAGATTTTTATTTATATTTACCTGCATAACTGATGGAATAAATCTATAACCATTTTCATCGATGTACCTTTTTCCTTCATCATAATTCCAGGAACTTTTTGCAATTACAACATCTCCTAAATTACATCTATTTTTTACACCTGCACATACCCCAGACATGACTATTATTCTTGGACGTATTAACTGTATTAGTTTAGTAGTGAGGATTGAAGAATGAATCAAGCCCATTTCAATACTAGAACATAAGATTACAGTTCGTTTGGTACCATCTTTGTCAGTAAAAAAACCTTTATAACCTAGAATTTTATCTCCTATAGGCGTTAATGAACTCCAGTTCCAATTAACAAATTCTTTAAAAACTTCAGCTTCTGGAGAATGTAATGCAGTTAGCACACACACATCTACCTCATAGCTGTTATTATGCCTAGAAATATGCTCAATTATATCAATAATTGTAGACTTCCATGAATCCTCAATAATACTATAATTTATAATTACCCAAGCACATTTTTGAAAATCACTTCTTGCCTTCACTTCTAATTCATCATAGGCAGTAAGTCCTATAATGCAATATGGTAAGGAATATTTATCGTCAGACCTTTTTATCTCATTTATAAAACTGAGGGTTGAGTCTAGATTTGGTTGTGAGTTGTCATTTAATGGCAGACATAAATCTAATATCATTAGATCATAACTAAATGCTTTATTTCTAAGATTTCTTTTGGCATCAAATATAGTTAAGGCTACATCGATTTCAGCATTGGGGAAACTATTAGAAATTACATTTCTAATAGACATGACCTTACTGGAGTTATCATCTACAATTAATATTTTCATCTATTTTCTCTAAAAATTCCATTAATTGATTCTTCCAATCATCTATTAATGCATCATATTTGATTACTTCAATCTTAATAAGATTAGAATAGCTAATCAGTTGGTCTTTAAGTTCATCCAAAGTTATATCTTGAATAGTATCATCAAAACTATTTTTGGCATGGAAGACTTCATATGCAGTAACAACTACTATTGGAATAACTATTCTTTCTCTAATCATTTGGCGAATAATTTCTTTTCCACCAAAACCTTGTGGTCTTCCACCAAACTCATCTTTTTTAATATCGAAAGTAGGCAGAGACATATCTAAAATTATACAATCAAACTCCTGTTTACTTTTTAAAATTTGTTTGGCGGATCTTACAGAACTAGCTTCAGAAACAGTTAAATTATTAAACTTACCATATATAGATTTTAGAATATTTTCTTTTTTTGATAACTCATCTTCAACAATTAATATTCTCATATTATATACTCATATTTTTTGAATAAGTTTGACTTAGTTTAAGTATAAAAGTCTTATGTTCATAATAAAAATTTATTGAACCCTTATCATCTTTATCATGAATAATCGATGCTATTTTATAAAGCCCAGAATTACCTTCTTTGGTTAATTTATCTTGATAATCTTTGTTATTTATTTTTATTCTTATTTCTTCAAGTAATTTTTCATTTTCTCTAGTTGGAATGCAAGGGATGGAATTATTAAATTCATAAAATATAGTTTCTCTATTGATATCAAGATCTACATTGATAGAAAGCACAGTAGGATACATATTTAAATGGTCACTAATATTCCCTACAATAATCTGAATTATATCCGCTAACTGGAGATTAAGTAAATGTGCAATAAGAATGTTGCTATCATTTTTGACATGTATTATATTTGTCATCCTTGCAGACAAATGACGAGCTTGTGCTGCTTCTAATGAAACCTCTAACCACTCTTTAACTGTGAAATATTGTTTTTGAACTAAGCTTATCCTTGTAAACCATGATGATGCTCTATTTAAATAGACTAATGACTGAGTACGAGAGTCAATTACACAACGATTAATATCATTAAAATAGTATTTATTTTTCTTACCATGTAAGATTCTTTCTAAATTAGAGGATAAATTGTCATGAATTTTAGATATTCCGATACAGTACTCATTCTTAAACTTATTCCTTATTGACTCAAGAGAAGGCTCCAATGAAATCCAGAACAAGTTGAAGCAACTTGAAATAAAAGTACTGATATCATACTGATCTTGGAATAAACTTTTAAGTATAACAAAATGAGTATTTGGTAATTCAAACACTATTAATCCATCAGGATTTTGGTAACTCTTTATTTGAATATAATTATCTTTAATGCGTTTGAGGTAATCGTCAAAACTAGCTGTAAAATATTTTAGAGATAAATTTACTTCATCTTGCAATTCATCAGGTATTTTTGACATCCAGAATTCATTTTCTACATAATCTTCAGATTTAGAAGGCTGATTAGTAACTAAGTCATGTTCTTCAGGCGCTGCCCTAACAAATCCTACTATTGAATTATGCCTAATTCTTTTACTAAGGAAACCGTCTAGACCAAATTTTGGATTAAAAAGAAATTGAGAAGCTATTCCATTTATGGTTTCAATTAGAAGAACATCTGCTTCATTATTTGGTGTATCAAATATATGATCTTCACTTTTAATATTTTTAAGAGTCAAATCAACTATATCTTCAAAATTTTTCGATACACCGATACCGGCTTTAACTAAACTTTCATATCTTCTAAGACTTTCATAATACTCATCAATAACAACGTTTTTTAGGGAATCTTCATCTACATGTATTCTAGTTGCATCAATATGTTCAATTGCTGATTTTATTTTTAAGTCAGAAGTGATAGATAATATTTCTTCATGATAAATATCAGAATTTTTCTCGTCTAACTTAATTAGATGACTAAGAACTTTTCTGCGCTCCAAGTTTACGGCTTTGGAGCTATCAAGACTTTCACAGTTGTCTAAAATATTTTGCCTACATATTTCTCGAAAAAAATAAGTTAAGTAATAGCTATCTATCACTTCAACTTCCATCAACTCTGAAGGATGTACTTTATTATTTAGTTCAAGCTCTTTATCAACTATATATGATATTTCACTTTGTAAATCTTCAGAAAATAATACTGTGTTATATTTGTTCAGTACGATCAATAAAGGTAATAAATCTTTATTAAATAAATGCAAGTTATCAATTAAAACAAAGGGATCTTCTATTATGAAGCTTATAAATCTATCTTCAAAACTATTACTTAATAAGTAGTTAGCTAATTCCCTTATATTATATAATGAAATATTGTGTTCTATATTATTTTTTATCTTAATGACATTATAAAGATTATGAAATTTCTCATCTTTAATATATTCTACTTTAAAGTCACCAGGTTTAAGATTGAACATATTTTCATAAAGAGAAACTACATCTTTATTATTATGAAGATAATCAGGAAAACAACTATCTATATTTTCATAGGAATTGAAAGCTTTAATGTTATTTTCGTCATAGCTTTCAAAAAATAATACTAATTTATGCAAATAGTAGAAGCTATCGTTCCTAGATAACATTTCGAGTAAAAGCTTTAGTTTATTTAGACTATCTTCATATTCATGATTAAATAATAGTAAATTACTGAACAGCCTTCTTATTTCATAAGTTATTTGTATTTTTTTATCAGCTATTACATGGTTCTTATCATTAAAAGTATCTGATAATAGAAATTCATTTCTATTGACATCACTAGATTTTATTATTAAATCGTTTATTAAGTTTATTTTATCAGTCTTTATAAACGACTGATAACTCTCTCCATTTTTATTTTTATGCCTTCTCAATACTGAGCTTAATGTATCAAATAAATCAATAGAATTAAATTTCATTTCAAAGTATAGTATTCTTGCTAATGAACCAACATCTTCCACTTCGGAATCAACCAACTTATAAACTAGATACCCATATAAATCTTGACTAATATTATTTTTATTTTCTTTGAAATATTTTTTTATTGAAATTTTATATCTATCTATATTAGTCTGAGGTTCGTTTTTTATACTTAACCTATGTAATATGAATGGCATCAAACCTGAAGGATATTCTTTTTTAACAGTTTCTAGATATTCTTTTTGTTTTTCTAGACTAAAATAAAATTGATATAAAAATAGTCTTAATGAAATTGACCATAAACTTTTTCCACACTCTAAGTCTATTTTGTCTAGAAATCTAAAAAGACCTTCACCCTCCTCATTAATTAACTTATTAAAAAAAATCTCTTTATAATCTATAAACTTTAATATTTTATCTCTGTCTGAATCAATTATTTTAATAGCCAAATTCATAGTTGAATTTTTACTTATATCTACACTGATCTCTTGTTTTTTAAGCGCACCAAAAGGCTTTTGATATTTCCTAATTTGATATCCAACCGAATTCTTAGACCAGATTATAAAATCTTGATAAGTATTACTATCAAGCTTGGATCTAGCTTCTTCAAGAATATCGAACAAATCCATCTCAATTCCTACAGAGCTTTCAAATTTAGAAGCTTTTCTAAATTTAGATGAATTATTGTTTGCTATAACTCCTCTTACTTTACCTTTTAGTCTTAAAACATCATTATTATTTTTCATTGTCCACCAGAATATCAGAAAGGTTACTAATAGTAGATTTGCGTACGCTATCAATACAAAAGAAAATCTAAATATTTCACCGTAAGTAAGAATTTTATTAAACGCCTTGTTATATTTTTTTACACTTAAATCGTAAACATCATTTACAAAAAATCAACGTCATCAACTACCAATCTAGACCCTAAATCTCTAGAAGATGCCTCACAATGTTTAATTAAGAGGAATATCATATTACTGATATTGACCAAAAATCTTGTAGCAATTCAACACACTTTAGTAATCTCTTACTAAGTATGCTCTAAAATTTGTCTACCAAATATAAACTATATTGAAGATACTACTCCAATGCTAGTCAATAAAGCTCTGAAAGTATTCCCGAAGATTTTCATCGTAACAGTAAATATAAGTCCCCTTTACCCCTCTATACATAATGGTTTTATAGATATTAATAATATAGTCATGCAGTTGGTCATCCGTAATCCCTACTCTACCATTTCTATCGTAATAATTACTTTTAACGACTTCGATTTGTCGAAGCTCTTTATTATAGATGATATCACTTCCAAATATTATTCCTGCGTAGTTAAGATCATATCCTTGCGTGGTATGAATGCATCCCATTTCAGTCATATCTGTCGTTGAATTAACCCAGTCTTTATTGGTTCTATTCCAATATAACTCTACCCCATCGATTTCAGCATCAGGCTCAGTGCCTTTTCTGGACACCCATTCCCATGAGTAGCCTGAAATAACTCTACATAAACCAAACTTGTTTTCCTTGATCTCAAGCGCCTTAATAAAGGCTGGCATATCTGCAAAAACCTCTAAGTCATAATTATTTGACTTCCAAGGCTGCAAGTTTTCATCTACCTTCAATAAACGGTCAACAAAATCAATATAATCATCGCCGCCCGCTACTCTCATTTGCGACTTAAGTTCAAGAACGGTAGAAGTGCTTTTTACTGATGAAAAGCGATCTTTTTCAATATCAGAAGGTCTAACAGACTGATGCTCATCATAGAAGAACAGCTGATTATCACTCGAGCGCATTATCCATTCAAGCTCATCACTGTTTTTACTATTGATATCCAATTTGAGATCCCTACAGGTTTGATCAAAAGCACCATAACCAGAAATATTTTTTCTTCTTCTCAATCGATGTGCCTCATCAATGATTAGCAAATCAAAGTGGCTCTTTGCTGCCTCGTTAGGACCAATAACCATATTCGCTGATAAGCCGTGTATGCTTCTAAAAACCTTTTTTAAAGTATCTCTGAGAGATGTCATAGGCACGACCAGAGCTATTTTCATAGGGGCTTTTGAGGTACCAGTAATTTCAACCTTACTCTTTACTTTATCTACTAAGTCGATCAAATGCTTATTGTTAGCATACTCTGATAAGTCATCTGCGCTAACTTGTGATAACAATAGCTTTATAAGGTAAACGGCCAATATTGTCTTGCCAGTACCAGCACTACCCTGGACAAAGACAGTACTATTAGAAATTTCTTCTTTGGCTAGTATATGCAGATACTGCTCTATAGCATTCATTTGGTCTTCAGAAAGAGACTTGTATGGAGAAAACTTAAAGAGATCAGAGTTTTTAATATCCGGTAAGTCACTATTTACTATCTTTACTATTTCTTCGCTTTTCAGTTCATCCCAAATCCCTTTGAAAGTCTCATGATATAAGTCTTTTTGATAGTATTTATGGTTAGAGATACCAGCATTGCCGTTTAGTAGCTTGAACTGCTTATCTGCTTGCATATACTGTATAAGATTGGACTCAATATCTAATACGGTAGACTTATTAAAATAACCACTAAATACTACCCTGATATTCTGTAGCTCTCTTTTTTCTTCATTCGCTAAATGCTGACCAATCCTACTAGTAATATTAGTCGTCTCACCGACATAAGCTTTTTTAGATTTTTTACTATAAATGATATAAACCACTGGATAGTCATAACTGACTGGTGCTTCTTTTTTTATAGAGTTGGCAGCACTTTGGTCAAAAGAAAAGTCTTTAATAGAGAATGGGAAATCTGTCATGGCATGGTCAAACATTTACTCAGCTCACTTTTTTTTATTACTAAGGGCGGGATGTTTTCTTTCATTCAGCTGTATTTTACTCAAAACAGCCTCCTCCAAGTCTATATCTAGCTTCATACACATTGTGAGTATATATATAGTGATATCAGCTATCTCTTCCTTTACGCATCGAATTTGATCACTATCTAAGTCACGTGATTCATCTTCACTAAGCCACTGGAATATTTCAACCAACTCAGCAACCTCTACTGACATCGCCATTGAGATGTTCTTTGGCGAATGGAACTTATCCCACTCTCTTTCATGAGAAAACTTCTGTAGCTTTTTTTCTATAGTCTTTATATCCATACTTCGACCCTTCAGGACAAACATTTTTTAAATGATTAGTTTTTAGCTTGACTTCTGAGTCATACTGAAAAGCTGAGTTTATTTTTAAAATGCTCCAACCACTCTTTCAATCCAACGATATCAAACATTTGGGCACCGTAACCAATATTGAGCAAATCATCAGGTAAGTATTCATCGAATTTTTCGATCATTTTGTTGGGTACAGTTTCTGCAAGCTCAGTGGCGGTGGGCAAAGTCTGATTGGAAAGCCCTTTTAAAAATTGAGAAACCTGAATCGAATCTACTTTATGAATACGGATGACACCTGCATAATCTTCAACGACAAAGTCATCTCGTATAAGCAGCATTTTTAAAGTGTTCATTATCTTATCGCCACGCCACATAAATATGTAACTATGACCATCTTTATCTATAACCGGTCGATTGCTTAAATCGTGCCTGTTAAAAGTATCAATACTTTCTAAAAATAAGTGTCTGGCCGTCGTATCAGCAAAATCTAGATGTTGCTTGCCAACTGCAATACGATAATCGCCGTTGTTCAATATCTCATACATTTCTCGGCGTACTCGGTCATGTATAGACATACTACTGTCACCAAAAGCTGGAGGCTTACCACCGCCTTTAACAGAGATAACATCCACTACTTTTTTGTCTATATCAACATCTTTAACTTGCCAGCGTCTACCGCCAAAAATGATGTACTGCTCAGGTAGTAACATAGTCTCAATTGGTAGCGTTCCCAGCGTCCTATTACCCGTCACAATACGATATTCTTCTGGGGTTTTGAATACTGCATAAAAAGTGTAATGACCAACTATACGCTCACCGACAATACCTAACACCAATTGATTATTACCGAGTTGGGTAAGCAGTTGAGCATTTCCCATCTGGCTAAGCAGCGATTTAAAGTGAGTTGGTTGTATTTTTTGAAAAGGTCCTTGTTTGCATAACAGCATATAAAGCTGGTCGGCACGAATACCGCCCCATTGACCGATAGTCGCTATTACTTGATGTAATAGCGTTGAGAAGTGATATAACGAAGTGTCCGCCGGCTCAAACCACTTATCGACAATCAACAGTCTTATCATCGCTAGTGACTGTATTAACTCAAGACGTAGATCATCAATGAGACTAGTATCTTTACTGATCTCTTTTTCGGTAATGAGCATTCTAAGTACGGCTGAACCACCACGCCTACCTGAGCGCCCTAGCCGCTGCCTAAGACTGGCTACAGAATGCGGAGCCGTCACTTGTACTACCGTATCAACCTTACCGATATCAATCCCTAGCTCTAAGGTCATGGTACATATGGCAGTGGTTGGCAGCGCTTCTTTCTGTAGTCGTGTTTCTAAGGTTTCCCTAAGCTCTTTTGAGAGTGAGCCATGATGAGGGAAAAACTCATTGGGCACAATGTTACGCTCACATAGCTCACTCAGCTCTGTAGCAATCATTTCTGTACGCTTGCGGCTATTAGCAAATACTAGATGGCTACCGCCACGACATAAACGGTATAGGTCAGCACAGACTTGTGCTTCGGCAGTATAAGGATGCTGAATGCCCATACTTTCAGAGTCAGTATCTTTAGATAGAGAATTTTTAGAGCCAAAACTTTCAAAATTAACGTTTTCATTATTTGATCTAAGCGCTAACTGACTGGGCTCTATATAACCTTTTATTTGCACCTTAATGCTAGCTGTTGCTTCGTCCTCTTCAATAATGACGCAAGGTAATGACTGATTAGGTCTTAGTGACTGCGGCACGCTTTTAAGTTCTCCCAACGTTGCACTCAATGCTACTCTTGGGATAGGTGAATTTAAACGTTCAGTAACATGCTCAAGCCGAGTCAAAAGTGATAGTAAGTGCTGACCACGCTCGCTACCCAAGAACGCATGAAACTCATCAATCACAATATATTTTAGATTACTAAAAGCTTGTTTGACCCAACCTGCATCCCGAACCAGTAAAGATTCAAGCGACTCAGGCGTAATCAAAATAATTCCGGATGGCGACTTCTTTTGTTTATTCTTTTTACTCTGTGGACTATCGCCATGCCATGGTGTCACTTGCATATCAAGCAGATCTGCAAGACTCTCAAGCCTTCGATATTGATCATTAATTAGCGCTTTTAGTGGGCTTATATATAGAATTCCTACTCCGTTGCCCTGAGCCTCTTTCTCATATCTATCTACATTCTGACCATCGTCTGACTCAACAAGGGCACTACATGCTGGCAAAAAGAACGCTTCAGTCTTGCCAGCAGCAGTCGCTGCACTAATAAGTACGTCGGTTTTCCCAGACAAAATTGGCGCGATCGCCTTAGCTTGCACTTCGCGCAATCCACTCCAACCTTGGTTAAATATCCAACGCTGTATACGGAAGTCGAGCTGGAGATGAGCGTCTCTCAAAGGTAGTTTCTCATGTTTTTTATTAATATTATTGGTGACCTATAGCCTAAAATCAGTAAGCTCGTCTTCTTCATCCATACCACTCATGTCAATATCCATATCGGATGGCATTTCAGACTCAATAGTTACTGATTCAATAAGTTGATCCCATGAAATATCTGGGTTTTGGTCAATGACAGCTAACATATCCAAAAACGCTTTAATGGTATTGCGAGGCGTTCTGAAATAAGCATCACCTATCGTTTGACTACAATGCTGTAAAAAAGCTTGTAAGGACTCATCAGGTACCAGATATTCAGCTTCATCACCACCTGCATAAACATGGCGCAGGTTTTTAAGTAAGATATATAACTCTTCTGGTGTGAGACTCGCCAAATGCAATGCAGGTGAAGAATAATCGATGACACCTGCCCGCTTGGCAAAGCTATTATCTGCTAATCGCGTTTGCAAGGCGTCATAGCTATACAACCCTTTGCGCGGATCGAGTAGAAACTCTGGCGTACCGCCCAATAAAAACCCTAGATGCTCAGCGGTACCTTGTAAGCAGTCATTTAGAATACGTAGAATCTGCTCATAATTGGCTTGGCGTGCTTGTGTACTATTAAGCTTATACAAGTTGACCATCTCATCAAGATTGACTAACAATCCTTGATAGCCTGCCTGCCGTACGAATAAACTCATTATTTTAAGCGCATCATAAAAAGAGGCGTCAGATATGATAGTACGCACGCCTAAATCACGTCTAGCATCGGTCTTTGTTGAGTACTCTGCACGTAACCATCGAATCGCATTGACCTTCAGCTCATCATTACCTTCTTCGTGACCTTGCCAATAAGCTTCAATAACCTTAGCAAAATCATAGCCACCAACCAATTCTGTTAATTCAGCCAGTTTGTGCTGGATAACCTCACTAATAGCCTCATCAGTACTATCTGCTTGTTTGCGTGCTTCTGTAATGAAGCGCTCTACTACACTGGCCAAACCATTACCATCTGGTTTATTACGAGTAGACAAATTACGCATAAGCTCAGAATATAAGTTTCTTGCTTGTCCTGACGATGCTTGGATACGCCTGTCAGGCGACAAATCAGCATTAACAGTGACCAGTTTACGCTCAAGTGCAATCGCCCTTACCACACTTAAAAAAAAGGTCTTGCCTGAACCATACTCACCAATAATAAGACGAAACGCCGAACCGCCATCAGCGACGCGCTCAATATCGCTTATAAGTGCTTTGAGCTCATTCATACGCCCCACTTGGATATGCTGAATCCCTACCTTAGGCGTAACTCCTGCCTTCAATGATTGAATAATAGCATCACGCTCTTTTGCTCTAATTTTTTTACTGGTCATTATTCATCCTTACTGATTCTTATATTTAGTCCAATACTTTTAACTCTTCGACAATCTCATAGTCAATCACTATCTCATCCTCAGCTTCCAATACTGGGGCATTGACATTATCATACGACCAATCATTGATAGTCTCGATAGCCCCATTTATCATTAAATTTAAGGACTCACATAACACTTCAGCTTCCTCTCGTTGCCATACCTCTTTACTAATCAGCTGCTGATAAAGCTTACTATGAATAGTATCTAAACCTTTAACAACAGATTCTTTGAGCCTATCAACTTCAGTATCGTTATTTACTTGCTCATTTGGTAGGGGTTCATTATTCACTTCTATATCGTCATCATCTGCTGCAAATATACTCGCCAGCATTGCTTTAGCGTCGCCTGTCTCGCTTTCATACGCAGCTAATAATTCTGCATTAAAAATATATGGCTTACTCTTACGATCTGAGACATTAGCATTAGCCCCAGTACTATTGTCACTGGTCTTTTGCTGTGTTGCATCACTAAACGTTGGCATGCTCTTTTTAGCACTGGTTAAATGATGAATATCACTGACCACTGAGTTTTTATCAAGACCTAGAGCCTGGTACAACTTTTCAATTTGTTTGATTTGACTTGGCTCTACATTCCCATTAGCTAAGGCAACTGAGATGATAAAACGACTGATAAAGCTAATATGCTTTTCATCAAGTACTGCTAGATTTGCCTTTAGACCCGCCATATTAGCGGGGCTATTTAAGCGCCATAACAGATAAGCTTTTAGCGACGCCTTTTCAATAGCAGTAAGCTGAGTGTCTTGCTCAATAATCGTCAGTAGCGTATCCACCTCTCTTTTATCGACATAACCATTAATGGTTGCAACCATGGCACCCAATCTAAGCGCCAAACTGATTTGGTAAAATGACGTACTCGGCTCAAAGTCTTGACTATGACCACCATCAAATAAAACCACATATCCATCCGGTTTAAGGCTGGTCTGATGATAACGCTGATCTGGTACAACACCGAATCCAGCCAACTCAGCTAAATTGATAATCATCTCACCATGTTTTTTAGCAAATGATTTAGGCATAGTAGATGACGACTGAGATGACGGCTCATCTAAATATTCCCATAGCTCTTTGACTGTCGTTAATCCTTCATCATTTTGAGTAACAGATTCTGCCCATGCCTTAAAGTTTTGTATGACTGGATATTTTTCTCGATATGATTGCTGCTGAATCAGTACTTTTGGCAGTAACATAATAGCGTCTATGTCTGTTGCAGAGTTAGCTTCTCTACCTAGATAACGACTGTAAGCATCCAAAGCCTCATTACATTGTTCGGCAATAGCTATCAGTTTTTTGATAGGCGATCTTAAGGCGCTTGGGTCTTGCAAATCATCAAGGGTAAGGTCAACACTCACAATTGATTGGCTTGCAGCATGATAGCTAATTTTTAATTTGGTTTTATTAGGAGGGACGATAAATCCATTTGGATAAGCTTTTTTATATAAAATCTCAAACAGATCTCTAAACTCTGATTCACAGCGCCTTGCAGGTGTTTTGAAATTATATTCATTAGAAAAAATGAGCCATTCCCATGCTAAGGTAGCAGGAATAGGTAACTTTAAGGTTACCATTTTTGCTAATTTCATTTTAAAGGTTAGGTTTTGACTACTGGCTGGCGGCGGTAAAAGCTGTGCTGTTTGTATTTTTTCTTCAAATAGTGGCGAGCGTACTAGCGTCATAAACTCTAAAAAATTCGCTGAGTAGTTACTGAATGAGGACTGTTTGCCATAAATATCATGCAGCCGTAACACCTCATTATAAATATTAACGAACTCATCATCAGACACGCTATCGTCATTAATACCTTCAATCACTCTACGTTCAAACCCACCAAAGTAAATGAAAACATATCCAATTGGTGTATTGGGATTCGCCCGATCTGAGGCCAGCCAATCCAAATAAGCCCCGCGGCACAAGGGTGATAAAGCTGCATAACTTGGCCAATAGCCAAGCGACTCGTCACTATAGATATGTGAGGTGTTATAAATAACTTTTGGCGATCCGACCGATAAGCTATCATTTATTAACGATGGCTCAGTGCCGTACCCAATCAAAGTTTCAAGCTTACCACCAAAATAAAAAAAGCCCTTATCAATGATACGTCCCTGTATCTTTAGAGACTCATACCTTGATACCCAGCGCCCTAGTTTGCGGTTCGATGAAGTAATATCATGCTTTTGCTTGTTTGATGAGATAACAAAGGTTGCCAGCTCACCCACATCATCTAAATGCTCATCACGATACCTATTCGTCTGGCTTTGTCTCGCATAAATATTTTGGGCTCTAGGATTAGTAGAGTTATTGTGATTTGCAACGTCTGAATCAACTCCGGTCTCTACAATAGTTTCAGACGGCTTTATATCAGGCGGCAAATCTATAAAATGAGTTTTCGCCCCATCTTTTTTACCATCATATTTCTCTCTGAATAGCGCCAATACATTTTCGATAAAGTTTTTCATTACCTATAAAACCCATTCCAAGAGAATTAGATAAAAGAGCTGTACAGCAAGATTAAAGCTTAAGCATTTTAAGAAAATCATGTTCTGTAAGAATATTGATGTCGACACCTTCTGCAATTAGTGTCTCTGACTTACGTTGTTTACTGCTTTTATCATGTCCATTTAATAATGTTAAATCTGGTGTACCTACAACTAAATAATTGAGGTTTTTAGATACACCGGTTTTAACATAAAAACCTTGCCTCGCTGCGATATCAGCAATTTCTGCGCGTTTTATAGACAGCTCGCCTGTAAAACAAATGTTTAGTCCAAAAAACCGACCTTACTCATTACCTTCTATAGATCGTTTTTGAGTGAAGCGCTGCGTACTATTATTGCTATTTCTTGGATGAGATGGCTGAGCATTTAACCATTTCGTGATTGAAGCATTATTTTCTCTAAGAATGGTTATCGTCACAAACCCACACGCTTTGGCATCTTCTAATGCATCATGATGATCAAAAGCGTACCGCCATTCTTTACATACATTAGCAAGATTATATCCTGATGTACTAAACCGCTGGCAAGTGTCACGTACCATTACAGAGGCATCCACCCATTGCCAAGACGGTAAGGGCAAATCATGATCTAATAAGCACTTCGTTATCGCTCTCTGATCAAATTCGGTATAACTGACCACAACATTGCTACCGATAAATTGAATGATGTTGCCATAGATATCGAATATTGAAGGTGCATCTTTTACTTGGTTACTATTAACACCATGAATTTCTATATTCATTCGACTAAAGCTAGACTGTGGTCTTATAAAATACAGTAGGTATCTACCAGCTTACCTTTTATATACTTTGCCATTCCTATTTGGCAAATAGAGCCAATGTCTGAGTTGGCTGTTTCTAAATCAATGGCCACGAAATTCATTATCTATACCTGTATAAATGGGGTGTAATATATCAGTTATGATTAATGATAAACTAAAATTGATATTTTTATCTATTTGATTGATGAATACCGACGTAAGTTTGATAAAGGCATAAAACAGCCAAATGACGGCTTTAGCTTTGAACTCCGTGCTATAAACTCTTATTGTCCTAGTCATGGTAAACTCCTCATCGAGTCGCTAGTTTGACAAGTTTATCTCTACGGTTTTTTCAGCATAGCTCAGAAAGTCGATTGAGTAAGTCATTATTCATCCAATTAAATAAAGTTGTTATAAACATTGTATTGGCTTTATTTAAGATTAACTATACAAGAAGCATATATAGTGAAGTGTGCTATCAAAGCTATTAATGACATAACCAGCTAATGAGAAAACCTTCAGTAAAATAGTTCTTTGTAATATTTTTTATAACCAAAGAAGCCACCTATACGGTGGCTTCTTTGGTTATAAAAAGTTTTAAAATAAGCTTAGATCTTAAATAAATATTATTTTAAAGGAATTTTTTATTTCGATTCATATAGGATAGTCAATCCTCAAACTATCTTGTGACAAGATATATCGTTCGATAAGATCTGAGCAAATCTATACTGACATAAGTCGAAAAAAGTTTAGTTTTTTTTGAAATAGAAAACCCATATAGTGTTAAAGGATTAAATAACAGCAATTTCAGGCTGAATGCCAAGTCTCGAAACAATTAACTTAGCTTGTTCTAATAACAAATGATCATTATCATTATAAGAGACTAACTGCACCCCCATTGGTAGGTTATCCGAGTTACTCCCTATTGGAAAGGTAAAGCATGGAGCATTGAGATAGTTAAAAGGTCGTGTGTAGTCTCCGACATGAGTAAAATTTGTGTCTTGTGCATCTAATTCAACAGCAAAAATTGGGCTAACTGGAAGCAATAAGAACTGACTGTCATCCAATGAGTTCTTAAATGTCTGTTCGAATAAAGTACGTTGTTCAATTGCGTACTGATAATCTTCTAAGCTAATATTTTTTCCTCGTAAGACTCGCTCTCGTACTACTTGCCACATTTCGTTTTGCATGTTTTCTGCATCTTTACCGTGATACAAGTAACTTTCATAAGCAATTATTGTGGACGTATAATTAGACAGCGTCTCAAAATTGAATTCGGTAGGTAGATCCCATTTTTTAAGTATAAAACCATGAGCTGTTAATTCTTTTAACAGCTTATTCCATAACTGTAATATCTCATCGTCTAATGGATATGGGAAATCTTCTTCAGCTAAATAATACAACTCATTAAGATCATCACGAAGTCGAGGAATCTGCGTATTACTAAGCAATGGATATAGCTCAAAAATATCTTCACTTCTTAAAGAAATCGGTCCTAAAGTATCTAATGTTTTAGATAACGCCACTACGCCAGAGGAAACAATCTTATCACTCGATGGTTTAAATCCGAAGATTCCATTTAATGCTGCAGGTGTACGAATGGAACCTCCTGTGTCACCGCCAATGGATAAGGGGCTCAATCCAGCGGCTACAGCAACACAAGAACCAGATGAAGATCCACCAGGCGCTAACTGCTTTTTAGACCAAGGATTAAGTGGTGTACCTTGAATGGGGTTTTGTCCTGATAGCCCAAAAGCCAATTCCGTCATCTTAACCTTACCTAAGATTACAAAGCCTAAACTTTCAAGCTGTTGAACTAAGGCGCAGCTTTCCTGAGCGATATAGTCTAAATAAACAGTGCCTGCTTGTGTAACATAACCTTTAACATCTAAGTTGTCTTTCAATAGTATCGGCACACCATGAAATTGGCTTAAGCGCTTAGACGTCATATTTAATCTGTCTAAGTGCTCGGCCTGTTTTAAAGCATCAGTTTCAAACAGGGCTGATATACAGTTTAAATCTTCGTGATTCTTAATACGGTTAATGTAGAAGTTAACGACCTCAGTTACAGTTACTTCCTTTCTAGAAATTTTTACTGCAATCTCAAGTGCAGAAATGTTTAATAAATTCATTAGATATCTTCCAGTCTTTTACCAACAGTTTCAGGCATTTTAATAAAGGTTATCAGAGTTAGAATTGCACCAACAAGAACCATGAAGTAAAAATAATCTTGTTTGCCAACACTTTGTGACCAAGTCAACACATACGGCGTTGTACCACCTAATATTGCAACAACTAAATTATAAGGCGCACCAATCCCAACCGCTCTAACTTCAGTTGGAAACTGTTCTGACATAACTGCTGGTCCAATTGATGTGTATAGGGCATAGAGTAACAAACCAAACATTTCAACCAACAAAATTGAACTAAACGAGCTATCCATCCACTTAATCATAGGATAAAAGAATAATAAATATCCTACAGCAAAAAATATCAGTTGTGGCTTACGTCCAATTTTATCGGACAACCAACCAAATAAAGGCTGGCTCAACATAAATGCAACTAATGCAATTGTATTGGCAGCAAAAGCTACTTTCGGTTCCGCACCTAGAAAATTAATAGCATAGCTTGGCACATAAATAACAAATATGTAAAATGCAAAGGTAGTTAGAATTGAAATTCCGACTATTCTTAAGGTTTCTTTTGGATAGTGTTTAAATAGAACAAGGAGAGGGTTTTTAACTTTTTCCTTAGCATGTGTCATTTCGCTGTCAGGCACAGAGCGACGAATCCAAATTCCAACAAGGCCACCCAAAGCACCTATTAGAAAAGGAATACGCCAGCCATAGGCACCCATTTGCTGATCTGTTAAGATACTGGTTAACAACCAAGCTAAGCTAGATGCTAGCAATATGCCAATAGCAGCACTGAAAAACATAAAACTGGAATAGAAACCTCGTTTTTCTTTAGGGGCCATTTCAGATAGATAAGTTGCAGCAGAAGCAAACTCTCCACCCAAAGATAATCCCTGTAACAATCGTGCTAAAACTAGAATGATCGGTGCAAAAACACCAATCGTTGCATAAGTTGGTGACACCGCAATCATTAGGGAGCCACCTGCCATCATTAGAATTGTCGCTGCTAATGCAGCTTTTCTGCCGTATCGGTCTGAAAAAATTCCTAATACAACGCCACCAAGAGGTCGCATAAAGAATCCGACAGCGAAAATGGCAAAAGTGGACAATAACGATGCTGTTGGATCATCAGATGGAAAAAACTGTTTGGAAAAGAACACAGCGAAAGTTGCATAAATCGTCCAATCAAACCATTCGACAGCATTTCCTATCGTTCCTGCAAGAATGACTTTCTTTTGTGATACATTCCCGAGTATAGAATTTGAGTTTTTCATATTAGGCTCATCCATAAGTACCTTTAATTAGGTTTTAGACAATAAATTCCATTTAATATTGTTTTTAGACTTAAAATAAGGTTATATTTAATTTTTAGACAAGTCAACTATTATGAGTGAAATTTTGAGAATAGACGATATAGACAAAGCTTGCATTAATGCTTTATTGGAGAACCCCCGAGGTTCATGGAGAGAATTAAGCTTAGCAAGTGATATTCCTGAGAAAAAGCTATCGAGACGAATTAGTAAGCTTTTCGACGAACAAATTATTCGTACCGTGGTTGAACTCAATCCGTTAGTAGTTAATAAAGGATTTACTGTACATGTATGGCTGAGTGTTGAGATAGGTAAAATAAAAGAAGTTGCACAGTTTTTCTCTGAACGTCCTGAAGTTAGAGTGGTATTCTTAACCACAGGTATGGCAGATATTTTCTTAGAAATTGGTTTGGAGAAGCCTATTGATTTACACCCTTGGATTCATCACTTCGTTACCCAGATAGCAGGTGTTAAAACTGTCGAGACACAAGTGGTGTTAAAGCCTTTTTCTTGGGCAAGCAAATTGAAAAAGCCCTCTGCCTTTCCCTCTGTAGTATCCCAACATTTATTATCTCAAGATGAATTAAGATTCATCCAAGCCTTATCGCAAGATGGACGTATCTCGATAAAAAGCCTTGCCGAAAATATACAGATGAGTGAACACAAAACCCTAAAAATGATGACAGATCTGCTAGAAGAAGAAGTGTTTTCTATACGACTGGACTTTGAGCCCAATCTTATTGGTTATGATACAGAAGCTATTGTGCTAATCAAAGCTAGGCCTGAATCTGTAAGCGAGATTGTGAAAGTGCTTTCTAAAATTGACAATACTAGGTGTTTGTTTGGCATCAGTGGCGAATCACAGTTTTTTTGGCATATATTGTGTAACGATTTATCCGACCTATGGTATTTGACGACTGAAAAGTTGAGCCAACTAGAGGGTATTCAGTCTTGTAATACTAATATGATTACTAACGCTTATAAACGTGCTGGTTATATGCGTAAGGCTGAAAATTTCACTAATTCGTAGGTGAAAAATATTACAAACTGTATGTAAGAAAACCCTTCGCTTTTTATAACACCTTAACCAATAAAGCCTTCTATCACTGATAAATGAGGCTTTTTTGAGCTAAATTTATATTGTTTCCACAAGTTTTCGGCTTATGAGGTGTTATTGAAAATGAGCTGATAATTAAATCGACTCATAAAATTGAGTAAGGTTAAGTAAGCTATATAGATGCACCCGGTTTGAGCTAGTGACTCAAACCTTATACTATGAGTATAAAATGCAATACTGACCATGCGGTTAATCTTTTAGATTTTTACTTGGAAGTATTTAATCAAGCAACCTGATGATAGAAGCCAGTACGCACCAACCATCTTAATCATTACTCCAGTCAAGCATTATCACTAACACTTCTCCCAAAAACTTCAAAATCCCAGAAGACTTATAAACCTTTGCATCAGCACAAGAACTTGTTACTTTTCTGACAACTCTAACTTCAAAGCCTACGCAATTTTGTTTAGTCTCTACCCTGAGCTATGCTGAAGCAACCGTAGAGATAAACTTGGGAGGTATCAATTAGCCAAACCATCAATAATCAGCAAAAAATGCAAAATGTAACTCATCAAAGCCGAAGATAATTTCGATTTAGCATTTTTCTTAAGCGGACTAATAACCGTTAGTGCATAACCGTTGTATGTACCTAAGCTAGTAACCTCACTTTCAAAACTGGGGAGTTTTTATCCGAACTATTCTATGCGTCTAAGCTGAGCAGCTTTATTAACAATAGGGCGATACGATTTTTTATTCTTCTCGTTGATGTAGGACCCGGATTCGATACAGCTGATATTTACCCGCCAATACTTGCTTGGTAGAATCTGGCACATGGTATCGAAGTATTTATAAAAATCCTTTTTTTGTTTAAAGGTAAAACGAATCTCACTTTTTGAGGTATTGGTTTTTTTGTAGAATACGTCAAGCATCTGCTTTATCTTATCCCTACTTGCTTTGGATTTATAAAGCGTTTCAAGATTGTCAAAACATTGATATACAAGCGCTTGCTCTTCATGATAATGCAGCGGTGTTAGCGCGATTAAAATATAATCGGAGCTTTGTTTACGTTTTTTAGATATGAGCTTATGATTGAGCGTTCCATCTTCATTTTTTACCAAGCTTAATGCGCGCTCATAAATCATCAACGCATCATCGTATGTAAAGTTTAAACTGCTGGCTGCACCCAGCGCTTGGCCATCCTCAATGTCCAATAGAAGCTTTTCTATCATTTAACGGCTATATGTACCAAACACTGCTGAATACTGCTTTTTATCAATACCAATAGAACTAATACTTAACAGAGATTTATAGGATTATTAAAGGTTTTGAGGGTATTAAACCAACTATTTTAAAACCTATCTTGCTGCTCATTACAAACCCTTAGCCCAATTTGTACGGCTTCACTAAGATCAGCCCCTTTTTTAATGCTATAAGGTACATTTGAAATCAAACGACCTAGCTTCATGCTATTTTCCGCTGATTTATTTAGTGGCGTGCCAACATAAGACTCATCTGTAAAACCTTTTGGTTCAAAATATACTGTACGACCAAATTTTGGATGAGAGCCACATGATATTTCACCACTGGCCACAGTAAACGAGTACGGTTTAGTGTTTTTTTCTGACCACGTTATCTCGTCTACCTCAACAAAACCAGAACCGTATGAATCATCAGTATTTGTCGCTGGTGTGCATGCGATCAACCCTATTACTGCTAAGCCAGTTAGCCATTTAACGGTATTCATTTGCATGGCATTTCCACCTCATCGATTCAAACGGTTATAACTCATCGCCGCTTTATGAATGATCTTAATCAGAAACACCGTCATGCCGTTCCTGTAATTTGATTTTATCTTGTACAGCACATATATCTTTTTTTATTTTGACAACATGATCTTCAGGAATGGCTTTAAGAAATCAACCTTCAAGAATCTGTAGTGATCTTTATGCTACTAATATACTTGTTAAAGGCATCCGTACTGGATGCGACTGATAAAGCATATTAATTATTCATTAGTCTCAGAAACTGTGGATTAGTCACCTGCATTTGCATGTTGTTTTTATATTCCTCAATTTTCCCTCTGGCACAAAAACGTCTACCGACGAAACTATCTATCTTACCGAAACGATCTTCAAACCAACGATAATCCTTATTCCACACGAGCACCGTTAATGATTGATTAGGATATTTCTTATCTAAATTAAGATAGTGTCTGTTAGAAAGATGCTTAGTCTCAGCCAAGATACCACAAGCCATGACTGTTTTCCCAACATGAAACGGCGCTTTAAAAGCTTCGATCTTACGCTCAGCAGCATATGACAAGGTAGAGCTAAATAACATAATACTCATAACGACGGTAAGTTTTTTAAACATAGTGACCTCAATAATAATCAGGTTGAACTGATACTTTTAAAAAATAGAATAATGGCAATAGCAATAGCTATAAATACAAATGAGTAGATAACAAGCTGTCTAATTGTAAGATGGTTCTGATTTTCTTTTTTTCTTTCTGCAATTTTTATTGTCTTATTAGCAATTTTTACTCTCTCACTTGCAAGTCTTTGCTTTTCTGCTTCGTTGAATGACTTTATAGCAGCGTTATCCTCGGCTTCTTTCTTTAACCTCTCACCCTCTTCTCTGTTTAGTTTAGCTTGCGCATCAGTACCAAGCTCATAAATCACAGAGAAAAACCCTAAAACAACGATACTAAGAAATATCCACATGACTTTATTGCAACTGGTTCATAGAGGATAGTTTAATCTGCGGCGTACCTTTATAGGAGCTGACAGTACCTTGTACACATATATCTCTACCTTCGTATTGGTCTACACCATCAAAGTTACCCATGTCAGAGTTCCACACTACTACAGTGACATCTTGATTGGGGTAAGAGGTACCAAGATTAAGATACGTACCCTTGCTAAAACCTTTGACCTGAGCAACGTAACCACACACTACGCGATAATCACCAATATGCTTATAGGCTTGTGCAGCTGGTACTGCATTAGAGACCGCAGCTTCGTAGCTTTGACTGTTCTGCGCCTGATTAGAAGGTGGTTGATAGACATCAACTTTCTCAGCTTCTCTTTTAACGGTGATGGCAGATGGTGGAGTATTTTGAAATACAGGTTCAGTAGAAGTGTCTTCAAACGACGGTGTGTCGGTATTGCTATTCTGAGCAGCAACGACTGCATCGCTTGTATTAACAGCATCAGAGCTCGTTGATGCTTGAGCATTGTCAGCTATGCCATTACTACTACTGTTACTTTGCTCATCATCTGCATCGTAGATTAAAGATGACGACTCATCAACTAACGTCATTGGCGTATTATCATTGTTTTTACTAAAGAAAGCATTGGCACCTAATGCCACAATCACTAATCCAGCAGAACCCGCAATGAGAAACTGATTGGCTGTGACTTTTGTTTTAGTTGGCTCTTTGGGTTTGCTTACGATGACTGGTTCGCTTGGAATGTGCTGTACTTTAGGAGCGTTATTCTGATTAATGTTGGCTTGTAGCTCTGCAATTGCTGCTTGGATACTTGCAATTTCGCTACCAGTAATCGTAGAAGAGGATTGGTTATGATTCGCTTTCTGCCGAGTAAGTTCGTTCTTTAGCTGATTAAGCTCTTGTTGATACTCATCAACACGCTGCTGGTTTTGTTTTTCAACTGTTTTTTGACTAAGCTGATTTTTACTTTGCAGCTCTAATGTTTTACGGATTTCAATAACAACCTTATCTGGCTCGTTATTCATCTTATTATTTGTGTACCTTAGTAGTACACCATAGATAGCCATTAAATCATTCTGTCTTTCTAACATATCGTTAAAATCACGATAGTTATTTACCTTCCAATAACCGTCTAATTCGATAGGTAGTTGATAGCCTTTTGATTGATTTGAAATCATAAAGTCAATGTATCTATTACCGCCATTTGAATCTCGAAAATGGTATTGAGCGGTTACATCTTCTGGTCGTATCTCAGGTATTTTGGCTAAAATAGTTCTGACAAAGTTTTCTTCATAACCAGCAATATGTTCAATTTGCTTGCGATTCTCTGCTATCCATTCGTCCCAATTCATTACTACGCTCTACCTTGTCACTGACATTTTTTGCTATAACTGAGTTATCGCTGATTGATATATAGATACTGCTGATAATTAAACAGCCAGAGTTTACATGATTTCCCTATAGACTGCTCAACTGTTGTTGATATTATCACTGGATACCCTGTGCCCAAGCCATAATTTTAGGCAAAAGCATTAATTTACGAAATGCTGATAAGTGGTGAACCAATTATCAGTTTTTTCTAACTGAAATATAAAGAGTGCATACTAGAACTTTAATGTTCAGAAGAAACTAGATGCTTGTAGTAAGACTCAAATAAATTAGTCTCCAGCAACATCGGAATGATTAATAGTCAACCGCACTGATATTGCCGGAGACCTCACTCTCTAGGAAATATGATACTAAAAAAATAAACACATTCCTGATCTTGTAACAAGAGCTGCTTCCATGATTATCTAGGTATAAAATTACTACACTTCACAATGTGACTAGTCATTTTCAAAAAAGCCGACTCTACAAACCAATTAATCAAAATTACTCCATGCAGAAGCTTTTAAATCTATTTAAGCCATTCACGATCGATAAATCTCCCCAGTAGATTCTTGATGAACTATTGTCTTTTAAACAGAAGACTGCTTTATAAATTAAAAGCCCTACATTTCTCCATAGGTTATGTATCATGATTTTGGCACTTACATATCCTTCCATTCTCGTAAAAAACCCAAAGTTACAAATAGATACAATTTGAGCTACTGGATCTCACACTAAGATAATTTATGTGCAAGAATTTATATAACACACACCTCATATTTAATTACAATAGTATAGATACTAATACGGCAAAGGCTTTCAAAACCCTATTAACAATAATAACATATAAAAAATTTATTAATTAAAATTCCAGAGTCTCGTTATTGGTACATTATTCACTGTTCATTTTAATATTAATTGGAAAATATTATACACAATACTCGTTAGATTAATATGCAAGGCCTTGCACTCTTGAAAAATTTACTCTAATATTTTTCAAAATATAGGTTGGAGTCTCTCTTGATAGAAAATCTAACGTTGAGACATCTTAACTCAAAAAACATCTTACTTGATGATTCTAATACTAATTTTTATACTATTAGTAAGAGATACCTATCTAATGAATTATTTCTGGAAAAGAACTCTGATTTAATCATATACGTCTTAAGCCTAAATACAATATTATCCAAATCAGATGTATTTTACTTTATAAAAAATAACTTTTCTGTTTTGACAATATTAGAGAACGAAAAAATAAATAAAGAATACAAGGATAAAAAAATAATCATAAACACTAAAAACAAAATAAATAATAGTAATGTATTTTTATTTAGAGAGACATCCTTTCTTATAAAGAGCTTGTCTGGATACGGAAGTCATTTAATGCATGCATCAATATATAAATTACTGAAAGCACAATTGACGAAGAATGACTGTATAGAGCTTTTTGGTATTAATAAATTTACCATTAATGACTATATTAAAGTAGTAGGCATTTCACAAAGTACGTTCGATAGGTCGAGAAGTAAAACTCATGAACAATAAAAATCAGCCAAAAATAATAGATAACTCGTCTGTAGTGGGTGCTATCAAAAATTTTAACCTAGATGGATTGAGTTTGGAAAAGAACGCATTTGAACTGCTACAAAATATTGCACTTTACATCCATGAAATAATCCTAAAAAACAAAACTCTCAATACATCAGAACTTCGAAAATACGCTGAAAAACATGACTTTGAGTATGATATCTCAAGGAAATGGTTTTCCACTCAACCATATATATTACAAGTACTAGCACTATTTTTATCAGTAGTGAACCATAAAACCTATAAAGCTGAATGGTTAGCAATCGCTATTTATACCAGTATACTTCTAAAGGCTCACGGTAAACCCGAGGACTCTAGAAAACTACTTATCAGGTTCAAAACTGCTACCTTTTATCAGACTAAAAACTATATGTGGATTTGGAGTTTTTTACCTGATATTACTGACGATATCACTTTATCCCCAGATTCTATAATAAATATTTTTTCAGGCAAAGTTGAAGAGCTGAAGGATGAAAATAAATGTGCTATAGCCAATAAAAAACTAGGTATTATCGAAAGTACAGAAACAACAGATTTCAGAGCTAGAAAAATCAAACAACTTTCTATCATCAACAGATATCTGAACAGAGCCTGGTATTCTGACGAAAAAACGAAAAAATCAAAGAAAACGAGTGTCAAACCTAGACAATCAAAAAAAGGAAAACAATCAAAAACAATCAAACCCCCTAAATTGTCTCACCAAGATTTTCCCACCTTGAATCTACCTAGTAATGAATTCATGGTTAATGGCAACGACAGTGGTAGACAAACGATTAGAGCTTCTATCAACTTTCTTACTAACGGCGCTGATACAGCCGCTAATATCGAAGAAAGAGCTGATAATTATGAGTCTCCATATTTTGGATATCGTGTCCTTATCCATAGAAATATAAGATCTAACTTTGAACTGGAATCTCTTGATTTTAGTGTTATGCAAAATCACATCAGTCAACGTGATTTGGGGTTTAACTCTAATACGAGACTATTATCTGAGGTTGGTTGCAAACTTGTTTTCAATAGATTGGCTACTGATATTAAAAGTAATGATAGTGAAGTTAAGGCTATCTCATCTGTCCTATTACTATCTATGATTACTGCGTGTCCAGTTTTCACATTACTGGAAAAAGGGTTTTTGACGGATTCAGGCCTATTCGTTATTGGTAAATATAAATCGTATCTACAGTCAGATTTAAACATTACAAAAGTAGAAAACTACGATCCACAAAAGAACCTGAATAAAAAATCTTTGATAAAGCTTCCACTACCAACTTATTTGTTGAATCACGTGAAAGAAACTGCTTATAAAGTAAAAAAAGAGCAAATTAGCAACTATTTAAAAATACTGAAAACTGAGCTAGGACTGGCCAATTTATCTATTTCTAGTATAGAACCTGCACTACATAATATTTTGTCACGTTACACTGATGGTAGCGACTCTCATATTGCTGATCTTATCTGTCGAACCTCATCATCAAAAGCGCCGGCCATTTTTTATAGCAGTCATAGCAACCAGGAGTTAGTCAGTCATTATAGAGCAGCCCTAAAAGCACTAGATATAAATAATATTTTCGATTTTGGCTTCATTGAAAAATATAATGAAAATTTCACGACTGGATCTGGATTTGCTCTATCGTTAGATTATGTAAAATCATTCGTACAAAAACTAGCGTCTTGGGTAGGTTCTAGTGAATCTGAAAATGATCTCTTCAATCGCCTTACTACTTATGTATGGTATGTATTCTGTATTTTGACAGGTGCTAGGCCAAATAATGGACTGACCAATGTAATGGATTTAGACCTTGAGACCGGTTGGTTCTTAGTTGATGATAAGCCAAATCGCAAAACCCAAAGCCATCGTTTGATTCCTCTTTGTAATTCTCTTATTGAACTACTTAAGCTATATAAAAGTTATCTAAGTGTGTTCGATGCCCCTTATAAACATCAAATAAGCACTGAAATCCATAATATAAAAAACGGGCATGATACAAGTCTATTAAAGCTTCTTAGTGAAGACTATGACTCCTTAGATGCTATAAAACGTGGACGAATCATTGAGCTAAGTCCAAACTTTGCACCGTTCTCTGATCCATATTGGACTAGGCACTTTGTGCGAGTACAACTAGAAGCTCAGCAGCTTAATATGTCGCTAATTAACACCATCATCGGTCATGAAAAACCACGACAACAGGCATTGGGCAGCTTATCCTCAATTAGCAAAGCTTAAATCTTTAATGCTCGTAAAAACTTTGAGCATATAGCTAAAAGCTTAGACTTTAGAAACCATGTTCCTCTTATTGATAAAATTATTGAGATCCACCCTTATGCGAAAGCCTATTTACCCACCTAAAATTGTTGATGGCTTTACTCATCCATATGGTAAATTTAGTTACCAGTTGACCAAAAACCAAAATGATACGCCAAGTCATATCTATGATAGATATCAATTTTTAATCTATATGCAAACACAGTTGGATAAGAAAACAGTACTTCAAAATAATGTCAACAACATCCAAAACGATACCAACCATAAACTCAAATCTGGAAATAAATATCTTAAAAACTTCAAAAACATTCTCCCTGTATCGCAATTTTCATTTGCAACGAAACCTTTATTAGACAGTGATTACATGACTTGGCATCAATATATTGACGCATACCAGCAAACGTTAGATGCTCGTAGGCAAGTCTTATCCCTTGAGAATTTTGAAAAATTTTTAGATATAATTGAAGAGTATATTAAAAAAAACTATACGACTGTTGCCAAGTTTAAATCAGCTTATAGGACGTTAGCTAAATTTATAAGATTTTATAATAAGCACTATATTCTAGAGCCTTATCATTACCCCATACCTCAAGAGCCCAAGCAAGTTAAAGTCAACCCACTGCGTACAGAGAATGATTGGCTGCCTAAAGGTAAGAACATCAATCAAGTTATTGATGCAGTTCACTGTCATTGGCAAATTCAAAAAACGTTTACTTCAGAGCAGACCGTCGCATGGTTAGTGTTTTCTGGAATAGTGTACGGCGGTATAAACAATAAACACTGGTTGATGCCATGGCTACATCAATGCTTGAATAATAAGTTTGTACCATTCATCGATCATCACTTAATAACGACGATTCGCTACTCTCATGCTCGCTACGGTAATGAACGCCTTGAGTATGATCAAAGCCAAAGAACTAAAGGACAGATCAAAAGTAAGATATATAACAGTCAGCAAATTGTATTAGACCGAGTCAGTCAGTGTTGGCTTATTCGCTATTATCAAATTAAATCAGACAACTCTTTTGAACTAAACTCTTTGAAAGATATAGAACAGCTACTAAAACAGGTATTAACACCTCTACTCAAACCTTTAGGTATTAAGGTGCCAAAGCTTACTGATTTGCTTAAATTTTCCAGCTATCACTGGGAAATATTACCGGGTGTTAGTATTGATCAGGCATCCGTAGGGGTGCTTCAAGGAGATGAGAGAACGACTGGATTGATGGCACATGACTTTATCACTTTAATGGATAAATCCTACATCAATATAAACAAACCCTACCCTCTTCATGAGCTACTCAAATTATCAATAAATCCCAAAACCTATCAAAGCCATCAGAATGACTTGAAAACCGATTATCGTAAGGCAGATATTGTCAGCTATCTGAAAGGCATATTGCAAAAAACTCAATCTAAGAAATCACGCTATCCTAAGTTTTGTCAGTCATCACTTCAGTGGGATCTAACACCATATTGTTTAAAAACACCCCACTTACTCATCGACTGGTTTACTCATGGGGTAGATAAAGAAATAAGTACCTTACTGACTGAGCAACGACCACTATATGAGAAAATTATCGCTCAATGGGTTATTTTATTATTAAAATCGCCTGAAGAACCCAAGCGTAGAACCATTGATGGGTACCTTGGCGTTATCGGATATGAATGGTGTTACTTTTATAAAGAACAAGATATTGAGGGCTGGGATCAAGAAGATTTTGCAGACCTTTACGAGGATATTTTAGAGTATAAAGCTGTGGAGCGAGGCAATACTGACATTCAGTACTCAGCAAATCTATTACAACGGCTGCACAAAGTAGCAGAACGATATTTCAATTTCCCATCTGTCAGAATTGAACAAGCTAAATCACAAATTAAAGTTCGGTCAGAATGGGTATCGCCACAAGCCTACTATGCGATCCTCAATCAAATAAAGATTTCAATAGACAGCATTGAGCGTGACATGCTGATGTCACTATTTATCTTGGCCTATCGAACGGGCATGCGAAAAAAAGAGCTTCTAGGTTTAAAGATAAATGATATCGAGGGACTAAATTTAAGCGAGCCTTCTGCCGTATTACGACCGAATAGCTATCGCAAGCTTAAAACAGAAATAAGTAAAAGACGAGTGCCTATATTTGCACTATTAACCCCTACCGAATTGCACTTCTTTAATCGCTATGTTCGATCTCGAATAGGACAAGGCGAAGAAACCTATATTTTTAGCTTGTCGACAGACACTCAGCCAATCCCTTCACATGTCCCATTACAGTTATTTAAGAAGATTATGGAAGATATTAGTAATAAGGAAGTTGACTTTGCTTTTCATGGCCTTCGTCACACTGCAATTACTAACTTAGCTTTGGTACTAAACGCTAGACCCCATTTAGCAATGGCCCTTACTGGTTATAGTGACACTCATATTAGCACTCTTAAAAGAGGGGTACTTGGTGTAGATACGGAGGGGCCTGATAAGTGGTATGCCTTATCAGGTATCATGGGCCACCTATTGATTAGACGTAGTTTTGAGTATTATCATCATGCCGCAACCCTGATGGGAACCTTTGAGCTTGCTGATGCAGATATCCATCTGCCAGAATCTACGTTTGTAAACATTACAGGCATTAAGAATCAACGTATCAAAGAAAATAAGATTATTGCTCAAGGTGATTCGATCGCTCTAAGAGATGTTGCAAAGTTACTATTTAAAGACTCTACGCAAAGGAACTATAAAAATCCAATAAACCACCCTATTTTTACATCTAATATTGACGAGTCTGCTGAAGTAGAATTATTCGACTCCTTCTCCTCGAATGAGCTGTTGACTCGTTATGGCATCAAGCAAATAACTACTTTATTGAAGGAGGTGCAAAATAATGACACTATTGAGGAGGCTGCAAGTAAAGCAGCTTTAATGCTGGCAGATGCTAAAGTACTGGTAAATAGAGCTAAAAAAGTTGCTGCTATCACTACGACAACACCTGAGCATTATCGATTTGTACTTCGAAAAGATCAAATAACACCAATGCGTATTTATGAACGTATTGAGTACAAATTTTTGGATATATTTTTTAGAAACATTATGAGCTTACGTCGTGACAATAATGAGGATTATCAGTGGTATCTTACGAAGGTATCTTCGGGCATCACTGCGCACTCAGCTACTATCTCATTCCCGCAAAAAAGCCTTAACGACTTTAAACGGTTCTTGATGATTAGCACTTACCTATTACCTAACAAAAAAGCGTGGCTATTGACCAGTAACAAGAAGTTGATTGAAGCCGCTCGAGACTTGGCTGAAACGAAGAATATTAAAAAATCTGAAAACGAAGATTTTTCAACTTGGCTTTTTGGCATTTGTATACCCGAAAAACATGAGAATAATGCAGGAAAGATACGCTACTCCTCATTACTAAGATTTATTGTTCATATCATGTTAATTATGGATGAAGAAGTTGTCCTTTAGTTGACTCTTACTGAGATCTTTCATTCATGAATCTACTCTGATAAACATAATTGTCTGCTCAGTCTATTATAAGTAGTTCCATTAATAGGTTTGAAGTGTGAAATAGCGGGCTCCCTTGGGGTATATTTATATAAGACTAACTATTTTGAATAAAAAAGATAACTAAAGCGATTTTCTTAGTCTAGTCTATTAATTCCAAATCAATTAAGCTATAGTAAGCACGTATTGCTTTTACTGAGCCAAGTAACATAAGGATTAACAATGAACATTGTATTTAACTCCGAATCTATAAATGATTTCAAAGCTATCAAAAATAACAGTATTATTACTAATATTGGTAATAATTTCTTTAGTCAAGAGGCTGTAAATTCAGTTCTTGCAAAAATTGAACAGATCGATCTAACACCGCATGGTTATAAATTAAATAA
Source organism: Psychrobacter sp. ANT_H59 (assembly GCF_008369225.1). Classification (NCBI taxonomy): domain Bacteria; kingdom Pseudomonadati; phylum Pseudomonadota; class Gammaproteobacteria; order Moraxellales; family Moraxellaceae; genus Psychrobacter; species Psychrobacter sp. ANT_H59. The sequence goes on from NZ_VOBE01000001.1 coordinate 604,242, forward strand.
AGAATATGGTTGGAGTATGGAGGAAATCAACCATACTATTCCACTTTATCAAAAGTGGCTTGCAATGCAAGTTATTTATGAAGACTTATCATTTGCTCCTAGTTCTTTAATAGATGAATTTTGGCATGCACATATCTTAGACACAAAAAAGTATTATAAAGATTGTATAGAAATCTGTGGTCATATGATTCATCACTATCCATATTTTGGATTAACAGATCACGAAACTGAAAAAGATTTAGAAGCTGGTTTTGAGCTAACTAAAAAATTATTTGAATATCATTTTGGTATTAATAGCTTAGGGTATAACTCAAAAGAAGCAGCCTCATGTGGATGCCGTTCAGGTAATGGCTCAAGTTGTAGGTAAAATTAAGTGACTATACTTTCTTTATCTGATGAAGTTTTTCATGAAACTAAAATGGTTTTTGATAAAACTTCATCTAATGAATTATTTGATTTGTACAAAACATCTCATTTACAAGAAATAGTGAGCTCAATAAAAGAATTAATAAAGAGAAGTGAATTTGTCGTCCTGAGAAACTTTCCTATAAATGGAAATAAAGATATATTTTCATCTTTAGTAAAACAGTTTGGCATTTACTATGGTGAAGTTGAAAGCACTGGGATAAAAATAGATTGTAATTATACTGGATGTTATCATGGAAAATTAGACTTACATAATGACGATGCAATTTCGCTTCAAAAACAGCCGCATTATGGCTTTATAACGGTTACTAAAGAAGACCCTTATTTAGATGTAAGTAATGGCGTGGTTGTAATAAAAGAAATTGTAGAGTATTTAATGGCGAATGACACATCTTTTTTAGATGAATTGCTTTCTTATCAATTTCCAATGATGTCATTAGGCATTAATTATGGTTCTGATAAAAAACCTATTACTACTAAGCACCCTATTTTATATAACGACAAGGGTAAATTCAGAGTAATTTATGATCAAAACCGCATAAAGTATTTTTATCATATAAATGGTAGCATTCAACCACTAGTAGAACTAGAGTTATTATATAAGTTTAATAGATTATGCGAAACCTTTAAAAGAGAGTTTTCAATTAAGAAAAATGACATTCTTATATTTAATAATAAAACAACCTTACATGATAGAAGTGAATGCTCATTTTTACTTACTCCAGAAGGTTTTGAAACTAGAGAAATATACGTGAGCTTCGCGTATTAAGGCTACCTATGGATTATTTGAGAAAACTAGAGATATGTAACTTTAATCCTAATTATATTTTTTGGGAAGAGATGATTGAGTCTTTTAAATATCTAGAAGGGAATATTAATGATAAAAATATTTTAGATTTTGGTTGTGCAACTGGAGAGTTTCTTCATTTATTTGACAGTCAATATCCTGTTAATCGTGCAATTGGAATAGATATAGATTCAGAAAAAATAAAAAAATCAGTAGAAACACAGAAAATTAATTTTTTTGATGCTGAAACATTTGATTATAAAAAGTACGAAGAATACTTTGATTGTATATTCTCACAAGAAGTACTCTATACACTGCATGATTTAAATAAGCATGCAAAGCTAATTAAAAAAATATTAAAACCCAAGTCTTTTTATATAGCAACTATGGGTTGCCATATAGAGAACCCCTTATGGAGTCATAGAAGAGAAATAATTGCTAAAGAAGAAAAGTATCCAGTAAACGACTACTCCATAGACCAGGTTGCTTCCATTTTTTTCAAAGCAGGTTTTAGAGTAAGCATAAAACGTATGGATTTATCAGGATTTATTACATATGATCCAATTGAAACTAGAAAATTCAGCAATTCTCTTACTGAATTAGTTAATAGTACAATGAATCACAAATATATGTTTATGTTTTACTTGCCTCCAGAAAAATATTTATTAAATAATAATAGTGGTTTATACCACTGAGCGTCAACATAACTCTATGATATTGCTGATGTATTTCTCAGAAAGTGATGGTGGTTCCAATCTTTCATAAAGAGCTATCAACTTACCTTCTTCAACTACTCTATTAGGTATTCTTTTCTTGTTTCTGATTATACACTCTTCTAGTTTAGATTTTTTATAGATAACATTGATATTTAAATCTGAAACTTCATTTTTACTTATTTCTTTAAATAATTCAGTTCTCATTTCTCTAGTGTTAAAGAACGTACTGTCCAAGAACACCTTATCAAAGATTTTATTGTTTAAAGCTTCGTTTAAAAGCTCTATGTATAGTACATATAACTTTTGTCTTATATCATAGGTTCTTTCAAAACCAAAGATACTTTCTCTCAAGTTATCATCATTTAGAATAAGTACACCATCTAGCTTTAGTTTATCAAGGTATGTTGACTTACCACTACCTGGCGCACCTACGAGTATTATGATGTTCATATATTAGCACTTGTTTTTATAAAACTATCGAAATATAAATTATTACTTTTAATATATTTAATAGAACGATTAAAGCCTACTCCTTGACATTGCGGACATGCTCTTTCAGAAACATCATTATTATATTCCACGTAGAAAACTAATCCTTTCCACACTATTGAATCTCTTTTAAGTAATGATTTCGTTGGATAAAACGTATCAGTACAACCGTATAATATATAATCAAAATCTTCTTCAGAATACTCAGATAAAGCTGTATCAAAATCAAAAATATTTTGCTCTTGGAAATATTTAAATATAGGCTTTATCTTGAACTTCAGTAGATTAGATGGAATTAGATCTAAAACAAGCTTATTTTCAATCAATTTACCCGATGGATTTTCGCGAATAGTTTCCAACGCAGTATGACTTGAAACATATTTATGTAAGTTACACATCTTACAAATAAAGTTGGATAAAGTGATTGATTCTGCGTCTATTAACTGTGGACTAACTGTATTATCCTTCAAATGATAAAATACTCTATTGGTTATTATCATTTTTTTACTCTTATTAAAAAAAACCCCACCTGCTAGCTGTTTAATAGTGTTTTTATCTCTTCCTACATCAATCCAGATATTAAACAAATCATTATTATGATTAATTTTTTTAATATCGTTCGCTTTTGAAATAATATTATCTTTTGTTAATAAATAATACTTATCAACACCAATAAAAATTAGTATGTCAATTATCTTATTTATATATTCTATAGGTACTTTCTGAAAATGATAAATAGCATTTATAAAAGGATTTATTAAACAATCACCTTCAGGTATGCTATCAATAGAATTATTAAATATATATCCTGCTAGTTTTTCTATACTCATATCATCAAAATATATTTTTAACTGTAAAAAATACTTATTATAAAAATATGATTTATCTGCATCACTCATTATTAGTAAGTTACTTAAGCTCTCATCATCAATACTTATATATTCTTCTGTTTTTACAAAATACTCCCTATTTAGTAGGTCAACATGTGTATTCTTTGATAGTAAATAATCATTGAAAGACCCATTAAAAGTAATCTTGCCTCCCAATATACCAGAATAGGGCCCTACCTCTATTATATTATTCGCCTGACTAATAACATATGGGTTATGTTCAACTAATAATAAGGTGGTTTTATGATGAAGTTGGTATGAACTTAATTTATCCATTAAAACTAGAATTTCTTTCTTACCCAAACCCACAGTAGGTTCGTCCATGATAACAATTAAATTATCACTTGAGATGTTGCTAGATAAAAACTTACTTAGCTTTAACCTTTGACTTTCTCCACCACTCAGTGTTTTTACAGATCTACCTAGGCTCAAGTGACCTAGTTGGAAATCGATCAAGTTATCTATTTCCATTGGATATTTTTTATATATATTTAATACATCTAACTCTTTAATTTCATATATAGGTATATTTAAAATATCATAAATATTATTATGATTTATCCTGAGCAGCTGAGCTTTGGGGCTGGTAGCCTCACCATTGCAGAAAGAACATATTTTATTATTAATAACACCAGCACCAAAACAAAAGTTGCATTTACCTTCAGCTGTATTTTTAGAAAACCATGATTTTTTTATTTGTTGATTAGATTTAAATTTTTTATTAAAAAAATCTCTAATATAATCATTAATATTTAAGAAAGTAGCCAGAGTTGAGGTTTTTGATTGACTCATTGGTTCTGAATCGAGATATATATATTCTAAATCCTTAGTTGATTTAGTTCCTAAAGTCTGGTTATCAAGATAGTAGTTAATTGCTGTGAGGATAGAAGTCTTACCTGATCCTGACACACCTGTTAGAACATTTATAGCATTTTCAGCTAAAAAGATACTCTGGTTCTTAACGTTATTTATATTTAGATCATCTATATAAATATAATTATACTTTATATCCTTATTTTTATTAAATAAACTGTTTCTGTATGAACTAGAAACAACTTTATTATTTGATAGAACTATACTTTCATTACCATTATCTTTACTACCAAGCTCAATAATTTGATCAGAATTGTTAACTAATAACTGAGAATGCTCGCTCATTACAACCAAATTATCTATTGATGCTTTTTGAATAACACTTATAAGCTGAAAAATATTGTAAGGGTGCAACCCCGAAGAAGGTTCATCTAAAACCATCATCTGTTGAGTTGTATCGAGCGTTATGCTTTTTAATATCCTTAGTCTTTGTTTTTCTCCATTACTTAACTCTGTTAATGGTGTGCTTAATCTATATTGTTCCAATGAAATGTCTTTAAAAAAATTAATGTAATTTATTAACTGAGTTTCATTAGGATAAAACACTTTGATTATTTTTTCTAAAAACAGAATATCATTGCTTTCTATGTCGTAGATATCAATATCTTTTATTTTAAGTGCACGAGCATTACTGTTAAATCCTGTACCATTGCATTTATCACAATCTGAATAATTAATATAATTTATAAGACTTTTGCTTTTAAGACTTATTATTTTTTCATATAAATATTCTTTAAATAAAGATTTTTTATTTTCTTCAAGCTCACCTAGTTTAATGCTATCAGGTATCCCTTCTTTTTTTAGAAATTTCTTGAGGCTTGATTTACTTAGATAAATATATTTATAATACTTTCCATCAAAAGGTATATTTATACTATCTAATACAGATTTCTCTTCATTAAGTAAGCTATTTTCATTGAGTTTAGCTAGCTGTCCATCTCCATCACAGGCTTCACATTTTCCAGAAAAAGGACTATCAAAATTTTTGATTAGTAAGGAGTTGTGTTTCTTTAAGGTTATATATTCACAATAATCACATATCAATTCGTGATCTAAATTATGTACTTCTTTGTCATTGCTAAATACGCAACTCTGAAAGTTTTTATCATCCACACTACCTATATTTATTTTATTATATTTTTTACTGCCATGCTTTTTTTTCGTTATTTGGTAATCATCAACATCAAAGTAATAATTTCCATTTTTATCTAAAGTAAAAACATCATTTATATTATTTTTCTCTAGGTATTTTTTTACTGCTTCCAAGTTATTTTCAAAAATAGGTTTTTTACAACTTGGGCATTCTATAATAGACTCTCTAATCCAAAATCTTCTAACTGTATCGGCTAAACCTGAAAAAGTAAAAACACTAGAACTTTCAATAGCTTGATTCTTTTTTTGACTTAGATATTGCACGTTACTTATTTCATCAGAAAGATAATCAAAATTTTTCCTATGGAAGTTATTATAATAATACTCCCCATCCTTATTTATAAGGTTTCTTCTTTCCAACTCAGATCCGAAAATTTCATATATTAGAGTAGATTTTCCAGAACCACTACGACCTACTATTGTGACAATACCTTTGTCTATAGTTTGAACATTTACATCCTTCAAGTTATTTTCTTTTGCACCATAGACAAACATGAATAATTCTCCAACAGCAAGTTAATCTCTAAATCTAGCCATTTTTTAAGTATATAAGGTTATACATAATATAGAGTGATTCATAGATTAGAATACTCTTTATTGAATATTTTTTGGTATACAATAATTATAAACCAGTCATTAAGTTGGTAGTAGATAACTATACCTCATGCAAATATAATTAGTAACTCATTATTTAGCGGTCATGAGTATCTACACAAATTTATAGTAAAGCCCAGTTAAAACTATTATAAATTAATTATCAAATCCAATTGTTACCATAAAGACCATGACTTAATTACTAGATTTTCGTAGGTAAGTTTTCAAAAGTATAGATTAAGGTATGACCTTTGCTCAAGCAGCTGAGCTCTATAATATCAGCCCAGCCACTATACAAAATTTGAAGGGACGTATTCATAGCAAAACACCAGGCAAACCAAACCCTATAAAATATCAGATGACTTGCTACTTAGTGATGTCAAAGAATATCATGATGATTACTAGTATGAGCGAGCACTTCGTTTAAACTGTAGTAAAACAGGTATTTATCGTGCCCTAAACCACCTAGACATCAGTCAAAAAAATACCTTAGAGCACCCAAAAACGTGTCCAATAAAAAGAGTGGCGTATCAGAGGAAGCTTGATAATTTTAAGCAGCAATGCTATCCCATTTTTTATATGAACGAAAGTAGATTTGATCACGAGAGCATTCGTCCTTACGGCTATGCACCGATTGGTAAGCCTTGTATTGATCGCTACAACTGACAAGGTATAAAGCGAACCAACGTCATTGGTACTTTATATGAAAAGATATTTTTTGCATTAGATTACTTTGATAAAAATATTAATGGTGAAACATTCTACGATTGGTGCAAACACACGCTGATCCCAAGTCTTAGAACCAAATGCGTGATTGTCATGGATATGAGCAAAGCACTGCTTTGCCAGAGCGCAAGGCAAGAGCTGTGCTCGAGTGACTCGATTTCATAAAAATAAACACATTCAAAAGCTACTTAATAAATATGACCATCGTATTCTTTGGTTGCCACCCTACAGCTCTGATCTGAACCCCATTGAAAAGAAATGGGCACAAGTAAAGTTTCTGCGCCAAGGCTGGATGCAAAATTACTTATCTAAATTATTTTATGATATTTCCCCTGGCCATAACAATTTTATTTTGAACTGACTATATTACATAGATCCCATAGCAGTTGAGTAATAAGACTATAATTAATTTTGGAAGAATAATGTGAGGAAGGAGAGGCTAATTACAAACCAAAAGCGATCAAATACTTCATTTGATATAAAGAATATATCACTTTCTAATAAAAACATATGATCTATTTAGGGGTCAAAACACTGTCAATTGACGGTGACTGAATTACGAGTCATATATTATTTTATCTTATAGAATGAAAAGATTAAAATTAAATAAATAACCTTATCCCTTTGACATCAAAGGATGTAGGCTGATATCATCTTTATACATATTATGAAAAATAGTCGCCCAATATTGCCAAGGTTGGGGTCGAGAGTTCGAATCTCTTTTCCCGCTCCAAATACTTAAAAAGCCTCACTTAACAGTGAGGCTTTTTTTTGTCTAATTTTCAGGGGCTACAACGTTTTTATATCTTATTGACCAATCAAACTATTAAGTTAATCTAATGAGATAAAAGTCTCAAAATCAGCACCGTGACCAAAACGTGACCATTTCGTGCCCACTTTCTAAAACTAAAATCTCGTTTCAACTGTTAAAGTTATAGTACTATTAGAGTTGACTATCACCACAGTCCATTCTCATTAACGACAGATTGAGCCATTCATGAACTTCATAGACGTTGAGCCCACGCTAGAAAACTACTGGCGAGCTATTATTCTGTTTGGTAGAAACACTGCTTCTTATAAATTCGCGCTTGCCAAAACTCTAATCGATGTGAGCCTAGAGAGAGATTCTGATTTAATTTCGCTAGAAGATTTAGCGCTGCCCTACGCCTTGCATCTATGTAAACATCTAAAACATAGCCCTAAACAGAGCACTTTTAGTAGTAGTAAGTTTATCAATGCTTGCATTCAATTCAACCATCAACAGATTAGCGAAGATGAACTCATTCATATCACGAATAAAGAAGGATTTAAATACGTTTTGAACGCATTTCATGTGGTCAATACTAAAGCAGTGCAAGAACGTTTTTATGATGTAATTGATGAAGAATTTTTTGTTGACGAGCGTAAACACAATAAAGGAATACGTCTAACAGATAACTTATTCAAATTATTTCATGTGTTTGATAATTCGGCTAAAAATCTGAATTTAGAGACAGAGTCACGTTGGAATTTGGTGGAAAAAGCGTGGGAGCTCAATATTAGTAAAGGTTTAATTTCGGTTGAATTTGGCCAAGATACTAAGCGGCTATTTACTCAAGATACTAAACATCGCCGCATTGATATTACCAGTTCAAGAGGTGCATTAAACGGGTATCAAAAGAGCAGATGCTTTTACTGCTTTACAGAAATCAGTGTTGCTTCTAATGACGTGACGCTAGCAGACGTTGACCACTTCTTTCCGCATACTTTAAAAGCCCAAGTAGCAACAGCTGGTTGCTGTCGGCCAGTTAATGTCGATGGGGTTTGGAATTTAGTACTTGCTTGCTCTAATTGCAACCGTGGTATAGATGGTAAATCTGCTAAAGTACCTAATATTGAGTTATTAAAAAGACTGCATACACGCAACGAATATTTGATTGGCAGTCACCACCCATTACGCGAAACCTTAATCAATCAAACGGGTAGAAATGAGAAGACACGTCAGCAGTTTTTGCAGAAGTCTTTCAACTTTTCAAAAGAGCATTTGATTCATGTCTGGCAACCTAGACAACAAGGAAGTAGTCTCTTCTAATAATGATCAGCGATATATAGCCCATGATAAATCAATCAAATACCCTAGCCTTTTATGATAGCAACGCAAACTCATTCATTGAGCAAACCATTAGTGTGGCTATGCATCGGCTATATCAACCCTTTATAGATAACCTACCTATTAGACCGTCAAATCAGCAACACATACTAGATTTGGGCTGCGGCTCTGGTCGTGACAGTATGCATTTTGCCAACTTGGGCTTCAATGTTACTGCTATTGATGGCAGTCGAGAGCTGATTGAGCGGGCAAAAATTCATCACAATGATATTATTGATTGGCAGTGCGTAACTTTCGAGCAAATTCCATTTCAAGATTGGTATAAACGATTTACGAGTATTTGGGCATGTGCTTCGCTGCTTCATGTACATTATGAAGAGCTTCCTGAATTAGTAGATAACTTGCTCACTACGCTGACAGATGAAGGTAATTTCTACGCATCTTTCAAGCATGGTAACAGTGAGCATGTTTATAATGGACGTTTTTTTTGCGATATGAATGAAGAGCGCTGGGAAACCCTAAAACAAAAAATTACTCATGGATTCAAAGAAGAAACTTGGCTCACGATTGACCAAAGAGCAGATAGAAATGAAAAATGGTTTAATATTATGATCAAGAGGTGTTAAATTGGTGAACCTCTACTATGATGAGTTTGCCAAGTTTACTGATAGACTTTTTTAATATAGATCAACACAGGTTGCGCAATATTTATATCGTTAGTATCATTTCAGTTTTGAAATGACCCACTAACCATTAGGAAAAATTTTATGGCAAAATTAGAATCAAACATCGAATTAGAAGCAGCGGCATTTCGTCGCTTATTAGCTCATTTAGACGAGCGTAAAGATGTACAAAATATTGAGCTAATGAACCTTGCCGACTTTTGCCGTAACTGTTTATCCAAATGGTATAAAGCGGCTGGTGAAGAGCGTGGTATTGAAATCGAATACGAAGATGCACGCGAGCTTGTTTATGGTATGCCTTATGCTGAGTGGAAAGAGAAGCATCAACAAAAAGCAACACCAGAGCAATTAGCACGCTTTAACGAGATTGAAGTATCTAAGAACAAAACAAATTAAAACTGGTAGTGGTGGCTCAAATAAAATAAGCCATCGCTAGATAATTATATCGAACAACCAAAAATTGCCGCTAGATTAGCGGCTTTCTATAGATTTGAGTATGCTACTGAACCCTACAGTTCCTTGTTTTTGCATTTGACGGTCAAATAGGCGACCGATTAATGGCAGTGGTACAGTCAATCGACCCTCAGACACCCAAGTCACGTGTGTGGTACCATCGCCCAAGTCTTTTAAATCAATGACGCCTTTATCATGTTGCATTTTTATAGGTTTAGCTTTTTCGATTTGGTATTGCATGTGAGTAGGACGCTCAAACGCCGTAATTCGCTCCCAAAACTTAACAGGTCCCGATTGAATGGTACGTACAGCCCCAACGCCATTGCGCTCCTCGTCACCTTCCGTCACTAGCTTAGCAGCCCCAACCGCTTTAAATGAGCCATAACTGGCATGGTCGCTCAGTGCTTCAAATACCTCATCAATCGGTTTTTTGACAATGCGTTCTACTTTTATTTTAAACATAATATTATCCTATTAAGGTCAAAGTTAAAATTATTTAGCTTGCTGACATTTAAAAAATGAATAAAGCAGTCACACTGTGAAAACTTACTATCGCTTAGACCCTCGGCCTTTTGAAGGGCGTTTGCCATTTGTAGCAGGCTTACCCTTGCCTCCAGACTTCTTGCCATCACTAAAAGGACGCCCATCTTTACCTTTAGAACCCGCTGGTTTTCTGGCACCATCCTTGGAGTGTTTTTTATTTCCCTTTGCCGCACCCGCTGGTTTCGAAGACGACTTTGCTTTTGACGAGTCATCGGCACGAGGGTTTTTTCGTGGTGCATTACGAGATTTCTTAGCCGGTTTACTGTCTTGCGAAGAAGAATCTTCTATAGAGTTAAGTAAAACAGACAACTCTTTTGGCGTCAGGTCTCGCCAATCTCCAACGGGCGTACCCTTAAGACTGACATTCATAATCCGTGTACGCTCAAGCTTCACGACTTCATAGCCAAAATGCTCACACATACGACGAATTTGACGGTTCAAACCTTGCACTAGCGTGATGTTAAACACGTTAGGCGACACCTTAGTGACAGGGCATTTTTTCGTCATCTTACCTAACATCGGCACGCCACCAGCCAAACCTTCGATAAAATTATCCGTTATCGGTTTATTCACCGTCACCAAATATTCTTTTTCATGGTTATTACCAGCACGCAATACCTTGTTGACTAGATCGCCATTACTGGTCAAGAAGATTAAGCCCTGAGAATCTTTATCCAAACGCCCAATAGGGAAAATACGTACGCTATGTCTCACAAAATCAACAATGTTGTTTTTCTCGGAGCTTTCCGTGGTGCTCACAATGCCGACTGGCTTATTCAAGACAATAAAAACAAAGTCATCAGCTTCTTTCGGCTCAATGAGCTGCCCGTTGACTTTCACCGTATCTCCAGCAACCACTTGCGCGCCTACCGCAGCACGCTTGCCATTGAGGTATACATTACCTTGTTCAATAAAGCGGTCAGCGTCGCGCCTGGAGCAAATGCCACTTTCACTGATGTATTTATTTAAACGAGTCGAGGAAGCGTTAAACATAAAGCACCGTTTTACCTAATAAAAAGCCTTTTTTGCTAAGAAAAAAGCCTAAATTGAATGGATCATCAACAACGAGATGGCTCGTATTATATAGGAAATTCAGTGCCCATTTCAGTAGAGATGGGAAGAAACCTAGAAATATATCCAGAGTCCTATAGATTGCGATAGCTTCGATAAAGCTTATTAATGATGTCAAAAGTTCAAAAAGCTAAAGAAATAGCGAGTAATATCTTGATAGAATTTAATGCTTTTAATAAAGAAATATTCTTACAAAAAGTGCCAATTAATAGATATACACTGTAGCGTGATTGAGTTAATACTAAGACTTTATACACGCGATTTATCTAAAGGCTATAAATACACAAAAATAATCGCTCATCTACACAAGGAAGAATAGAATGACAGGGATGGAGTTTTATACTAATGGACACATTGTTAGCGAAGCTGACAGTATGCGCCAGAAGCTAGGGGATTTAGCAAAACAGTACGACGCGACATCTGCCATTATTATTACAGATACTGGCATTTGTGAGCTGGGATACGTCGATATCGCACAAGAGTCTTTAGAGCAGGCTGGTATTAATGTTGTTATTTTCGACAGGGTTGTTGCTGATCCCCCTATTGAAGTCGTCGAACAAGCTATTGAACTTGCCAGAGCGAACCAGTGTAATCTGGTCATCGGTTTAGGAGGCGGCAGCCCTATCGATACCGCGAAAATTGTCGCGCTATATTCCAATGACTTTCAGTCGGTTAATGAGCTCTTAGAGGCAGATATTAGTGGTTTTAAAAAAATGCCGTTGTTTGCGATCCCCACTACTGCAGGTACTGGCGCAGAGGCTACTTTCGTATCTGTAATCACAGCAAAGGATGGCAGCAAGAAAGCCATATACACGCCCAAAATCCTACCTGATGTCGCTATTTTAGATGCGACGCTAACTCTCAAGCTTCCTCGCCATATTACTGCTGCCACTGCTCTAGATGCGATGGTTCACTGCATCGAGGCTTACACGAGTCGCACCAAAAAGAACCCCATTTCAGATGCGTTGGCTGTTAAAGGTTTGCAAATGCTGTGGAGTAACTTTTATACAGTGCTCCATCACGGCGATGATATTGATGCTCGTGCTGAAATGTTATTGGGTTCAACGCTAGCTGGTATCGCTTTTGTCAATGCTTCCGTAGCAGCTGTACATGGACTCTCCTACCCACTTAGCATTAACTTCCATGTGCCGCATGGGCATGCCAATGCGCTCGTGATGTGCAGTGTATTTACTTTCAACTTACTAGTAGCAGCACCTCTTTATGCAGAACTCGCTCGTGCGGTGATGCCTATCGACACTTCGGGCATGACTGACATAGAGGCTGCCCATCAATTTATTAATCAACTAAAAGACTTCTTGAAAACAAGTGGTCTAAAATATCGCTTAAATGAGCTAGATATAACGGCAGAGGATATCCCCGCGTTAGCTGATATGGTCATTAATACCTATGCTCGTCTCATTGAAACCAATCCAATGGATATGTCTTTAGAGGAAGTAAGAATGATCTACCAAGAAATACTCTAATAAGCAGCAAATTTCTTAAATAATTTTGTCTATAAATCAAGGAAGATAGTTATGTCAAAATATGAGTTAGACGTGGTAGTTGATGGATTCCATTACCTAGAAGGACCGCGTTGGTACAAAAACGCTTTATGGTTTGTCGATTTTTATACCAAAGGCGTTTATCGTGTTAATGATGAAGGCGTTGCAGAAAAGATTGTTCATGTAGAACAGCAGCCATCTGGCTTAGGCTGGCTTCCTGACGGTCGTATGCTCATTGTCTCTATGAAAGATCGTAAAGTGTTACGTTTAGAGGACAATGGCGAATTAGTTGTTCACGCTGATATCTGGAAGCATTGTGAGGGGCATGCTAACGATATGGTCGTTGCGCCTAATGGCAACGCTTATGTTGGAAACTTCGGTTTTGACCTGATGGGTGGTGCTGATCATAAACACACTGGTCTTGTATTGGTGAGACCTGATGGTACCTCTCAGGTTGTGGCAGAAGGTTTGGCCTTTCCAAATGGCATGGTCATTTCTGCGGATGAAAAGACATTAATCGTTAATGAGTTATTTGGCAATAAAGTCTCACAGTTCGATATTAAGGAAAACGGCACTTTAGGAGAAAAACGTGACTTTGCTAACTTTGGAGAGTTAGGAGACGAGCCAAATTTAGGGGCACGTATAGAGAACGCCAGCATCTTACCTGATGGTCTTGCTTTAGATAGCGAGGGCGCTGTTTGGATTGCAGATACCTTGAACCAACGTGCTGTTCGTATTAAAGAAGGGGGCGAAATCCTAGAAACCGTTGATACGGCACCTGACGGCATTTTTGCGGTTGCTCTTGGCGGACAAGATGGCAAAACATTGTTTATGTGTGCAGCACCTGACTGGAATGAAGGATCACGCACCGCTGAAACTAAAGGGCGTATGCTATCTACACTAGTTAAAGTTGTTCATGCTGGTACGCCTTAGTTTAAGAATACGCAACTAAAAATATTGAGTCAGTATCAAAAATATATCTATCTACTACCCATTTATAGTAAGAAACTAGAATCGATACCAATTTTATCGATTCTAGTTGTATTAATCGAACCAATGAACTTGAGTGCAAAGAAAAGATAGTTAACAACAAGATTAATTAAACCACAGGAGTATGTATGTCAGCGACCAAAGAAGAAATAGCAACCTTTATGGCATTAGAATTCCCTCAAACCAAGTGCAAAGTTGAGGCAGTAGGCGATGATAGTTCGACCTTATCGCATGATATCGGTATAGATGAGCTACGTCCTGGTGGTACGGTCTCTGGCCCTGTATTGATGAGCATTGCTGATGTCGCACTCTATGTGGCGATACTTGGTAAGATTGGCATTGTAGCGTTGACAGTAACAACAAGCCTTACCATCAATTTTCTGCGTAAACCATCAGCAGAAGCGCGTATTATTGCTGAGTGCACCTTGCTAAAGGTAGGGCGTACGCTCATTGTAGGTGAGGTTTCCTTATACTCAGAAGGCTCTAGCGACTTGGTCGCGCATGTTGTTGGCACATATTCTGTACCGCCCAAGCACGACTAAGCTACTGTCTCAACATTGTTTTCTAGACTGTTTTCTAGATTGTCATGCTTTGGATTATTTAGATCATGATAATGCATTTCACTATGTGCTTTTTGGGTAGCTCAGTTCGCAAGCTTTGCCTTTTAGAGGAACAACTATGAATATTTAAAGCAGCCCTTTAAAAAGGAAATAACACCCAACCACGGTTAATAATACCGCAAAGCATTTCTTTAAAAGCTCTGGTGATAGTATATGGGCGACTTTTGCACCTAGCTTCGCAGTGAAAAAGCTCATGATACTAATCCCTAAAAAGGCATAAATGTGTACAAAGCCAATGGTATTGGGCACATCAACTTGTTGCTGCATCCCAAAGAACATAAAGCCTAACGCTCCAGCGATGGCAATGGGCAAGCCACACGCTGCTGACGTGCCAACGGCTTTTTGCATGACTACACCGTAGCGCGTTAAATAAGGTACGGTTAAGCTACCGCCGCCAATACCAAAAATGGCAGAAGCGATACCGATCACCCCGCCTGCTGCTAGTTGCTTAGGTTTTGAAGGCAGTTCTGTATTAACGCCAGCGACATCATCAGCATGACTAACGACTTGTTTTTTGCCACCGAAAAACATCTTATAAGCGACCCACAGCAAAAACACTCCAACGATAAGCTGAAGATATAGCCCAGATATCTGTCCTGCAATCCCTGCCCCTAAAAAACAACCAATCGCTAAGCCTGGTGCCAGGTTTTTAAAAACAGGCCACATGACTGCGCCCTTTTTATTGTGCGCCATGAGCGAGCTGATAGAGGTAACAATGATGGTTGCCAACGACGTACCTAACGCCAAATGCATGATACTGTCAGGACTGTAATCCATTTGGGTAAAGACGATAAATAACAGTGGTACGATAATCGTGCCGCCGCCCACACCAAAAAGCCCTGCAGCAAATCCTGCTAGAGCGCCTATTATTAAAAAAATGATTAGTTCCACAGGATAGTTACTTCTCGGTTAAATGATAGTTTTATAGTCGATACAAAATAAAATGAATACGTTATCTGACAAGGTGAAACTGGTACGAATTTTTCTAGCTTGCTGTGCCTACGCCGACAGAGGCTACAAGAAATTCATTCCAGTTTTACTGTATCTTCTTGATATTAAGCTGACTATAGTTAGATAATAATTAGATAATCAATGTCAGAAAGTCAGTTTAAACGATTTCTACTTGACCTACTTGATGGTAAGCGCGGTTGAAATAAACCAAGCTTTCATCAGCACTGCTTTGTTGATAGCCTTGTTTTATGGCGACAACTCGGCATATAAAGACACTGTGCGTACCAACTTGCTGAATATCCTCAATCTCACAGTCAAAACTGACCAATGCATCTTCTAAAATAGGAGCGCCTGTTGCTAACTCAGTCCAAGAGCCCTGTTGAAAGCGCTCTTCTGAGCATAATTTAGAAGCAAAGGCATTAGATATAGGCTCATGCTGTGCACCCAATACATTGACACTTAAGGTTTTATTTTCAAGAAAATGGGCATGTGAGCGAGACGTTTGATTCATACAGACCAGCAAGGTTGGCGGTGTATCGGTGACGCTACATACCGCCGATGCGGTAAACCCATGCAGACCAGATTGCCCTTTGGTGGTGACTACATTGACGGCGGTCGTCAACAAAGACATGGCATCTCTAAAGTCGGTTGCTTCAATCACATCTTTACTCATTGCTGCAATCCTAAATGTTAAATCGGTATGTACATTAATAACTGAGGTCACTCATGAGTTTAAACAAGCTTTTATAGGCGTAGTTAAAGACCCAACCTATAAAAGCTAAATTTGGCATAAGTTTAGTCGGTAAATCCTAAGCCGTTAGCTCTTGACGCACGATTGCCGCGCCTGCACTTAACGCGTTCAATTTACCGCGTGCAACTTGGCGCGACAACGGTGCCATGCCGCAGTTGGTGGACGGGTAAAGTTTGTCCGCATCGACGAATTGCAGGGCTTTGCGTAGTGTATCGGCAACTTCTTCAGGGGTTTCAATGGTATTGGTTGCCACATCAATGGCACCAATCATCACTTTTTTACCGCGAATGAGTTCTATCAAATCCATCGGTACATGTGAGTTTTGACACTCTAACGAGACAATATCGATATTAGACTGCTGCAATTTTGGAAAGGCTTGCTCATATTGACGCCATTCTGAACCTAGTGTCTTTTTCCAATCGGTATTGGCTTTGATGCCGTAGCCGTAGCATATATGCACCGCCGTCTCACACTTTAGACCTTCTATGGCGCGCTCTAAAGTAGCGATACCCCAGTCGTTGACGTCATCAAAGAACACGTTAAACGCTGGCTCATCGAATTGAATGATATCTACACCCGCCGCTTCTAATTCTCTGGCTTCTTGATTGAGGATTTTAGCAAATTCCCACGCCAATTTTTCACGGCTTTTATAATGACCATCATATAAGGTATCAATCATGGTCATCGGACCGGGCAGCGCCCATTTGATCGGCTGATCGGTTTGCGCCCGTAAAAATTTAGCATCGTCTACAAAAACAGGCTTTTGACGGCTCACCGCCCCAACGACTGACGGCACACTTGCCTCATAACGATCACGAATTTTAACGGTTTTTCGATTCTCAAAATCGACGCCATCAAGATGTTCAATAAAGGTAGTGACAAAATGCTGACGCGTCTGCTCGCCATCACTGACAATATCAATCCCTGCATGTCGCTGCTCTTGCAATGTTAAACGTAGCGCATCTTGTTTGGCTTCAAACAATTGCTCCCCTTCTAATGCCCAAGGTGACCAAATTTTCTCAGGTTCGGCAAGCCAAGAAGGTTTCGGTAAGCTGCCCGCTGTTGATGTTGGTAATAATTTTTGTGTCGGTAATAATATCGTCATGGGATTCATCTTCTTATTCATTCGTATTTTATATTTTGGCTAGAGTTGAATTGCTTAGGCTGCCTGTTTTTTAACAGCTTTTTCTTTGACCGATTCTTTTTGAGCAGTCTCACTTGCAACATCATAGCTTGCCGCCCATTCTTCAAGAATGTCTTGGTAAGGATTAATAAACTCGTCTTCCGTAAGTTTACCTTGCGTCACTGCCATCTGGCTGCGCTCCGCGCGATCATACACAATTTGCGTCAGTGAATAATCTTGGTACTTCAAACTGGGTTGATATATTTGAGCGGCGGTGGAATTGGCATTGTAAATTTCAGGTCGATAAATCTTTTGGAAAGTTTCCATGGTACTGATCGCACTGATTAGCTCAAGATCGCTGTAATCAGTCAGCAAGTCACCAGAAAAATAAAATGCTAAAGGTGCCACACTACCAGCAGGCATAAAATAGCGCACCGTCAAGCCCATTTTGGAAAAGTACTCATCGGTCAATGATCCTTTGTTCAAAGCGCAGCCATCTTGTCTATATTCAATCCCTAATACAGGATGCTGATTGCCCGTACGATGATAGGTTTTACTGCTTGAAACGCTTAGGCAAATCACCGGTTGTTTATTAAAATTGGCTTTATAGGCACCTGAACTTAATAAATGTTGAAACAGTTTGCCATGTAAATCGCCAAAATCGGCTGGTGGTGGCGATGCAGGATGGTTATCGAAATGTGCTGGCAATACGATGCTAAAATCATAATCGCGCACATAAGATGAGAAGCTGTTGCCAATCATACCATCAATACGTTTGTTCTCTTTATGATCAATAATCGTTGTTTTTAGCGTCTCGATGACTGGGAATGTATGACCATTGCCTTCAATATCCAAGTCTGCAGAAATGATATCAACTTCAACAGAATAACGGTCTGCGGTCGGATTGTCCCAATGTGCTAAATCATTAAAACGATTATTTATCATAGTCAGCGTTTTGCGTAAGTTCTCTTGACGACTCTCGCCACGAGCCAAATTCGCAAAGTTAGTCGTCAGACGCGTGCTGTCTGCTGGCTGATAATTTTCATCAAAACGAATGCTCGAGATGGAATATATAAATTGTTTACTCATGATAATCCGCTACCTTAACCTAATCTCATTATTTGAGATAAAACCGAATTTGTGTATGAGATGAATCATACCCGAACCAAAACATGAATAAAAATGATACTATTTAAATTAAAGATGAGTAAAATTCATGTTGCTAGTTTTATAGTAGAAAAAGGAGGGAGTAGCGGATGTTTTGACGATAGACTTAACAAATATTAAGCCTGTAAAGGGCGTTAAAGATGTGGTCTAGCGGGGTTAAAAGGTACGTTTATTAAAGATTGTAATCAAAGCGTTTACTACTAAACGGCTGAGCATCAATAAATAATGGCTTACCATGAATCATTTCTTCAATAAGACGCCCTGTCACCGGTCCAAGTGTCAGACCTTGATGAGCATGACCAAAAGCAAACCATAAATTATCGTGTTTTGATGCAGGCCCAATAACTGGCTTCATGTCTGGCATGCAGGGTCTTGTCCCACACCATGCTTCAGATTCAACAGCAGCATCAAGCGGCAACACTTTTTTTGCAAAAGTCAGTACAGTCTCTAACTGATTAAAGTCTTTTGGATCATCTAACAATGCCATTTCAGCGCCAGTCGTGATTCTCACGCCTTGATCCATTGTGCCCATCACAAACCCTTTATCTACATCAAATAAGCTGTGAGAAAATGCGTTTTGGTCGGTGCTTTTAAAGTGTTGATGGTAGCCACGCATAGGAAATAGAGGAATTTTATAACCCAATGGTTTAATAAGATCAGCTGACCAAGGACCAGCAGCAATGACCAAATTCTGACATAAATAGGTTTCGCTATCGATAATGACCTGCCACCCCTCTTCTGTCTGTATCATATTTTTTACAGTGGATTGTTTTATCTCTCCTGCCATTGCTTCAAAATTTTTAGCATATGCTTTCACAAGACTGCTGGGATTTTTTATCTGCCAAGAGTTTTTCCAGTGTATACCACCGACATAATCTGTAAAGTTCACATTTGGCTCTAGCGCTTGGAGCTCTGCTAGCGATAGAACCTGATACTCCACGCCTTTATCTGCCGCTTTTACCGCTTTATTAATTGATTTTTCAAAGCTATATGAATGACGATGAAGCTCAATCCAACCTATTTTACTGACCAGTTCATCAGCGCCTGACGCTCTAATCATAGGCTCATGCTCGTCTGTGCAATGCTGAATGAGAGTAGCCCACTCTTTATCAATCTTTTCAACGTTTTTTGGACTTGAGTGAATCCAATACTGTAATAACGGGCGCTGAAGACGATATATTGCAGACCAACGGTATCGAATATCAGCACTTTTATTAGGTAATATTCTAGATATCTCCTTAAAACTTCTAGGGAACGGTTTTGTATTTACCGCCTCTCTTGTAATAACACCGGCATTACCATAGGAGGTTTCTTCTCCTGGGCATTTTTTATCTAACAAAAGAACTTGAGCGTTGTTTTTCTGCAAATGCCAAGCGATAGAGGTTCCTACTATGCCGGCACCAATCACAATAACGTCATAGCGCATATCACTACCCCCAAGTAATAAGCTGACCCAGACCTTCGTCTTTAGCCTTTTGAGCAACTTTCAAAGCGACTGCCGCATCAAAACTGGCAGCCCCAACAGATTTGAATAGGGTGACGCCTTTTTTATCTTGATCGATGATCATGTTTTTTGTGACCAAGTCCGCTAAATCACCACTTAAATCCTCCCAAGTCCAACTGCAACCCTCAGCAGCATCCGCCTGAATCAAATCGCCCGCTTCATGACGTCCGCCTGCGATATCATCGATAAAGATATGTGAGCAGGCGTCAATGACAGAGTTACTGACTTCTTTCATCTCAGGTTGATAAGCGCCTACCGCATTAATATGTACATCGGCTTTGATTTGGTTTATCTCAAACAAGCCTTCGGTTGCGCGAGTTGCCAAGTTAATCACATCAGCATCTTTTACAGCGCTCGCGATATCTTCGCAGACCTCCATAGTCACCGACCATTCTGGATACTGTTCAGAGAACTGTGTTTTAAAGGTATTTGCACCCTTAGCGGTTCGATTCCATAGCGTGACTGTTTTGATATTTGGACATACAGTGAGCACAGCATTCAGCTGCTCATACGCCATTCCGCCACAGCCGATGACTGACACTTGCTGGCTATCTGGCTTTGCTAGATACTTGCTCGCGATACCTGATAGCGCTGCCGTACGTACTTGAGTGACATAAACACCGTCCATAAAGGCAAGGATTTCACCCGTATCATTGTTTGAGACACTCACCACAGCGGTAGTCGTCGGTAGATTGCGCTTTGGATTATCTGGACAAATGGTGACCAGTTTAACGATAGCAAATTCTTCATGACCGTCGAACAATACTGAAGGCATCGATAGATGTGAGCCACTGTTTTTATCACTGGCAGTGAAAGTTGGAATGACCAAGCGCTCAGGGCACTTAATCCACTCTGGATGCTGCACTTGTAAGGTCAACAGCTGCTCGATTGAGTCGATAGCCATGGTCATTGTCAATTGACTCTTTACCGTTTTGCTGTCTAAAATATGCATGAGAGTTCCTTATAGTTTTTATTAAAAATAAATCCTAATTGATTACGATACCACTCAACTAGAGATCAAAAATCTTGCCGCGATTCATAATACCATTGGGATCGAGCACTTTCTTAATCTCACGCAAATAATCAATCTCGGTTTCGCTACGGCTATAGTGTAGATAAGGCTTTTTAGTCATCCCCACACCATGTTCTGCTGAGATCGAACCGCCATACTGCTGCACTACCTCAAAGATAGAATCATTCACCGTTTGGCATTGCCCAAAGAATTCATCTTTCGATAAATTCTCAGGCTTGAGAATATTAAGATGCAAGTTGCCATCACCAATATGTCCAAACCAGCAAATTTCAAAATCTGGATATTTGGCGTTTACGATCGTTTCTATATCATGGATAAAGTTTGGCACATGGCTGATGAGTACTGATATGTCATTTTTATACGGCGTGAATACTGAAATCGTCTCAGAGATATACTCGCGCAGCTTCCACAAATCCATCGCCTGAGCCATACTCTGACTCATTACCCCATCAACTATCCAACCATTATCCATACAGTCTTCAAAGATAGCCATCGCCTTATCCATAATCGGCTCATACGGCGCTTCGAATTCTAATAAAACGTAGTATTTGGTTCGAGCTTCAAACGGCTCTTGCACATGCCCAGTCGCCATTAATTTATCAATCGCCACCTCATCAAAGAACTCAAACGCAGTCAAATCAATTTGTGCTTGAAAAGCCGCTAACACCTGCATCACATGGTCAAATTCATCCATGCCGAGCACCATCACGGTCAAATCTTGGGGTGGACGGTTGAGCTTCATTTGTGCTTCGGTGACGATACCTAATGTGCCTTCAGCGCCAATAAATAATTGACGTAAATCATAGCCAGTAGCGTTTTTAACCATGCCTCGATTCAGCTTAAGGATATCACCTTTGCCCGTCACGATAGTTAGACCCATTACCCATTGACGTGTCATGCCATAGCGAATGACTTTAATCCCGCCAGCATTGGTACCAATATTACCACCGATCTGACTTGAACCTGCTGAGGAAAAATCAACCGGATAATACAAACCTTGCGCTTCAGCAAACTCTTGTAGCTGCGCAGTAATCACACCAGCCTCTACCTCTACCAAACGATCAGCCGGATAGAATCGACCAATTTTATTCATCTTATCTAGGCTTATGACTATCTCGCCATTGCTAGCGACTGCACCTGCCGATAGTCCAGTACGACCACCACTCGGTGTGATGACAGTATTGTGCTCATTTGCCAATTTTATTAAAGCTTGAACTTGCTCAGTAGATTTCGGAAATACGATAGCAGAGGGTGCTGGCGCAAAATGTTTGGTCCAGTCTTTACCCCAATATTCTAGGCTCACAGCATCTGTCTTAATCTGTGATACATCATAACCATGCTGCTCTTGCAATATAGACAATAGTTGCTGAGTCAATGCTAGCATGGTTGAAGCATGCCCAGCTTCTATATGTGCAGCTTCTAAAGTAGGCAGTGCTGAAACAGCATTCACAATATACACTCCAAATAAATAAAAGCAGTGTGCCGTTCACTTAATCTCTCCGCCAAATCAGCGGCGGCAATAAATAAACACCAGACACTGTGTCAAAAAACTAGGCTATGATTTTGAGACATTGACCCATATGATACAAAGTCAGCCCCATCTCCGTATAGCCTGAACGCAAGCCAGACATACTTACCTTAGCTTCTTTAATCGTCTTAAAGGGTAATGGCAAGACGTCGAGGTCACCTGAGATAATATAATCGGCAAAGCATTTACCAATCATAGTACCTGTAGTAATCCCACGCCCATTGTATGCAGTAGCGGCAAGAATACCGTCTTCTGGCTCAAAGACACGCATAATATGGTCTTGCGTAAAGCCAAAGTGACCGTACCACTCATACTGCCACTTACACTTAGGCAGATCTGGGAAATAGCTCTTTTGTACGACATTCGCCCAATTTTGATAGAAGGTTTTGGACTTCATGGCTTTGCCACCGACCGTGCCAAGGAGTAAACGACCCTCGTTATCACGGCGAATACTAGACAAGGCCAAGCGCGTATCCCAAGCGCCCGTTTTATAAGGCAATATTCGATCTGCCGCTTCGCCGATCAATGGCTCGGAGGCAATCTGATAGTAATCAACCAAATAGAACGTCTTTTTAATATCTGTCCATTCGCCTTCAGTATAAGCATTGGTCGCGATGATGACTTTTTCAGCTTTCACCGCCGCATCAGCCGTACGCACATACCAATTACCATCAGACTTCTCAACTGAGGTTACCGCCGAGTGCTCATAGATACGTACGCCCAGTTTAGTCGCGGCTGCCGCTAAGCCATTGACGTATGCGGATGGGTTAATAGTGCCCGCACGATGATCGAGCAGAGCCTTATTGATACTGGTTGTCCCGCAGTATTCATGACAGCGCGCACCGGTCAATACCTCGGCATGAACACCGCGACGTATCAACTGATCGTAGCGGATATCTACATCGGCTTCACCCTTGGCATTGTGTGCCATATGGATATTGCCCGTACGCGTATCCTTTGCATCAATATGATGGCGATCGATGATGTCAAACACGAGACCTGGCGCATGACCGAGCGCAGTCCCTAAACGTTCACCAACCTCTTCTCCCATGATTTTATTGAGGTCATCAGGACGGGCCCAAGTACCGGCATTCACAAAACCCACATTGCGTCCTGAGCCGCCGCTACCGATGATCTTACTCTCTAGTAACACCACCGCCACTCCTTGCTCTGCCAGATGAATCGCAGCAGACAGTCCAGTATAACCACCGCCGATGATACAAACTCGTGTTTGCGTTTCGCTCGTTAGGGTATCGTAGTGGTGAGTTTTGGGCGCAGTGACGCTCCACAAACATTGCTCTTGCAACATCTCAAGTTCCTTCTAAATTATACGTTTTCTACGGTAGAGAGCGTGCTTGTGTTCTCGATGACAGTCGGTTCTTCACGAGGAATAAATTTATTTAAGACGACCCATAGCAAGCCAAACAATGGTGATAACCAACAGGCAAAGGCGAATGGCGCGTAAGTTAAGGTCGCAATACCTAGGGTTGCCGCGACAAAGCTACCGCCCATGTTCCAAGGAATGAGTGGCGATAACAGCGTACCCGTATCTTCGATAGAGCGAGTAAGCGTCGTGCGCTTGTAACCCATCTCTTTATACTTATCTTTGAGCAGACGACCCGGTAAGACTAGCGTGGTATAGACATCACCGATAAGCGTACCAACACCGATGGTACTGGCATAAGTCGTAATCACTAAACCAAATCTCGACTTCACCATGTTGTTGATTTTGGCCATGATGGCTTTTAATGTACCGTAATGCTCAATTGAACCGACAAAAGCTAGTGCAAAGATAGTTAAGGTCACGACCCAAGTCATGGACATCACGCCGCCTTTAGACAACAGCTGATCGACCACAGCAAAGCCAGTCTCACTTTTAAAACCGTTTTGTAGGACGTTAAAGATGTCATGGACACCGACACCTTGCATAAAGAATGCGACAAGACCTGCGACTACCACACCTGACAATACCGTTGGAATGGCTGGCATTTTCATAATAGCTGCAATGACGACGACAACAGCAGGTAATAAAGTAATAATACTCAGATTATAGTTCGCTGCTAATGAGGTTTGTATTTCTTTGATTGAGGTGAGATCGACATTGTCTGCGCCGTAGCTCATACCAATCCAAGCATAGAGAATCAGAGCTGTAACCATGGCAGGTACAGTCGTCGGCAACATGCCACGGATATGGTCCCAAAGATCCACGCCGGCGGCGGCTGGTGTTAAGTTCGTGGTGTCAGATAAAGGAGACATTTTGTCGCCAAAGAAAGCACCGGAGACGATGGCACCACCTGTTAGTGACGGTGGAATACCTAATCCCAGACCAATACCCATCATAGCTAAACCGACTGTACCAACCGTGCCCCACGAGGTACCCGTTGCTACTGAAATAATGGCACAAATAAGACAAACAGAGACTAGGAATGAGGAGGGAGAAAAAACACTAAAGCCGTAGTATAAAATAGTGGGTACAGTGCCGGCGATAATCCAAGCACCGATGAGCATCCCTACACCCATCAAGATGATCATGGCAGGCAGACCAATTTTCACAACCTTTAAAAAACGCTCTTCCATACCATCCCAGCTGCGACCACGTATCTTCATAAACAGACCGGTGATCAAGATGCCACATGCTAGCGGAATATGCGGAGTAAAATCTTTAAAGATAAAAAATTGCACCATTAAAATAATGGCAGTCAATATCAGTGGGGCAATATCTAGCAGGAAGCTAGAAGAAGGATCATAACCTTCGATATCAGGGTCATGCGGTTTGTGAGGTTTATCTGCAATCATAATATATCTACCTATCCTAGTAGTTAAAACCAAATCCATTGGTATATAGTCATCGTACGGTGTTGCTCATTGGTCAGATGCAAACCAATTTAGTGACCTAAGTCACTTCTCTAAATGCATTTATATTAAATAACGAATTAAAACAATAGCTTATTAATTATCTTAAGGAATAAAGTATTATCATCAATCAAAATAAATATTTGAAAGATATTCATGAATCATTAAAAGGGTTTAAAAAATAAAGCGTTAAACAGTAATCTTAATTAAAACGGCTATCCGCTATTTTTGCGGCTTATTGACGGTTTTAAGATTCAAAGCAGGATTTAAAAGGATACAAGTAATGCTAAGGGCAGTTAAGCACACATAACGCGCGCTTAACTGGCTAAAAACACACTTTTACATTAGCAACTATGGCTTGCATTAACCGAAATTAATACCCTGTGCTAGTGGTAGCTCAGTTGAGTAGTTGACCGTATTGGTCTGACGACGCATATAGTTTTTCCACGCATCAGAGCCTGACTCACGACCACCACCGGTTTCTTTTTCGCCGCCGAATGCGCCACCAATCTCAGCACCACTGGTACCGATGTTAACGTTGGCAATACCACAGTCACTACCGCGGGCACTTAAGAACAGCTCAGCTTCACGTAAGTCATTGGTAAAGACGCAAGAAGATAAACCTTGTGGTACGTCATTTTGCAGCTCTAAAGCTTCGTCGAAGTCTGTATAGGTCATGACATATAAGATCGGTGCAAAAGTCTCATGACGGACGACGTCGTTTTGCGCATCCATCTCAACGATGGCTGGCGTCACGTAGTAAGCGTTTGGATACTTATCTTGTAAGACACGCTCGCCACCAGTGACTGTACCGCCGGCTGCACGGGCTTTGGTCAAGGCGTCTTGCATGTTATTGAAGCTATCTTCGTCGATAAGTGGACCGACCAAGTTGCCTTCTAGTGGATGACCAATGCTCACTGTTGAATAAGCGGATTTTATGCGTGGTAAGATGTCGTCTTTCACGGATTCGTGGACGAATAGACGGCGTAGCGTAGTGCAGCGCTGACCTGCCGTACCGACAGCTGAGAACAGAATACCACGTAAGGCTAGGTCTAAATCGGCACTTGGCGTTAGGATCATGGCGTTGTTACCACCAAGTTCAAGTAAAGACTTACCGAAACGCTCAGCGACTTTTGGCCCTACGATTCTGCCCATACGTGTGCTGCCCGTCGCACTGACGAGAGCCACATCTTTATGCTCAACCAACGCATTACCGACATCGGCTTCACCCAATAAGAGCTGAGATAGATTGAAAGGCGCATCACCAAATTTGGCCAAAGCTTTTTCGAATAGCGCTTGGCAAGCGATGGCGGTTAAAGGAGTTTTTTCTGAAGGTTTCCAGATGACAGGGTTACCACAGACCAAGGCTAGCGCCGTGTTCCATGACCAAACCGCAACAGGAAAGTTAAATGCTGAGATGACCGCGATGACGCCGAGTGGCTGCCAAGTTTCGCGCATGTGGTGACCAGGACGCTCTGAGGCGATAGTCAAACCATAAAGCTGACGAGATAGACCTACTGCAAAGTCGCAGATATCGATCATCTCTTGGACCTCGCCTAGACCTTCTTCTTTGATTTTACCGGCTTCTAGAGAAACTAGCGCGCCTAGATCTTCTTTGTGCTCACGGAGCACTTCGCCTAAAATACGGACCAATTCGCCACGCTTAGGAGCAGGCACTGTACGCCATTCTTTGAAGGCTTTTTTAGCATCTTGTATTTGTGTGTCGACATCATTCACTTGATGCAAAGCGACCTTACCGATGACTTCACCATCGATAGGGCTATGAACTGCGAAATCGCCTGCTTGGTACTGGCTTTCGTCGACGCCCATGGCTGACATGTATTGCTTAATCATACTGACTCCTTTGTATAGTATTTCGTTACGTCCGTGCAGATCTATAAACTACGCTGCCATCGCTCAAGTTGCAAAATAATAAATTTCTTGCTGTCATTCATTTTTGGAATGGCATTCTAAACTTAGTGGATAAAATCTTAATGAATCAATATATTGACTGATATCCTTTTCACTGTATTAAAGCGGATTAAACCTTACTGGCCTAAAACAATTTTTTAACTGCTCCACTGTTTTGTCTTTTAACCATAAGTTGCTTTAAGCCACTTGTCGTAATGAGGCCAAACACGCTTGTAGACTCTCGTTCTGCCGCTGCGCATATAATGCCAATTCATCTTGCACACGCATGCCTAAGGCTTGCTCAAATTCTTGCTTATTGGACTGACCATCATAGCTGTTCTCGCTATCACTATGAAGATTGGACTGGAAGATACCGGCTGCACTCACAGGCAAAAAGTCTTCATAAACAATCGGCTCAATAAGAATGGTATCTTGCTCAATCAGGCTTTGCAGATCGGCAGCAGAGAGCTCGTTTGACGATGGATCCACGAACTGATTTGCAAAAGCTTCCTTGTCAGCTACCTGATAGAGGAAATAAGCGAGCTGCTCATGATGCAGTGTCTGATAATCGTCTGGAAAAGCGGCAAAAGATTCGCTTAATAATCGATAATATTGCTCAGCATTGTCTTCATTTGGGGTCGTACCCAACTTTTTACGGGCGGCGTTAAGCAATTGGTCGTAAAGGGCACGGCCTTTTGGGGTCAGGGCTACACCGCGCTGCTCAATCTCACCAAAGCGAGCGGTATGCTGACCGGATTCATACTGACCGTCAGCACCTTTAAAACTCACTGGCTCTATTAATGCTTTAAAACTGGTCTGGCGCAAAAGAATAGGACAGTGACGGCGTGGCGGTCCCTCGATGATCGCTTTTGGTGTAATTCCTCGGCTCTGCATACCTTGTTGGACGGCATCGATATCTAGCGTCCTTGGGGTCAAATGATTGATATGTGGTCCTTTAAACCCAACCACATCGGCAATCAGTTGATGTTGAGCTGCCAACTGCTCATATATGTCTTTCGAGATAGGCGACTGCTCATGCCAACGAAAGGTCTCGAGCGCTTCTTGGACAAATTGCTCACCCTGCTCATTCGTTAGACCGCCCTCGTTTTCATAAATTTTAATCAGTTTGATCGCGTCATCGGTAAAGATACAGCGTGCATCCAGTGCCGCTTGGGCTTGTTGCTTGAGCGTCTCATCGCCAATCAAATCTAAACGCAACAATGAGGTAAATACGCGAAACGGGCTATTATTGAGCGATGCCGTATCAATCGCGCGAAACGCTGTAGAATGCACTGGCACGCCAGCAGGCGCTAGGTCATAGTAACCGACCGGGTGCATGCCCATAACTGCAAACAAACGACGCATCATCATAAGCTCTGCCGCCGTACCCAATCGAATCGCTCCATGGCGCTCCATGCTCAGTCTATCGATTTCATCGGTATTCTTAAGCTGTTCAGCAATCTCAGGTTGCTTGTCCAATACATCCTTATTAACTTCAGCGACCAGATTCATAAGATCAGTATATAGCGGCACTTCTTTTTGATACATCTTTGACATAGCGAGCGAAAAACGATGACGGATATCATCACTGCTCATATTTTTTTGGTTTGAACTTAAATGCTCTAAACTCACGGTTATTCTCCTTAAACTGCTTGTGATGACAAATGAATAATAGTTAAAAATGATGGCTACTTGATATAGAAAAATAGAAGCTACAAGCAATATTACTCATTGAATCGGCAGCTCGTTTGGGATGGATGCTAGAATGCCTTTCAAGATATCAAGACCTTCTTGTAGGGTTTCAGGCTCAATCGTTAATGGCGGTAATAAGCGAATAATATGGCGGTATTTACCACTAGGCATCAACAGCAGTCCTTGCTTACGAGCTTCCGCTAAAATATAGGCCATCACGCTTGGGTGCGTACCGTGAGACGGATGACGCAGTTCAATGCCACGCATAGCACCGATACCGGTTAAACTATATAACCAAGGCGTTATACCCTCTTGCTGCCACTGCGCTATCGTCTTTTCAATGGTCTGCTGATAGTGTTTTGCGAAGTCCCATACGGCATTTTCTGCCATGATATCGAGCGTGGCATTGGCAGCAGCACATGCTACTGGGTTGCCAGAATAAGTACCGCCCAAGCTGCCCTTTGGTAAGTCGTTCATGACAGTGCCTTTACCAATGACTGCCCCCAATGGTAAACCGCCGGCAATACTTTTACCCAGCAATACCATATCAGGCTCGATACCTAGATGGCTGAAAGCAAAAGGTGTACCTGTACGCCCAAAGCCTGACTGAATCTCGTCCATAATGAGCAAGATGCCATGATCATCACAAAACTTACGTAAGTATTGAGCAAATTTTGGCGACATTAATTGAAAACCGCCCTCACCTTGCACCGGTTCTGCGATGATAGCGCCAATATTACCAATATCCGTTTCGACTTCGAACAGGCGCAGCAAAGCGTCAATGGCTTGCTGGTCACTGATGTTATTGTCAGGGCTTGGGAAGGGAATATGATAGACACTGCCAGCAAGAGGGCCAAGACCGCGTTTATATGGGGCCACTTTACCATTAAGGTTGACAGCTGCGAGGGTACGGCCATGAAAGCCCCCATCAAAAGCGATCACACCGACACGACCGGTCTTCATACGGGCAATTTTGATCGCATTTTCGGTCGCTTCGGCGCCGCAATTGGTCAGCATGCCGGACAACTCGCCTGCAATAGGAACTAAATCGCAAAGTCTCGGCATGAGCTTTTGGTAAGGCAGGTGACCTGCCGCATTGTAGGCGTAGTGAATGAGGCTTTGTGATTGAGCGATGATAGCGTCAACGATATGTGGGTGGCAATGACCAAAATTTAATACGCCGATACCACCGACGAAATCAATATAGTGCTTGCCATTCGTATCCCAAACGTGCGCATTTTTGCCTTTGCTCAGGGTTACTGGATGCACCATGGTGAATGCATCGGTAACGTTATACAACGAATCCATGAACGTCTCTCATCTTCCTTGAGTTAGACGCTCATTTCAACAAAAACCTAGGATTTGGGCAAACGAATAATAGTTGGGCGGGCATTCCTTTTTGTCATCGTGGCTGATTGGAGCGATTGTTTTTTTCACCACTGGCTTTTAGCAGTTAATCATCTTACTGTCGTTATCCATGGCTGACACTCGTACAAGTGATACCCAACAAACTGGCTAACTCTACTTGACTCTGACTAGAGGTTTCTAAGTAGCGTGCAATCCACTCTTGCATCACTTTGGTTTTGTGCGAGTTGCCAAGCGATAAAGGATAAGACATATAGTAAGCCCCTCTCCCCTTGGCTGCATAACGCCAAGCCATAACCAACTGACCTGATTGCAGCTCAGGAGCCACCAAACGTAACGGCACCAAGGCAACGCCATAACCGGTTAAAGCTGCCGAAATACAGGCATGAAACGTATCAAAGCGTGGACCTACAAACGTACCATCCAAGCTAATCTGCTGCTGCTTAAAGTACTCGTACCATGCGCTAGGCCGTGAGCTCAGCTGTAGCAGCACATAGCTGTCCGACTGCTGCGGTTGCAAGTCTTTACCTTGCAAATAATCAGGGCGACAAACTGCCACACAGTACTCATCAAACAATTTAACATTTTTCATTCCCGACCACGTCCCTTCTCCGTATAAGAACGCAATATCAACATCATGCTCTTCGGAGAAAA
This sequence comes from Psychrobacter sp. ANT_H59, assembly GCF_008369225.1. Classification (NCBI taxonomy): domain Bacteria; kingdom Pseudomonadati; phylum Pseudomonadota; class Gammaproteobacteria; order Moraxellales; family Moraxellaceae; genus Psychrobacter; species Psychrobacter sp. ANT_H59. The sequence goes on from NZ_VOBE01000001.1 coordinate 635,378, forward strand.
ATGGACCTACCTGCTCTTTAATATCCAGCCTAATTAAAGGATTTTCCTGGCTAAAGCCGTGAAGCGCAGGAATCAGCCAACGTGCACAAAAGGTGGGATGCGAGACCATTTTTAGCACTTCCAAATTACTGCTATGCGACATCAAATTGGTCGTCGCAGTCTCAATATGCTTAAGAATACTTAGTACATCGATATAGTAAGATTTGCCGGCAGGCGTTAACGAAATACGCTGCGAGGTACGATAAAACAAAGAGATATTCAGCATCTCTTCTAACTGCGCCACTTGCTTGCTTATCGCACTTTGCGTCATATGCAGCTCTAAGGCAGCATTAGTAAAGCTTAGGTGACGAGCCGCTGTCTCGAAGCATTGCAGCGCAGTCGTCGAAGGGTATCTTCTAAACGCAAGTGAAGGATTGGTATCAGTTTTCATAGTCTGTTTTTATTTTCTTCCATGATAATAGATGTGGTACTTCGTATCACATCACTTCTTTTAAGGACAGTCTAAGGTTAGTATGCCACTACAGCCTAGCAAGAAAATTGGTTAACCAGTTTCTTATACTAAATTGAGCGCTGGTCTAGTGATCAGATCCAGCCCGCTTCCAAAAGCTCTTCGGTGTTACTCACTTTAAAGTCATGATATAAGTTAAAAAATACCGCTGGATCTTCAATATTATCCAGCAACTCTCGTTTATGGAGCGCCACAAACATCGCTAGTGCATAAGCTGCAGAGTGGATAGATTTTTTTGGATTAAACTCCATATCAGTAAAGGCTTGATATTGCATGACCTCTTCATGCAGCTGAGGGTTTTGCTTTAATGCATTCACATATAGCCAATCATAAAACGTCGTTAATGGCTCTACACTCCACTCCATACCGAAATAATTATAGCCAATGAGTTCACCCGAGGTGACTAATCGCTCATCTTTTTTGGCTTGTCTGGGCGGTGCACTTAGCAAGTCGATATAGGGGCCACCGTCCTCAAAAACCATACTGCTTTGAAAGGCGTTTTCGACACTATACTGCTCGCCATCATTCTCATCAGTCAGCTTTAGGCTCAAAGGGCTCAGCAGAAAACTCAGCTTATTACCCGATTTACTCGACAGCTCTAAAACGTGATTAAAGCCATATTTTTTGCGAATAACTTGATGCATATCATTGATAGATTTTTTCTTTTGCCGACTCGCAAATCCCACATGGCGCTCAAAGCGAACCATGTCTGTTTTTACCAGATTATCACTGTTCACTCTAGGCATGAATACAGGTCTTTTTTCTACCGCGCTTTGTGCTTGTTCCATCGTGATGTACCTTATATCAATAATCTTTTATCAATGTTCTTTTATAACCGATTAAGTGCGTCTGCCCAGTCCGAAATATATCGAATCCAATCAGCGCTCGCGGGGCAGTTTATCTTATTATGGGTCATTTATCCTGCTCTATTTTAGCGTTATCAATAACCTTGAGCTATGCTGCATAAACGGTAAAGATAAATTTGGTGAATTTCAGCTTTACCGTTTGAGGTGGATGTTGAAACGTAACTTGATGTGGTGACTCTTGAGAGAGTTAAACCTTCCAAAATTAGAAAAAACTACTTAATAATACGCAATTTTTAAAATTAGCAATTTCTGAATGTATCTGATTACTATACAGGTAGTTGCCACTTTATAGTGTTAGTAACCATCCAGCGGCTCCGCAGCCAATCACTACCAGCCAAGCAGGGAATTTCCAGAACATCAAAGCAATGAGAGCGACCAATGCCAGACCAAAATCTTTTGCTTCAATGATAGCGCTTGTCCATACAGGCTGATAAAGCGCTGCCAATAACAAACCAACGACCGCTGCATTAATACCAGATAGTGCGGCTCTTGTGCGCAGATTTTGGCGTAGACTCTCCCAAAATGGCAGTGCGCCCATAACCAATAAAAATGACGGCGCAAAGATTGCTATCAAGCAAATCATCCCTCCTAGCCAGCCACTAGGAGCTTGATTCATCGAGCTACCTAGAAATGCTGCGAAGGTAAATAAAGGTCCTGGCACTGCTTGCGTAGCTCCGTAACCTGCTAAAAAAGTATCATTACTTATCCAGCCTGCGGGAACAATCTCAGCCTGTAATAATGGCAATACTACGTGTCCGCCACCAAATACAAGTGATCCTGCACGAAAAAAGGTATCTACCATAGATAGGGTTTGGCTTGGATACAATGCAGTCAGCAGCGGTAAGCCAATGAGCAAGGAAAAAAACAAGAACAACCAAACAAGTCCAGTCCGACGTCTCACAGTAATAGGAAGCGGGTCATGAGCAATCACTTTTTCAGGCTGGAACCATAGCAGCCCAATAATGGCGGCAATCGCAATAACGCTTACTTGAGCTAATGCAGAAGGCACCAAAAGTACAAAACAAGCAGCCAGCGCCATGATAGAGATTCGCGCAACATCGGTACAGAGATTTTTCCCCATACCCCATACCGCTTGTGCAACCACAGCCACTGCCGCGACCTTTAAACCATGCAATACACCAAGTGGAACAATATCCCCATAACTGCTAATACCTATGGCAAACAACATAAGCACTATGGCAGAGGGTAAGGTAAAACCCGTCCAAGCAGCCAGCGCGCCAGTATATCCTGCTCGAGATAACCCGATAGCAATGCCAACTTGGCTGCTGGCAGGTCCTGGTAAAAACTGACAGAGCGCGATTAAATCGGCATAGCTGTTCTCAGTCAGCCACTTGCGGCGTATTACAAACTCATCACGGAAATAGCCCAAATGAGCGACAGGGCCACCAAATGAGGTCAATCCCAATCTAAGGAAGATAAGAAAAACAGCCCATGCTGATTTGCTTTCAATATTGGCGTTATTATGATGTACCACGTGTCACTCTCCTTGGCAGACCGTATAAAGAGAAAGTGTTATAACTTAAAGTCACATACAGAGTTTGATTAACTATTTGGTGTTATTTACTACTCAGCATCATCTAATAATTTATTAAGGGTTTCTATCATGGGGTCATCTATGATGTGGTCTTCTATATAATCCACTATCTGATAGAGCGTCGCCAGATCCATTGCGCGAATATCTAAGCTAGCTAACTGCGCATTGATAGTCCCTAAGCGCTCGTTGTCATCGTCGCCATCACTTACGAACCAATACATCTGCTCTAGCAAGGTGTCTTGTTTGGTTAATGTTGAATAGCTATCGCCCTGAATAAATAAATTAAAATAATAAGGCATCTCTATATCATTAATAAAAAAAGTACGCTTACACTCTAGGGTATAGGCTTGTGCTTCTTCACTGTCGTTGCTGTCAACGCCTGAGTCATTTTTGTCGTCTTCGCCACGTTCAAGCACTTCTTTTACCAAGCCTTCTAGGAGTTGGTAGCGCCCTGCTTTTATTTTGTGATTGTAAATAATACTCGCATCCGCGATTGCTTCGAAGATAATGGCGCTAACATCTAGAGTGTGATTATCAATATCATAGAAGCTCTTTAAAGCAGGTAAAAATTCAGTTAGCTGCTCTTCAGGGACTGGTATGAGAAATTGCTGCTCGTATATCTTGATCATGTCTTCGGGCGCGTAAGTATTGGCAGTATCAGTCTCGTTTCTACCGGTAGGCTGTAATGGTAAAAAATTATACGGGTTATCATTGGTCATTTGGGACGGCCTTTTATATATGTTAGATTTAATAAATGTCTGCTATCAAAAAAAATGAGAGTCTCTAAGCGCATATATCACTCTTAATATACGCTTAAAATTTATGCGGGTATTGTCGCTTATTTGGACAATTTTAGATAGACAGCTAGACATACCCCTTGAATTATTCTCATAAAAAAAGACCTTACCCATCAAATAGGCAAGGTCTAAACGCTAAGTCGTACCAAAAACGCTAGGTTTTAATTATAAAAACAATAGCCCTAAACCAATCACAACACCACTAACAATCAGGACGATGACACAAAAACCCATGATATCTTTGGCTTTGAGTCCCGCAATTGCCAAGGCTGGCAATGCCCAAAACGGCTGAATCATATTTGTCCATGCGTCACCCCATGCAACTGCCATAGCAACCTTTGCAGGGTCACTGCCCAGCATCTCTGCCGCCTCTAACATAATGGGTGCTTGTACCGCCCATTGTCCACCACCTGAAGGGACAAAGAAATTGACGAGTCCTGCACTTAAGAAGGCAAAAAGTGGCAATGTCTCAGCTGACGAGATATTGACGAATGCTTCTGACATCACGCCTGCCAAGCCTGACGCTGTCATCATACCCATGATTCCTGCATAAAACGGAAACTGGACAATAATAGCACCAGCACCTTTGACCGCTTCTTGAACGGCAATCAAATACTTACGAGGCGTTCCGTGAAAGATAATCCCAAGGAACAAAAACATAAAGTTGACCAAATCAAGCGTCAAGGCAAAGCCATTTTGTACAAAATAATAGACGATAAAAGCAATACCTAATGCGCCAATGATCATGGATAAAATCCAGCTATTTTCCAAACGCTCTGCTGGTGTCATGTCCGATTTTGCTGGCAGCACTTCATCAATTGGTTCAACCAGAAGTCTCGGATCTACCGTCACCGTATCTTCTTTTTTGGGCATCATCAGACGATTTAGTAAAGGAACGATGATAATCAATGCCACGACTATAACTAAGTTATAACTGGCAAAAATCGTTTCACTGGTTGGAATAACACCAATCTTATCAGCGAACGGATGACCCGCTGTCGCAATGGATAACGGAATGGAGCCCGAAAACCCAGCATGCCAAATAATAAAACCAGAATAAGCACTGGCAATCAATAAACGGTAATCGACATGTTCAACACGCTTTGCCAATTCTTTGGCGAATAATGCTCCAATCACCAACCCAAATCCCCAGTTGATCCAGCTTGCCGCAAGGGATACTAAAGTTACCAAGATTATGGCACTGCCCGGCGATTTTGCTAAACTTGCAAGCTTTCCTAAACCTTTTTTAAATATCGGACTGCTTGCCAATACAAAACCTGTGACTAATACCAACACCATCTGCATTGAGAATGCGAGTAATGCCCAAAACCCTTCACCCCAAAACGCCACCATCTGTACCGGTGAAGAGTCAGTTAATCCTAAACCCAGTACAAAAATAACCACTGTTAAGATAATAACGAACAAAAATGGATCCGGTAAATACTTCTCCATTAAGCTATTCGAAAAACGGGTAATCCCTTTCATTTTATAACTTCCTTTTTATATAAATTTTCCTTGAGTGCTATTATTAGCTAACTATAGTCAAAATACTCTAAAAACACTACGGTACTGCTATGAATGACTCTTTTTTATTTAGACCTTACTGTTCCTGTCTACTTTTACCTGTTTAGTTATATCTTCCACATATAAAAAGGCTTCCAAATAGTTGAAAGCCTTTTTATTTTATTTAAGTGATGAATCATAAATTGATTATGACGCTCTAGAAAACGCGCGTCAAACCAATTGTTATGACAAAATCTGAATAACTACTATCTTACAGGTGGCGTCCCTTCAGCATTAGAGAGCACTGCATCGATTTGTATCAAGGCATCCATAGGGATTGCTGATACCCCAAACACTGTTCTGGCAGGCAGCTCACCGTCAAAAAACGTGGCGTAAACATCATTGACCGTGTCAATATCGCTAATGTCTTTGAGTTGGACAGTTACTTTAACGATGTCATCCATTTTATGATCGATACTCTCAGCAATGGCTTTGATATTCTCTAAACACTGCTTAGTCTGCGCTTTTATATCACCGTCGATGAGCTGGCCTGTTTCAGAATTGATAGGCAATTGACCCGAAAGGTGATTATAGTGAGAAAAAGCAACTGTCTGCGTGCTTAACGAGTGCTTTGGCGCTTGCTCAGTATTATTGGCTTTGATCACAATGCCATGTCGATCTTCAACGGCTTGTGGCGGTGTGCCATCTCCATGTGATACTACGGCTTCAACTTGTACCAAAGCAGCCATAGGTAGCCCTGAAACCATAGTCACTGTGCGCGCTGGTAGATAATTGACGGCTCTCGCAATAGCCGTGTCTGGGAAAAAAGTGCTATAAACGTCATCGACGGCTGCGTTATCAGCAAGGTTAGTTATCCCAATATTTATTTTGACAATGTCATCAATACCGACATCGATACTATTCAAAATCGACTTGATATTGGTTAGGCATTGCGCCGTCTGCGCTGCTATACCGCCTGCTACTAGTTGCCCTGAAATAGGATCGATTGGTAATTGTGCTGAAACGTTATTATAATGAGAAAAAGCAACGGTTTGGGTAGATAGAGAGTCAATTGGCGCATTATCAGTGTTTTTTGCCACTTTCACGAGCTCGCAAGGGGCTTGCGGATGCGTACCTTCGCCATTTGAAAGTAGTGCATCCATTTGTACTAAAGCACCGCTTATAGGTAGCTCTGCAACCATCACTACGTTACGTGTCGGCAAATAGTTGCTAAAGAACGTGCGGTAGACAGCATCTACTGCCTGCATATCTGCAATATCTTTTAAAAATACAGTGATTTTAATCACATCATCCATGAGATGATCGGTACTTTCTACAATTGCCTTGATATTATCTAAGCACTGTTTGGCTTGTGCTGAGATGTCAGCAGAGGCTAATGCTCCAGTCTTAGGATCGATTGATAACTGCGCTGAGATGTTATTGTAATGAGAAAAAGCAACGCTCTGAGTTGAGGTTGCGCTAATCGGCGCACGGTTCGTGTTTCTAGATAATTTTATGATGGTATCATTCATATCGTGATAATCCCTATTTGATATATTTATTAATGCAGCAGGCATCTAGCCCACTGTCGTCGCTTTAAGATCTTTAGCAGATGCGAAAAGGAATATGAGAAACTAAAAAACCGTAGGAAGTCCCTACGGCTTCTTAGCTTGATGCGAAACGAGATTTTTTTTGATTAATACATATTAGCCCGCAGCCAATACCCCACCAATAATAGCAACCACGCCGCCTAATGCACGGGTAATACGGTTATCGGCTTTGAGCATCATGGTACCCAGACTACGACCGATAAAGGTAATAGCTAAGGTGGCGACAACGAAGCCAGCCATATAAAGCAATAAGCTTGAACCTTGTGTCATTTCAGTACCATGAGCATAACCGTGGGCGACCATAAACAGGGCAACCAATGTTCCACCAACAGCAGTCGGTAGTTTTGCTAACGTGGCGATTAGTACACCGACTAGCAATACTGACATGGCGATACCAGTCTCTACCCCAGCCAAACTGATACCCGCCCAAGCAAGGCCTGCGCCAGCTATCATGCCGCCTACGACAAATAACGGCGTGCCACGTTTCATCGTAGTGTTTTGGCGGATACTCCAAAAACCAATCGCGCCCATAGCCAATAAGTGGTCAAGGCCCATCATCGGATGCAGTAAGCCGCTAAGGAAACCATTGCTCACCTGCTCGCCATGGCCAGGGTGGGCCATCGCCAAAGTGGCAGTCATCATCAACCCTGCTATCAGCAGCAATTTAGTCATTTTATTCATCTTTCTCTCCTATTTTTTTTGTTTTCTGTTGTCTGATTGATTGGTCTAGTTAATACTTTGAAGTACTGTCCGCGTACTTATAGTTGATCCACTTTTAAAAGAGTACAGAACTACTGGGGTTGATTATTCGCAGCCTCTGTCTGCGTAGCCACAGCAAGCAAGAAAAATTAACCCCAGTAGTGATTGATAATATTTGCATTTTTTTATTTAGGACTGACTATAATTATTAAGTGCGAGCAATTAAGCATTAAGCATTGGCGCTTAGCTTTCCAGGACGACGCTCAGGTAACATACCTTGCTTTAAGATAAAGCGAATGATTTCTTCTACACCTACACCGTCATATAAATTTGTGAAGATAAAAGGACGCTCGCCGCGCATTTTCTTTGAATCACGCTCCATGATATCTAGCGAAGCATGTACGTATTTGGCGATGTCAATTTTATTAATAATTAACAAATCAGACTTAGTGATACCTGGTCCACCTTTACGAGGGATTTTGTCACCAGCAGCGACATCGATGACATATAAGGTCAAATCAGAAAGCTCTGGGCTAAAGGTAGCCGCAAGGTTATCGCCGCCAGACTCTACTAACACCAGCTCTAGGTTAGGATGGCGCGTTTGCAAATCATCAATAGCAGCTAAATTCATCGAGGCATCTTCGCGGATAGCGGTATGCGGACAGCCGCCCGTTTCTACGCCCAAAATACGATCGGCAGGCAAGGCATCATGCTTTAATAAAAAATCGGCATCTTCACGCGTATAGATGTCGTTAGTAACCACAGCGATATCATAGTGATCTTTTAGTGCGCTACATAACTGACGTAATAGAGCTGTTTTTCCAGAACCAACCGGACCACCAACGCCTACTCTTAAACAATGTTTCATGTATATTTTTCCTTATCTAATAACGAAGCATTAATTTAGCTTCGAAATAATCGTGAATATTGAGTTTCATGTTGAGCACTACCCAGTGCTAAGCCGGGTAAAATCGGACCCAACTGCTCATCAGTTAAGGTTAAAGCCTTATCAACTGCCGCCACCAGTTGTGGACGCAAGGTCTCGTTCAAACGTTGTGCAGCGGTATGACCGAGTGGCATTGCTTTGCAAGCAGCCGCCAGCTGATTTTCTAGCCAGCCCCAAGCAAATCCCAGTAGAGCTTGACGTACAGGCACCTGCCTTTGATGGGCAGTCCACGCAAAGACGGTGACATAGCCCGGTTCCTTTGGTAGCTCGGCATGACCTAACGCTGGCTGTGGCTGCAACTCTAAACTGTTGAGCAAGCGCATCAATGCTTGACCTAAACGTGTGTCTTCATCGCTCAGCTCAGCGGTTTCCCGATTGGCATGTAGCCAATCATTCCAAAAGGCCAGACCATCACCGTCGTTATTTGCCCAACATCTCTGTAAACGTGCTAAGACAGGCAGTTCACAATGCGTCAAACCGTCACCTAAAACGCCTTCCAACCATTCGCCCAGTTGAGCTTCATTATTGACCCAACCCAGCTCAAACGCACTTTCCAAACCTTGTGACCAAGCAAAAGCACCAATAGGTAATGCTGGGCTAATTAATTGCATCAAACCTAACAATGCCAGATCGCTCACAGCATTTGACGGCTCATCAATGCGCATGGTTATGACCGTCGTGTTCAGAATGATCGTGGTCATGAGAATGAGAGTGAGAATGCGCATGACTATTTGAGTGCGAGTGCTCGCGACCAGCCTGCGCATAAGCACCAGATTCAGGATCAAATGGTGCGTCGTGATGCACCAACTCTGCTCCCAATAGTACTGCTAGCTCCTCAAGCACATGATCTGGAGGAAAACGCACCCAATGACGCCCATCTTCATCGCTACCAAGGGCGAGTGACACATGTCGATTACCTAAGTGATAACACAGTCTGGCTAGTGGTAAACCGCTTTCGATATAAGCAGTAGCCACTGGCTCATCAGCTGCAAGCACTTGAATCACCTCACCACTATTGGCTTGTAGCAAATCACCATGACGAAGCACAGGACCTCGGTCAAGAAACAGACCCACATCACGTTCGTTATCACTAACTGCCTTTAGACGGCCACGAATACGTAGCTCATAAGGCAAAGTCAAGGTGTCATAAATGTCGACCGAAGTATTGCCGTCCATTCTTTTTATTAATTCAAGCATATTATTATCCTTACAAACGATTTAAAACAACTGGTCTAGAACAGATGATAAAGCTGCGCCAATGGTAATTCAGAGAGCGGCTCACACGTTAAAAGCACACCGTCTACACGAACTTCATAAGTTTCTGGATCTACCGTAATGTTCGGGCAGTAATCGTTCAGCTTCATGTCTTTTTTGCGCATGCTACGAACGTTTTTACACGCGACCAATCGGCTTCTTAGACCCAGTTTTTCTTCAAGACCCGTGTTCATCGCAGCTTGGCTAACGAAAGTAACACGTGTGGCAGAAACTGCACGTCCTAGCGCGCCAAACATACGGCGGTAATGCACTGGCTGCGGGGTCGAAATTGCGGCGTTAGGATCACCCATTGCAGCACCAGCAATCATGCCGCCTTTTAAGATAATGGAGGGCTTAACACCAAAAAACTTAGGACGCCATAGTACCAAGTCTGCCATTTTTCCAATCTCTATCGAGCCCACTTCATGTGATACACCATGGGTGATGGCAGGATTGATGGTATATTTGGCAATATAACGTTTGACTCGGAAGTTATCAGTACCGCGCTCTTGATCTTCTGGTAGCAGACCACGTTGCAGGCGCATTTTGTGCGCGGTTTGCCATGTACGGCAGACCACTTCACCAATACGGCCCATGGCTTGCGAGTCCGATGAAATCATCGAAATCGCACCAAGATCGTGCAAGATATCCTCTGCAGCAATGGTCTCACGGCGGATACGCGAGTCAGCAAAGGCCACATCTTCAGGAATATTTGGGTCTAAGTGATGACACTCCATCAGCATGTCGAGATGCTCGTCAACAGTGTTGATGGTGTACGGGCGTGTTGGATTGGTCGATGACGGTAAAACGTTTGGCTGACCACAAGCGACAATAATATCTGGCGCGTGACCACCACCCGCACCTTCAGTATGATACGAATGGATACAGCGGTCTTTAAAGGCCTCTAGCGTATCTTTGACAAATCCTGACTCATTTAAACTATCAGCATGTAGCGCTACCTGAATATCGTAACGGTCAGCAACATCAAGCGCATTACTAATCGTTGCTGGCGTTGCCGCCCAATCTTCATGAACTTTTAAACTCATAACGCCAGCTTTGACTTGCTCTTCAAGTGCTGCAGGCGTACTGGCACTGCCTTTACCCAAAAATCCGATGTTAATAGGCAGGTCATCCACGGCTTGCATCATTTTGCCAATGTGCCACGGTCCAGGCGTGTTGGTGGTAGCGACTGAGCCAGTTGCAGGGCCAGTACCGCCACCAATCATAGTGGTAAGACCGCTCATTAACGCCTCATCTACTTGCTGCGGGCAGATATAGTGCACGTGTGTGTCTACTGCGCCTGCAGTCAAGATTTGGTTTTCACCAGCGATAATCTCAGTACCTGCGCCAATAATAATATCAATATCTGGCTGCGTATCTGGGTTGCCGGCTTTACCGATAGCTGCAACGCGGCCATCTTTTAAGCCAACATCGGCTTTTACGATGCCCCACCAATCGATAATAATCACGTTGGTAATCACAGTATCCATCACTGAGTCTGAGCACAATTGGCTTTGACCCATACCATCACGAATCACTTTACCGCCACCAAATACTACCTCTTCACCATAATGAGTATGGTCTTTTTCAATCTCGATCCAAAGCTCAGTATCGCCTAAACGGATGCGGTCGCCAACGGTCGGACCATACATATTGGCATAGGCGTCGCGAGATATTTTCATCGTGTTTCTCCTGAATCTGAATTGTCATCTAGCGCACCCATCACCTCACCTCTAAAGCCAAAGATGCGGCGCAATCCTGCATAAGGCAGTAACGACACCTCACGTTTTTGACCTGACTCAAAGCGCGTAGCGGTGCCAGCAGGTATCGCTAGGCGATGACCATAGGCTTTTTTACGATCAAAGCTCAGTGCGCTGTTGGTTTCAGCAAAGTGATAGTGAGAGCCCACTTGTATAGGGCGATCACCGGTATTGGCCACTTCAATCACAAAGCTGTCGCGACCTACGCACAGTTCAATATCACCTTTCTTTAATTGATATTCACCCGGAATCATCATGCTCTCCTTAAGCTTTATGCTCTTATTAGATAATAGGACTGTGAACAGTCACCAGTTTGGTGCCATCAGGGAAAGTCGCTTCGACCTGAATACTTTCAATCATCTCAGGTACACCTTCCATCACATCATCACGAGTTAAAATTTCGCGACCGGCGCCCATCATTTCTGCCACAGTGCGCCCTTCTCGTGCGCCTTCCATAATCTCACAACTTATCAGAGCAATCGCTTCTGGATAATTAAGCTTCAGCCCTTTTGCCTTACGGCGCTCAGCCAAAAGCCCAGCAGTAAAAAGCATTAATTTGTCTTTGTCTCTAGGGGTTAGTTCCATTATTTTCTCCATTATTATTGATATTGTTGTGCTGAAAACCGATTGATTTGCGGCTTGCTTTTATGCGTAATCGAAAAAAAATACGCAAAAGAATTATTAGGTTAACCAAATGCGCGGTATGACGGCTTTATGACCGGTTAATCTAGGACGCAGAATTTCCCTCGCTTGTTGCAATAAATCCCATGCTTCATTGCGCTCCATGCCCAAATAGCGAAGTAAGAGCACACCGCGGCGATAAGTCACCGCCCAATTGTGGTTGGCAGGTATTTTGTCGCGTAGTTCGGTAATGGTGTCAGCAGGGTCACTCAGTCCGACAGCCCAAAGGGTAGCGTGAACCGTAGCACCGCCTTGTCCCCATTTACCTAAAAAGCGAGGATGTGTTGGGTCAATGGCTTGGCGCTCTAACCATAGTGGCTGACCTTTTCGGCTAAGCTGAAAACGCTGTTCAATGATGCCGCTGACATAAGGTAAGTCGCTGGCTGGGCGACCAAGGCCAATAATTTCCCAGCCCAAGCATTTAGCCGTTTCAGCCAAATCAATAATCACCGTTTGCTCACCGCGTGACCCATCAAAAGCCAGCGTTTCTTGTGGCAGCCATTCAAGCGTGGCACCGTCTTCGATTTTAAGATGAGTATGCTGTGTCCAAGCGACATTATTGCTATCGGCTCGATACAGTTTGTTGGCAGCTGGGGTGGTTAATAAAGCGTGGGCGTTTTCAGACACCGTAACATCGATGGTTAAAGAATCACCGCTGGCAATACCGCCGGGCGGATGCAGAAGATACACATGACAGCAGCCATCACGACCTTCAGGGTAAAAAGCGCGCTGTACCCGCAGTGGACCATAGTGACGTGCGACATTCATGCGAGTAATGCGAGTGTCCGCTTCAGGATAAGCTGCAAACCCTAAAGTTAATGAGGCTGGCCAATGGCGGCTGGCATCAAAACGATGCCCAGAATCTATGATTGGCTGCGGATGCACAGGCATAGAAAATAAAATCGTCATGCGATTGGAAACCTTTTTTATAGGCCCAGCGCGACATACATCGCTGAATCGTCAGCAAATTGGCTGACAATAGCAAAATGAGAAAATACATTCACGTGCGCGGGTGAGGTTAGAGTGACAGTGGCAGCCTAGTAGCTGTCAGCGAATGTCATCAGTTGGGCAATGATTGCCTAAAAACCATAAAACGAGTAGTGCAGATAAATTGCGATGTACCATCAGGGTAGAAGATGCTTCCCTTGATATGTGTATGAGCTTAATCAATGCAAATAGGCGCTCTAAAAAAGCACTTATGGGCAAACAGCCATACTGTTTATCTCTTATAAGCCAACCGTACATAATTGTCAAATTATTTCTTTACACATTGGTAAAAATTATGGCAGCTTAATCCTATTTTTAGTTAATCTGTACTGTGAATCTTGTAGTAATTCAATAAGATAGATAGCTAGAAGATAGTAACCCTAGCAAACATGAGACGAAAATTTCAAAGTATTAACACTTATTAAATATTTTGGAGGAAGTCTCAGCAAAAAATTACTGCTTCATCCCCATCCTGCCACGGCTGAAATTTGGTCATCGTTTGCAAAAAAAACGGATGCTGCAGCCAATCTTGTAACCATCGCTGTAGATTTGGATAAGGGAGGCTATAAAAAACATCGCGATCGACATGAGCGAATTGACGGACAAAAGGCATAATACCAATATCGGCAATCGTTACAGTTTTCCCTAGCAAATAAGGATTTTTAGTCAGCAACTCCTCTAACACTTGTAAAAATATTTCACCCTTCTGTTGATACTCTGTCTGGGTCATGTCTATATGACGATCGGCATATTTATAGCGATCGAGCCAATATTTAAATTCGTTGTCGTTTTTATCAATCAAAGCATTTGCCTGCTGCAAAACCTCTGCATCCAAAAGCCCTTGCGGATCTTGCTGCTCAAGCGCCCATATCATTATCTCTCTACTCTCTTCAATCACCGTCCTATCTACAAGTTGTAAAACAGGTACCGTACCTTTTGGGCTAATGGCTAGCATCTGAGACGGCTTATTTTTCAGTGTTATTTCGCGCAGCTCTACCTGTAGCTCAGCAAACAGTATGCCGAGACGGGCGCGCATGGCATAAGGGCAGCGACGAAAAGAATACAGGCAATGATAAGAGGAAGTCATAGGTAGGGTTCGTAGTTGAATTGAGATTAATAAGTTTAGACGCGGAGGTTGATTATTACTAGGGCGTGTCATCATTTTAAAAATGCTAGGGACGATACCTTCATTTACACATCATAACAATGCAAGTAATTGCATTCAACGATGGTCTGGATAATTTAGAAGATAGAGCACTAGGTTAGAACGATATTTACAGCACCATGGTTAAAAGTTTTATACTTGTTAGCTTATTCAACTTATATTGGGATTTACGATAAATTCGATTGATAGGATTTTCTAAAGCAGTTACACTTCCTTAATAAACCGCTACATTCACGACAAGGAAGTCGATATGCCTCGTAATATCTCTCACGCTATTATTAACCCTACCACCCTTAAAACATTGACCAAAAGTATGCTTGCCATCTCGCTATCAATGGCAGGTCTAGCGCATGCTGAGCTTTATAGCAGCGTGACATTTTTTGGTGATAGCTTGACTGATGGCGGTTATTTTAGTCCCATTACCCAAGGCAAGCTCGGTATTAAAGAGTCAGGTCAATTTACAACCAACCCTGATAATGTATGGGCGACCTCATTTGCTGAGCAACTTGGTACAACAGCTGCTCCCATCGTTTATCTTGGAAATCAAGCTGGTAATAACTATGCTATTGGTGGTGCAAGAGCAGGCAAGGATATCGTTAATACGGACTTTGGCGTTAACGTTCCTGTTGCGTCTGTGAACACTCAAGTTAATGGTTATCTGGCTAATAAAAAAGTTGATCCTAATGGTATGTATGTGGTGTGGGGAGGCGCAAACGATTTACTTGCGGCAGCTGCAAATCCTGCTAATGCGATAAATACGATTTCATCAGCGGCTGGCAGCCAAGTCGCCGCTATTAAAGCGCTCAAAGATAGTGGTGCGAACTATATTTTAGTACCTAATATCCCTGATATAGGTCTAACACCTACTGCTATCGCTGCAGGAGCAGGGTTTCAATCGTCTGGTACGATGTTAGCAAATTTATATAATCAAACTATGTATAGTGGTGCGGTCGCTACGGGTGCTAATATCATACCGCTCGATACTTTTAGCTTATTACAACAAGTCGCTGCCAATCCTACGGCTTATGGCTTTACTAATATGACTCAAAAAGCTTGTAACACCTCAAGCTCGCTTTTATGTGGATCAAGTAATTTAGTCGTGCCAGGTGCCAATGAAAGCTATTTCTTTGCTGATGGTATCCATCCGTCGGGACGTGCGCATCAAATGATTGCCGATTATGCCAATGCCGTCGTAACCGCGCCTAGCCTTATTGGCGTACTGCCGCACATTGCGACGACAGCAGGACTGGCAACTAGTGAGCGCTTACAATCTCACATCAATCAATTCCAAAGTAGTGAACAAAAAACTGCCCGTACCTTGTGGGCAACTGGTGAGTTCGAAAATCAAGACATTACAGGGTTTGAAGGCGATAGTAATACCCAAGTATTATTAGGCGTAGACTTTGCTCATCCCAATTCCGCACATGCAGTAACAGGCTTATATGGCAATATCACTCAAAAGGATTTTGAGAATTCGGGAGTTCGTACTGGCTTAAGCAATATCGATCTAGAAGAAGTTGGCTTTGGTGTCTATCACAGCAATATCTTAGATACGCTTGGCGGTGTGCAAATCAATGGTGCCGTTGGCTTTGGTAATCTAGACGTTGATGTCACACGAGCGGTCACACTTGGCGGTAATAAGCAAGAGTTTAACTCTAATGCTGATGGTAAACGTTACTATGCTAACTTGCAGGCAGGATATCCGATGCAGTTCAGCAGCCTTGCTATCACGCCATATATCGGTGCAACGGCTAGCCGTGTAAGATTGGACGCGCTAAAAGAGCAAGAAATGTCTGGTATCGCCATGCAGTTTGATGAGCAAAAATATACTACCACTTATGGCAAACTTGGCGTGAAAGCCAACCATAATCTAGGCGATTCACTTAATGTATTCGGTGATATTCATTATCAAAAGCAGTTGAGTGACAATCGTGAAGCAGCTTCTGCGCGTCTTAACACCATAGCAAATATCAGCTTTGATACGCCAATGGTACAGACCGACGATGATAATTTTGGCATGACACTTGGCGTATCTAAAAGCTTTGGTCAATTAAATGCCAATGCTGGTGTTACGTACTCGCAAGGTGATGATGACAAATCAACGAATTTGTTTGTTGGTCTTAGCAGCACTTACTAAACGGTTTGAATCAAGCTTAGTCGCTGATAGTTTATATATTGAAGCTCAAAAAAACCGCCAAATGCTAAAAAGTGCTTGGCGGTTTTCTATTGAGAGGGTTTTTAAATAGGCTTTTTAAGCTTTTTTCTTACGTCTTGTCATGGTGAGTACTATCATGATTTAACTGGCAGTCCGTATTCCACTTTGCTAATAACCTCACCATGCTGCTCAATCGTTAGCCAGTAGCCTTTAATCACGCCGCCATATGGCAAATTGCCATTGTAGTTTTTGTAATGCTCATCCATACACTTTTGTACGATGACCTCACGTTCTGTCTCAGTCGTTCGAGCAATATTTTCAGGCAAGTGAGCATAAGCCAATTGAGCCGCGCCGCCACGGGACATCCAATTTGCGCCGGCAGTAAACTCAAAATCAACATCTGCTCTTAACCGATATTTAGGCAAAGGATACGCATAATGCGCCAAATCATACTTGATTTGAGCGATGTCTTCTTCAAACGTCTCATCCTGCATATCAAGTACTGAAACCAGCTTTTCTAAGAATTGCTCAGGAGTAAAATAAGCATCGATATAACTGCCATCCAAGCCCAATTTTTCGCTAGACAATACGTGACGCAGGCGATCACAGGCAGGAATAGTATGCTTAAGCGGATAGCCCATGGCTTTGGTAATATCTTGGGGACGGCGCTCACACGTATCGATTTGAGTAATGATACGGCGCGCCAAAGAATGCTGCGGTCTATAATAGCGGGTATATTTGGAATGAGTAGCAGGAAGATTAAACAAGTGAGACTCCTATAACTCCGACAATAAAAGTATAATAATAAGCCAAATTCGGCAAATCAAATAAGGCATGGATGACTTTGTCGGAGAAAAGGCTCATGCGCTTTACCAGAGTTATTTTATATCGTGCTGGAAGTTGCAAGGCTTGTAGCGCTGTCATTGATTGATTCACAATGGCAAGTGAAAGCTACGAAACCATTAAACCCACGATAGGTCTGAATGACCATTTTTAATAATGATAGCACATCAGATAATGGTAATACTGTTAATCTTCATTATAAAACGTAGCAGTATATATCCTATTCCTTTTAGAGTGAATCGACTATAACACTGACATTTAAAAAACCCCATAAGTTGAATCCAACTTATGGGGTCAGTGTAAAATCGAGTATATTACTTAGCTATTAACGCTCTAAATGTAAATACTGCAAATGGCGCTCGTACTGGTTTAAGATATCGACCAATACTTGCTCTTTAGAGTAACCTACCAAGTCATACTCTTGCGAGCCTTCACTCAAGAACACTTCCGCACGATAATAGTACTCTGCATTCTTAGTTGATGTGCTCAATGTAAAGTTAGGACGCTCCGCTTTGATCAAATTAACTTCATAAATAAAGTCGTCTTCATCACCGTGTCCAACCCGTAATTTCAGACCATCTATTTGACCGCTACTCTCATCCATACCTTCATCTATATCTTGTCCGATATGTTCAGGGTTACGGATATCCAAAGACGTCTTTAGACCGCCTGCGGCAAACTCTTTTTCAACTTCCGTCATGGCAGGTCTGACCACATTTTGTAAAAACCGTTCAACTTGTGCATGGCTTGGGAAACTCACAATACGTTGCAAGCGTGCTTTCCAGCTTTTACCACTATCAAGCACATTAGCCGTACCAATCGTACTGGCTTTACGCTTATTACCTTCCTCTTTGAGCGACTTCCACATCGACATCATATAGAGTACAAGGATAAGAGAGAACGGTAAGCCTGCAATGACGGATACGGACTGTAATGAGGCAAAACCACCAGCAAACAATAATCCTAAGGTAATAAGACCGGTCGCTGCTGCCCAAAATAAGCGTAACCAAACAGGTGCATCCGTATCATTGGTCATGCCGCGTGAGCTCAAGTTTGCTAATACTAACGCGCCTGAGTCAGCTGAAGTCACAAAGAATACTAGCCCAATCACAACACCTGCAAATGATAGCACTTCGCTGTAAGGAAAATACTCAAACAAGGCAAACATGCCCATTGCCGCATCATTGACTGCGATTTCACCAAGTTCAGTGGCACCATTGGCAACCAAATCTATCGCTGAGTTACCAAAGATAGAGAACCAAGCAAAGATGAATCCAAGTGGGATAAACATCACACCAAATACGAACTCACGCAGGGTACGACCACGGCTAATACGCGCAATAAATAGGCCTACAAACGGTGCCCAAGCGACCCACCATGCCCAGAAAAATATCGTCCAGCCTGATTTCCAGTCAGCGCCAGCTTGACCATCATAAGCATAAACATCAAAAGTTTTGAAAACGATGGTTTGGAAGTATTGACCAATATTTTGGGTAAAGGTATTCAGCAAATAAACCGTATTACCCATCACCAATATCGCGATTAATAGCAATATCGAAGATAGCATATTAAATTCGGATAAACGGCGGACGCCTCTTTCTACACCAGTCATCGCAGAGATCGCCGCGGCAGCGACAACACCTATGATGATAAAGGTTTGAACCATTTTGCTGGATTCAATCCCAAAAACATGAGTCAAACCAGCATTGGCTTGCAATACACCAATACCCAAACTGGTCGCGATACCCATCAAGGTACAAACCACACCAAAGGTATCAATACCATCACCAAGCCAGCCTTTGATTAAACGCTCGCCAAAGATAGGCGTCAGTGGCGAACGTAACGCAAGTGGCATGTTTTTACGATAAGCAAAGTACGCCAATGCCATCCCGATTAAAGCATAAATGCCCCAGCCATGTAGACCCCAATGTAAAAAGGTCTGTGCAAGTGCTTCACGCATGGCCGCCTCACTGGCAGGCTCGAGCCCCGTATGCGGCGTCAGATAATGCATCAACGGCTCAGACGCACCAAAGAACAATAAATCAATACCGATACCCGCAGAGAACAGCATCGCGGCCCATGCTAGGAAAGGAAATTGCGCCTTTTCATGATCTTGACCAAGCTTAATATCGCCATACTTAGAAAAGCCAACAAACAAGGCGAATATACTATACGCGGCAACCACCAGCATGTAATACCAGCCAAAACTCTCTGATACCCATGCCATACTTGAACTTAATAATGCCTCACTATAATCTGGAAACGCAATCGTCCAGATTATCAATAAAATAGAAATAATAGCTGAGCCTAAAAAAACCGTCTTATTTAGAGTCAGGGGTTTCGTCGCATCTTTTGATGGCGAGCTGTACATAAAAGACCTCAATAGGTAAATTAAACAGGGTCTGATATTGCTTTGTCCGTCATAATCTTATGACTGATAACCGCATGACATACAAATAACTGCATGACGCACAAAGCAGTACCAATAAATGAAATTTGCTAAATCAACAATGTGAAAAAATAGCAAAGCAAACGATAAACAGAGGCAGCCATAACGGCACTCATCTTCTTAAACTTTAGCGCTGATAAAAAAGACCTTTACTGTAAAAGGCCTTCTTATTAAAACTGTCTTATATGATTGATGATTCAACCGCTTATACCATAGAACTATAACTCCGCATCGGCTCTGCTCTGAGCGGTGCACCATTAGCGACATAATAATCTACCGTCGAACGTGGCAACTGCACACCGCGCATTTTATCGACGATTTTTTCTGCCAGCATAATGGTGGTCGCGTTTAGATTACCACTGATGATATTTGGCATAATTGACGCATCAACGACGCGCAAGCCATCGATACCATGTACCAGCCCTTCGCCATTTACGACCGAATCATTGTCTTCGCCCATCGCACAGGTACAAGATGGATGATAAGCCGTCTCACTGTGGTTACGGACATACTCGTCCAACTGCGCATCAGTCACTAAATCATCCGTTGGTGCAATCGAGCGGCCACGATAAGGATCAAGTGCTGGCTGATGCATGATCTCACGCGTGATACGCATAGCAGCACGGAACTCCTGCCAGTCTTGATCATGAGACATATAGTTAAACAAGATACTCGGATGAGCACTTGGATCTTTTGAGGTCAGCTTGACACGACCACGACTTGGCGAGCGTAATGAGCCCACGTGTGCTTGGAAACTATGCGATTTAACCGCACTTCGACCATCATAACGTACCGCTAATGGTAAGAAATGGTACTGAATATTAGGATGGGTGAATTTTTCATCGGTACGAATAAAACCGCCACCTTCGAACTGGTTTGACGCGCCAAGACCCGTACCATTGAATAACCACTCAGCACCGATGGCGGGCTTGTTCCACCATTTATTGGCAGGTGCAATCGACACTGGCAGCTTACATTCATACTGCATATACAGCTCTAAATGATCTTGCAGGTTATTACCGACGCCTGGCAAATCTATAATCTCATTAACACCTAGATCTTTTAACCATTGACCAGGGCCAATACCAGAACGCTGCAATAATTGTGGCGAAGCAATTGCACCTGATGAGACAATCACTTCACGAGAGGCATGAAAGTTCTTGGTTTGACCTTGATGCTCGACTTTGACACCGATGGCACGCTTACCATCAAACAAGATTACATCGGTCAATGCACCCGTCAAAATCGTAATATTGCTGCGCGGTTTAGCACGGTCCAGATAGCCACGGGACGTTGAAGCACGGCGACCATTAGGCGTCACGAAACGATCCATTGGCCCAAAGCCTTCTTGCTGATAACCGTTTAAATCGTCAGTACTTGGATAGCCAGCTTGCACGCCTGCTTCAATCATCGCCTGAAACAGTGGATTGACCCCTGGTTTTGAGGTGGTCATCTCAACAGGACCACCCACACCATGATAGTCATTCTCGCCAGCATCACGGTTTTCTAACTTTTTAAAATAAGGCAGGCAATCAAGATACGTCCAATCTTCTAAGCCTTTAATCTCAGACCAATCATCAAAATCTAGTGCATTACCACGGATATAACACATACCGTTAATCAATGACGAGCCGCCAAGTCCTTTACCGCGACCGCAGTCCATCACGCGGTTGTTCATATTCGGCTCAGGATCGGTTTTATAACCCCAGTTATAAGTCGTTCCTTGCAACGGCATGGCGAGCGCTGCTGGCATCTGCGTGCGAAAGTCTAAGCGATGGTCTGGACGACCCGCTTCTAACAGCAATACCTTAATGTTGGCATCTTCGGTCAAACGTGTGGCCAGCACATTGCCTGCCGATCCTGCGCCAACGATGATATAGTCATACTCAGGTGTGGTTGATGTCATAAAACGCTCCATAATATTGAAAAATAAATCATTTGCTATCAGTAAATTCGAACAAAGAACAAATTAGCTCTACTACTGAACCACTTTACTGATTAAGAATTTTCTCAATACAAATGATTAAAATACAGATTCAAACTTACCCAACTCTACTTGGATAGATTTGGTCTGAGTATAGTATTCAAGGGCTTCAATGCCGTTTTCGCGGCCAATACCCGAATGCTTATAACCACCAACTGGCATCTGCGCTGCGGACTCACCCCATGTATTTAACCAGCAGATACCCGCTTCAATTTGAGCGATAACTCGATGTGCTCGGGTCAAGTCAGCAGTCACGACCCCAGCTGCCAATCCATATTCGGTATCGTTGGCACGGCGAATAACTTCTTCTTCGGTCTCATAAGTCAATATCGACATCACTGGGCCAAAGATTTCTTCACGTACGATAGTCATTTCATCGGTGCAATCAGTGAATACCGTCGGGGCGACGAATGCGCCATTTGCCAATTCGCCTGTCATCACACGGTCACCACCTGTTAGCAAGCGTGCGCCACTGGCTTTACCTTGCTCGATATAACCAAGCACTCTTTCCATATGCGGGAAGCTGACTAGTGGGCCCATATTGATGTTTTCATCCATTGGATCGCCGAGCTTAATACGCTCAACACGCGTTAAGATAGCCTGCTCAAACTTAGCTTGCACGGCTTTAGGAACAAACACGCGCGTACCATTAGTACATACCTGACCACTGCTATAGAAGTTCGCCATCATTGCGATGTCCGCAGCTGTATCGATGTCCGCATCATCAAAGATAATTAGTGGTGACTTACCACCCAGCTCTAATGTCACGTCTTTAAGAGACGATGATGCCGCGCTCGACATGACTTTTTTGCCCGTCGGTACGCCACCGGTAAACGATACTTTGGCGATATCAGGATGCTGAGTTAAGGCCTCACCCACTTTATAATTGCCTTGGACGACGTTAAATACGCCATCTGGTAAGCCCGCTTCTGTCAAGATTTCTGCCAGTTTCAATGCAGTCAATGGTGTCACTTCTGATGGCTTAAAGATCATCGCATTACCAGCGGCTAAGGCTGGTGCTGCTTTCCACATCGCGATTTGAATCGGATAGTTCCATGCACCAATACCAGCAACCACGCCAAGTGGCTCACGGCGAGTATAGACAAAGCTGGTATCACGTAGTGGAATCTGACGACCTTCAATCATCGGTGCCAGACCCGCATAATATTCAACGACATCCGCACCAGTGACGATATCGACATACTTGGTTTCAGAGTAAGCTTTACCCGTGTCTTTCGTTTCGAGTAATGCCAGTACGTCATTGCGCTCGCGTAATATCTCAACGGCCTTTGATAGGATTCGACCACGCTCAACTGCTGTCAGTGCTGCCCAAACTTTTTGACCTTTTTGTGCCGCTTTAACAGCCTCATCAATTTGCTCATTGGTCGTTTGCTGAATCGTCGCCAGCACTTCACCCGTCGCTGGATTGATGTCTTCAAAAGTCGTCAGCGTTTCATCTACTGCCAAATAACAGCCGTTAATATAAGCAGTTTGTATTTGTTCTAAGTCGATAATGTCTGTTAAGTTATTTAGCACTGTTTTTGAATCTGTCATGTGTTCTTTCTCCTTACGACGACTGGCAAAAGCTTTATAAAAAAGTTAATACCAAATAATCTCGTCATGGGTTAAGTATTTAAAATAAATTTATAGCGTCTATTTCTACAGGATTTTCTTTCAATGCTTCTATAATAAAAAACGCTTCTTCGATAAATCAGTTGAGAGCAGCGTCTTACTCTTTCTCAGATTGCGTCATGCTTATCAAGCGTTTATGAATGGATGTTTTATCTGAGATATTAATTCCTGAAAAATCAGAGAGCCAAATACCATCAGCGACTAAACGCACCATACATAATGTTTCGGTATTGTCGGTTTCTTCATGTTTCTTTAATTGTGAATTTGCCCACTCTGCCCATAAGTCACGTAGCTCACTATCGCCTAGCATCAATGCATATAGTGTCGCTTGGCTATTGAACTCATGCTGCCCTTTTTCGCCCAAGCTAATCGTGGCATTGATATAAGCACGGGTAAAGGAGCCAAAACGCACTGGGTCTTTTGCCATAGCCGCGTCAACCTCTAGCTCAAACTTTTTCATAGCGTCATGAAATACTTCCATCACCAAGGCGTTTTTGGTGGTGAAATGATGCATCACGCCACCTTTGGTTACCCCAACTGCATCAGCAACCGCTTGGAAGGTCACCTTGGCCAAACCTTGCTCTAAAGTAATGCGTGCCGCTTGGTCAAGTAATGCCCGACGTACTACTTCTGGTTGTTTTTTGCGCTTATGCGCGTTTTCAGCTTCCATTTTTATCTCCAGATACACAATTAATGCCCGACAGAATTAGATAGTAAATTCATCACGACGACACCGCCCACAATCATCGCAATACCAACCACCGCTGCTGTATCCAGTGTTTGCTTAAAAAACACCAAGCCTACCAATGAGGTTAGTACAATCCCAAGTCCAGCCCATAACGCATAAGCGATACCAAGCGGTATGGTCTTGATAGTCTGTGTCAATAAGTAAAACGAGATGGCGTAGAGCACACCCATAATCACTGTCGGCACCAAACGCGTAAACTGCTCTGACTTAGCTAAAAAGGTGGTGCCAATGACTTCACAAATGATAGCAATGGCAAGGTAACCGTAAGCAATCGTGGTAGGACTCATAATTAGGATACCTGTCTCAAATTGAGCACATATTAATAATGTATATATATTAAAGAAACCACACGGTCGGTATTTTATAGAAATAATCTAGCAATGTGAAGGGTTAATATGTATTTTGTTTATTTTAGATGAGATAAGGCTAGATGGAATTATGGGGGCAAGGCGGACTGACAATATGGCTTTACTTGACGCACCGCACTTTGCATTGAGCTCAAACCTCTCCTTACTATAAAGATTGAAACGCCCGTATAGCTAGGAAAGAGCTGATCCAAAAACGACTGTTTAGAGGCGGTTCTTTATATTGGTATAAGCAGGATTAATTAAGTCAAGACTGACTCAGGAAGGTTTAGCATCCCTATGCTAGCGGCATCAATCGCCCCAGCGAGGTAACCTGGGAATTGTGTTGACCATTCGCTGCCAATACCCGTCAGACAATTTTCCCATACGCCGGATGTTGCTTTAGACACAGGTGCTGACGTATGTTGACCATTGCCACTCGAGTCAGTAGCAGTCGCTGTAAACGGTTCTTGCGCCCAGTCTTTAAGATATTCTCTTTTAGGGTTCTCTGCCTCTACACCAAACAGTCTTACCAACTGTGCACGGCAATGGATTTTTAATTGGGCTTCAGAAATATTTTGACGTATTTCTGCAGGTACACCTATAAAACCAAACAGCGCACCACTACCGTCTGTCACCGAAGCATCATGAATCTCAACCATAGGACCTTGGGCGCTTCTCGCCGCTCCAGAAAGACCCTGTTTTTGCCAAAAAGGCGTGTCATAAACCGCCACATATTTTGCATGTGGCGCCATCCAAGTGGCTGTCTGCTGCCACTGCGCAGCTAGATTGGAAGGTAAAGCAGGTTGAAACGTGATGCTTTCTTGTACCAAACGTGGCGGTAGTGCAAGCAGTATATATTGCGCTTGCCAAGTCATTACTTGCTCAGATATATCTTTACTAGCAATCTCAATGTATTGACCAACATGATTAAGTTGATATACGATTTGACCAGTCAAAATACGTGATGCATCTAAGCGAAGATACAGAGCCTCTATCAATGCTGCCATACCGCCTTTAAGTCGCATGGATGGTGGCTCGCTTTTATATCCGTGGGTACGAATAGCAGGCATATCAGGCGTGCGCTCGACCATCATATCGCCGTCTTCAAACTGCATTACGGTCTCTAATTGCAGTTCTGCAATTAGATGCGCCAACTGCTGCTGATAGTTTGGCCAAAACCAAGAAGGTCCCAAATCAAAACTATTTATATTTTTATTATCTCTCGAAAATTTCGCAGTAACGATACGACCACCTAGCGTCGGACGCGCCTCTAACAGCACATAATCGATGCCTTTTTTCTCTAATAAATAAGCCGCATACAAGCCGCTTAGACCGCCGCCAATAATCGCTACCGATGCTTTCTTCATATTATTTTTCTCAACAGTACTTATAAACTCAGTGAACATCCATACCGACTATTTGTGATAAATGTCCAGTTTTTAGATAAACCGTGGCGCCACTCTCTCCTGCTGTTATTTGCGATATCGCATCGACAGGCAGACGTATCCAACCACCGCGCTGATAACTCTGTCCCGCTTCTATCAAAGTACCCTCTAGCACCAATAGCTCAGCACCTCCTACGATGACACCTGTAAACAATGCCTCACCTGCATCTATACATTGCAAGCTCACCTGCTCTTTTGCATCCGAGTATAAATGGCAAACCTCACGGCCGCCTTGTTCTTGCCAGTTGTCAGCATCGTTGGTATCGATAGCGACATGACGGGTCTCATCGACTGTCATCTGCCAAAGTTTGACAAAAATAACAGCCCCCTCATGACTATAAGGCTGATGCCCTGAAGTCGGTGGATTGCGTAGATACCAGCCAGCAAGATAATCGTTGTTATCCGCAGAAAAAGTGCCTGACAATACCAAAATCTCTTCACCTCCTGGGTGCAGATGATGCGGAAAATTTGACTCAGGGGCATAGCGTACGATACTGGTAGCACGTGCTTTTTCGGCACCAACACGGTCAAGCATCACGCGCTCGACGCCGTTTTGTGGTGATTGGACCCACTGATAGTGTTCAGGTGCTAAGGCAGCACGGCATGAAAAATCTGCATTGATGAGCATAATATAACTTCTAAATAAGTATGATATTATTTGGAATTATCCTCTGATTTATCTATTTTGACAAACCAGATAAACCTATTGTCGAAGTCAGTATTTATCATTAAAAGGCTAAGCATTAATGACATTAGCAAAAAACCCCTTTAACTAAACCCATTGACTTGCTATCTTGCTTAGCTTTTCTGTGAACATCTCACTTCCTGCCCCGTTTTTACGCTAATTTTTTAGCATTCTTTCTGACCGTTGGATCTTATGAAACCTAACATTGAGGTGAGCGCAAATGCTCGCCGGACTCAGTATTTTCAAGTATTCCTAATGGGCGTCAGCGCCTTTATCATGAATACCACCGAATTTGTCCCTGTTGCCCTATTAAGCGACATCGCCCAAGATTTCTCTATCACCACGGCAGAGACGGGCTGGATGTTGACACTGTATGCATGGATTGTCGCGGCCATGTCATTGCCATTGATGCTGCTGACCAGTCGCTTTGAGCGCAAGCGTTTGCTGTTGGCCTTGTTTGCGGTGTTTATTGCCAGCCATGTGTTGTCAGTATTTGCGTGGAGCTTTGAAGTACTGCTCATCAGCCGAGTTGGCATTGCGCTCACGCATGCGATATTTTGGTCAATCACCGCAGCGATTGCGATACGCGTGGCACCGGAAGGCAAAAAGGATTTGGCACTTAGCGTGCTTGCGACCGGTACGTCATTAGCGATGGTGTTGGGTGTGCCTCTAGGACGCGTGGTCGGTCAATGGTTTGGCTGGCGGGCGACATTTGGCGGAATCGGCGTAGTTGCTTTGGTAGTATTTATTTTGCAAGCAAGGCTATTACCCACCCTGCCAAGTATGTTTGAGGGCTCGTTTAGAAAGATTCCAGAGTTGCTTAAAAACCCTTTATTGGTCAGCCTATATGTACTTATTTTGCTTGTCTTTACCGCACACTATACCGCCTACTCTTATATCGAACCTTTTATGCGGCAGGTTGGGGCAATCAGTGAAAACGCTGCAACGGTTGTGCTGCTATTGTTCGGTGTCGCAGGGATTGCGGGTAGTGTAATTTTCAGTCGTTGGGGTGATAAATTCAATACCAGATTAATGCTGATATCGACGATACTGATACTATTGTCTATGCTCATGCTGTTATTTGCGGTAACCTCAATATGGGCGCTCAGCTTGATTGCCCTACTCTGGGGCGCGGCGCTCATGCTGCTGATTATCTCCATGCAAGCCAAGGTCATCATGGTCGATGTCAATGCACAAGACATGCTGATGTCGATGTTTTCAGGGATTATCAATTTAGGCATTGGGACGGGCGCGCTGTTCGGAGGCTATGCAGTGACACATATTTCACTATCGAGCGTGGGCTATGTTGGGGCGGCTATCGCGGTTATGGCATTGCTACTGATGCTATTTATGATAAAGCGCTTTCCTGAGTTAAGTAAAAGGCTTGGTTAGCTAAGGGCAGATTAACCAAAGTTCATTCAGCGCACAAAAAAATGCCAGCCACTTAGATGGGCTGGCATTTTGCTTTTTGGTCAATTGTGAAAATCCACCTTCAAATCAGTCTATCTAAAAATCCACCTTACCGCGTAATACTTTTGTTTTACCACGCTGAGTTTTTTGATCGACACGTTTACGCTTAGCATTTCTGCTTGGCTTGGTAGGTCTTCGCGTCTTATTGATATAAGTAGCTTTGGTGATAAAGCTTTGTAAGCGCTCAAACGCATCAATTTTATTACGTTCTTGGGTACGAAATTGCTGCGCCTTAATAATGAGCACACCTTCTTTGGTAATTCGGCTGTCTTTACTATCAAGCAAACGCTGCTTATTTACATCACTCAAGCTTGAGGCATGGATATCAAAACGCAAATGAATCGCAGAAGAGACTTTATTGACGTTTTGCCCGCCTGCGCCTTGCGCACGTATGGCACTAATCTCTACGTCACTGTCATTTAGACTAATGGTATTGCTGATAAAAATCATAGAACTCTTTTTTAAATCATGAATAAATATGATTAATGATAAACCATTATCAGCTACCTCGCCACTTGCCAGCTCACCCACTTCAAAAATCCGCATGTCTTAAAAGCAGTTTTTCAAGACTTATAAGCTGAAATTCAGAGATGAAACCTTATAAATGTTATTGTCTGGCATTGCTATGTCTGTCCTCTGTCTGTAAAGCGTAAACCTATCTAAGGATTCGATATTGACATGCTAGGATGGTTTTAGATTGCCAAGACATTGCTTAAGCCAAGACATTGCTTAATTAGCTAATTATTTAACAAGCAGTTTCTTAGCCAAAACTTTACCCGCCTTCTGCACACTAAAGCTAAAAATACGATTTGATAGGAATAACTGTTTTATGACCACTAAAAATAAAAAAGTAAAATCCAGTGCAAAAGTTGATGACAATGCCACTAAAAATATCGCTTGCGACCCTGCTCATAGTATCCAAGTCAGAGGCGCAAGAGTTCACAATCTAAAAAACGTCGATGTTGATTTGCCGCGTAATGCCCTTGTGGTATTCACGGGTATATCAGGGTCAGGCAAATCCTCGCTGGCATTTGGCACCCTTTTTGCTGAGTCACAACACCGCTATCTTGACTCAGTATCGCCTTATGCCAGACGCTTGATCGATCAAGTGGATCAGCCTGATGTCGATTCAATAGAAGGCTTGCCGCCCGCTGTTGCCCTGCAACAACAACGAGGTACGCCGTCTGTACGTTCATCGGTCGGTAGCGTAACGACGATTTCAAATGGCTTACGCATGCTCTACTCACGAGCGGGGGAATACCCTGCTGGTCAAGGTATACTCTACGCTGACGCGTTCTCTCCAAATACGCCAGATGGCGCTTGCCCTACTTGCTCCGGTATTGGCCGCGTGTTTGAGGTGACAGAAGAATTGCTAGTTCCTGACAATACCAAAACCATTCGTGAACGTGCGATTGCCGCTTGGCCGCCTGCGTGGCAAGGTCAAAACCTAAGCCGCATCCTGACCACACTTGGCTACGATATCGATAAGCCGTGGAATACCCTGCCCCAAAAAACCCGCGATTGGATTCTCTTTACCGACGACACTCCAGAAGTCCCTGTCTATCCAGAGTACAACATTGAACAAGTACGCGAGGCGATTAAAAAAGGCGAAAAGCCCAATTATAAAGGGACGTTTACCAGTGCAAAGAATTTCGTCTTGCACTCTTTTGCTAGCACTCAAAGTCCGCGTACCAAAAAGCGCGTTTCCCAGTTTATGCAAATTTCTGAATGTCCAGAATGCCATGGCAAAAAACTCAAAAAAGAATCGCTATCGGTGAAGTTCGCGGGTCTTGATATTGGTGAATTGTCCCAATTAACCCTAACCGAAATGGCGCTCAAACTTCAGGATGCTGCCAAGACTAAACCGACTGACAACATGCCAAACCGAGAAAAGGCCATCGTTGCTCAACGTATTGCCAGTGACATTCTGTCTCGAGTTGAGGCGTTAACCACACTGGGCTTAGGGTATCTTTCACTTGAACGCACTACACCTACCTTGTCTCCGGGTGAACTACAACGCTTAAGGCTCGCCACCCAGATTCGCTCTAAACTGTTTGGTGTGGTCTATGTGCTTGACGAGCCGTCTGCTGGATTACATCCTGCCGATACTCAAGCGCTATTGGGCGCATTGGATGAACTAACAGCGGCTGGTAACTCGTTATTTATTGTTGAGCATGATGTCAGCGTGATTCGGCACGCCGATTGGATTGTCGATGTGGGGCCAAAGGCTGGAACCCATGGCGGCGAAGTTATTTACAGTGGCCCTGTAGCAGGATTGCGGGACGTTGCACAATCACGCACAGGACAGTATCTTTTTGAGACTGACGGGGCGGTTGAGCATACCCCAAGAAAAGCAAAAGCCTCGCTACAGCTGGTCAATATCGAACGCAACAACTTACAAGGGCTAGATGTAGCGTTTCCTCTAGGGGTGATGACAACGGTGACGGGCGTATCAGGTTCAGGCAAATCAAGTCTAGTCAGTCAGGCGCTGGTCGATCTCATTTATAGCGAATTAGGGCAGAAGACAATCATCGAAGCGCCGACTGGCGAAGCTGATTTACTAGAGCAAGAACTAGAAACTCAGACCAGCGGTAAGATTGCTGATGGTATGGAACACGTGAGTCGATTGGTGACCGTCGATCAAAAAGCCATCGGTCGTACGCCGCGCTCAAACCTTGCCACTTATACCGGCCTGTTCGATCATGTGCGCAAATTATTTGCAGCAACGCCAGAAGCCAAGGCACGACGTTACGATGCCGGTCGATTCTCCTTTAACGTTAAAAAAGGCCGCTGCCCAAATTGCGAAGGTGTCGGATTTGTCAGCGTCGAACTGCTATTTCTGCCGAGTGTTTACTCGCCGTGCCAAGTGTGTCATGGGCAACGCTACAATAATGAAACCCTTGAGATCACTTATCGAGGCAAAAATATCGCTGAAATCCTCAATCTCACCGTCGAATCTGCTTATGAATTCTTTGTAGAAGAAGCACCCATACTACGAGCATTAGACGCGTTGCTAAAAGTCGGACTTGGTTATCTCAGGCTTGGTCAGCCAGCAACCGAGCTTTCGGGCGGTGAAGCACAGCGCATTAAGCTTGCCACCGAACTGCAACGGACACAACGAGGAGACACGCTTTATATCCTTGATGAACCAACAACTGGCCTGCACCCTTCGGACGTGTCGCTATTGATGGCGCAATTGAACGGACTCGTTGACGCTGGTAACACTGTGATTATGGTCGAACACGACATGCAAGTCGCTAGTAATAGTGATTGGATTATCGATATTGGGCCCGGTGCGGGTGATGAGGGCGGTCTTATTGTGGCAGAAGGCACACCAGCAGAAGTCGCAAAATCAAAAGCCAGTCGTACCGCGCCTTTTTTGCTGTTTTAGTCTATTAGAGCGCATTCTATCAAAAAATACCTTATGAACTCAGCAACTGACGGCAGCGCTCAATTACGGGCGCATCGACCATTTGACCTGCTATTTTAAATACCGCTTGCCCGCTCCGCTCGTATTCTTCTATCACACGTCTTGCAAACTCAATATCGGCGTCAGTCTGTTGCAGAGATTGCTTAACAGTTGCTACTTGCTTTGGATGGATACAAAGCATTCCGGACATGCCCATTTGTGACCATAATTGCACTCGCTGCCCAAGCCCCTTACCATCGTTAAAATCAGTATAAACTGTATCAATAGGCGCTAATAATTGATGTGCTTTTGATGTGAGTAAAAGCTGATAACGAATTTGATTGGCAATAACATCTGCTGCCGCTGTACCTACGTGCACCTGTAAATCATTGCATAAATCTAAAAACCCATAGCTAAATGCAAGCAGTCCAGCAGATTTTGCCATACTATCGATTTGATATAAACCAAGCGCTGTCTCTATTAATGCAATGACGGGCAGTCCAGTCATGTTATGAGCATTTTCAATATCTGATGCTTGCTCAGCTTTGGCTAGTAACACGCCAGCCAAATTAGGCATTTTCTGACAGAGCACTACGTCTTTGAAAAACTCCTCACTACCTGTTTTATTGATGCGTACCCAAATCGGCTGATAAGCCTGACTATTATAATAGACTTGTAAATCTTTGCGAGCTCGCACCTTGTCCGTTGTAGCAACCGCATCTTCTAAATCCACAATCACTGCATCTGTCCCACTGGCAAAGGCTTTTTCCACTCTATCTATGCGAGTGGCTGGAACGAATAACCATGTTTTGATATTGGAAAATTTTTTAACAATAGATGCTTGCATGCTTTACTCCTTCCTTAAATATTATTACTTCAAACACTATTATTTCAAACACTGTTACTTAAAATATTAGTACTTACTATAACCAAATAAAAAACCGTATGCCATTTATCAGCATACGGTTTTAAAAATGGCTCTACTTTTAGAGGGCGAACGGCTAACTAAGCCAACATCCCACCATCAACAACGATCGTTGCGCCCGTCGTATAGCTTGACGCATCAGACACTAGATATAATACCGTGCCAGCCATCTCATCTGGATCTGCTACGCGTCCTAATGGAATTGCATGTAGCGCCATTTTTAAGACTTTATCATTAGTCGTTAACGCTGAGGCAAACTTAGTATCGGTTAAACCAGGCAACAACGCGTTGACACGAATGTTCAATGGGCCACACTCTTTTGCAAACGCTTTAGTCATGCTAATCACAGCAGCTTTGGTGATTGAATAGATGCCTTGCTTGTCACCTGCGACTAAGCCATTGACCGAAGCGGTATTTAAGATAACCCCGCCGCCCTGCTCGCGCATCATCTTACCAGCAGCTGTCGACATAAAGAAATAACCACGAATATTGACTTCAACGGTCTTATCAAAAGCGGCTAAGTCCGTATCTAAGATATGACCATAATAAGGGTTTGCAGCGGCATTATTGACTAAAATATCGATTTGACCGAACTCACTTTTGATGTGCTCAAAAATAGCATCAATCTGATCCATATTTCCGACATGGCACGCAAAGGCACTGGCTTTGTGACCATCAGCGACAATGCTATCAGCGACCGCTTGGCAAGCATCAATTTTACGGCTAGAGACAATGACGTGCGCGCCTCTAGAAGCTAATAAGCGTGCAATAGATTCGCCAATACCACGACTAGCACCTGTGACCAAAGCAATCTTACCCGTTAAATCAAATAAATCTTTCATTATTATTCCTTATATTTTTAAATATATTATTTATACATTTTAAATGTGTAGCAGAGCTGGAAGAAATTTTTGCAGCCTCTGGAGTGCAACGCACACAGCAAGCAAGAAAATTTTTACCAGCTCTGAGATACTTAGCTTAGAAATTTCATACCAATCGTTTTAAGAAATTGCATTAAGTCAGCTAAGCCAACATGCCACCATCAAGGGTAAACGCATGACCATTCATAAAGCTGCTTTCATCGCTCGCGAGCCATGCAATCGCGCCGGATACTTCATCAACTGTCCCTAAACGACGTAGCGGGCTGGCATTAATTGTTGCTTTTTGCGCGCGCTCGCCCATCTTCGCCATGGTATTTTGCACCATAGGGGTGTCAATAAAGCTTGGACAGACGGCGTTAAAGCGAATATTGACGCGCGCATATTCATGAGCAGCAGACTTGGTCAGTCCCATCACGCCATGTTTAGCGGCGCTATATGCTGACAATAACGGCGCAGAACGCAGCCCTGCGATGGATGCCACATTAATCACGTGACCGCCACCATTGGCTGCCATACAAGTAACAGCCGCACGCATGCAATGCCAGACGCCTTTTAGATTAACGGCAATATTACGGTCAAAGTCCTCATCGCTTAGCTCATGCATCGGTGCAGGCTGATGGTCGATGCCCGCATTATTTACCACGACATCAAGACCACCCAACGTTTCCATGGCAAAGGCAAACAACGCGCGTACTTCGTCGCCACTCGTCACATCGACCTTTTTAAAGACGATACTATTGCCAGCGTCTTGACCTTGCTTAGCAACCGCAGCGCCCATCTCTTCGGCCATATCACCGATCACAACTTTTGCGCCGCGACTGGCTAGCAATAACGCGCTAACCGCACCGATGCCAGACGCACCGCCCGTGATCAAAATTCGTTTGCCCGTTACATCTGATGAAATTCCGTTTGTATTCAGTGTCATGATCTATCCCTCTACCTTAAGTACCAGTTTGCCGAAGTTTTCACCTTTAAAAAGCATCATCAGGGTATCTGGGAAAGTCTCGATACCTTCAACGATATGATCTTTTACTTTCATATCACCTGACTGAATCCAGCCAGCAATCTCTTTCATCGCGATTGGATACTCTTTAATATTATCAAAGACAACGATGCCTTCCATACGGGCACGATTGACCAATAAGGATAAATAATTTGACGGCCCTTTTACCGCTGTGGTGTTGTTATATTGGCTAATCGCACCGCAAATCACGATACGCGCGCGCAGATTAATTTGCGTGAGGACGTCATTTAAGATATCGCCGCCTACGTTATCAAAGAAGACATCGACACCGTTTGGACAAGCTTGCTTTAAGCCTTTTTTGACATCCTCATTTTTATAATCTACTGCAGCATCGAAACCTAGCTCATCAACTAAGAATTTACATTTCTCAGCACCGCCTGCGATACCAACGACACGGCAGCCTTTTAGTTTGGCAATCTGTCCAACCAAGCCACCAACGGCACCCGCAGCACCAGAGACGACCACCGTCTCGCCAGCTTTTGGCTCACCAGTTTTTAATAAGCCAAAGTAGCCAGTCATACCTGGCATACCGAGCACGCCTAAGTAATAAGATAAGGGTGCAAGGTTTGGATCGACTTTGTATAACCCATTACCATCACTGACCGCATATGACTGCACGCCATTGTGACCACAGACATAATCGCCGACGGCAAACTTCTCATGCTTACTTTCAATGACTTCGCCCACGGTACCCGCGCGCATGACATCACCAATCTGTACTGGTTCGATATAAGATTTGGCATCGTTTAACCAGCCACGCATCGCTGGATCCATCGAAATATATTCAATTTTTATCAGTAACTGACCGTCTGTGATAATCGGTAGTTCTGACTCAGTATAATCCCAAGTCTGCGAACTCGGTGCGCCAACAGGTCTTTCTTTTAAGCGCCACTGCTTATTCATTGTTGTCATTATTTATTCCTTTAAATTTTTATAAAAAGCCATTGGTATCGTTTGCTTAAAAAGAGTTTATTAAAAATAAGCCAAATATATTAAAAAGCGTTCTTCTGGGATAAATTTTTCTCGCTTGCTGTGCGCTTTGCACTCCAAAGACTTCGAAAAATTCATCCCAGCATCACATTAGTCGTATTGTTCAGGCATGTTCTTATGTTGAAAACATTCCAAACAGTCACTTAAAACCATTCTGCTTGCATATTGGTACATACCGCATTGTCATTATTTAACAGTTCGATGTCGCGATTAATTAACGGCAATTCCCAATCGATAAAGTATTTGGCTGCTTGTATTTTCCCTTGATAGAAATTCTGCTTTTCAATATCTGTTGTCTCGCTTAGCAATTGCTCAGCTTTACTGGCTTGGCGAATCCAAATCCAGCTGACCACGATAGAGGCAAAGATATTCATCAATGCTTGTGCGTTACCAGTCAGCGTTAGTGCTTTTTCCGTTTGCAGGATTTTGCTTAGATGCACCAATACTTCATGCAGATGACCCATATAAGGCATCAATTTACCGGCAAGTTTGGCAGTCTCGGGCGTGGTAATGCTTTCTAAGTCTTGGGTAATTTCACGTTTTAGAATTTGAATACCAAGACCCTTGTTTTGCCATAACTTACGGAATGATAAATCTAACGCTTGCACACCATTTGTGCCTTCATGAATGGGATTGAGACGATTGTCACGCCAAAACTGCTCGGCTTGATACTCGCGCGTATAGCCTGCACCGCCCAATACTTGAATGCCTAAATCATTGGCTTTGGGCCCATATTCAGATGGCCATGCTTTTAATACTGGGGTTAATAAATCCAGCAGTTCTGATAGCTCAGCTTTTAATGTTGCATCTTCACAAGTATTGATACGGTCAATCAGGTTTGAGCCATATAAACACAGTGAAATGCCGCCCTCGCTATAGGCTTTTTGCGCAAGCAACATACGCTTCACATCGCCATGCTGGATAATCGCCGTTGCTGCATCTTCAGGTTTATTATTCGGTGCAATTCTGCCCTGCGTTCTGTCTTTGGCATAATCGAGCGAATACTGATAACCACGATAGCCAATCATCGCCGCGCCAAAACCAACCGCGATACGTGCTTCATTCATCATTTTAAACATGTAACGCAGACCAAAATGCTCTTCGCCGATAAGATAGCCATAGCACTCGCCTGCATCGCCAAAGCTTAATGCGGTAGAAGTCGCACCTCGATAGCCCAGCTTATGAATAAGTCCCGTTAAATGCACGTCATTGCGCTCGCCAACCGATGCATCGTCATTGAGTCGATACTTGGGTACGGCAAATAAAGAGATACCTTTGACACCACCAGGACCGCCCGGCACTTTGGCTAATACCAAATGCACGATATTGTCAGACAATTCGTGATCGCCTGCTGAGATATAAATCTTGCTGCCTTTGACGCGATAGCTGCCGTCGTCTTGTTTAACGGCGGTAGTTTTGATATCGGCAAGCGATGAGCCAGCATGTGGCTCAGTTAATGCCATCGTGCCGGTAAATTCACCCGTTAGCATACGCGGCATAAAGGCATTTTTAATCTCATCACTGGCGAAATGTGAGATGACATTAATCGCCGCCGTGGTCAAAAATGGATAAGCCGTCGTTGATGGGTTGGCCGCCATAAAATAGCCTGCCACTGCGGTCATAACCGTTTCGGGTAATTGCATGCCGCCATCGTCAAAGCTATAACGACCAGCGATGAAGCCCGACTCACGAAACGCATCAAAGGCGACTTTTACGTCACTTATCATGCTGACTTTTTTGCCATCGAACTGTGGCTCGTTTTTATCTGCCACATGGTTATGGGGCAAGAATAAATTGGTCGCGATTTTATTGGCAGTGTCTAATACTGCATCGAAGGTTTCGCGGCTGTGTTCTGCAAACTTCGGATGCTCGGTTAAATGTTCAGTACCCAATACATCATATAGTTGGAACGGTAACTCAAAGTCATTGATAAGCGTATCTGCTGCCATAGTATTCTCATTAACTCATTAAATTTGGTGATTCATTGATATTAATCTAATTTAACGCCTTGCCGTATTGTCATTTATGACATAATTATGGTCAAATAAGACATTCTCTCTAACCTATGGTGAGTGAATTTCAAATTACGTATCGTGCGGCTGATGAATATCAGCCATAAATTTGCATACACTTAAAGGAAGCCAAATTTTGCCCTACTTCAAACCGTTTAAAGTGATTATCGTTGGCTTCGATGGCGTGCTCGGCAGTGTGCTCGCTGGGGCGTTAGATTTATTTTCGTTTACTGGCGTCAGCTGGCAACGGTTTTTGGATGAGGCAGTAGAACCAAGGTTTGACGTGCAGATTGCAAGCTTA
Organism: Psychrobacter sp. ANT_H59; assembly: GCF_008369225.1. Classification (NCBI taxonomy): domain Bacteria; kingdom Pseudomonadati; phylum Pseudomonadota; class Gammaproteobacteria; order Moraxellales; family Moraxellaceae; genus Psychrobacter; species Psychrobacter sp. ANT_H59. The sequence continues at coordinate 673,009 of NZ_VOBE01000001.1, forward strand.
GGTGGCGCGGATATTAGATGCAGCAACCGTTTAATCATGCGCGCGCATTGCGATATTCAGGAAGTCGCAGAGTGCGACTTACTATTAATTCCAACCATTGGCGATTCAATCGATAAAGTATTGAGCCAAAATAGCGATTTAATTCCGCACATCAAGCGACTGGCGAATACCAAAGCGGATATCGCTAGTAATTGTAGCGGGGCTTTCTTTTTGGCAAAAGCAGGCTTGCTCGATGGCAAAGTAGCGACTACTCATTGGGGCTATGCCAGTAAGTTTAAGGCAGATTTTCCACTGGTTGATTTGCAAGAGAATCAATTTGTCACTCAATCAAAGAATCCATCAAAGAACCAATCAAAAAGCCAGCCAAAAAGTGATTCAGCACACCAATCAGGCAATATATTTTGTGCGGCAGGTGGTAGCGCCTTTTATGACTTGGGATTGCTATTGATAGAGCGTTATTGTGGGCGTGAGATTTCTACCCAAGTGGCAAAAACCCAGATTATTGATAGTAAAAGAGGCAATCAAAACAGCTATACCAATGTGACGTTGCATAAACCACATTCAGATCAACTGGTTAAACAAGTACAAGAGTTTATCGAGGAAAACTTCAAGCAATCTATTCAAGTTAGCGGCTTGGCAGCTATGGTAAATATCACCCCACGCACGTTAAATAGACGCTTTCAATCCTGCGTTGCGATGCGCCCGATTGAGTATATTCAAGCAGTCAGAATTGAGCAGGCAAAGCGCTTACTGGAATTGGGCGATGTGACGATAAAATCGTTAGCGGAGCAAGTTGGTTACGATGATATTTCCTCATTCACTAGGCTTTTTAAACGCGCTACTGAACTGACCCCGAAAGAATATCAGGAGAAATTTTCGAGACTGGCGATTTAACTTTATAGTGTATTTTTTCAAAGTAATACGTTGCTGAAGCAAATTTATCACAGCAAAAATTTTATGTAGTTAATTCGATATAAAAACGATACAGCGAGACGAAAAGTTGTTTTGCGCAGCATCTATCGGCGTAGGCACAGCACGCAAGAAAAACAACTTTTCATTGAGCAACTTGATAGCCATGTAACTGATTTATTTGGATTCGACTATAGACCTAAATTTTATTGCCACAAGCCTTCGACATGAATGGCGTCCGACTTAATAGTGGGATAATCGCTAAATGCCAATTGATAGCCACCGACTGTATTGGCGCTAAGCTGGCACGTCGCCCCCAGTGGAAAACTGTGTTTCTGACCAATATGACCAAAGCGCATGCCGCTATAAATCGTCAATCCTGTCAGCTTATGCAATTGACGAATCACGGTGGCGACATCATAACGCTTGTCATAGCTGTCCTCACCTGCACCTGATAACGCGCCAAACACGATGGCTTGCTGATCTTTAAACACACCTGCCAAATACAAATCATACAGCATGCGCTCAATACGATAGGCTTGCTCGCCGACATCTTCTAAAAATACGATACCGCCAGCAATTCGTGGCACATACTCACTGCCTGCCAGCGCTGACACCACGCTCAGATTGCCACCCCAAATAGTGCCCGTTATCGTTTTCGGCTCAGAGCTTGCCAAGATGCTCGGTAAATTTGGACTGGTTAAAGAGGCATCTGGTATGTTGACAGCCAGATTAGGATTGGTTAATGCTTCCGCAAATTGTCGACAGCTGACTTGGTCGGGTTTGGTTTTGCCAAACTCACTGTAAAGCATCGGGGCGGCAAGCGAGCTCATGCCTCCTTTTGCCAATAGTGCGCACTGAATAGCGGTTACATCACTAAAGCCTGCGAGTATCGTGCCACGCTCCTTCATAATGCGTCCCAGCGTTGACCAATCCACCATCGGCAATAGACGCACAGCACCATAGCCACCGCGTACACCAAGTAGCAGCTTTGGCGCTTTGATCGCACCCGTGGCGATATTTTGCAGATCACTTGCTCTTTGCGAATCCGTACCTGCAAAGCGCAAATACTGCCGAGTGGTAATCGTAGGATTATCGACTTTAAAACCTGCACAAGCCATGCGATCTAACGCCAATTGATTGCGCTCGTCACTACCACCGACATTAGAGCTGGCAAAAAGCCGCGTCTCAATATTCGGCGTGATACAACTCGTTTGCGCCTGCAATGTTTCGGGCGCTGCTTCTTGTGATGTTAACGCCGTTGGCAGGTCATCTTTGGTAAGCTGCGTACTTTTATCTTGCTGAATAGCATTGGCGGCTAGCGCCTGAGTCATGCTTTGGGTTACTAATAATCCTGCCCCTGCACTGATTCCGACTTGACATAAAAATTGGCGACGATTAAGTCCAGAAGATATCTTGGTCATTATTTTACCTTTTTGTACTATTCAGTTAATGCTTGTTTAACAAGGATACTTCTTTAGCATTGATGCTTTAAATGCACGCGATTTCATTTAATATGCGCTAAGCCTTTATCTTTGAAACATTGCATTATAACGGAAGTTGGGACGGCAATTTGGTTTAAGATTGTCTAGGGCAGCTCAACCCATTGTTATGCTAGTCAACAAAACGCTACAGAATCACTCACAGCCTTATTTGGATGAAGTGACGACTCTTGTTATAGTAAAGGGCGTTCAATAGTCTTTAACAAAAAATAAGGAATATAAGTATGGCTGACAAAGAGAAAGACAATAAAAGCCTAATGGATAGCATTAGACTCATCTTGGGTAAAGAAGACAAAATAAAAGACCAACTTGAAAACGGTCGCGGTCTTGAGCGTTATACCAAGGATTTACTATTGCTCATGAGCTTGGTAAAAGACTACTACCAAGGTAACTATCGTAATATCCCTTATAAAACTATTTCAGCGGCAGTGGTTGGTCTGCTCTATGTTATAAACCCTATTGATCTTATTCCAGACTTTATCCCTTTTATCGGTCGAATCGATGATGCTTTGGTACTGAAATTTTGTCTCAAGCTCATGGAAAAAGATTTGCGGAAGTACAAAACTTGGAAAGATCAACAAAGCACATCTGAAGATAAAGACTCAAAGCCTACTAATAAAAAGCTCAAAGATAAAAGTACGGAAAAATCAGATAAAGACGAAGAGTCTAAAGCGGAAGATGATAAGGTAGATACTAAAAAGTCGTTATAGCTGCCTAGCAGTCTTTGTTAAGCAACATAGCCAACATAACTTCCTATAGTATTTGCTATAAAGACACGTTCAATGAGGTATTCATCGACCGTGTCTTTTTATGAGAATAACAATATCTCTATTAATTTTACTTGTGCAAAAAGCCATTAATCCGGCACATCATAACGGGCTTTTTCTGGATTGAGACCGAACGAATAGACAAAGGTTGCAACCAGACTGTTTATGATAATAAATGGCACATCAATGCTGGCGTGCCCAAGCACGTAGCGACCGATGAGCCATGAGACAATCAACATAATAATAAAGAACCCGCCCAAATACGCCAAGATAGCTGGATGCTTTAGATTATAATTCTGCTCAGGTTCAGGTTTTTTGTTTAATACATAGGTTCGTATCGCCCAACCAGCCGCATACGAAAACCCACCCAACACCACATAACTAAAAAAATTCATATTGCCTAACTCTAATGATACGACGGTTTATAACAAAATTGTATTGATAAAAAAGCACTTTTTATCATAAATAACAGATATGTAATATTGACTGATAATACCTAACTAAATAGTCTCTTTAACATTATCAATGACAATATTGGCATGAGGATTGGCCAAAATATCAGTATTAACGTCATCACATTCGACTCGATAAATAGTGTTTGCCCCTTTATAGATATAAGACAAGTACTCACTATCAAGTAGCGGATCGATATTGGCATAAACAGGCTTAACATGAGCTAATACCAACACTCTATCCGGACGACCAATCACCGCATCGACATTATCAGGATCAATAGAAAAAAACTGTGGTATGTCGCTATTTTCAATCACCTCTAACGGCTCAGCATCATCCCAAACACGTTTGGCACTTGCAGGCTCTTTCATCTGCATGACCCATGCGCCGCCCTGTTGGCTGACTTTTATTTGCGCCGGCTCATCATGACTGACGGTATAACAGCCCTCAAAGATAGATAAATCTGCTACCTTCTCAACCTTTTTGGTATCCGCTTGGGTATTACTATCATTACAAGCGCTCAAAAGCAGCATACTGCTCGCAGCCATCGTAATCATCAAATGGCTGAGGTTTTTAGAAGAAGGTTTTGAGGCTAAGGACATCATAGGGTAATCCTGCATTCGAGCATTGAAAGCTTTAGTTAAGCAAATTATAGTTAATGTCTGGCTAGACATATCCTTACAACCGCTCTATTTTAACAGAAAACGATAAGCTTACTATTAGGATATCTGTTTTTGGTTTTTTGTGCATGGCAATTGCCCCTATTAACGCTGGATTTGTTATACTCAATTCCAACATAGGTAGCTAGAATTAACCTCCAATATATCAGTGAAATCGCTTCGCTATATCCTGTATTTATTCTCTATTAGGTCAGTAAATTTTTATGTCAGAAAATCGCAGCGCAGCGCAGCCATTTAACACCAGTAATGCCATAAACCCATTGGCTGCCAAAGCAGACACTACGGTTGCTTACACAGATGGCGCGTGTAAAGGCAATCCTGGTGCTGGTGGCTGGGGCGCTCATCTGATATTTAGCGACGGACGGACGCAGGATTTTTATGGCGGTGATAAAGAAACAACCAATAATCGTATGGAATTGATGGGTGCGATACAAGCATTGACCTATAGCCCGCATGAGCAAAAACTCGAGATTTGGACAGACTCAAGTTATGTCAAAAAAGGCATCACTGAGTGGATTGAAGGTTGGAAAAAAAGAGGCTGGAAAACGGCCAGTAAAAAACCCGTCGCCAATCAAGACCTATGGCAGCGACTCGATGAGCTCTGTCAGCGACGCGATGTTGATTGGCATTGGGTAAAAGGTCATGCTGGACATGCTGGCAATGAAAAAGCGGATGAGCTTGCGAACCTAGGTGTGACCTCACGTAGTGAATATTCGATAATAGAGACTCAAGATAACATTAAAAAAAAAGAGCAAATAACAGCTGATAAAAAGCCATCAAGCAGCGATGATTGGCTAAATTTTGATCCATTAGGTTTTGATATGATGGATGATGAGCTTGATGCCGAACTACTAGAGAATCAAAGTTATAATGACAATGTAATAAATACTCATGCTTTCGCTGAAGAAAATATTAGTCCGTACAATGCCACCAATTCAATGAGTGCTATAGAAATGCCAGACGCCCAGACGCCTTTGATTGACACAAGTATCAATAACCATGCGTCCAACATGGTTACTAATGTTGAAGCAGATACGCCAAAATTCGATGGTGATACCAGCCGTGCCAATCCGTATTTTATACCGCTGCTACCCAAGCCAATCCATCGTCATGAATCTGATCGTCAGCTCATTATGGATACTGAGACCACCGGTCTTGATCCGCTAAAAGGCGATCGCATTATCGAAGTCGGTATTGTAGAGATGATCGGACGTAAGTTCACCGGCGAAAAGCTCCACGTCTATATCAACCCACAGCGCGGTATGGATGAAGAAGTTATTCGAATTCACGGTATTTCTGAAGCGTTTTTAACGGACAAACCAACCTTTGACCAAGTCGCGCAGTCGCTCTATGACTTTATGGATGGTGCAGAAGTCATCGCTCATAATGCCTCGTTTGATATGAACTTCTTAAATATGGAGTTTGCCAAAGTTGGCATGCATGACTTTGCTGAGCGAGTAAAAGTGACCGACTCACTGGTCATGGCAAAGCAGCAGTATCCTGGACAGAAAAATACTCTTGATGCTCTCGTACGTCGTTTAGACGTGGGCAAGCAAGACCGTACCTTTCACGGGGCATTACTAGATTCAGAGATTTTAGCAGAAGTCTATTTGGCGATGACTGGCGGACAAGTAACGCTAGGCATTGAGGATGACGCGCAAGCGGATGGCGGACACACAGCCCATGCTAGCTTTGCCAATTTAGCAACTTTATTGCTTGAGTCAAGTACTGATGAGGGCGCCAATAAAAGCTGGTATGCATCGCTCGCAGAAGATTATCCTGAGCTGAAAGCCAAAATGTAACAGACATTAAAATCGCTTCTTATATTGGCGATTAGAGAATATAGTCTTGATTATTATAACGATAAAAAGTAAAACCTTATCTAGCGCTATTTTTTAATTTACTCTCTAACTATTTGCTATTTTCGTCAGTATCTTATGGAAAAAATAATTATGAACCACTCTACGCAAATAAAATTGACCGCGCCAACGCTTAGTGTTACTGACTTTAATTTGCCATCGCTGCACTTATTGCACGATGAGGTCAAGGTCATACTCAAAGATACTGAGATTCATTTGGGCGAATTTAATGACGACAATAGCCAAGCGCCATTATTATTAGACTCTATTATTGTATTAAAACAGCTTTCTTGTATTTTTGAGCTGATATCTTTGGTGGGTGCAGAGGCACTCAATAATGCGATTGTACACGGTTTACAGGAGCTTTATGACAGTGGCGACAATAGTGATATTGACTTAATCATGGATCTGTCCGAAGCGATCATGACGCTTGATCGTTATGTTGAATTTGTGCTGCTGACTGAGTCGGTAGAGCCTACTTTATTACTACCTATTATTAATAAGCTAAATGCTCATAGCCAAATAGCGCCTATTGCTGCTGATTATTTTTCTGCTTTTGGTAATAGTAGCGTCATTATCGCCGATCCTGAAAAGAATTTTCAGCCGCTAAATGAGCTCAACCTTGATCAAGAGCTACTGACCTATGCTTATCGTAGTGGGCTTGGCGTTACTTTGGTCAATCGGGATGGCAACATCAATCAAGATGATCAGCAAAAATTGGATGCTATGTCAGCGGCATGTGCTTTGATAGCGAAAAATACCAGCAGTCTATTTTGGCAAGCAGCGTCCGCTGCGGTCACTGATATCGCAGCCATACTGCCGCTTAATGTCACTCAAAAGCACACGCTTATTTATGTTGAGCAGCAATTCCAAAGCTATTTGCCTGTCATGGATACGCGTTTTGCTGATTTGGTCAGTTTTGCCGGACAACGTGATACTGAAGCGGCAAAAATGCTGCGCGATCAATACGCCGCCAACCGTTTAGAAGATCCACAGCGCCAGCAGATGGAGCGCTTCTTGTTTGGTCCAAACCGTGAGCTGACGGATACTTTGAATATCATTATCCAGACTCAAATCAATACGATTAAAGAAAATGTCGACAGCTATGCCCGTGGTGACTCAATCAATCCAGTCGATATGCAGACCTCGCAAATTATTGAAGAACTCACTACTTTAAGCTCTGCGTTGCATCTTCTTGGTCTATCTAATGCCGCCAATAGCCTGATTAAAGCGTCAGAAGCCGTCAGCACATGGCGCTCGCCTACTCCAGAAGATTTTGATCATTTATTATTGGCACTCATGCATGCAGAAAACGCGACCATCGCCATGGCTGAGATGCATACTCCAGGTGCAATTTATCTGCCGTTGAACAATCCTCATATCTCACTACATCAGCTGAATACCGCTTATGATACCTTGATAGAAGAGAGTCGTACGGCAATTGCCAGTGCTGAACAAGCAATCAATGACTACCTTGCGGAGCCTGAGCGCGATATTCTTAATATTCAAAATACCCCTGAAATGCTACGTCAAGTAAGCGGTGCGGTACGCTTCTTGCAATTGCCAACGCCTGCCAGTATGCTCAGTCAATTGGCAAATTATTTACAGCAACGTATCAATAGTGGTAATCGTATCGATGATGGCACCTTATCTTATATTGCTGATGTTATCATGGCAGTTGACCATCATCTAGACGGTTTCGAGAACAATCGCCCTGTCAGCAAACAAGCATTGGATGTTGGGCAGCATAGCTTAAGCCAATTGCTTGCCGCTTAATCATTTATTTAAATTTTTATACAAAGACAAGCTGATATGAGCTTGTCTTTGACCGTTTGGAAACCTATATGATGATCCGCGCCTTTGTCCTATCTGATGAAACGATCTTATGTCGTCAAACGCCTAATGGCTGGTGGCCTTTACAGGTTGAGCTAGCACACTTTAATATCAGTAATGAGCAAGCTTATCAATTAGGACAGGTTACATTATTTGATAGCTTAGCGCCCAATAGCTGGCTGCCGAGTGATGTAGATGATACTGATAACGCTAATGCTGTCACTGTACAAGCAAGCCGCGCTATCACTTATGATTATGCAATAGCACATAATATCGCCTTGCCCAGTATTTTAGACAGTGATGAATTAACAAGTAGTGACTTGGATAGCAGCGTTATTAGCCATGTAGAGAACAGTATTAACACTTTTATACCTTATCGACAGCTTATCACGCACCTGCCCATAGCATTCGCTGCTCAGCTTAGCCAAGCCATACAACTACTTCGTTGGCAAGCAGATACACAGTTTTGTAGTCGCTGCGCGGCACGCACTGTAGCTGCCAAATGCGGTGAGCGTGCCATGGTTTGTGACGTTTGTCGATTGCGTCAGTATCCGCGTGTACAGCCCTGCGTCATTACCGCCATTACTCGACCCAACCCGAAAACGGGTGAAATGCAAATTTTATTGGCTCATCATCATCGTTACGGTCAGCAAAAAACAGCCTCTCATTTATTACAGTCGCCCCAACCGTTACTATACGGTTTGATTGCAGGCTTTGTAGAAGTAGGTGAAAGTCTAGAGCATGCTGTGGTACGCGAAGTGGCAGAAGAAGTGGGTCTTAGCTTGTCCGATATTCGCTATGTGAACAGTCAACCATGGCCGTTTCCGTCTAATTTGATGCTGGGCTTTCGAGCATCTTATGCAGATGGCGATATCGTTATACAAGAAGATGAGCTATCACATGCAGATTTTTTTGATCTATCAAAGCTGCCAAAAATTCCCTTTAAGGGTAGCATTGCTTATGAGCTGATTGCACAAATTGCCAATGAGCAAGGTATTTTGCTTTAATCTATCATATCAATGCATCATTCAACCTTCATCCATATTACTATTATCCTATTTATTTTAATATCAGCATCTAGCACTGATATAAAGGTTTTACATTAAATGCAAAGCACCATGAATAAAAACAGCAATCATATCCGTTTAACCAATTTGCCAATCTTATTCGATTCGCTGAAGATAGAAACATTGCCTGCTGATGTTCAGGAAAAAATTGCGCGCATTGATGGCAGCCTACCGCAAACACAGTGCGGTCTATGCGACCATGCTGATGGTTGCTTACCTTATGCAGTTGCTATCGTGATGGATGGTGAGCCACATAATAAGTGTGTACCGGGTGGTCAGCCAGTGGCGGATACTATCGCGCAGATTATCGATGCTGATATGCCAATACTAAGCGCTGAACCTTCAAAATGGCCACTAGATGGTACTTCTCAGCGGCCTGTTGAAGTGCGCGCCGTTATTCGTGAAGATGATTGCATTGGCTGTACCAAATGTATTCCCGCCTGCCCTGTTGATGCCATCGTTGGTACTGGCAAGCATATGCATACTATTTTTACGGATTTATGCACGGGCTGTGAATTATGTATAGCGCCCTGCCCTGTTGACTGTATCGATTTGGTCACGGTTGAGCGTACGCTGTCGACACCTGAGCGTACCCTTGAGCAAGAGGATTTGAGACAGCGTTATCATACCCATTTAAATCGTGTCAGCAAGCAACTTGCGGATAGCAGCAATAGTAGACCCGTGGTCAGCATGGTAGAGGCAAAACTGAATAATGCCGCCAGTCAGTCGTTAAATATCAGTGAAGCTCAAGCAAAAAACACTATTGCAGCGGCAAAGCTGCGCAGTAAAATTAAGAAGTTAGAAAAGCAGCTTAGCGTACGTCCCAATGAAAGCAAACAAGCAGAATTGAATGAATTAAAAGCTGAGCTTGCACAACTTTAATAGCCAATATCCACTTTGAATAACCAATGAACAAAATAATGGTAAAAATACCATGAGTAAAACCGTCAAACATAAAACAGCTGATACTCCGCCATCGAGGCGCATGCCCAACCGTGATGTGCGTCCATTTTTTGAGAAATTGGCGGCGACGATTGATAAGCCAGTGACTGAGCTCAATTATAAGAGTAACTTTGAGCTGCTTATCGCAGTCATATTATCAGCACAGGCGACTGATGTCAGCGTCAATATTGCCACCAATCAGCTCTATCCGGTGGCGAATACGCCTGAGGCAATACTCGCTTTAGGCGAAGAAGGTTTGAAATCCTATATTAAGAATATCGGCTTGTTTAATGCCAAAGCTAAAAACGTTATCAAAACTTGCCGTGACTTGATTGAGAAATTTAATAGCACCGTCCCTGATAACCGAAAAGACTTAGAGTCTCTAGCGGGTGTCGGGCGCAAGACGGCGAATGTAGTTCTAAATACAGCCTTTGGACAGCCGACGATGGCGGTCGATACCCATATCTTTCGAGTGGGTAATCGTACGGGACTTGCCACTGGCAAAAACGTCTTAATCGTTGAGCACAAACTGGTCGAACGTATCCCCGATGACTTTATCGTTGATGCTCATCATTACTTGATTTTGCATGGGCGCTATACTTGTCAAGCTCGTACCCCAAAATGCGGCGCTTGTCCTGTTTATGACGAATGTATGTTTAAAGATAAAGCAGTATTTTTAGAGTTGTGACGTGAGCAGATGATAATGATCGTAAAGCCTATCGATCAATATACTTATGCTAAATTATAATAATGTCATGATTGAGCATTACTTATAATAGAACGAGTGCAGCTTACTAGAGTTTTATTGCGTTTCGAGTTAGAATAAGCGTATTTTTAGGCAAGTACGTCATATTTTTGATCCTGCTGATAATCAGGTGATAGACGTATGATTGGCGACAGCTTCAAGCACGTTGTCAGTTAATAATTCGATATAGTACAACGTAAAGCTATCGCTCTCTTAGCCTGACCCCATATGATTTATAGAAATCTGTGCCTTATGTAAATTTATATAACACATGCATTTATGAATAAGTGAATTAAGTAGTACCAATTAAACACCAAGCAATACATTGTTTGGCCAATACTAATTAAAGCAGCGCCCTGACGTTATGCTTTTTCCTATCTTTATTGATTCAATTAAGCGATCCTATTATGCGCGAATACAACTTATTTACCTCAGAATCTGTGAGCGAAGGTCATCCTGACAAAATGGCTGATCAAATCTCAGACGCTATCCTTGATGCCATCTTACGGCAAGATTTACATGCACGCGTGGCATGTGAGACCCTAGTCAAAACTGGCGCTGTCGTATTGGCAGGTGAAATAACCACCACGGCAAATATCGACGTTGAGCGCATCGTGCGTGATACGGTTAATGGCATTGGTTATCATCATTCAGACTTGGGTTTTGATGGCGAGACATGTGCGGTTATTAATATGCTTGGTAAACAATCGCCTGAGATTGCCCAAGGTGTTGACCGCGCTGACCCTGAAGAACAAGGCGCTGGTGACCAAGGTTTGATGTTTGGTTATGCTAGCAATGAGACTGAAGTATTGATGCCCGCCCCTATCGAGTATGCTCATCGCTTGATGGAGCGTCAGTCGGAGCTGCGCCGTGCAGGCGAATTACCTTGGTTACGTCCGGATGCCAAAGCACAAGTCACGCTTAAATATGATGGCAATAAACCTGTTGCTATTGACGCGGTCGTCTTATCTACGCAGCATGATCCAAGTATCTCGCAAGCCGATTTACAAGAAGCGATCATGGAGTCAATTATCAAACAAGTACTCCCAGCAGAGCTACTACATGCTGGTACACGTTATCATATCAACCCGACTGGCAAATTCGTCATCGGTGGTCCTGTTGGTGATGCAGGACTGACCGGTCGTAAGATTATTGTTGATACTTATGGCGGTATGGCGCGTCACGGTGGCGGCGCATTTAGTGGTAAAGATCCCTCAAAAGTCGATCGCAGTGCGGCTTATGCGGTGCGTTACGTGGCTAAAAACATCGTCGCTGCTGGTATTGCCGATCGCTGTGAAGTACAAGTAAGCTATGCCATTGGCGTTGCTGAACCGACTTCTATTTCGATTAACACTTTTGGTACTAACAAAATTAGCAACGATGAAATCATTAGCTTGATTCGTACGCATTTTGACCTACGTCCGTATGGTATCACCCGTATGCTGAATTTATTGCAGCCGATGTATCAGCAAACCGCTAGTTTTGGACATTTTGGTCGCCAAGGTTCTGAAACCGCCTTTACGTGGGAAAAAACTGACAAAGCTGAGATTTTAAAAGCGGATGCTGGCTTATAAAATTTTTGCTAAAACCCTTTTTGTACCTATTATCTTATCCAGTTATTAGACTGCTGTGATACATTTAAATTTACCTACCATTATTAGGAGTCGTTTATGTCTCAAGAGAATGCTCAAAACAATGAGATTGATGCAAGTCTTGAAATCACCCCTGAAATGCAATCGTTTTATCAACGTGCTGATGCCATTATTGGTGTAGCAAACAGTCAATTAGGTCCTGAGGCGCACTCAGGTCAAGTAGGTGCGTCACTGCTTTATGCCGCAGCACGTTATAGCGCATCGGTCGCCTCGATCGGCTTTGTAAAGGGTGATGATTTTGCCAAAGAAAAGGATGATATTGTCGAATTTTATACCAAACAATATCGCCAAATGCTGAGCGACAACTTGACTGATTATGCGCAGAACTTTGATAAATACATTCAGCTTAATCAAGATGATAAGCCTGCTAAATAAAACGGTTATGCTTGGTTAAAGATATTTATCTGAGCATCTTTAGTGGCAGAAATTATCTTTGAGCAAATAAAAACCCTAAGCTTACTATTAAGCTTGGGGTTTTTATTTGCTTGTAAATGATAGAAAGCCATTAAAGCCAACAATGCTATTGCTATGAAGTTTTTGCAGCTTTTCTCACGCATTGAGCAAAATTCATAGCAGTAGTATAGCTATAGTTAAAATATCTCAAAAACGCTACAGTGCTGCTGGTATGAATTTTTTGCAGCCTCTGTCTGCGTAGGCACAGCAAGCAAGAAAAATTAATATCAGCAGTACTTGATGTATCGATATTACTTTTCCCTGACTATATATACATGTATAATTTTCTCGATTTTATTTTGTACTTATCATATGATGTGGTGGATGACTTCCCCTAAATAAGTTACTATCCATTTGTATCATTCTATTTCTGATATAGTTGTCGTTGACTGTTGATAACAGGAAGTTATCGAGCGCTATTTATAAGGAAACATTATTATGAATCATTTATCTAAACCGTGGCTGTCAATACTAGGGCTCTCAGTAGCCATCACATTATCTGGTTGTAATAATCTTCCAATCAGCACCCATTCTGAGCCGCCTATTCATAGCACTGAAAACAACAAAGACCACAGTGCTAGCAGTAATCAAGGCTCAATTAACAATCCTTTCAATAAATGCCCACCCTTTAATCCTGAGCAAACCATGTGTACCGCACAGTATGATCCTGTCTGTGTCACTGTAAAAAACCAATCAGGTGTCAGTTATCGTACTGCGGGCAACGCCTGTTCAGCATGTGGTACTACCTCTGCAGTCGGTTATGTAAAAGGACAATGTGTGTAGTTTACATCCTACCTCTGGTAACTCTAATCAAATACTTTTCATCATAATATAGTCAGTCCTAAATAAAATAAGTACAAATATTATAACGCGCTACTGGTATAAATTTTTCTTGCTTGCTGTGCCTGCGCAGACAGAGGCGACGCAAAACTTATCCCAGTAGCATTATGTTTGATTCATAGTGGATTGACTATAGATATATCCGTAGAAATGAAAAAGCCCCAACTTATAATAAAGCTGGGGCTTTTTGAGTTATTTTTCAGCTTAAGTATTATTTAAACATTGTCTAAAAAACTCTTAACCTTCAGGCTTTTCAATATCAGGCGGACCTGTAAGCAAGTCTTCATCACGAAATTCATTGGCTGAATTGTGCTCAGCAGATTCCTCGGTGATAAACCATTGCTGATTGCGATACAATATCAAACGGTCACGACTTAAGCCACGTAGTAGCGAATACATCATTACGACTATCACTATCGCAAAAGGAAAACCTGACACAATGGAAGCCGCTTGTAGTGCACTCAAGCCACCTGCTGCCAATAGTACCGCTGCGATGATACCTTCGGTACCCGCCCAAAATAAGCGCTGAATTTTCGGTGGATTAGCATCGCCACCTGAGGTCAACATATCAATGACGAAACTGGCTGAATCCGATGACGTGACAAACCAAAGAACAATCATTACCACGATGAGCAAGTTCATAGCCGATGTTAGCGGATAAGACTCCATCAACTTAAAGATGGCACTGCCAGTATCTGCTTGGACGGCCTCGATCAAGCCAGGACTGATAACATTGGGGTCCGCCGCCGCCATTAGCTCCATATTAACGGCTGAACCACCAAAAGCGGTAAACCATAAGAACAATATGGTAATAGGAATCAACAACACTCCCAATATGAATTCACGAATCGTACGACCACGAGAGATACGAGCCACGAACACCCCAACAAAAGGCGACCAACTTATCCACCATGCCCAATAGAAAATCGTCCATGAGGCTTGCCAATTTTCTTCACCGTTATAAGATTCTGTCCAAAGACCTAGTGGTACAATCTCATGTAAGTAATTACCGATATTTTCTACAAAACTATTAAAGATAAACTGAGTCGGTCCTAAAATAATCACAAAACTGAGTAATATCACAGTAAATAATATATTGGTATCGCTTAAGCGCTTAATCCCTTTATCGAGTCCCATAAATAGAGACAGTCCTGCCAGCATAGTGATAAAGGCAATCAACATAATTTGCACTGTAATATTATTGGGAATACCAAATAACGTCTCAAGACCTGAGTTAATCTGTAACACCCCAAGACCTAACGTTGTCACTACCCCAAACATCGTCCCAAACACTGCTAGCGTATCGACCGTATGACCCCAACCGCCATAGATTTTCTTACCCAATATAGGATAAAGTGTCGAGCGGATTGCTAGTGGTAAGCCCACTCGGTAGTGAAAATAAGCCAATGACAAAGCAACCATGCCGTAGAGCGCCCACACATGTAAGCCATAATGCAGGAACGAGATATTCATCGCTTGCTTGGCGGCGGCGATCGTTTCGGGCTCTCCCAATGGCGGCGCCATAAAATGATACAAGGGTTCAGCGGTGCCCCAATAGAGCAGTCCAATACCGATGCCAGCTGAAAACAGCATACCAATCCAAGAGACTATATTATACTCGGGTTTTTCGTTCTGATGACCAAGTCTGATATCGCCATAGCGACTGAATATCATGTAAATACTCATCACCAGCGTTAAATTGACCACCACAATGAAGAACCAGCCAAAGCGCAAAGACACGAATGCTTTGGCATGACCAAATACCAGTTCAGCTTGCTCATTAAAAAAAGTACCAAATATAATAAATGCCAAAATCAATAGCGCTGAAGTTAAGAACACAGGTTTACTTACCCGTGGAAAAGGGCCTAAGCGGCCAACTTTTACATGATCCATTTAGTCGTCTCAGTTTTTGAAGGGGCTCACCTTAACAAGATATTACACAACTATCAAATCGAATCAGACACTTTATAACCTTGCTATTGGTCAACAAATAAAAAAATCCTAAGATAACCATGCATCTTAGGATTTGATATTACAAGTATTTTATCGTTTTTTAATAAATAAAAAACAGATATAGTGAGCTGTCAATCATTGATTGAAACGACTGTCAGCACACTCTTGATCTTTCTTCGCTTAATCACAGGTTGCTTATCTAAGCCCTAATTCATGACTATTAATCAGCATCGCGTTGATTAATCACCCTTTACAATTTTAGGTGGGCCTTTCAACAAATGCTCGTCGACGAACTCATTAGCCGAGTTGTGATCTGCCGATTCATCAGTAATAAAATTCTGCTGAGCTCGATATAGAATCAGACGATCGCGGCTAAGACCACGTAACAACGCGTACATCATGACAAAAATCACTAAGGCAAACGGTAGTCCTGCTACGATAGCAGCGGCCTGCAAAGCAGACAGCCCACCAGCCGCTAGTAGTATAGCAGCGATAACGCCTTCTGTAGTTGCCCAAAACAAACGCTGAATTTTTGGTGGATTGGTATCACCACCAGCTGTCAGCATATCGATAACAAAACTGGCCGAGTCTGATGACGTCACAAACCAAAGCATAATCATAACGACGATCAGTAGCGTAATCGGTTTTGCCAATGGATAGTATTCAACCAATTTAAAGATCGCACTACCGGTATCTGCTTGTACCGCTTCAACCAATCCTGGGCTAATACCTGACACAGCAGAGGCAAGTTCCATATGAACAGCAACGCCGCCAAAGGTCGTAAACCAGAAGAACAAAATAAGCATTGGGATCAGTAATACCCCAAGCGTAAATTCACGAATGGTACGACCACGAGAGATACGGGCAATAAAGATACCAACGAATGGTGCCCAACTGACCCACCATGCCCAATAAAATATCGTCCAACTACTCTGCCAATCTGTCCCACTATAAGACTCGCCCCATGTACCTAGAGGCACAATCACGGTCAGATAGTTTCCGATGTTTTCAATAAAGCTATCAAAGATAAAGAGTGTCGGTCCTAAAATGACCATAAACGCCAATAAGACGATCGTGAATCCAATGTTAATGTCACTAAGTCGCTTAATACCTTTATCTAAACCCATCATAACGGAAATGGCTGCAAGCCCTGTGATGAAAGCAATCAAACCAAACTGTACAGTGAGACTATTAGGTGTACCAAATAGCTTTTCGAGTCCGGAGTTGATCTGCAGCACTCCTAGCCCTAGTGAGGTGACCACGCCAAACATCGTACCAAATACGGCCAAGATATCGACAGTATGTCCCCATCGACCATAGATTCGTTTACCGAGTATAGGGTATAGAGTTGATCGAATCGATAAGGGCAGACCGCGGCGGAAATGAAAATACGCTAAAGATAGCGCCACAATCGTATAGATCGCCCAAGCGTGTAGACCCCAATGCATAAATGAGATGTTCATCGCTTGCTTTGCTGCTGCAACCGTTTCGGCATCGCTCATTGGTGGTGCCATGAAATGATACAACGGCTCCGCTGTGCCCCAATAAACTAGGCCAATACCAATACCTGCGGAAAACAACATGCCAATCCACGAAAACAGATTGTACTGTGGTCGCTCCGTCTGATTGCCTAGCCGAATGTCACCATAGCGACTCATTGCTAAGTAAATACAAAGTGCAAGCGCCGCATTAACTAAGAGAATAAACAGCCAGCCGAATTTATCGGTAATAAAATTTTGTAAAAAACTAAAGAGAGCCCCTGCTGTTTCAGTGAAAAGTGCACCGAAAATAATGAATCCAACAATCAACAGTGTTGAGGTAATAAACACAGGTTTACTCACCCGTGGAAAAGGGCCTAATCTGCCTACTTTTACTTCTTCCATGTGCAAGTCTCAAAATTTAAGGAACATCACCTTAACAAAATAGGCTTTAAGTATCAATCAATTACAAATTAAAACTTGATAAAACCCTTAATTTTTTCTAAATAAATTAATAATTTTTTTTAGAATAACTAAATAACTATACAAATAAAAACAACTTTAGCACGATCCTACTTAGGCGATAGTCTCAGTAATCGCCCATCATTACCATCTTCAAGCGCCCAAACCTGCCCATCTGCAACCAGTACACTACGAATACGCTCGCCCATATCATAGCGATAGCGCTCAGTCGCACCATTATTTTCATCGAAATTAACAACTATCAGCGCTTTGGAGGATAAACCACTGATCAGCGCATTACCTTGCCACGCCGGAAAATCATTGTGCTTACCAGTCGAATACATACTTATTGATGAAGGGGATATGACTGGTGTCCATGTGATTTTGGGTGCTTCAAGCTCAGGACGCGTACTGTGATCAGGAATATCCACACCAGAATAATTGCGACCATTTGATACGATTGGCCAGCCGTAATTCTTACCTTTTTCAATCAGATTGAACTCATCACCACCTCGTGGACCCATTTCATGCGCCCACAACTGCTCTTTACTATCGAATGCCATCCCGAGTACATTACGATGTCCTATGCTCCAAAATTGAGCAGCGATGTCATTATTACTCACAAATGGATTGTCCATTGGCATCGAGCCGTCAGTATTTAACCGTATTATTTTGCCCAAATTGACAGTCATGTCTTGAGCAGGGGTTTTTTCTTGACGTTCGCCTGAGCTAATATACAAATATTGCCCATCAGGAGAAAATACTAAGCGATGACTGTAATGCCCTTGCCCGTCTACCTTTGGCATCTGCTGCCAAATTGGAGCAATCTCCCGCAAACTTGGCTTATCAGTATCCAAACCTGACAGCTTGGCTTTGATGACTTTTGCACCAAATTTATTATTATCAACCCCTTTGCCTGCCTCTACGTAGCTGATATATACATAGCTAGAAGTGGTAAAATCCGGTGCAAGAATAATATCGCCAAGACCGCCTTGCCCGCCATAAGCGACTTTAGGTATGCCCACGACGGCTGTCTTAGCACCAGTCGCTGCATTGACTATAAATAACTCACCTGTCTTTTGTGTTACGAGTAGTCTTAATGGTTTATTATCAACTTTTGGTAATGCAGTCATTGCCCATGGCTCATCAAAGGTGGCAACGTCTTTTGTGGTAAAGGCAGGTTTGTCCGTACTTGCAACATCTGCTACTGAGGTTTCAGCTTCTTGATATTTTGCCAGATCGGCATTGGTATCAGTGGCAGATTGATTGGAACAAGCAGAAGTACTAAACAGTAATGCTGTGATAATTATCGGTAACGTTAATGGTTTACTCATATACTGCCTATTTATTATTATCATTCTTTTATCTCCATAAATTTTATATTTATATAATTAGAGCTTAGATTATTTATAACATAATCTAAGTAGGGCAAGAGTAAAAATAATGATGGCGCACAAAGTAAAAACCCCTTACTTGCCTGTATAAAAAATGGGCAAATAAGGGGCTTATTTTCGGATCAAGGGCTAAAATGAACGATTAGCTCATTCTAAGCTTATCAAATGTCAGCTTATCATCCACACCGACATCGACTTTGATGATATCACCAGCAACAAAGTCACCCGCCAGCAGCTTCAATGACAATGGGTTTTCAATCTCTTGCTGAATGGCACGCTTGAGTGGACGCGCGCCATAAACAGGATCATAACCAACCGCAACCAGCTTATTCATCGCTTCTGCTGATAACTCGATATCTAACTCACGCTCATATAAACGCTGACGTAAGCGGTTTAACTGAATCGCAGCAATACCTGCCATCTGCGACATACCTAGTGGATGGAATACCACGATCTCATCGATACGGTTGACAAACTCTGGACGGAAATGCTGCCCAACTGAATCCATCACTTCTGCTTTGATATCCTCGTAGCTCTCGCCGACCATTTCTTGGATTTTATGCGAGCCCAAGTTACTGGTCATAATGATGACCGTGTTTTTAAAATCCACCACGCGACCTTGTGAATCGGTCAAACGACCATCATCCAACACTTGTAGCAAGATATTGAACACATCAGGATGCGCTTTTTCAACTTCATCAAACAAAATCACACTATAAGGTTTACGGCGTACCGCTTCAGTCAAGGCACCACCTTCTTCGTAACCGACGTATCCTGGAGGCGCACCAACCAAGCGGCTGACACTGTGCTTCTCCATATACTCACTCATGTCGATACGAACAATTGCATCCTCACTATCGAATAAGAAGTTTGCTAACGACTTTGTTAACTCAGTCTTACCAACACCCGTAGGTCCTAAGAATAAGAATGAACCAGAAGGACGATTCGGATCTGACAAGCCAGCACGACTACGACGTACTGCATTGGCTACCGCTTCAACTGCTTCATCTTGACCGATAACGCGCTCATGGAGTTTTTCTTCCATTGCCAGCATCTTATCACGTTCGCCTTGCATCATTTTACTGACTGGAATACCCGTTGCTGCAGCAACAACTTCGGCGATTTCATTATCCGTGACTTTGTTACGCAGCAATTTTACACCACTATTTTCACCAGTCTGCTCTTTTTGCTCTGCCAAGTCAGACTCATGGATACGGCGCTCTAACTGCGGAATCGTCTCGTATTGTAGCTTACTCATGGTCTCATAATCGCCTTCACGACTGGCTTTATCATAAGCAATACGCGCTTTGTCCAGCTCGTCTTTTAGCTGCTGACTGCCTTTGACCAAAGCTTTTTCTGCTTGCCAAATCTCATTAAGATCAGCGTATTCTTTCTCTAACTCTTCAATTTGTGCATCAAGCACTTTACGCTCTGCTTGCGCGCCAGCATCTTCTTCATTTTTGAGTACTTCGCGCTGCATTTTTAGCTGAATCAGACGACTATCGAGTTTGCCAAGCGATTCAGGTTTGCTGTCCATCTCCATACGTAAGCGACTGGCAGCTTCATCAATCAAGTCAATCGCCTTATCCGGTAACTTGCGATCAGTGATATAACGATGACTCATACGAGCAGCAGCGATGATGGCACTGTCTTGAATATCGACCCCATGATGAAGCTCATAGCGCTCTTTGAGACCACGCAATATCGCAATGGTGTCTTCGACCGTTGGCTCATCAACCAATACTTTTTGGAAACGACGCTCAAGCGCCGCATCTTTTTCAATATACTTACGATATTCATCTAAAGTCGTGGCACCGACGCAGTGCAACTCACCACGAGCAAGCGCTGGTTTGAGCATATTACCAGCGTCCATCGCGCCATCTGCTTTACCCGCACCGACTAGGGTATGTAGCTCATCGATAAATAAGATGACGTTACCTTCTTGCTTCGATAAGTCGCTAAGTACCGCTTTAAGTCGCTCTTCAAACTCACCACGGAATTTTGCCCCAGCAATCAACGCACCCAAGTCCAACGACAGCACTTCTTTGCGACGTAAACCTTCTGGTACATCACCATTGATAATTTTTTGAGCCAAACCTTCTACAATGGCCGTTTTACCAACACCTGGCTCACCAATGAGCACAGGGTTGTTTTTGGTACGTCGAGACAGTACTTGAATGGTACGGCGAATCTCTTCATCACGACCAATCACAGGATCAAGCTTACCTAGCTCTGCTTGCTCCGTTAAGTTAATCGTATATTTATTGAGGGCATCACGCTGATCTTCAGCATTTTGATTATTCACGGTATCGTCACCGCGTAATTGCTCAATCACGGCTTTCAATTTATTGGCTGTAACGCCCGCACTTTCAAATATCTTTTTGGTATCGCCTTGTTCAGCCAGTGCCAACATTACCCATTCGGTGGCGATAAAATCATCACCTTCTTTTTGTGCTTGGCGGTCTGCCAAGTTCAGAATTTTGACTGAATTTGGGTTTAGATTAACGTCTCCTGTTGGCTCACTAATCGTTGCTTGGTTGTCCAGCGCCTTTGCCACGCCATTTTTTAGCGCAGGGATAGACGCGCCCGCTTGTTGGCAGATAGACAAATTAGACTCATCTTGTAGCAAGACTGCTAGCAAATGCACAGGGTCTATTCCCGTATGGTCACGCCCTAACGCCAAACTTTGTGCTTCTTGAATGGCAGATTGCAGTTTTTGGGTAAATTTCTCAAATCTCATAGTAGTATCCTTTTATCATTTATATATCATCAGGCAGCAAACTTATGCTGTTTACTTGCCTTCGTCTGCCTTTATATATGCGGTATATAGAGAGGAATTTCAACCTACTCAGCACTAAAACCTTATTAATAGTAATGATATTAATTGCTTGAAATAAAGTCACTAAATCGTGATTACACTCAATATATAATTCATTCAATTTTAGAAAAAAATGCATCTACGGATACCGCTTATTTAAGATTTTCATTCTACGATTTCAATAGCGGTACCGACCTTGACCATCGCCATGATTTCGTCCATCTCTTCATCAGTGACGGCAATACAGCCCTCGGTCCAATCGCGTAATTGATTGACCGAAGCCAGATGTCCAGAACCGTTCTTTTGACCATGAATCATAATATCACCGCCCGGATTGACGCCCATCTTCTTAGCATGTGCCTTATCAACCGCATTAGGATAACTTATGTGAATAGAGCGATAAAATTTGGATTTTTCATTCTTATAATCGAGTGTATAAGAACTTGACGGGGTACGCTTATCACCCTGCTCCTGCTTGTGACCAATAGGATTGCCACCAAGCGCTATATGATAAGACTTGATAACAGTGTCACCACTTAATAATTGTAGAACACGCGCTGATTTATCAACGAAGACTTTGTCGATAATGGCAGTATCAGGAATAGAGGGGGTAGATTTTGAATTATTTTGTATGTTTGACGCGGCATTGGTACTCATGAGAGTCACAATGCTAAGACTTATTGCGCTTACTAACCAAACAAGATACTGACTAAAATCTGCACGAAAAAATGGCATGGTATTACTTCTTATTATTAATAAATAAAATTATTATCTATAAGATATAATCAGTCCTTAATAAAAGAAATACAAATATTATCAATCACTACTGGGGTTAATTTTTCTTGCTTGCTGTGCCTACGCAGACAGAGGCTGCAAATAATGAACCCCAGTAGTTCCGTACTCTTTTAAAAGTGGATCAACTATAGCAAAAAACCATGCCAAGCGTTGTGCGAGTTGTACGAATGAGACTTAAAACTGCGACATTAAATTCTTAGAATTCTATTACACCATACGAATCGCGCCATCCAAACGAATCACTTCGCCATTGAGATAGGCATTATCAATGATGTGCATGACCAATTTGGCAAACTCGTTAGGATTACCCAAGCGTTTAGGATACGGTACCGCAGCCTCTAGTTGCTCGCGCGCCTTTTCAGGCAGACTTTGCATCATAGGCGTTGCAAATACCCCAGGCGCGATAGTCATGACACGGATACCATGACGAGTCAGCTCACGTGCGAGCGGCAACATCATACCAACGACGCCAGCTTTAGATGAAGCATAACTCCCTTGCCCTACTTGCCCATCAAAGGCAGCGATAGAAGCCGTATTAATAATGATGCCGTTGTCAGCGTTCTTCTCTACGGAGCTGTCTGCGTTATTGGCATTAGCTACACGCTTCGCAATACTGGCTGCCACCAAACGCGCAACATTAAAAGAACCGACAAGATTAATATTGACGCCGCGACTAAAAGTATCGAGATCTGCCGGATTGTTTTCACGGTCTAAGAGCTTCTGTACGACAGCGATACCTGCACAGTTGATAGAACCTTGTAAGCCACCAAAGTCGCTTTCAGCCATATCCACAGCCGCTTGTACCTCATCGCCACTGGTCACATCACAGCGCACAAAACGAGCATGGTCACCCAATTCATCAACCAGTGCTTGCCCCGTCGACTCATTAAGATCAGCGATGACAACCTTGCCGCCTTGAGCGACGATAGCACGCACTACCGACTCACCTAGGCCTGACGCACCGCCCGTGACCAAAAAGCTGTGTTGTTCAATTTGCATAATTTTTCCTTTAATTAATATTTTTACTGTTATTTTTATCTTAACCTGATGATATGAATGCATTGCTTTATTAAGCCGCAGATAAACTGCGCAGCAAAAAGCGCTGAATTTTACCACTTGGGGTTTTTGGTAACTCTTTCACAAACTCAACCTCACGTGGATAAGCGTGCGTTGATAGACGCCTGCGTACCAAGTCTTGAATCTCTTTAGCAATCTCGTCTGTGCCTTTGATACCATCTTTTAGCACCACATACGACTTGATGGTGTGACCGCGCACTTCGTCTGGCACGCCAACTGCCGCTGACTCTGCGACTGCCTCATGCTCCAGCACGGTATTTTCAACATCGGTAGGTCCAACGCGGTAGCCTGCGGTAATAATAATGTCATCATCACGCCCAGAGAACCAATAACTACCATCGCTGTGGCGCTCGACCACGTCGCCTGTTAAGTAATAGTCATCAGCGAAGGCGTCTTTTTCATTCCAGCTATAGCCGCGGAAATAAAACGCGGGCGATTGACTGACCACTACGGCAAGCTGTCCTTGCTCGCCGTCAGGTAATATGTTCATATCATCACCTAACACAACGAGTGTATGCCCCGGTAGCGCCATACCCATCGAGCCAACTGGGCACTCATGCTCTAACGCATGATGCTCACAGCAGGTCATACCCGTTTCTGTCTGTCCGTACTGATCACAAACTTTACAGTTTAAGTAGGTCTCAACCCAGTTGACCACTTCGGTATTTAAGGTCTCGCCTGCTGAATTGGCACAGCGCAGTGATAGTTTAGCCTCATTATCATTACTATTGTCATTGTGAGCAGCTTCAAACACGCCACTCGATTTCATCATACGAAATGCTGTCGGTGAGGACGCCAAATTGCTAATTTTATGGCGTACCATAAAGTCGCGGGTATTGGCAGCGTCAAAGCCCACTTCATTAAAATAGGTAGTAATACCTAATAATAATGGCCCAGTAATCGCGTAATATAACCCATACGCCCAGCCTGGATCTGCCATATTCCAGTAGTTATCATCCGCTCGCAAGTCAATCGCATAACGCATATACAGATAAAAGGCTGAGAGCGCGCTTAGTGGCACACTAACGCCTTTTGACTTACCCACCGTACCCGAGGTAAACATCTGTAAAAATGGTGCATCGGTATTTAGTAACACTGGTTCTATAGTTTGTGGCTGCTTTGATATCTTGTCAGCATAGTTATCATCACCCCAGCTTTGCGCATCTACTTTGCTACCAACCAACACCATTTTGGTTTGCTTCGCCAAGTCGTCAAACTTGCCACGATTGTCTTGATTGGTAAAAACAACTTTAGTATTAGCTTTGTCCATTCGATACTTAATCGAATCATAACCAAAGGCGGTAAACAGCGGTTGATAGACTGCGCCAATCCGCCAAGTGGCTAATACAATGGTAAGTAACTCAGGGGTACGAGGTAGCATGGTCGCTACCTGGTCACCCGCTTGCACGCCATAAGAAAGTAGTAAACTGGCAACCTGTGCACTTGCTTTATCAAGCTCAGCAAAGCTCATACGCGTGACATTGCCAGCCGTATCTTCATGAACTAGCGCAATATTATCACCGCGACCGTCACGTACATGACGTCCACAGCACGCCATATAGGCGTTTAAACGGTCATCTACATTTTCACCAAATATCTCTGTCAGTAATGCGTTCATATCAAAATTATTATAATAGTCACTATAACTCGTTAGCGCCTGTGAGGTATTTACAGCATGATTTGAAGGGGTGTTTAAAGAGGTAGTACTTGAAGGAGAGGTATTCATAAGCTAATCCTTTAGCAATCGAGAATCACTGACAAAATCAGAGAGTTAGAAATAATAGAATAAATCGTAAAACAGCTATATTTGATCAACTATTTAAACATCTTAAATGGCACATGCTCTATTAGTAACGTATTTTTATACTTATTTCAATACATAACGTATCATTTTTATTATTCTCTAAAAACAGTTACTTAGTAATGGTTTACTGTCGCGCGCTCAAAAACCCAAGTAACGCCTTCTCTTCACAGCTTTGATGCCGTTTGGTACGTCCACGGCGCGCTTGTTTATAAGGCTCAAAAAACTCCCCTGCTAAAAACTGCTGGATAATAATAGGATTGATATAAGAGGATCGGCAGACCGTTGGGGTATTGCCGAGCTCATCGGCGACGCTTTTTGCCATATCAGTCACCAGTTGCTGACGCTCCTTACTATCAGGCGCACTGGCTAAAATCAATTTACCAGATTTGGTTTGCAGCTCATCATAAAGGTAGCTTGCTGCCAATACACTTGCCATCCAAGTACGAAAGTCTTTTGCACTGTATAAATTGCCGCTATAACTTTCACACTCATTACCACAGGTGTGCGTACGCAGATAATCATTGATATCAGCGCTATCAACGACTTGCTTATTGCCCTCTTCATCTAAGTATTTGAATACTTGATAACCGGGCAGCTCAGAGCACGCTTGGATGATGTCAATCAAACGCTCATCTTGCAATTCTATATGATGCTCTTTGGCACTTTTACCGACAAAGTCAAATGCCAGTCCAGTATCCGTTTCGCTGACATGCTTACTGCGTAACGTGCTTAAACCATAACTTTTATTGAGCTTGGCGTAACGACTATTACCGATACGAATCAAGGTGGTCTCAAGTAGTTTGACCACTGCTGCCAACACATTGTCACGTGATAAGGGTTTGGCTTCTAAATCTTTTTCAACTTGCGCACGCAGATTGGGCAATGCTTCAGCAAAACCTATCATGGCATTAAACTTGGCTTGGTCACGTACCCGATCCCAATCTGAATGATATAAATACTGCTTACGCGCTTTATCATCTCGACCTGTCGATTGTAGATGTCCTTTATCATCTTGGCATATCCAAACTTCTGACCACATCGGCGGTATGACTAAAGCATCAAAGCGCTGACGCAAGGCTTTATCTTTGACCGTTTTGCCAGTGGCATCTCGATAAGTAAAGCCACGCCCAGAACGCCGACGCCCATATCCAGGATCGGTATCGCTGACATAACGTAAGTTTGCGAGGCTCGCCAAGTGCTCATAATCATGGCGCACATCTTGTATATTGGTTGGTTGATTTGACTTCGCCATAAAAAATACTCATTTACTAATATCGTTGTTTTAGCATAATCAACCGCCATTATCATTGCTGTGTACTTGCCATGGACAATGTGTAATGCTGTGTAAAATAAAACCGATAAATGGCTTGTAGATTTTGGGCGCTACGGCATAATTTAAGACAAACTGACTAAAGACACCATTAATATGACAAACGCCACTCCTATAAACCCAACTAATGGCTCTTTAAAAATAATGCCATTATCTCAAAGTGATTACGATGCTTGGTTAAGCCTATGGCAAAGCTATCTGACGTTTTATGAGAGCAGCTTGCCATTAGAAACGACGAATGCAACGTGGCACAGTTTGCTCGATAGTAATGTGCCGATTTATGGTTTTGGTGCTTGGCAAGACGACAAGTTGGTAGGTATCACGCATGTGGTGCTACACCCCAATACTTGGAATAGCACTGAATGCTGCTACTTAGAGGATTTATACGTGAATCAATCTGTGCGCGGGCAAGGCGTAGGACGTGCATTGATTGAACAGGTTTATGAGTTTGCCCGCCAGCAAAACTGCAACCGCGTTTATTGGACAACCCAAGAGGGAAACACCACAGCGCGCAAACTCTATGACACAATCGCCACTCAAACAGATATGGTGCAATACCGTAAGAACTTATAGGTTGTATTAGCTTGTTTTATTTTTTGAAATTAGTCGGAGAATAAATTACTCATAAAAAAACGCCAAGCATTAACTTGGCGTTTTTTTGACGACTGTATTCATATGGGAAATGGCTATTTACCGTAAGTACATAAATAAGCAGACTCAACTTCCACTTTTACTTGAAATTTCTGATTGGCATCAATGGTAAATTGCTCACCTGCATTAAAGGTTTGCCACTCGTCACTCTCTGGTAGCTTGACGGTCAGTGCACCGCTGACCACACTCATGGTCTCAAATTCGCTGGTGCCAAACTCATACTCACCAATGGACATGACGCCGACAGTCGCAGGCTTAGTCGCTGTCTGAAAAGCAATAGAAGTTACTTTATCATCAAAATAATTATTAACGCTTGGCATAATTTTTCCTTAAGTAAATGTTGGTTGCTATTTTAAATCTTTCTTTATACTCTATTTTTACAGTCCAGCTTTATAGACCCGCTTTTAGGCTCGCTTCGATAAACTGATCGAGATCACCATCTAGCACAGCACCAGTGTTAAAGGTTTCAACACCGGTACGCAAGTCTTTGATACGAGAGTCATCAAGTACGTACGAGCGAATTTGACTGCCCCAGCCGACGTCAGATTTACCATCTTCAACCGCTTGCTGTGATTCCATACGTTTTTGCATTTCTAGCTCATACAGCTTAGCACGTAGCATTTTCATCGCAGTGGCTTTGTTACCATGTTGACTACGCTCGTTCTGACAAGTGACGACCACACCACTTGGCTCATGGGTAATACGTACCGCAGAATCGGTGGTGTTTACGTGCTGACCCCCAGCCCCCGATGAGCGATAAGTATCGATACGCAAATCTGCTGGATTGATATCAATCTCGATATTATCATCAATTTCAGGAGACACAAAAACGGCAGCAAATGAAGTATGACGACCATTGTTACTATCAAATGGTGACTTACGTACCAAGCGATGCACGCCAATTTCGGTACGTAACCAACCAAAGGCATAATCCCCTTTAATCTCAATCGTGGCTGACTTAATACCAGCGACGCTACCTGATGATACTTCTATAACGTCAACCTTGAAGCCATGCGCTTCCGCCCAGCGCGTATACATACGCAGTAGCATTTCTGCCCAATCTTGTGCTTCGGTACCGCCACTGCCTGACTGGATATCTAGGTAGCAGTTATTTGGGTCCATCTCACCGCTAAACATCCGGCGAAACTCTAAATCGGCAACGCGCTTTTCAGCGTTGTCTAATTCGGCTTGCACATCCGCCAGCAAGGATTCATCCTCTGCTTCTACCGCCAGCTCCAGCATGGCAGATGCATCTTCCAATGTGGTTTCAAGCGACACCACCACATCAATCACACCATCAAGCTGACTTTTTTCTTTATTAATCTTAGTCGCACGCTCTGGATCATTCCATAGCTCGGGATTCTCTAACTCTAAATTGACTTCTTCTAAGCGTTCTTGCTTACCATCGAAGTCAAAGATACCTCCGCAAGTCCTGCCCACGCTCTGATAAATCTTTAATTCGTTCTTGATACGGATTGATTTCCATAAGGGTTCCTGTCTGTTTTAAAAATACGATGGCGCTATTTTAAATGAGATTTGGGTGAAATGTTTGGCTAATTTTAGCCGCTATTTTCATCTTTTAAATTGACCAATCCTCAACCGCCCAGCGATGCGACAACGCATGAGCATGTAGCGCATCATCAGGTGATACACAAATCGCCACATCTGCCCACTCTAGTAAAGGAATATCATTTTTGGAGTCTGAATAAGCATAAGTCTTGTCAAAATTAATACCTGCCAGTTGCTGTTTGCCAATCCATTTATCCAAATGATAAATTTTACCTTCTTTAAAGTTTGGCTTATCAGTCAATTTACCCGTATAGCGCTCATCTTTTATCTCAAGAGGCGTTGAGAGCACATTGCCGTCTTCAATCCCAAAACGCTTAGCAATCGCCGAAACGACAAAGTCATTGGTCGCTGAAATAATCACCACATCGTGACCTGCTTCAACATGTTGACACAGGACTTCCATCGCTTTTGGGCGAATGTGCGGCTCGATTTCACTTTTAATATAATCTTCTCGCAGCTCATGCAACCTATCCATTGGTAAGCTGCTTAAAAACTGTGCCACAAACTCGTTATATTCCGTCGCATCAAGCGTACCTTCAATATAATCATTATAAAATTTCTGGTTGGCAGTGCGATACTCGGCTTCGTCGACAAGATTATGCTTGACGATATATTCGCCCCATAAGTAGTCGCTATCGACATCGAGCAAAGTATGGTCTAAATCAAATAGCGCTAACGTGCGTGAGACAGTCTGGCTGACAATGCTTGGCGTGCTCATAATAAAATACTCATTAATGACAATTGGTAATAATTAATAGTAATCGGTCGTTAGTAACTGTTGATTAGTGATTGTTCATTAGCAATTTATTCTGGTTGCTCAATCTCTCTAAGACCCGTTTTAAACTTCTGACAACGATCGCTATAGTGTAGCGCTGACAGTTTCATCATGACTGCCTGTTCATCAGTCAAAGTTTTGACCACTGTTGCAGGAGCGCCCACAACGAGAGAATTATCTGGTATCTCTTTGCCTTCGGTGACCAAGGCTTTGGCACCGATAATACAGTTTTTGCCGATTTTGGCATTATTCAAGATGACCGCGCCAATGCCGATCAAGCTATTATCACCGACTTCGCACCCATGCAGCATCGCTAAATGACCAATGGTGACATGATTACCGATTTTTACCTCGATACCAGCATCAGTATGAATAACACTGTTTTCTTGCACGTTAGTATAGTCACCGATATGGATGCGTTCATTGTCGCCACGAATCACTGCCCCAAACCAGACGCTTGACTGATGACCCAAATACACGTCGCCTATCACGCATGCTGAGTCTGCAACCCAACCATTAAAGGGTACAGCGAATGTAGGCACTTTGTCTAAATATTGATAAATCATACTCTATCCTTGATAGGTTTTATTCAGTTGTTATTATTCATAAATGTAGTTGAGACAGATATCGGCTATAAAACTGACCTGTAAATATGTGAGCGCTGAATTTAGGAGCAAGCAGTTGTAGTATAATGCGGTTTTCCTTCATCTGCCCTATAAACCCTCTTTAGGATTGCCGCAATGATCAGCAAAAACGCTTCCGCTATCATTTTATTACCCAGTAGTTTTTTATTATCGAGCAGCTTGCTTGTCGCTATGCCAGCTCAAGCCAGTAGTAGCGATAATATCGACAAGGCGGGTGACATTCTATCTTTCGCTATACCAGCCGTTGCTTACGGTAGCACTTATTATATGGATGATAAAGAGGGACGAGAGCAATTTTATTATTCATTTGCAACTAATGTTGCAGCCACTTATGCCCTAAAATCTGTGATTAGTAAAGAGCGCCCAGATGGCAGCGATGATGATTCTTATCCATCTGGTCATACCTCAAGAGCCTTTCAGGGTGCCAGTTTTATTCATAAACGCTATGGACTAAAATATAGTGTTCCTGCCTATATTGGCGCAGGTTTTGTGGCTTATAGCCGCATTGAAGCCGATGAGCATGATGCTGTCGATGTATTGGCAGGCGCTGCCTTAGGTATGGCGAGCAGTATGTATCTGACGAAAAGCTATCAAGATGACCAGCTGCATATCGCCACCAACTTATCGCCAGATTATTATGGCTTATCAGTACATTATAACTTTTGATCAATAAATCCTAATCTTCATACCTATATACCTATATACCTATATACCTATATACCTATTTATATCACCTCCTAGTCACTACCTATAGCCAAATCTACTATGGCTGCTCATGATTGAAGGTTAAATAAGAAACATCTTAAATTTATTAGTCAAGCATCAGCTTAAGATGCTAGCCCTTAGTGCAAAACTCTAGTATAATGCGCAAAATCTGTGCCAAAGCGAGCGGACATGATGTAAGTTACTTATTCACCACCTAGTGAATCCTGTACCTTTTCATCTATGATGTCTTCTCGCTTTTTTGTGGAAAAATTTTGGCGCTGTCTCTTTTATTATGGTTATTTAGCCGCAGTTAAATAGCAATAATCAAAAAAGCAGCGCTTTATTTTAACCAAAAAACAGCACAGCACTCACTAATAACAGCGGAGGCAACCCTTGAATTCATCGGCAGAAATACAAGCAATTTTGGCACTAGCAGACGGTACGATTTTTCGCGGTTTGAGTATCGGTAGTCTTGGTCATCGTGTCGGTGAGGTGGTATTTAATACAGCCATGACAGGGTACCAAGAAATCCTTACTGACCCCAGTTACGCACGTCAGCTGGTCACGCTTACTTATCCGCATATTGGCAATACCGGCACCAACGCTGAAGATGTCGAGTCTGGTAATGGTCATCAAGTATGGGCTGAAGGTCTTATCATCCGCGATGCGACCATGGTGACCTCAAACTTCCGCAACTCAGAGTCACTGACTGATTATTTACAGAGCCATAATACCGTCGCCATTGCTGATATTGATACCCGTCAATTGACCCGCCTGCTACGTGATAAAGGCGCGCAAAACGGTTGTATCATGACCGCTTCTAACGGTACAACAATTAGCAGCGAAGATGAACAGCAAGCCATCAAACTGGCGCAAGAATTTGCTGGTATCGAAGGCATGGACTTGGCAAAAGAATGCTGTACACCGACGACATTTGAATGGACCGCTGGTAGCTGGGATTTATCAGACACCTTACTTAACCGCGATGTAGCTGGTAGCCATGATAGCGGTACAGGCGGCTTCTTTAAGCATTTGGGCACGCACGTCGAAGCAAAATACAACGTTGTCGCCTATGACTTTGGTAGCAAAACCAATATCCTACGTATGCTCGTTGACCGCGGTTGTCATGTCACTGTCGTGCCAGCACAAACGCCTATCGCAGATGTCCTCGCGATGAATCCAGATGGTATCTTCTTATCAAATGGCCCTGGCGATCCAGCTGCCTGTGATTACGCTATCGATGCGGTACGTCATATCATTGAACAAACTGACATTCCAACCTTTGGTATCTGCTTAGGTCATCAGCTGATTGGTCTTGCCAGCGGTGCAAAAACCATCAAAATGAAAACCGGTCATCACGGTGCCAACCATCCAGTGCAAGACTTGGCAACTGGCACGGTTATGATTACCAGTCAAAACCATGGTTTTGCGGTTGATGAAGACACGCTGCCTGCCAATGTTAAATCGACCCATCGCTCATTATTTGACGGTACCAACCAAGGGATTGAGCTGACTAATAAGCCAGTCTTTAGTTTCCAAGGTCACCCAGAAGCCAGCCCTGGACCGCATGATGCTGCGCCACTGTTCGATAAATTTGCCGATATGATGGCAGCAGCGAAAGCTTAATACCTAGCCATAAATAATAAGTATAAAGCTTGAAGCACAGATGGTGATTCAAGCTACACCATGCCAGACACGATAAGCGTTATTGAACATATCGTTAAAATGCAGATTACTCAAAATATCACTCAAACGAAGGTAGCCCTAACTATGCCAAAACGTACCGACATAAAAAGCATTCTTATCATTGGCGCAGGCCCTATCGTCATCGGCCAAGCATGTGAGTTTGACTACTCAGGCGCGCAGGCGTGTAAAGCGCTAAAAGAAGAAGGCTACCGCGTCATCTTGGTCAACTCAAACCCTGCGACCATCATGACTGACCCAACCATGGCGGATGCGACCTATATCGAGCCGATTACGTGGCAGACGGTTGAGCAAATCATTGCTAAAGAGCGTCCTGACGCGATCTTGCCAACGATGGGTGGTCAGACCGCTCTAAACTGTGCCTTAGAGTTAGACAAGCACGGTGTATTAACCAAATATAACTGCGAATTGATTGGGGCAACCAAAGACTCTATCGAGATGGCAGAAGACCGTAACTTGTTCGATAAAGCCATGAAGCGTATTGGTCTTGAGTGTCCACGTGCTGAAACCGCTGAAACCATGGAAGAAGCATTTGCGACCCAAGAAAAAATGGGCTATCCGTGCATCATTCGTCCATCATTCACGATGGGCGGCTCAGGCGGCGGTATCGCTTATAACCGTGATGAGTTCATTGAAATCTGCGAGCGTGGCTTTGACTTATCGCCAAACCATCAATTGCTTATCGATGAGTCGCTCATCGGTTGGAAAGAATATGAGATGGAAGTGGTTCGTGACAAAAACGACAACTGCATCATCATTTGTGCGATTGAGAACTTTGACCCGATGGGCGTACATACCGGCGACTCAATCACGGTTGCTCCAGCACAAACGCTGACCGATAAAGAATATCAAATCATGCGTAATGCTTCACTAGCAGTACTGCGTGAGATTGGTGTCGAAACGGGCGGCTCAAACGTGCAATTCGGTATCAACCCTGAAACGGGTCGTATGGTCGTCATCGAAATGAACCCACGCGTATCACGTTCATCAGCATTGGCCTCAAAAGCCACGGGCTTCCCGATTGCAAAAATTGCGGCAAAATTAGCAATTGGCTATACCCTAGATGAATTGCAAAATGACATCACGGGCGGCAAAACCCCAGCCAGCTTTGAGCCTGCGCTTGATTATGTCGTCACTAAGATTCCTCGTTTTAACTTTGAGAAATTCCCACAAGCCGATAATGTATTATCAACGCAAATGAAGTCAGTTGGTGAAGTCATGGCGATTGGTCGTAACTTCCAAGAGTCGATGCAAAAAGCATTACGCGGTATGGAAACTGGCAATGATGGTTTTGATGAGCAAATTGACTTATCAAAAGTAAGTATTGAAAAAGCGCGTAGCGAAATCACCAACCGCTTAACCATTCCAACGCCTGAACGTATCTACTATATTGCTGATGCTTTTCGTATCGGCATGAGCGTCGATGACGTTTTCAAACTAACCAAAATCGACCCATGGTTCTTGGTACAAATCGAAGATATCGTAAAAACCGAAGCACAAGTTAAAGCGTTAGGTTTTGGCGGCTTAACTGAGCATAATTTACGCAGCTTTAAGCGTAAAGGCTTATCAGATTTGCGTTTGGCTAAGTTGCTTGGCGTCTCACAAAAGCAGCTACGTACCAAACGTTGGGACTTAAATGTCTATCCAGTTTATAAGCGTGTCGATACTTGTGCAGCAGAGTTTGCTACCAGCACCGCTTATATGTACTCAACATACGATAGCGAATGTGAAGCCAATCCTACCGATAACAAGAAAATCATGGTTATCGGCGGTGGTCCTAACCGTATCGGTCAAGGTATCGAGTTTGACTATTGCTGCGTACACGCGGCGCTTGCCATGCGCGAAGACGGCTACGAGACCATCATGGTCAACTGTAACCCTGAAACCGTTTCTACCGATTATGACACCTCTGACCGTCTCTACTTTGAGCCAATCACATTAGAAGACGTGTTAGAAATCGTCCGTATCGAAAATCCTGACGGCGTGATTGTACAGTTTGGTGGTCAAACGCCATTGAAGCTCGCCCGCGCGCTTGAAGCTGCTGGCGTTAAAATCATTGGTACCAGCCCTGATGCCATTGACCGTGCGGAAGACCGCGAACGCTTCCAACATATGATTCAGCAGTTGAATCTTGTGCAACCAACCAATGCCTTGGCGACGAGCTTAGAAGACGGTTTGGTCAAAGCAAAAGATGTTGGCTATCCGCTGGTTGTACGCCCATCCTATGTACTCGGTGGTCGCGCGATGGAAATCGTTTATAACGAAGATGAATTAAGACATTACTTGCGCACTGCGGTACAAGCATCAAATGAAGCGCCGGTTCTATTAGACCGCTTCTTAGATGATGCCATCGAAGTCGATGTCGACTGTGTTAGCGACGGTACAGATGTGGTGATTGGCGGTATCATGCAGCATATCGAACAAGCGGGTGTCCACTCTGGTGACTCAGCCTGTTCATTGCCTCCTTACTCGTTGTCTGATGAGCTGTGCGATGTGATGCGCGCACAAACCGTCGCCATGGCAAAAGAGCTTGGTGTTGTCGGCTTAATGAACGTCCAGTTTGCGGTAAAAGGTGAAACGGTTTACATCTTAGAAGTCAATCCACGTGCCGCGCGCACCGTACCGTTTGTCTCTAAATGTATCGGCACTTCTTTAGCACAAATCGCAGCACGCTGTATGGCTGGCACGTCGCTTAAAGACCAAGGCTTTACGAAAGAAATCGTTCCTGCATTCTTTGCGGTAAAAGAAGCCGTCTTCCCATTCGCTAAATTTCCTGGTGTTGACCCAATCTTGAGCCCTGAGATGAAATCGACTGGCGAAGTGATGGGCGTGGGTAAAACCTTTGGCGAAGCATTCTACAAAGCGGTTATCGGTAGTAATGAGCGTTTACCCGGTTTGCCAACTGAAGGTGAAACCAAAACCGTCTTTATTTCAGTACGTGATAGCGATAAAGAGCAAATTTCCCCTATCGCTCGTCAGCTGATTGACTTTGGCTTTAACATTGTAGCGACTACTGGTACGCAAGAAGTACTAAGTGACAATGGTATTGAATGCAAGCAAATTAACAAAGTCACCGAAGGTCGCCCACATATCGTTGATGCCTTAAAAAACGGCAAAATCGATATTATTATTAACACGACTGAAGGTAAGCAGGCACAAGAGGATTCTTTCTCTATCCGTCGTAGCGCGCTACAAGGCAAAGTGTTCTACGTCACGACTTTGGGTGCAGCAGATGCCGTTTGTAAATCTTATGCGATTGACCTACCTTTTGAGGTGTATAAATTACAAGATTTACATGAGCAAGCAAAGTCTATTGTATAGCTCTATTGACTTGGCTGAATAATTTCAGTAGATTAAGCATAACCGTTAGGCTTGCCTAGGAGCTTATTTGAGCATAGTGTAGCGTTTAATAATGTAGACCATGCTTGAAATAAAATTTAAATGATAGACCTAAAAAGCATAGTGGCTAAACTGCGACTATGCTTTTTATTACGTAAGCTTAAACACCCAGATTATTGAATTGATATCAATGAATGATAGCGACCTGACTGGTTACGCTGTCTGCATCATTATTCTTTTTTTATTTTATACCCATTGCAACAACTCTGACACCATCTCACTATTCACTAAGAGTAGGAGATGGTGCCCGTGTTATTGGTTTAAGGAAAAAACATGCAACGTTATCCCATGACTCCGCAAGGACATGCGGCTTTAGAAGCCGAATTAAAACAGTTAAAAAGTATTGACCGTCCTCGCATCACCGCCTCTATCGCTGAAGCGCGCGAACACGGTGATTTGAAAGAAAATGCTGAATATCATGCAGCGCGTGAACAGCAGGGATTTTGTGAAGCTCGTATCCGTGACATCGAAGCCAAACTTGGCGGTGCGCAAGTGATTGATCCTACGACGTTACCAAAAGATGGCCGTGTGATATTCGGCGTCAGCGTCGTTATTGAAAACATGGACACTGAAGAAGAAAAGCAGTACAAAATCGTTGGTGACGACGAAGCGGATTTCAAAGCCGGTAAAATCTCTGTTAACTCACCGATTGCGCGTGGTTTGATTGGTAAATCTGAGGGCGATGAAGCGCGTATTGAAACCCCAAAAGGTGTGGTTGAATACGAAATTATGAAAGTCATTTACGATTAATATAGTCGTCTTTTGTAGTGAATCAAATAGTAACTTTCTTAAGAAATTAGATAAAGTAAACCACACAAAAAGTCATCATTTATAGGATAGCAGTTACACAACGCTGCTTTTCTACCTAACTCGTTTTAGCGCATAATTCTTGAGTTGAGATTGCTAAGTGTATGCTTAGCAACTAATTAAAATAATCACGGATAAATCAATAGTTTGATAGGACGGTTTGACAGATAGCTTTTATCGTCTGGCTATTTACTACTATTATCAGTAATGCTGCCCCCGTTATTTGACCTCCCCTGCAGCGTCAATTAACGGGGGTTTTCTTATCTGGGCTTTCTTATTTAAGTGTTCTCTATTTTTGTGTTACTTATTATCATTTTAAAGGACTTTATTATGACCACCACTATTAATCGCTCATTCGTTGTGATGCAAAAAACAGCTACATTCACGGCGGTATCCACACTGTTGGCAGGCACTGTTATGGCTATGTCTGCTGCCAATGCCGCCACTGAAGTGACCGTTCTACCTTCTACGGGCGGTAGTACCACCGTGGTCGAGCAGTATTCTGATGGTAAAACAGCTGTCATTACTGCTACGCCTAATAGCATTGGTATGCAAGATGGCATGCCGTTTGCTGTGACGCAGGTTACCAATGTACCGCGCTACGTGGTTCGCCAAGTAGCCAGTAATGGTGTTAGTAATACTGTCGTCACTCAAGGTAGTGCGACTGTCACTAGCGTACCGGTGACCAACCAAATAACCAATCAAAGCAGTCGTGTTGATGTCATCGCAGTACCGACCAGTACTGTCACTCAAGTATTACCGACGACTCAAGTACTGCCTGTTACCACGGCAACTCAGCTGCCAGTCATAAATACGTCAGTAATCAATGCACCGATGATCACCACCCCTATGACAACAATTACTTCTATAGAAGCCTTGCAGCTCAAACCAACCTTTAGTACGCCTGATGTGGTCAACGCGCAAACCAAAGTTATGAAAATCCTGAAAAATAGCGATGGACGTGAAGTTGCAGTACCTGCCAACCATATCGCGCCTGGTGATGTGATTGAGTATCATACCGTTTATACCAATACCACAGCACAACCAGTGACTGATATCAATGCCATGGTTTCTTTGCCAAATGGCGTCAGAATGGTGTCATTGAACAGTCCACTACCAACGCTTGCGACCACTGGTGGCGATAGCTATCAAACTATCCAACAAGTTGGCAATACAGTAGTGGTAAAAGAAAATTACTCAGGTCTTAAATGGAACTTGGTAAATCTTAGTCCTAAAGCTGCACAGACTGTCGTGATACGCGCTAAAGTTCAATAAATACGGCAGTGAAGTTATAGTATTAAAACTTAAGAAATACTAAAACTAATAAAAGGTCTTGTTTGCTAAGTCTCTAGCCGGCAAGGCCTTTTTTGTGGCTATTCATAAACCATAGTAAAATACCTTAAAAACGTTACGGTACTGCTAGTATAATTTTCTGTAGCCTCTGTCTGCCTAGGCACAGCAAGCAAAAAAAATTAATACTAGCAGTACTCAATGCATCGATATTACTTTTCATTGACTATATTGCTTCAAATTTAAGCGCTTTTATAATCGTATAGTGCAGCTCAGAATAGGCGACAACAGTTGTCGTCTATCATTGCTATTTTACTCATAAATACAATGACTTAACGCTAATTTTGCTAAAATAGTCTTTCATTACTGACATGGTAAATACCGCTTATGGCAACCATCAATTATGAACGTCTACAAGGTAAGCTCAATATTTTAGCCGATGCGGCAAAGTATGATGTCTCTTGCTCATCCTCCGCTGGTACCCGCAAAAACCAAGGCGGGGGCCTTGGCGATGCCTCAGCAACCGGTATTTGTCACAGCTATACCGAAGATGGTCGCTGCGTCAGCCTCCTGAAAATCCTGCTGACCAATCATTGCATATATGATTGCGCTTATTGCACCTCGCGCAAAAGCAATGACACTCCGCGCGCTGCTTTTAGTGTTGAAGAAGTGGTTGATTTAACCATGCAGTTTTACCGCCGTAATTATATCGAAGGACTGTTTCTTAGCTCAGGTATCTTTAAAAGTGGTGATTATACGATGGAGCGACTGGTAGAGGTCGCTAAGATATTACGTACCCGTGAGCGTTTTAATGGTTATATTCATCTAAAGACCATTCCCGGAGCTTCAAAAGAATTATTATTAGAAGCTGGATTATATGCTGACCGTTTAAGCGTCAATATCGAAATTCCGACTAAATCAGGATTGGCGTTACTGGCACCAGAAAAATCTCACGAACAATTAAAAGCACCGATGGAGACGGTAAAAGAAGAAATCATCACCATTCGTGAGAGCCGTAAAACGCATAAAAAAGCGCCGAAATTTGTGCCTGCAGGTCAGACTAGCCAGATTATTGTTGGCGCAAGTAACGAGACCGACTTGCAAGTGATTCAGCTATCGAGTCATTTTTATAAACACTATGATTTAAAGCGAGTTTACTATTCTGGCTATGTGCCAATGCTATCTGACAGTCGCCTGCCAGCTATCGGTACGCCTGTGCCAATGATACGCGAAAACCGTCTCTATCAAGCGGATTGGCTGATGCGTTTTTATGGTTTTGGCGCGCACGAAATCGTTGAACCGGACTCGCCATTTTTAGATTTGGACTGCGACCCAAAGTTAGCATGGGCAATCCGCCACCGTGAGCATTTTCCGGTCAATATCCAAACAGCAAGTTATGAGATGATTGTACGTATTCCCGGTATCGGTACAAAAACGGCTAAGAAAATAGTCAAAGCCCGCAAGTTTAATCAGCTCACACTTTATCACTTGAAGAAAATGGGCGCGGCGGTCAATCGCGCCAAATACTTCATTGCAACTACTGGTAAAAACGAGCATCTCGCACACTTAACCCGTGACAACTTTCGTCAATATGTGCTGGCGCAAACGCAGACGAAATTTAAAGATCAACGCAGTGGACAGTTGGCTTTGTTTTAAATATCAAAATTATTGATAATTTAGCCACTATCATGAAGTTATCTTAGGACAAATAATGTCGCAATCACTATCAGAACTTGTCAAAAACCAAAATTACCAGCTGGGTCAATTGACGCCCAGTATTGTACTTTATGAGCCAAGTTTTGAGGGGTGGCTCAGTGCAGTATTTTACGTCTATTCCAATCACTTACAGGACGATACATCGCTACAGCTTATTGCGCAGGACTGTTATGTGCCGTCATTACTCGCTCACGCCATTAGTGTAGAGACCAATGCCAACCATGCCGAACGAGTACTTACGAAGTTGAATCAACTCCTAGGTCGCTCGGGTATGCGCAATTTACTTTGGGGTTTTTTGTCAGAAAAAGACAATATTGGTAGCACATTGTTTCAAGTGGTCAAATACGCTATTAACTACCCAAGTCGCCATATCATGGATGATTTGGGTAATCTCAATGTTTTAGAGCTCGTGCAAACGGTCAAGTCTGTCGGTCGTGAAAAACACCGCATGGAAGCCTTTGTACGCTTTGAGCATACAGTTGAAGACATTTACTTTGCCCGTGTTGAGCCGGATTTTAATGTTTTGCCTTTAATCGGAGAGCATTTTCGTCAGCGTTATCAAGATCAGCATTGGGCAATTTATGATTTGGCGCGTGGCTATGGTATTTATTATAACAAAAGTCAAAGCACGCCCAAGCGCCCCGCAGCCCTGCAAACCATTACTGAGCTTGATGAGGCAGTACTGCGCAATCCTGCCAGCATTCATAGCGAAGATGAGCAACGTTATCAGCGTTTTTGGCAAGGCTATTTTACCAACGTCAATATCAAAGAGCGTAAAAATCCACGTTTGCACAAGCAATATTTACCGCAGCGCTATTGGAAATACTTGAGTGAAAAACAAGTCCTGCCAAATGCGCCGCACCTCAAAAAACAGCGCTAAATATTTGATTACTGTTATTTATATTATCTGTATTTATTGACGACAAATAATAGTCATCGTCCCATGCTATCTTTTTATCTTGGTGGTTGAGTTTTAGACGCTTTTCACTGACAATAGCAGCTTGATATCCTCTAATAGTGACTCACGCCATTATGAAAGTTATGCGTTTACTGTCGTCTTTGAAGCATGATGAATCCGAGCGCGGTATTTTTCATCTTGGGCGTGCTTTGGTTAAAAACGAGCATACCTCAATTATTATCTCTAGCGCTAATGAAGACAATGACTTGGTCAGACGCCTAAAGCGTGATGGCAACCATTATCATCAGTTATATATGAACAAAAAGTCTTGGCTGTCCTTGTTACAGGTCGCGCCACTGCGCCGCCTGATTGAAAAATATGACCCTGATATCATCCATGTGCATTCGCGGACACCAGCATGGGTACTGCATTTAGCGCTGCGCCGTGCACGGGTAAAACGTCGACCAAAACTGGTATCGACCATGTATGGCTTCTATCCTATTAATAAATACTCACAAGCCTTGCTTGATGTTCACACCATTATTACTGTGTCTGATAGTGTGACTGATTACTTAAAAAAAGGGCTGCGCCGTGAGGAGCTGGACCCCAGAGTCATTAAACGTATCTACCGCGGTGTTGATACGCGGCGTTATCCTTATCGTCATAATCCATCAGTATATTGGCTACGTCATACTTTTGCTGAATACCCTGAGCTTGAGAATAAAAAATGGCTAGTATTTCCAACCATTATCGGTAAGGAATATGGTCAAGAATGGCTGATTGATATCTTGGGCAATCTTCAAGAGCAGTTCCCCAATATCCATGCCATTATTATGGATGATGATTATCGCGCAGGCGATGTCGCCCATGAAGATTTTCGTCAACGCAGCAATACTTTGGGACTAGCCGATCGTATCACTTATGTCGGCAGCAAACGTAATGATATGCGTGAGTGGTTGTCAGCGGCCAATGTCGTCATGGCACTTGCCAATCAGCCTGAATCTATCGGCATTAATGCCTTACAAGCCATTCATTTGGGTACGCCTGTCATTGGCTGGGATCAAGCGGCATTTAGTGAAATTCTGCGCCCACTCTATCCGCAAGGTTTGGTCAGAAAATACAATGCCAACGCACTGTGCAAAGCGGTGCGCAATCAGTTAGAAAGTGTGACTCGCCCTGAGATGACCAACAAATTTACCATGCGTGAGATGATTGATGAGACAATAGGCGTCTATAAAAATCTGCATGAGCAGGCATTAGCAGAAGAAAAAGCGGCAGCGGATGCTTTAGCCGTAAGAAGACACAAAAAAGTCTTTGGCGTGACTTCTGAGCCCATCATTAATAAAAAAACAGCCAATAAAGTCAGGTTGGTCAAAGACAAACCCAACACATCTTATAGTACTAAAGTAACAGAAGAGCCAAACGATGCTTAATTGGCGTCATTTCTAATTTGACTTCTTGCCTATCTATTATTAACTTTCCTCTTATCAGCTTGCTTCAAAGACACATATAAAAAACGCTACTTTCTAGTAGAAAATAGCGTGAGTAAAAGGCAATCCTGTATGTTCAATAATCATACGCTTTTGAAAATGCATTAATATATGGACTTATCACTGTATAAAAGCTTGTGCTGATTTTTGTTCAGTACGTCGTTGGCGTATGCGCACTAACGATACGAGTCACGCCATCAGTAGGATTGATAAAAGTATGCGGTTTAATCGTATCGATCACATAACTGTCACCTTCATTTAATAAGTAGGTGGTCTCTTCAATACGAATCAACACTTTACCTTCGATGACGGTACCGATTTCTTCACCTTCATGAGCAATTTTTTCTTCCGTTGAGCTGTTTGGCTGATAAGTCTCGATCAAAAAACCCAGATTCTTGGTGGTGCTACAGTTATATACCTGCTTTAGAGACACTCTACTGCTCGGCTCGCTCAGCTCTATCAAATCTTTTGGCGTGACCACCACTCGAGCTTTAGGCTCTTTCCACTCATCGCTAAAAAAAGTCGTCAAATAAGGTGCTCTATATGTCATTATTACCGAACCGATTAATCACTGGCTCAATACCACAACAAGACGGCTTTTACATGCCAGCAGAATTTGAGCCGATACAAAAAATATGGATGGTATGGCCTTACCGTGCTGATAATTGGCGACAGCAAGCACTTCCTGCTCAGAAAGCTTATGCCAATGTTGCACTGGCAATTAACAGATTTTGTGAAATTGGCATACTGGTCAATCCTGATGACTATCAATCATGCCGCGATAGTCTACCTGCTGATATCGACGTCATATCCATGCCCAGCAACGATGCTTGGGCGCGTGATACTGTCCCGACATTTTTAATCAATGAAGCAGGTGAGCTACGCGCTTGTGATTGGACATTCAATGCATGGGGCGGCGACTATGACGGGCTATACTCGCCGTAGGATGACGATGATAAGCTGGCTGAACGCTTATGTGACCATTTAGATACCAAACGCTATCGAACGGATGACTTTGTGATGGAAGGCGGTGCATTTCATGTCGATGGTGAAGGCACGGTTCTGACTACGCGCATGTGTCTGCTAAGCCCAGGGCGCAACCCGCACCTAACCGAAGCTCAAATTGAAGACAAGCTAAAAGCCTATCTCAATGTACAAAAAGTGCTGTGGATTGATGACGGTATTGATCCTGATGAGACTACAGGTCACATTGACGATATCGCTTGCTTTGCGCGCCCTGGTGAAGTGGTTTGCTTGTTTACTGACGACCCTAAGCATCCGTTTTATGAAGCCACGCAAAAAGCCTATGAGCAGCTCTCAAATATGACTGATGCAAAAGGCAGACGTTTAAAAGTCCATAAGCTTTGCTGTACCAAAAACTCTGTCACCTTGCCTGAACATTATGATATTGAACAATCTGATGATGCCAAGGCGCGCTTAACGGGTGACGTCTGTATTGCCTCATATGCCAATTTTTTAATTTGTAATGACGCTGTCATCGTACCGCAATATGATGATATAAATGATGCACTCGCTATCGAGCAGCTTGAAAAAGTCTTTCCTCAACATCAGGTAGTGGGAGTACGAACGAAAGAGATTGTGTTTGGTGGCGGCAATATTCATTGCATTACGCAGCAGCAAC
Source organism: Psychrobacter sp. ANT_H59 (assembly GCF_008369225.1). Classification (NCBI taxonomy): domain Bacteria; kingdom Pseudomonadati; phylum Pseudomonadota; class Gammaproteobacteria; order Moraxellales; family Moraxellaceae; genus Psychrobacter; species Psychrobacter sp. ANT_H59. The sequence goes on from NZ_VOBE01000001.1 coordinate 717,112, forward strand.
CAAAATCATCAATTAAAAGCAGCAACTAAAAGTATTAACTAAAAGCAGCCGCATAAAAATATAGACCCAAATGGATTTTGAACCCAATAATATTTTAAAAAAGGACATAACTATGAGCGATTATCAAGTTAATAACCCAGCCACTGGTGAAGTAGAAGCCACTTACCCTACCGCCACTGAACAAGATATCCAAAACGCTATTGAACAAGCAAATAATGCTTATCAAGACTGGCAAAAGACCTCGCTTAGCGAACGTAGTGCATTATTAAATAAAATAGCTGACATCTATATTGAGCGCCAAGATGAGCTAGCACGTATCGTTGCCAACGAAATGGGCAAGCCTCTCGCACAAGCAAAGGGTGAGCTCCAACTGGTTGCTCAAATTTATCGCTATTATGCAGATAACGGTGAGCAACTATTAGCACCAAATACCATTGATGTGGATCAAGGTTCTGCCTCAGTAGAAAAGCTCCCAGTTGGCGTTTTACTTGGCATCATGCCATGGAACTACCCGCATTATCAGGTGGCTCGTTTTGTGGCACCAAACGTGATGGCAGGTAACACCATTATCTTAAAACATGCGCCGCAGTGCCCTAACACCGCAGAAGTTATCGTCGATATTCTAAAAGACGCCGGCTTACCTAGTGGCGTGTATAACAATGTCTTCGCTACCAACGATCAAGCAGCGACTATTATTGAAGACACCAGAGTGCAAGGCGTCTCGTTGACAGGTTCTGAACGTGCAGGACAAGCAGTTGCAAAAGTAGCTGGTGGCGCCCTCAAAAAGGTCGTTTTAGAGCTTGGTGGCTCCGATGCCTTTATCGTCGCAGCGGATGCTGACATCGAGCAGGCCGTACAAGGTGCAATCGTAGGTCGTTTTGGTAACACTGGACAGGCTTGTAATGCTGCTAAACGCTTAATCATCGTCGAAAGCGTGTACGACCAGTTTGTTAAAGGCTTTACCGACGCCGTGCGTGGCATGACCCTAGCTGATCCACAAAATGAAGATACTTTCATTGGCCCTATGTCTTCGAAGGCGGCAGCAAATAATTTGCAAGAGCAGTTAGACAGTGCTGTCAAAGCCGGTGCAACGGTATTAGTCGAGGGTGGCATCGTTAAAGACAAGCCAGGTGCTTGGTTTGCCCCTGCGGTATTGGCAGATGTTGATGACTCAATGGATGTCTATCGTCAGGAGCTATTCGGTCCTGTCGCCGTTATCTACAAAGCGAATGACATTGCGCATGCAATCAAAATTGCCAATGATGTACCATTTGGTCTAGGTGCTTCCATTCAAACTCAAGACGCAGCATTGGCAGCAGAGATTGCTGAGCAATTAGATGTCGGTATGGTGACTATCAACGCGCCTTCTGGTAGTGAGGCCAATACCCCATTCGGCGGCGTTAAACGCTCTGGATTTGGTCGCGAGCTTGGTACCCTTGGTATCACTGAATTTTTAAACTATAAGTTGATTCGTGACAAATCGTAATCGATAGTGTTTTTCTTAGATAAACAAAAAGCCTAACATTTAATGTTAGGCTTTTTGTTGAATGATCATTGATGAAAAAATATCTTATCGAAAAACTTAGCGCTTAGGTGGGTTATCTTTTAACCACAATTGATTGACGATTTTTAATTCACGTAGCTCTTCTGCCATAATCGATTCACTAATACCTGGATATTTAATCCTTGCATAGCTATATAACACAATACCTAAGACGGTCCAGCCAAAGAAAATCCACCATTCAACAGCAGTCAGTGCTGATGGCATACCTGGCATATATAGCATCAATAAACCAAAGCTAAGCGCAATCGTTATCATACCGACAAGCTTACCTGCTGGTATCTTAAAGGGACGTACCATATCAGGCTCGCGGTAGCGTAGTACCAAGAATGAAATAGCAACACAGGTATAGGCAATGACGATACCAAAACCACCAGCATCAACGATCCAAACCAACATCTTGCGACCAAATAAAGGTGCTAGCGTTGCTAAACCACCAATGAGGAGAATCGCATTCGAAGGTGTATTGTATTTTGGATGTAACTTACCTAAAAAAGCTGGCAACATGCGCGCTTTTGACATCGCATAAAGTAGACGACTACCACCAATTAAGAACGCATTCCAGCTTGATAAAATACCCAGTACACCGCCGATAACCAGTAAAATACCTGCCCATTTGCCTTGCCAAGCATTGGTCATGGCATCAGCTGTGGCTAAGGTTGAGCTTTCTGCTTGTACCAGTGGCAACGTCGTGCCCACGCTCCAAGCGATACCCACATACCACATCACCGCAACGACGATAGAGATAATCAAAAACTTACCGATATTAGGACGAGTTAAATCAATCTCTTCTGCCGCTTGTGGAATAACGTCAAAACCCACGAACATAAAGGGCACCATGACAATGACGGCCATCATGCCACCGACACCACCAATGAAGGCTGGCGATTGTATTGCTGTAGAGGTTTCAGGGTTATAAAGCACTGCACCAATAAATAGCAAGGTTCCGACGAATAAAATACCTAGTACTGCAGTTTTTTGGAACCATGCACTGACTTCCATACCGCGTATGTTTAGCCACGTTACAATGACGGAGCCCAGCATCCCAACCCCTACCCATGTGGCATAAACATCCCATCCAGCAATGGTCCAGAGATAACCTTGATTATAATTAGGAATAAAATATTCTACGACTGTCGGCAAGGCAACTGCCTCAAAGGCGACCACAGAGAAATAACCAAATAGGATACTCCATGAACAGATAAAGGAGACATTGACTCCCAGCGCGCGATGGGTATAAGTATGCTCACCACCAGTGATGGGCATCGATGCCGCAAGCTCAGCATAAGTCACACCAATCAGTATCACTGCCAGCCCACCTATAAAGAATGCCAACATCGCACCCCAAGTACCAGCAGATAAAATCCAACCGCCCGCCAAGACGACCCAGCCCCAACCGACCATTGCACCAAATGCTAAGGCGATAACATCTAGCGTCCCTAACGATTTTTTTAATTCAGACATAACTTGCTCCTTGTCCGTGCTTCATCCGTGTGAATCTTTTTTCATTACACTTAGAGTGACACTGTATTTTATATAACAGGGTTTTATTTAACAGGGCATTGCCCCTCATGTTTATCTTTCCATACTTCTCAGCCGAGAAGCTCGATAGTATTTTTAATATCTCGATAGCGGAGACAACAACGGCGTCTTGACTTGCAAGGCGCCGTTGTACCAACACTGTTTAGGATTTGACTATAAACACAGCCCAACCTTTAGCACTTGTTATCCTTTAAGCTATCAAATACTTAGGCAGTCAAAATACCTTTGATGATATCAAGACCTTCTTGTAGCACTTCATCTTCAACCGTCAATGGCACCATCACACGAATGGCATTGCCATGCATACCGCAAGATGCTAGTAATAAACCTTGCTCAAATGATTTCGCTTTTAGGTTAGTCGTCGCTTCAACGTCAGGCTTACCATCACTATCGATTAATTCAAACGCGAGCATGGCGCCTTTATGGCGAATATGTCCGATACTACTTAAGTTTAAGCCCTTTAAAAATGACTCAATTTTGTCGCCAATTTCAATACTACGCTCAAGTAGGTTTTCCTCTTCGATGACTTCGATGACTGCTAAAGCGGCTACACAAGCAAGTGGGTTACCAGCATAAGTACCACCCAAGCCACCTACTTGCGGGGCATCCATAATATCGGCACGACCAATAACGGCAGAAATAGGATAACCACCTGCCAAGCTCTTGGCACTGGTCATTAGATCTGGCTCAACGCCCAATTGTTCACAGGCAAACAACGTACCCGTACGCGCAAAACCACACTGTACTTCATCAAAGATTAGGACGATGCCGTGCTCATCACAGATATCGCGTAAAGACTTAGCAAATGATGGCGTGACTTGATGGAAGCCACCCTCACCTTGTACTGGCTCGATAATCATCGCCGCCACTTCACTAGGATCGATATCCGCTTGGAAAATCATCTCAAGGCTATGCAATGCTTGTTCTTCAGTAACATTCAGCTCATCGCATGGGAATAGTGCATGGAATACAGGCCCTGGCATCGGACCAAAGTTCTTTTTGTATGGCAATACTTTACCAGTCAAGCTCATGCACATAAGCGTGCGGCCATGCCAACCGCCAACGAAAGAAATCACACCTGGACGACGGGTTTTTGCACGAGCAATTTTGATACAGTTTTCAACCGCTTCTGCACCAGTGGTCAAGAAGAACGCTTTGGTGTCGCCACTGATAGGCGCTTTTTCGCAAAGTTTTTCGGCAAGATCGACATAGCATTCATAGTTAATCATTTGCGCAGCAGTATGGGTGAATTTGTCTAGCTGCTCGTGCACACGCTGCGTGATTTTTGGATGACTGTGACCGGTATTTAGTACTGAGATGCCGCCAACGAAATCGATATAACGATTGCCTTCAATATCCCAAACTTCTGAGTTTTTTGCTTTTTCGGCAAAGATAGGAAAAGCCACACCCAGTCCGGTTGGCAATACCGCTTTACGGCGTGCAAGTAATGATTGATTGGTACTCATAAGAATGTCCTTTTCTTTCTTTTTACGTAGATGCCAGTGAAGTGATGGCGGTTTATAGAGTAAATTACAGTTGGGATTCATAGTACTGAACCCCGTTTCGCGCTATGTGACAATTAAATATGTGACCATTAAAATAGAATATAAAACTGAAAAGCTTAGCTGACGTCAGAACACCAGTATTTGGTCACAACATATTCTTCGATGCCGTATTTTGAACCTTCACGACCAAAACCAGATTGTTTGACGCCGCCAAATGGTGCTACTTCTGTTGAGAGCATGCCCGTATTATGTCCAACCATGCCATACTCAAGACCTTCGGTCACGCGCCAAGCACGCGCATAGTCGCTACTATAAAAATAAGCTGCTAGACCGTAGATAGTGTCGTTGGCTGCGCGAATAACTTCTTCTTCAGATGAGAAAGTAAAGACTGGCGCGATAGGACCAAATATCTCTTCGCTGGCAATATCCATATCAGCGCTGATATCGGTGATAACAGTTGGGTTGTAAGCAAGGGCTGACGCATTGTTCGTACTGCCACCAGCAATCAGGGTTGCGCCTTTGTCTAGCGCATCTTTTAGTAGCGCTTGTACTTTTTGTAAGGCTTTTTCATTAATCAAAGGACCAACGTTGACCCCTTCTTCCATGCCATTACCGACTTTTAGCTCAGCGACTTTTTTGATAAAGATATCTAAGAATTCATCTTTAATGCTGTCTTGAACATAAACACGGTTGGCACACACACAGGTTTGACCGGCGTTACGGTATTTAGAGGCGATTAGACCTTCAGCAGCTTTTTCAAGATCGGCATCATCAAAAACGATAAACGGTGCATTGCCGCCAAGCTCTAATGACAGCTTTTTAATCGTTGGAGCACACTGCGCCATTAAGGTGCGACCGACTTCGGTAGAGCCTGTGAATGATAGCTTGTGAATGCGAGCATCGCCGGTAAGAATATCGCCGATAACAGATGATTTGCCGGTCACAACTTGGATAACGCCTGCAGGAATACCTGCTTGCTCAGCCAATGCACCGAGTGCTAAGGCAGAAAATGGTGTTTCAGTCGCAGGTTTGATAATGATGGTACAGCCTGCTGCTAGTGCAGGAGCTGCTTTACGCGTGATCATCGCCGCTGGAAAGTTCCAAGGCGTGATGGCAGCACAAACGCCAACGGGCTGTTTTAATACCACATAGCGTAATTGCGAGTTGGTTGCAGGAATGACATCACCATAAACACGCTTGCCTTCTTCTGCAAACCAGCGGATAAAGCTATTGGCATAACCAATCTCGCCGCGTGATTCAGCCAAAGGCTTGCCCTGCTCGGCGGTCATGATAATGGCCAAATCTTCTTTGTTGGCATCGATAAGATCTGCCCATTTTTGCAGCAGCTGCGCGCGTTCTTGTGGGGTTTTAGCGGCCCAAGTGATTTGAGCTTCGTGAGAGTAAGTAACAGCATCATTGACATCAGCGGTCGTCAAGCTTGGCACCGTACCGATAACATCGCCGTTGAATGGATTGCTCACTTCAATAGTGGCATCATCATTGGCACCGTGCCATCCGTCTTTGATAAGACACTGCTGTTTGATCAAATCTGGGTTTGAGAGATTTAGGGTCGTATTTAGCATCGTAACACTCCATGTTTGTCGCTATTACTTATTTATTATTTATAAAGCTATCTAACGTTGGCATAAGCTTGTCTTTTTAAACAGCTATTAAACCAATGAAAAATTGACGTAAGCAGTCAGTAATAATGATTGATAATATATGCACTGTTCAATATACTGAACAGATATTCCATATATGAGACATCATTATAAGAACGATGCGATACTCTTTGCAACCGTTATTTTGATAGTTCTCGAACATATTTTTTATTTTTACTTTTCAACTGACATTTTAATAGGCAACTTATGAGTACCAGCGCCGTTCCTGCTCTAGACAAAACGTTTCAAATTCTGGATTTAATCACGGCAAGCAAGCAGCCCTTAACGGCAGCTTATATTGCAAAAGAGTTAAAGCTACCACGTAGCTCAACGCATAATATTTTGCAAAGCCTACTTACCAAGCATGTCATCTATAAGGATAGCGAAGGGCGCTTTCACTTAGGGTCTTACTTGCTATATTGGGCGGGTAAATACGAGCAGCAGCAAGGGGTGGTGCAGTTATTTAAAGACCTTATCATGCAATATCCTATCCTGTTACAGCACACCGTCACCCTGTCCAAAATGGATTTGGGCGAAGTGGTTTTTTTAGCATGTCATGAAGCACCAGCTCCGCTTGGTTTTACTTTCCGTGCTGGTGTGCGCGTACCAGCAGTATTTTCTGCCACGGGCAAAGCTATGCTTTCAACCTTGCCCATGCATAATATCAAATCACTTTATGAAGGTATCTTTCCAGAGCCAATGACACCTAACGGAGTTACCAACTTTGAAACTTTAGCGGATGAAATTGCTGCCATACAGCAGAGCCGTATTTCACTGGATGATGGGCAATTGCGTGATGGTATGTATTGCTTAGGGACTTACATACGCAATGCGTCGGGCAATGCGGTTGCGGGTATGGCAGTCAGCTTTTTACAAGCAGAATATGAGTCCAAGCGTGCTGAGGTCAGTGCTGTACTGATTGAATTGGCGAAGCAAATTGAACAGCGTTTAGGTTTCATTGATTAGCAATAAAACCTAAACGCTACTATTTCCTTGTTTAAAGAAAGAAAAATTTATACCAGTAGCACTTTATGATATTTGTACTTATTTTATTTAGGGCTGACTATAAGCCCTGACAAAAACGCCTGCAAATTGTCATTGAGCTTTTGCAGGTAATAGCCGCCTTCGACCAAGACAATTAGGGGTTTAATCAAACAATCCCATCAGCTTTCAATTTGGCGATCATATCGCTGTCATAGCCCAAATTACTAAGCGTGCTGTCAGTATGCTCGCTCAAACGCGGTGGCGGTGTACGATAAGTGACAGGCGAGCCTGAGAGTTTAATGGGGCTACCAAGTGCTCTTACCGGACTGCCTTGCGCGGCAAAATTAACAATCATCCCTCGTGCCATCGCCTGCGGCATAGCCAAAGCTTCTGCAACATTATGAATAGGACCGCAAGGAATACCTGCCTCATGCAAGCGCGTAAGCCAATATGCACGTGGATGCTCGGCAAATGCGTTTATGAGCCACTCACAAATCAGCTCACGATGGGCAACGCGTTGAGGGTTGGTCGCAAAACGACTGTCAGTATGCCACTCTACGGATAACATCTGGCATAGTCTGGCAAATTGACTGTCATTACCGCAGGCTAAAATGAAATGCTCCTCCCCTGCACCGGCAAACACTTGATAAGGAACGATGTTAGGGTGACCATTGCCCAGTCTCGGCGGTACCTCACCAGATGCCAAATGATTCATACCAACATTGGCGAGCATTGCCAGCGCACTGTCTAGTAACGCGACATCGACATGTTGACCCATTCCAGTATGCTGGCGCGCTATTAACGCCGCTTGAATACCAATCGTCAGCTGCAAACCTGCAAACAAATCTACCACTGCCACGCCAACTTTATGCGGTTCGCCATCAGTAGGTCCAGTGATGCTCATTAGCCCTGACAAACCTTGAATAATATAGTCATAGCCCGGAAGTTCAGCATCGGGACCTGTTTGCCCAAAGCCCGTTAGTGAGGCATAAATCAGACGTGGATTGCTTTGCTTTAGACTCTCATAGTCCAAACCATATTTTTTCAGACCGCCAACTTTAAAGTTTTCTACCACGATATCGCTTGTTTCAGCGAGCTGCTTAATGATGGTTTGTCCAGCAGGCGTGGTGATATCGACCGTAAGGGATTTTTTATTGCGATTAATGGTAGCGTAATAAGCGGATGTATCATCGCTGAATTTTGGCGGCGCCCAATGACGGGTTTCATCACCGATATGTGGACGCTCAACCTTGATCACATCGGCACCAAGGTCGGCGAGCACTTGAGTGCAAGAAGGACCTGCCAATACCCGCGACAAATCAAGCACCTTGATACCATATAATGCGCCTTGTGATACAGCATCAGTCGCAATATCAGCGGTAGCATTATTAGTAAAGTTGGCTTGTTCAGGCTGTTGTGTCGTTGTAGTGACAGTCATAATAATCCCTTATTGATAACGTATTTTTTATAATGATAAAAATGATAAGACAGTGCCTAGTCCTCATTTATCTAATTCTTTAGAACTACTGCTAAACCAGATATAAATGAGGACTAATAACTAAAAAACGCACGCTACTGCTTATCAAGTGCTTCGTAAGAAGCACAACAGTAACGTACGTTAATGGTCGGGAAATTAGCTAATACTTATTAGCTAACAACGCTTAATAAAATGCCTGAATCCCAGTCTGCGCACGACCTAAGATGAGCGCATGAATATCATGGGTACCTTCATAAGTATTGACCGCTTCTAAATTCATCACATGACGAATAATATGAAACTCATCAGAGATACCATTGCCGCCATGCATATCACGGGCAATACGGGCAATCTCTAGCGCTTTGCCGCAATTATTACGCTTAATCAGTGAAATCATTTCAGGCGCCGCATTGTCCTCATCCATCAAACGGCCAACACGCAATGCTGCTTGCAGACCTAGTGTGATTTCCGTTTGCATATTGGCAAGTTTTAGCTGTACCAACTGTGTCGCTGCTAGCGGACGACCAAATTGTTTACGGTCAAGGGTGTACTGACGAGCCGCTTTCCAGCAGAATTCAGCGGCGCCCATTGACCCCCAAGCGATACCATAACGGGCTTTATTTAGGCAACCAAACGGACCTTTTAGACCACGAATATCTGGGAAAGCATTGGCTTCAGGGACAAACACTTTGTCCATAACAATCTCACCCGTGACAGACGCACGCAATGAGAACTTGCCTTCGATTTTCGGTGCGGACAGCCCTTTCATACCTTTATCTAAGATAAAACCACGAATGTCACCGGCATCATCTTTTGCCCAAACGACAAATACATCAGAAATCGGGCTATTGGTAATCCACATTTTATTACCAGTCAGCTCATAACCGCCTGCCACTGCGCGCGCGCGCGTTGACATTGATGAAGGATCTGAACCCGAATCCGGCTCTGTCAGACCAAAGCAGCCGACATATTCCCCAGTTGCCAGTTTTGGTAGATATTTTTCTTTCTGCTCTTCTGTACCATAGGCATGTATCGGGTGCATGACCAAGCTTGACTGCACGCTCATCGCTGAACGATAGCCCGAATCCACCGCTTCCACTTCTTTCGCAATCAAGCCATAAGCCACGCTTGACATGCCAGCACAACCATAACCGTCGATCGTCACACCAAGAAGACCCATCTCGCCCATCTGACGCATGATATCGCGGTCGAAATGTTCATTACGATTGGCCTGAATGATACCCGGCATCAGCTCTTTTTGAAAAAACTGACGCGCACTATCCGTTACCATGCGCTCTTCATCTGTAAGCTGGTCACGTAATAAAAATGGATCTTCCCAATCAAAACGCGGGCTGCTAGAAGTTGCCATGTGGTGCTCCTTGTTGTCAATCATCCTGACCGACGATTAATGGTGAATATGATGCTTTGGCTAAATTTACTATTGACTTCAAAATTCCGCTATGCGAAACTTAGTTTCATAATATGAACTATTTAAGCAAAATTTTAGCGTCCTGTAAACCCTTATTCATTCAGATGGTTATAAAATGAGAAAAAATATGCTGGTAGCCGCACCATTATTGGATCGATTAAATAGCTCCCTTACCCAAGGTAAAGAAGACAACGATAGGCAATTTGTCACTGCCCTTGGACGTGGCTTAATGATATTGGCAGCTTTTGAGCATGAGGAGGCGCTTAGCCATCAGCAGTTATGCCAGATGACAAAATTGCCAAAAGCGACAATTACTCGTCTGATTCATACCTTGATGACGCTTGGATTTTTGCGCGTGACGCTACATGGACAGTATCAATTGGGTAGTAGTGCGGTGCGATTAAGTGCAACAGCGTGGAGTCGTCATGATTTAGTGGCAGCAGCTGAACCGTTATTGCGGCAGTTTGCCAGTCAAAACGAGGTGTCGGTGAATTTAGCAACCGAAGTCGAAGGGGAAATGCGCTATCACGCTTGCTGTCGTAGCCCTGCCCGCCTATCGGTCAATTTGCAAGTTGGCTCAGCCGTTCCCGTCGCCCGCACTGCTATTGGACGTGCTTTTTATGCGGCTAGCTCGCAAATAAGACAGGCTGTTATTCGTAGTAATTTACAAGAGCAGCTATCAGCAGAAGATTATAACCATGCGCAGGGTGCTTTATCTGACGCTGCAGACCATTATAAAATGCATGGTTATACCGTATCGGATGGTGAGTTCTCTACGGACATATTAGCAGTGGCCGTTGGTGTCTTTGATGTTGCGACTGGGCAATATGCGTATTCACTCAATGCCAGTGTCCCAAGTGCTAACTGGGAAAGCAAAGACTATGCGGCGATGATAGTACCTAAGTTGCAAGTGTTGGCTGAAAGGATTGGCAGCGGGGTTTAGACTAATTGAGTTGCCAGGTAAGTTTTAACTTAGTTTACCAATGATAATAAAGCGTTTCGATACAATCACAAAGTGATTTGGTCTAAGTGCTATACACTTTGTAGCAAGTATTTTGTGCTAAAGCGTAAGAGACGTTAAAATTTAATGCAAATACCAATAATAAAAGTAATATGCCATAAGCTATTGATAGAAGCGACTGATACATAGGCGGATCGCTATAGCCACCGTGAGATTAAATGGAATCTCATGGTCTCGGTCGCAAGCTTATAAAGACAAGCGGATGACATCGCCATGAAACTGCGCAAAATCAATATTGTCATTCAAACCAATAACTGGCAAATTGACCTTGTTGAATAATTGCTTTTTTTACCCTTCATGCGCCGTCCTCGTCACAGCTTACAAGGTGCTTTTTAGACCTTACCACCAGATACTGACAGTCGGTTTCAATTTTATTTTTAATATTTTCTGCCATTGATTATAGGTGATTTAATCATAGCTACGCGACAAACGGTCATTAAAACATAAGCTTAAGGTTTTTTTTGGAATTATTAAAGCCTAAGAGTAGCAATTGCAAGGTCTTTATCGGTCTGCCGTTACTTAATTGATATGGAGCCGTGATATTATAGGCGTATGATACACACCACAAATTTGAGCCCCTAAGGGCGTTTGGCCTGCTTTTAACATGTTGGCTTTTAGCGCTTTCGCTCATTTTAAAACTCTTACTTAATCTTTCTATATTGAATCATGAATAGCGGCAAAGTTACCAAATAACTTACTGCCGCATTTTTTAATTCCTATTTTTTATAGTTGAGCCTTGTTATGCCCGATTCCAGAACCAATTTGAACCCTGAGCCTGAACACAACTCCCCTTACCTAACCGGTGTTTTGCTACGCTACAGCACCTTTGGCGCCGCAATCTTGCTGTTTTTAGCAGGATTACTCCTCGTCAACTGGGCACTCATCATCATCGGTGGACTCGCCGTTGGGCTAGGTATTTATGACTTATTGCAGTCTAAGCACTCTATCTTAAGCAACTATCCTATCGCCGGTCACATCCGCTATGTGTTAGAGGATTTCCGTCCTGAGATTCGCCAGTATTTGCTAGAAGACGATAAAGAGCAAGTGCCGTTCTCACGTCAGCAGCGGGCCTTGGTCTATCAGCGCGCCAAAAACGTCAGCGATACCAATGCTTTTGGCACTTTGGACAATTTATATGCTCATGGTAAAGAATGGTTTTTGCAATCTGCTGTCAGTGAGCCGATTAAGAATAAAGACTTCCGCATCATTGTGGGCGGTGAGCGGTGTAAGCAGCCGCATGATATGTCAGTGTTTAATATCTCAGCGATGAGCTTTGGCAGTTTGTCTGCTAATGCCATTATGGCGCTCAATCAAGGCGCAAAAATGGGCGGCTTCACTCATGATAGTGGTGAAGGCGCTATCAGCCCTTATCATCGTAAATTCGGTGGTGATTTGATTTGGGAGCTGGGTACAGGTTACTTCGGTTGCCGCGATGACAATGGCAACTTTGACCCACTGTCATTTGCCGAAAAAGCTGTTGACCCGCAAGTCAAAATGATTGAAATCAAACTATCACAAGGTGCTAAGCCCGGTCAGGGTGGCGTGTTGCCAGCAGAAAAAATCACCCCAGAAATCGCTGAAACCCGTCAAGTGCCGATGGGTCAAGACTGCGTATCACCTGCTTCGCACTCTGCTTTTAGTACGCCTCGCGAATTGGTTGTGTTTTTACAGCAGCTACGGGATTTATCAGAAGGCAAGCCAGTTGGCTTTAAGCTTTGTATTGGTCAGCCTTGGCAGTTTATGGCGATTGTCAAAGCCATGATAGAAGCCGATAACTACCCTGATTTTATCGTCATTGATGGTGCTGAAGGCGGCACGGGTGCTGCACCTGTTGAGTTTATGGATAGCGTCGGCATGCCATTGATCGATGGTTTTTTATTCGTTCACAACACCTTGGTTGGGGCAGGTATCCGCAACCAAATCAAACTTGGCGTGAGTGGCAAAATCGTCTCAGGTTTTGATATCGCCCGCCTATTGGCATTGGGCGCTGATTGGTGTAACTCTGCACGTGGCTTTATGTTTGCTGTCGGCTGTATCCAATCACGCTCTTGCCATACCAATACCTGCCCGACAGGTGTGGCAACCCAAGACCCTTATCGTCAAAAAGCACTTGATGTACCAAGTAAGGCTGAACGCGTTGCCAGTTATCATAAAAATACCCTAAAATCGCTTGCCAGCATCGTTGGCGCAGTCGGCTTACAGCACCCAAGTCAATTGCAGCCTTATCACATTGCACGCCGTTTGGATGATGGACAAATTAAGCTATTGTCGAAGTTCTTTTATTTCACCGATAAAGGCGCCTTACTTGATCATAATGCGCGATCAGAGGTCTTTAATCAGATGTGGGTAATGGCAGATTCGTCGAGCTTTTTAGCCAATAATGATGCGCTGATTGCTTATAATAAAGACTCGCGCGATATTGGTAAAGAAACAGGTGCGCCAACAGAAAAAACGGTTGGAGAGGTAGACGTCAATATTGATGGTGGTAAAATGATTGGCAATGTCAATAATACCGTCCGCGATTTTATACCGCCAACTGTTTAACCATTTAACAGTGTTTGGCTGTGACAATCACGCAATTTATTTCCTTATAAAAGATAGATGATTGATGCCAAACACTGTTTTCAAAAAACTTCTTCATGTACTGCCAATGATGCTTATGGCGCTTATGGCGCTTATGACTGTTGGTATAAGTGCTTGCCAACCAACTGATAGTAATCAGGCGGACACTGCTTCTACTGATTGGTCATGTCAATCACACAACACACCGTTTGCTTATAGCACTTGTCATATTCAGTCTGATTTGTTGACAGATAAGCGCTATTCATTACAGTTGTTTTGGCAACAATCTGACAGTCGTCAACCGCTACTGACTTTCGATAATCTCTTGAGCACACTGCCCCCATCGCAATCTTTGAAGTTTGCCATGAATGCGGGCATGTACAATGAAAATTATGCACCCATTGGCTATACCGTCATCAAATCTGAAGAGATACGTGCATTAAACCTGAAAGAAGGCGGCGGCAATTTTCACCTCTTGCCAAATGGTGTACTGTGGTGGGATAAGTCTGGCAAGGTACAAATCACTGAAAGCAATGCCTTAGCCGAGCAGCTAAAAAACAGCACTGCAAAGCCATTGTATGCCACCCAATCAGGTCCTATGCTGGTTATTAACGACGCTATCCATCCGCAGTTTGACCCTGATGGCACCTCAGCTAAAATTCGCAACGGTATAGGCGTGTGTAGCGATGGCAGTCTACAATTTGTCAATAGCGAAGCACCCGTGACCTTTTATCAGTTTGCCTCACTATTTAAAAACGAATTGAAGTGTCCAAATGCTTTATTTTTAGATGGCGGTATTGCATCCGCTTTATACGCACCCACGATAGATAAGCACGATAAAAAAGAGATGGGCGTGATGATTGGACTGGTTGAGTCAACACAATAGACCATAGTATGGTTACTTACATTCCACCAATTCATCATCAGTAATACCATATCTACTGAGACTGCATCTTTTTAGACTCACTGAGCCACATTAAGTATTTATTAATAAAAATGAAGGCACTATTACTCTTAATAATAGTGCCTTTTTTGTGCTTACTTAATCCTTTTCATAACATCAATAACTGGGAAATAGCGATTCCAATAAGCTCAACTTACATTCTATTTACTTTTGTACGCTTTGATAATCATTGGTTAACAATAATGCTCATTATGGAAGTATCGTTTACTGAACTGCTATACAGGTAGCAGATATGTACTACAGACTAGCCCCTCATCCTTGGGCTATATTACTGAGCAAGCAGGGATCGCCAGCTTTTCCAAAGGTGATTTAGGTGCGAAGTATTGAAATAAGTATTAGAAATTTGAACAGCTACACAACGATTGCTAGCAAGCGTTAATAGCTAGCATACTGGTTTAGAGGACAAGCTAAGATTGGATGTCAAAAATGACTTTTATTTTAATGTCATTTAGATTTTAGGCTATTTATATCATTCTTAATAATTTAACAATAATAGTAAAAAAGGATAATGGCTCATGGATAATATCAATCGTACAGTAGTAATCAATGACAACGCTGACCCTATCACAGGTGAGCCAGGCTCACATCCAATAGGTACAGCTCTTGGTGGTACAGGCGGTGCAGCAGCAGGCGCAGCTATTGGCGCTATTGGTGGTCCACTAGGTATGCTGATTGGTGGCGCTATTGGCGCTATCGTCGGCGGCGTCGCAGGTAGCTCAGTCGGTGAGATGCTAGATCCAACGGTAGAATATGAATACTGGCAAGAAACTCATACCACGCGCCCTTATTATCACGAAGATTATGATTACGATACCGATTATCATCCAGCCTATGCAGTAGGTTATGCAACCCGTGCACATTATCCGAATGCTACGCGCTTTGAGGAAGTTGAAGCTGAACTTGAACAGCGCTGGTATGAGGTAAAAGGCGATTCACGCATGACTTGGCTACAAGCAAAAGACATGGTACGCGATGGTTGGGATAAGACCCATGCTCGTATGAATGGTGAAAACTATGAGCCAAAAGAGTACGTCCATTATGCAGGTCATAGAGAGCCTATTGAGCCGATCCATCATGGTGAAGATAAGCCGCATCCAGTGGCGACTGGTACTGGCGCACTTAGTGGCGCAGCAGCAGGTGCAGCCGTAGGCACAGCAGTTGGAGGTCCAGTTGGCACCTTAGTTGGTGGCGCTGTTGGGGCCATCGCAGGTAGCAAAGTTGGACATGAAGCAGGCGAGATGGTCAATCCTACCGATAGCTTAGAAGCTCATGAGAAGCCGCATCCTATTGCTAGTGGTACTGGTGCACTAGGCGGTGCAGCAGCAGGCGCTGCTGTAGGTACAGCAGTTGGTGGTCCAGTCGGTACAGTAATCGGCGGCTTAGCAGGCGCAGTTGCTGGTGGTGCTGGCGGCCAAGAAGTTGGTGAAGCCGTTAATCCTACTGATCAAAATGAAGTACAACGAGAAGCCAATCCTGTTAGTAGTGGTACAGGTATGGTCGGGGGTGCAGCAGCAGGCGCAGCTATCGGTGCAGTAGGTGGTCCAGTAGGTTCAGTCGTAGGCGGTGCCGTTGGTGCAGTCGTCGGTGCAACAGCTGGTAACGCTGTTGCCAATGCCTTTGAAGGCAATATGGAAGAAGACACTTACTGGCGTACTCAGCATGCGACGACTGACTACTATAACCCGCAATATGACTACGATACCGATTATCGTAATGCCTATGGTTATGGTTATGCGCAGCGCAAGCAGTATGGTAACGATCAAACGTTTGAGCTGGTAGAGCAAGACTTGCAGAGAGATTGGTTAAATTCACGTGGCAACTCACGCTTAGAATGGTCAGATGCTAGATTTGCCGTACGTGATGCGTGGAATCGTCCTATTATTTAATTATTAATGATGAGGCAATGATTGCTTATCGTAAACAATTAAAATGTTATAAAGAAACAGCTTCTATTAAATAATAGAAGCTGTTTCTTTATTCTGATTTATATCATCTAAAAACTGACTGCAATGCTAACATTCAATTACTCTAAATCTAATATAATATTAGCGCGCCATATAATTGGTCATATCTTCCACGCCATGTAACGTCATCGGATACATCTTATTATCAAACAGTTTTTTAATCTCAACGATGGTTTGGGTATATTGCCAATAGGTTGGAGTCTCAGGATTGAGCCAAGCAACTTTATCAAAGTGCGCGAGCACCCTCTTTAACCAAACAATGCCTGCTTCATTATTCATATACTCAACGCTACCGCCTACCGTCATCAGCTCATACGGTGACATCGACGCATCACCCACGAAGATAACACGATACTCTCGCCCATACTTATTAAGCAATTCAAAGGTTGGCATAGGCGCGCTATGGCGACGGTTATTATCCTTCCAGACATAATCATATAGACAGTTATGAAAGTAAAAAAACTCTAAGGTTTTAAATTCATTTTTCGCCGCAGAAAACAGTTTTTCAAGCGCTTCGACATGAACATCCATACTGCCGCCCACATCAAATAACATCAGTACTTTGACACGGTTACGGCGCTCTGCTTGCATATGAATATCGAGCACACCCTTTTTTGCCGTGCGCTTAATTGTCTCATGAATATCGAGCTCATCAGCACTACCGGTCCGTGCAAACTGGCGCAGATTGCGTAGCGCCATTTGAATTTGACGAGTACCGAGCTGATTATCGTCATCAAGATTGCGATATTTGCGCTGCTCCCAAACTTTTGCCGCGCTACGCTTGCGTGACTCACCGCCGACACGCACGCCCTCAGGATGGTCACCATAAGCGCCAAACGGTGAGGTGCCACCAGTACCGACCCATTTACTACCACCTTCATGACGCTCTTTTTGCTCTTTTAACCGCTCTTCCAACGCCTTCATCAACTCCTCAAGCGAGCCGTACTTTTTTAGCAGACGTCTTTGCTCATCGGTCAGGTTCTTTGGATCGAGCTTTAAATCGAGCCATTCTTTGGGCACGTCCGTTAGCTTGGCCAACAGCTCATCCATGTCTAAACTATCGACGCCTTCGAAATAATCTGCCATGGCACGATCAAACTTATCAAAATGGCGCTCGTCTTTGACCATACATAGCCGAATCAGACGATACATGTCTTCACGACTGGCGAAAGTAGTCAATGCTGGATCTTCAGGGTGCGGCTGCATCATCAGCCCTTGCTCTAACGCAGCATTTAAATCGAGCAGCTCGCGGGTACTGACTGGCACGCCATAAGTACGCAAGGTGTAAAATAGTTTGATAAACATAAGAGTCGTATCACTTATTGGCTGATATTATTATCTGGTGATATTGCTGATATCATTAATTGATACAGTCATAGGCTAAGCGCTGGCATTGACTTTGATATCTGATGTTAAAATCAATGCAAGCTACAAATATTAACGACGCATCATATTAGCAAAACGCTGCAACAAACTCACATCGGCTTCGTTTTTCAGCAGGGCACCATATAGTGGCGGAATAGACTTTTCACCGCGCAAGTTTTCTTCTAACTCTGCTTGAGCCATATCATCCGCCAATAATAGCGTCAACCAATCGACCAACTCAGACGTTGATGGCGGCTTTTTGAGTCCTTGAACGTTACGTAGTTTATAAAAGATATCAAGCGCGTCATTGACCAGCTTTTCTTGAATATTGGGAAAATGCACCTCAACAATTTGGCGCATGGTTTCCTCTTCAGGGAAATCAATATAGTGAAAGAAGCAACGACGCAAAAACGCATCCGGTAGCTCTTTTTCATTGTTTGAGGTGATAATAACCACGGGACGCTGCGCCGCTGTGATGGTTTCGCCCGTCTCATAAACATAAAAAGACATCTTATCAAGCTCGTGCAACAAGTCATTTGGGAATTCAATATCTGCTTTATCAATTTCATCAATCAATAATACACTACGCTCTTTGCTGGTAAAGGCATCCCACAATTTACCCGGCTTGATATAATTGCCAATCTCATAGACTTTATCGTCACCCATTTGCGAATCACGCAGACGCGATACCGCATCATACTCGTACAAACCCTGCTCTGCCTTAGTCGTCGACTTGATATGCCACGTAATCAGTGGCATACCTAAACTTTCAGCAACCTCTTCTGCTAGTAAAGTCTTGCCTGTACCCGGCTCACCTTTGATAAGTAGCGGTTTTTGTAGCGTCATTGCCGCATTGACTGCCAATTGCAGATCATCAGTAGCGATATAGCTTTGCGTACCCGTAAATTTGGTTTTTTTATCGGTCATAATACAATCTCATTTATTGTTATCGTTAAAAGGTTTTAAGAGCGTTAATAAATTGTCATTTAGATTAGCACAGCCTTATTGATTGCCAAAATACTCATGCGTTCGCAGATATTTATCATATAAAAAAAGACACGCATGGTGTCTTTTATAATCATTAGAAAAAATGCATGAATCATGAATCATGAATCAGGAATCAGGAATCAGGAATCAGGAATCAGGAATCAGGAATCAACACTGTCAACTAGAAAGGAAATACTTTAAAAGGTTATAGCGTTAAAGCAATCGCATTCAGACTAATCATTATTTTTAGATACAGGCGTATCCTTTTTTAGATTAATTGCTGGATCAATATCTTTAACTGCCCCCACTTCATCAGATTCTGTCGCCAAATAATTGCCAGAAGCTAGCTGCATATTTGCTTGCGTGTCCTGTGCAGTACGACTGCGAGCTTTATCTAAGCTTGATTCAAAGGCACCGCGAATAAGCTGCCAAACAAAACCAACAAATAAACCAACAAATAATACCACCATGATGGGCAGCATATTGGCAATCGCCCCAGTCGTGTCCTTCATCATAATCGCATAGACCACGCTGATACTGGCAGGTGCAATTACGCTTGGGTCACCCAGTGCTGTACCTGGTGCTAACAATACAGCAAACAGTATCATCCAACTCATGCCGCCTAATGGACGTGGTAGTATGCGCGCGACCAGTAGCCAAAGTACTAACACGATAATGACGCCACCAAGATAAGCATACATTGGTAAATCTGCTACCGGCACGTCTTTTACCAGCTGCCCCCACCAAATAGCAATCTCACCGAGAATATCGCTGATGGCTTCTAGTGGTAAGCTGTGTAAGATATTTTTTAACCAGTCCATGCGTGTTTTATTACCTGCGTTCGTAAATAGTGCGGAATAGTGATTATATTAATAAACTGCTAGTTTATCATGACTATTCACCAAAATGCATGACACTATATATTTTGATATTTCGACATTTCATCTGTATCTATATACTCTGTTCAAAAAAGCCAGCTAAAAAATTAGACTTGATAAAATGAGCTGCAAAATATCGACGTAAACCTTGTTAAAATATAATTTTATAACTATTACGTATTATAAATACTGTCTTGAGATTCACGGGCACGCAATTCTGCTTGGCGGCGCATGACATCTTGTGGTGGTAATTGTACAAAATACCCTTGCGACGCTAGCTTTTCTAGCACTTCTTCTTTGTCCACTCTAGCAAGTGTAGGCGTTGTACCCAAATCCAGATGCATGACAAACTTGCTACGACCTAAGCCTGCACGAAAGTCTTTGGGTAACACACCCAGCCAATCCTTGATCTCATCCGTATCATTCGGATAATCAGGACGGGCAATATAGATATACATATCATCATGTTTAAGGAATTTATAAATATCGCAATGCATAAAAACAACCTATCAGAAACTATCGTCATAGATTAGCATATTTCAAGCCATTATCAGTAGTGACTTTACGTTCAGATAAGGTAAAGCATCCCAAATACTATCGCAACTTAGCTTAAGAGAAAGTAAGGAACATCTTCATATGAGCACTCTGTATCCCTTGTACGGTCAGGCATGATGCTCATAGATAAATTTTATACTTTTAAATTTTGATAATAAATGCTTCAGCTTTATTTTATATTGGCGCTATGTAATTTTACAGAAACACATGTACTCTATTTTGCTGTCGTTCGATGTATTGTCCGTATAAAAAAGCATGTTTGCTAAAATTATTCACTATAATTTATATGATGGGTTGTAAAAAAGCTGTGAACCTTTCATAATAAAAGCGTTTTTCAGGAGAGAGTCTTTAGCCTAATGTTAGTAATGCTCATATTAACGAGTTTGTACTGACAGCCGCTACATGACCACCGAAGGCGCATCCACCCTGCTAATCGCTCAGGTAAAAGGACTGAAAAACACATGTCATAACGGTTTATTTGCATCACGCTGATTGGCGTATTGTTCTTCAAACCTTAGGCATAACAAATCTGGAGAGCGGTAAGGACGGACGACGTCTTACCCACCGAAGGGGAGAAAACGCGACATCATTGCTCTGTTGAAGAATTACGATGATGGATCGTGTTGAAAATCTCAGGTCACAGGACAGATAGGGCTTCCCTCTAAACTGACGTTAAGCGTTTGTTTGGCGGATAGTTTTATCTTATTTCTGTACCACCCTTGGTTGCAATGCTTGTACCCTGCAATATTGCTTCTCGCTACTATGATCATGTACATCAGCTCTAATACTTTTACTAAGTATAGCTAATGTCCACATAAGGATTTGTTATGACCGATACTCAAAATACTAACAGCCAAGCTCCTCAACGCACACCCCTTTATCAGTCTCATGTCGAGAGTGATGGCAAACTGGTGGATTTTTCTGGTTGGGAATTGCCAATCCATTATGGCTCACAAATCGAAGAGCACGAAGCGGTGCGTACTGATGCTGGTATGTTTGATGTCTCACATATGGTCGTCGCTGATGTCACAGGTGCTGACAGCAAAGCATGGCTACAAAAGCTACTGGCTAATGATGTCGATAAACTCAAAACCGTCGGTAAAGCGCTATATTCTGGCATGCTCAACGAGCAAGGTGGCGTCATCGATGACTTAATCGTTTACCTGATGAACGAAAACGCTACTGAATACCGTATCGTCTCAAACGCTGCTACTCGCGATAAAGACATGGCGCAATTTGACAAAGTCGCTGAAGGTTTTGACATCAGCATCACTGAGCGGCCAGAGCTTGCCATGATTGCCGTGCAAGGACCAAACGCCGTTGAAAAACTGGCGCAAACCAAACCTAGCTGGGCAGATACCTTAGCTGGTCTTAAGCCTTTCGTTGGTGCTGATTTAACAGACATCGAAGGTACAGATTGGTTCGTCGCTCGTACGGGCTACACCGGTGAAGATGGCGTCGAAGTCATTATGCATGGCGATGATGCGCCGGCGTTCTTTGAGCAATTAAAAGCCAATGGTATAAAGCCTGCCGGTCTTGGCGCTCGTGATACATTGCGTATGGAAGCTGGCATGAACCTCTATGGTCATGATATGAATGAAGATGTTAGCCCTTATGAGTGCAACATGGGCTGGACACTGGCGCTAAAAGACGATCGTGACTTTATTGGTCGCGATGCTATGGTCAGTAAACGCAAACAGTCAAAAGATGACAATACTGCTATGAAGCAAGTGGGCTTATTAATGACTAGCCGTGGCGTATTACGTGAAGGTATGGAAGTGACCATTAATCAAGGCACTGATAAAGAGCAAAAAGGTATCATTACTAGTGGTACTTTCTCTCCTAGCCTCAAAAATTCTATCGCCATCGCCCGTGTTCCTGCTACCCTAGCAGAAGATGACAATGTGCAAATTGATCTGCGCGGTAAAGGTAAGTTCGTCGATGTACGCGTGCTTAAACTACCGTTTGTCCGTAATGGCAAGCAGCAGTTTGACTCGTAGGCAACAGAAAATCTATTATTAGCTTTCTTTTTTATTAATTAACCTCTATCACCTAGGAGAGAAACCATGAGTAATATCCCAGCAGAACTAAAATACATCGCCAGCCACGAGTGGTTACGCTTAGAAGACGACGGTACTATCACGGTTGGTATCACTGATCATGCTCAAGACCTATTGGGTGACGTAGTATTTGTTGAATTGCCAGACGTAGGTGACATCATCGCTGTCGATGACGAAATCTCTGTTGTTGAATCAGTAAAAGCCGCATCTGACGTTTACGCGCCTATTTCAGGTGAAGTGGTTGCTATCAATGAGGCCTTAGAAGATGATCCAGAAATCATCAACTCTGATCCATATGGTGAAGGTTGGTTCTTCAGAATGAAGCCTGACAATATCGCTGACTATGAAGCACTGCTAACGGCTGATGAGTACGAAAACGAGCTGTAATATCAGTCTTATGCTCTCTTAAAAGCAGCATTTAACTTTAGTATTGCTGCTTTTAATATTTTTATTGATAAGACAGTCTTTGATAAGATTGTCATTTATAAAATGTTTACTGATTAAAAGAAGCAACTCGACAGATACTGGCAAGCGCTGGTATCTGTGTGCTTTACTTTTAAGACAATAATGGCAAGACCGTGTTTTCAATGCAGTATTTTCAAGACAATCAGCACTCAATTTATGACGCCCAACTGCTATCTGATTTATTCATATTAATCACTCGTCAGACATTATTGAAGATATGCAATCGATAATGCCTGAAGCTGATTACTCATTCCTCAGCATGGATCCTACTATGAATTCTAATACTGGCAATAAAGACAGTCTTGCGACGCCTAGTCACACTCCGCAGCTGCAAGCATTTTGTGAGGTGGTAGAGTCGCGCCGTTCGGTACGCCGATTTACAGATGCGCCGATACCTGACGATGTATTAGTAGACTGCCTGCGTTTGGCAATGCTTGCCCCAAACTCAAGCAATCTTCAGCCATGGGAATTTTATGTTATTGATGATGCTGGTAAGCGCAAGAGCGCAGTCAAAAACTGCATGAATCAAAACGCAGCAAAAACTTCAGCACGTTTAATCGCTGTCGTTGCTCGTACTGACGTTTGGCATGACCATGCAAAGCAAATATTGCGTGAATACCCTGATATGCCGGTGCCAAAAAAAGTCAAAGACTACTACAACAAAGTCGTTGCCTTAGATTTTTTGCGTGGACCTGCTAACGTGGTATCAGTAGCCAAATGGAGCGCCATTCAAGTAGTCAGACGTATAAAGGGTCCTATAAAATCGCCTTATTATACCTTTGAAGATACCAAAAATTGGGCAACCAATAACACCGCATTAGCGGCTGGAAACCTGATGCTTGCCTTACGCGCGCATGGATTTGATAGCTGCCCGATGGGCGGTTTCGATGAGCCGGCTATGAAGCGCTTATTAAAACTGAGTGATAATCATCATATCGTTATGATGATTGGTGCTGGGGAGCGTGCTGATAATGGCGTTTACAATACCCAGTTCCGCTTTGAGCAAGACCAATTTGTACATTACGTATAACCTGCTACTACCCTATTTTTATTATAGCCATCTCCTTTATTCCTATATTTACCAAGGATCACCATGACTATCTCTCAAAACCCAACGCTTGATACGTTTGAAGGCTTGTTTAATGAAGCCGAATTTGTTTATCGTCATCTTGGCTCTAATGATGCCAAACAAGCTGACCTGCTCAGCGCTATTGGTTACAGCGACATGGCAACTTTTATCAATGATACCGTGCCTGAACCAGTACGTCTGCATAAAGAATTAGATTTGCCAGTGGCGATGAGTGAGCACGCAGCGCTTGCCAAATTGCGTACCATGGCAGATGACATCACTGTTAATAAGAGCTATATCGGTCAAGGTTACTCGCCTGTGCGTATGCCAGCAGTTATTCAGCGCAACGTCCTTGAAAATCCAGGTTGGTATACCGCTTACACGCCTTATCAGGCGGAAATCGCTCAAGGTCGCCTAGAAGCATTGCTTAACTTCCAACAAGTTTGTATCGACCTGACTGGTCTTGAGCTTGCTGGTGCATCACTGCTTGATGAAGCAACGGCTGCTGCTGAAGCGATGGCAATGTCAAAACGTGTCAGCAAAAGCAAGTCTATGCAGTTTTTCGTTGATGACCGCGTGTATCCGCAAACGCTAGATGTTATTAATACTCGTGCCAAATATTTTGGTTGGGAAGTGGTTGTTGGTGATTTTGAACTGGCTAAATCAGGCGACTATTTCGGTGCTCTCTTCCAATATGTCGGTGTTGAAGGCGATGTTAAAGACCTAACCGACGTCATCGCTGCTGTGAAGAAAAACAAAACTTATGTGAGTGTCGTCAGTGACATCATGAGTTTGGTGTTACTAAAATCACCAGCGGACATGGGCGCAGACGTGGCATTGGGTAGCACGCAGCGTTTTGGTATTCCAATGGGCTTTGGTGGTCCACATGCCGCCTACTTTGCGTTCTCTGATAAAGCCAAGCGCTCAGCACCTGGTCGTATCATCGGGGTATCAAAAGACTCACAAGGCAATACTGCCCTACGTATGGCGCTACAGACTCGTGAGCAGCATATCCGCCGTGAAAAAGCCAACTCAAACATCTGTACCTCACAAGTACTATTGGCAAACCTAGCTGGTATGTATGCCGTTTATCATGGTCCAGGTGGTGTAAAGCGTATCGCTACTCGTATCCATGCATTTGCGACTGCCTTCGCTGACGTCATCAAAAACGCCAACGATAGTAATTTAAATGTTGTCCATGATCAATTCTTTGATAGCGTTGTGGTTGATTGTGGCTCAGAAAAACTTGCTAGCCAAATCTTTCAAAATGCTGACAATGTTGGTTATAACTTATGGCGTCTTGGTGAGACCAAATTAAGCGTTGCATTCAGTGAAACCAGCGATCAGAAAGACTTTAATGTCCTAACTCAGCTGTTCGTTACTAAAGCACATGATCTACCAGAAGACGCTCGTGTCTCTCTTGATAGTGCTCATTTACGTACTGATGCTATCTTATCGCATCCAGTATTCAACTCGCATCATACCGAGCATGAAATGCTGCGCTATTTAAAATCGCTTGAAGACAAAGATTTGGCGATGAACCGCAGCATGATTTCACTTGGTAGCTGTACCATGAAATTGAATGCCACCAGTGAGATGCTACCGATCACTTGGCCTGAATTTGCCAATGTGCATCCTTTTGCACCGCGTGACCAAGTCACAGGCTACGTTGCTATGATTGATAGCTTGCAAGAGCAATTAAAAGCCATTACCGGTTTTGATGATGTCTCTATGCAGCCAAACTCTGGCGCTTCAGGTGAATATGCAGGCTTGCTAGCGATTCGTCGTTATCATGAATCACTCGGTGAGACTGACCGTGATGTTTGCTTGATCCCTATGTCAGCGCATGGTACTAACCCTGCGACTGCTATGATGATGGGCATGAAAGTGGTTGTGGTCAAAACTGATGACAATGGCAACGTTGATATCGATGACCTAACTGCTAAATCTGAAGAGCATAGCGCGCGTCTAGGTGCATTGATGATCACCTACCCATCGACGCATGGTGTGTTTGAAGAAGGTATCCGTAAAATCTGTGACCTCATTCATAAACATGGCGGTCAAGTTTATATGGATGGCGCTAATATGAATGCGCAGGTTGGCATGATGCAGCCAGCTGACGTTGGTGCTGATGTACTGCACATGAACTTGCATAAAACCTTCTGTATCCCACATGGCGGCGGTGGTCCTGGTATGGGTCCTATCGGTATGAAGGCGCATCTGGCGCCATTTATGGCTAACCATACTTTAAGCCCTGTGCACAATGCACAAAAAGACTGCTCAGCAGTATCAGCAGCCCCTTATGGCTCAGCGAGCATTTTGCCTATTTCATGGATGTACATTGCCATGATGGGACGCGATGGTTTATTAAAAGCGACCGAGCTTGCGCTACTGAATGCCAACTATGTTGCCGCTGAATTAAAAGACCATTACCCTGTGCTATATACGGGTAAAAACGGTCGCGTTGCTCACGAATGTATCATCGATATTCGTCCTTTAAAAGAAGAGACGGGCATCAGTGAAAGCGATATCGCGAAACGCTTGATGGATTATGGTTTCCACTCACCAACCATGAGTTTCCCAGTAGCGGGCACCTTGATGATTGAGCCGACAGAATCAGAGTCAAAAGAAGAGCTTGATCGCTTTATCAGTGCTCTAAAATCTATTAAAGCGGAAGCGCTGAAAGCCAAAGCGGGCGAAGACAACTGGACGTTAGAGAACAATCCATTGGTCAATGCCCCGCATACAGCTGCTATGGTAATTGACGGCGAATGGACCTATCCATACAGCCGTGAGACAGCAGCATTCCCACTGCCTTATATCCGCACCAATAAATTCTGGCCAAGTGTGGCACGTGTCGATGACGCCTATGGTGACAAAAACCTCATGTGTTCGTGCCCAAGTATCGAGAACTATATGTAATCCCAGTTTTATATAGTCTTAGTTTTGATACTTTATAAAAGATAAAAATAAACCTCCAAGTCAGCAGCTGATTTGGAGGTTTTTATTTTACTACTAACATTTAGCGCTATAATAAAATGGCTATTAATCTATTCATATCATCCACTTGGTTAGAATCACATATGCAGAAAAATAATCTTGTCATTCTTATCCATGGTCTGCACCAAACGGCTTGGATTATGCGACCACTTGCCAAACGCTTACAAGCAGCAGGGTTTAAAACTCATCAATTTGGCTATCGTAGTATGCGCGATGGTATTCAAACCAATAGCCAACGGCTTAATAAGTGGCTTGAAAAAAATCATCATCCTGATGAGCCGATACATTTGGTCGGTCATAGCTTGGGCGGTTTGATTATTCGTGATTTTGTTACTCAGTATCCTAAGTGGCAAATTGGTCGCTGCGTGACCCTTGGGACACCGCATATGGGCAGTATTTGTGCGAATTATATTTGGCGGCTGAGCCCTGCTATCGTTGGGCAATCCTATATCGATGCATTAGATGGCACCGTTGGGCCATTACCTGAGCATATTACCCTTGGCGTGATTGCTGGGAATCGTCCATACGGTTTGGGTCAGATATTTCTGCAATATCATAATCGCAAATTACGCCAAGCTCATAACCCATTGCTTGATGAACATCTGGTGCATGATGGCACCGTCTATTTAAAAGAGACCAAACTTGAAGCAGCGGCTGACCATTTAATCCTGCCTGTATCGCATACCGGCATGTTGATTGATACTAACGTTGCCAAGCAGACAGGATATTTTTTACAGTACGGTCAATTTGAACGCAGATAAGTATCAGGCGTTAAACCCTATACATTGATACCCATGCATTGCTGTAGCTCGGTTTTATGCGCTTCGATAACGGGAATAAAGGTGTGCATTACCCAATCATGACGCCAGCCTTTCAACCCTTGCGGCAACTCGCTGATATCTTGATCAAAAGCAATCACTTCATATAATTGCCCAAGCCATTTTTTACGCATCAAGACATTGGCAGGTACGCCGGTAACTCTTGCTTGATCATCTATCGTTTTTTGTACCGCTTTTGAGAGTACTTTATTCTTTGAGCGATACGGCGGCAATAGAGAATCTGGATATTCTGCAGGATGCAGATTTTTTGCTTCCTTTATCACTTTGAGTAATTCTTCACCATACAGTCGCAACATACTGCGATGTATCGTTGTCTTATGCGCAAGCTCACGCATCGTGTTTGGTTTTTCAGTGATAATCTCACGCACCGCTTGTTTTTTTATGACAAAAGTACGTGGCTGATTGGTTGAGCGCGCCAGCTCTTCACGCCATGTGGCTACCGCCTGCAATATGGCCATTTGCTCAGAGGTATAGCGATAATCTGCCATGGTTAGATACATCTGCTCGTCTGCAACATTTTGAGCATCATATAAGTCGTTGGCGTAAAGCTGACAGTCTTCCCAGACATACTCATAGAGACCTTGAGATTTTAGGGCGTATTCAAGACTCAAATATAACGCAGGTAAAAAGCGCACGTCATCAATCGCATACTGCTCTTGCTCATCTGATAATGGACGCTGTAACCAATCTGACTGGCTTTGTTCCTTATCAATATGCATATCGAGCTGCTCATCAAGCGCTTGCTGGTAGCCCATCTGTAATTGACCTGTTAAGTAGGACAAGGCAATTTGCGTATCAAAAATATTGGTCAGCGGCGGGCAGCCGGACAATAGATAAAATATACCTAAATCTTCACCACAAGCATGCCAGATAGCCACATCAACTTTCATAAGTGCTTGCCATAGCTCACTCAGCTGTAACTGCGGCGCATCTAATAAATATACATGATTGCCAGTATTCAGCTGTATCAGTGCTAAGCGTGGATAATAGGTATCGCGCTTGATAAACTCGGTATCTAATGCCACACGCCCGCAAGTGGCCAATGCCTCAATCACTTCATCCAACTGGCTTTGCTTACGCACCCAAGTGACGGTAACCTCATCAGCAATATCTAATAATGCGTCAATATCCGGCTCTACTGGCAGGTCTACTAATTTGGCTGGATTGATTGAATGGTGTAATTCGTCAGCCGAAAATGTATTTTGAAGGTTTGATTCGGTTGGAGCAGTGTTAGACACGGGCAGATACCTGCATTGATAAGAGAGAATAAAACGCTAAAGCACGTCTTAATAAAATTAAAAGAGAAAGCGATAAAATAATATAAGCAATTATAACCACATCATTGAATAAAATGCGCAAGATTTTAATCTGATAAAGATAAGAAGGCTATAAAAAGGAGCGGTTTTGCATCGCTTGTCCAAGGGTCATGCTGTCAAGATATTCAAGCTCACCGCCCATCGGTACGCCTTGCGCCAGACGCGTGACTTTATTGACATGACGACTGACTGCCTCACTGATAAAGTGCGCGGTCGTTTGCCCTTCAACCGTCGTACCGGTTGCCAATATCAGCTCTTCAACAGGCTCTTGCTTGACGCGCCAGACCAGTTGCTCAATATTTAAATCATCAGCGCTAATGCCATCAATCGGTGATAAGTGACCACCTAACACAAAATAACGCCCGCGATAGCCTGCCGTCTGCTCTATCGCCATCACGTCAGCTGCAGTCTCAACCACGCATAGCAATGCATCATCACGCCTAGGATCTTGGCATAACGGGCAAACAGCCTCATCGCTAAAGCTATGGCAGCGCTGACATTCGACGATATCACGCATCGCCTCATCAAGCGCTTGAGCAAGTGCCATGCCTTGTGGGCGTTTTTTGGTGAGCAGATGCAGCGCCATACGTTGAGCGCTTTTTTGACCAACGCCCGGCAAGATACGCAACTGTTTGACCAGCTGATCAAATTTGGCTGTCAGCAAAGTGATGTCCTTTGTTTATAAATCATAACTATGAAAATGGGGTCGTATCATGTCGATAACAACCCCATTTTCTTTAATATGTCGCCTTTAGCGTTTAAGAACCAGCTACTTAGAACATACCTTGCATACCTGGTGGCAAGCCCATACCTGAGGTCGCGCCAGCCATGGTTTCTTCGTATAGCGCATCTGCTTGGCGCACCGCATCATTGATAGCAGCAGCGATAAGATCTTCGATCATATCTGGCTCATCTTCTAATAAGCTTGGATCAATGGTCAAGCGCTTGACCACATGACGACCTGTCATGGTTACTTTTACCAGACCACTGCCTGCTTCTGCATGCACTTCTTTATTACCAAGCTCTTTTTTAGCATTTTCGACGTTTGCTTCGACTTTCTTTTGCATGGTTTGTGCTTGTTGCATCAATGCTTGGATATTCATAGTTGCCTCTTGGTTTTTTAATAATAAATAATGGGGGTTTTGATTATAAAAAATAAAATACTAATAGCAATTATACCGTTATCTTTACAAACTGTCTAAACCACGCGCCAAATCTTTGATGATATCTTCCACATCTTCTAGACCGACAGACAGACGAATCAAACCGTCTTTTACGCCTGCTTCTGCGCGCTCTTGGGCGCTCAAACGAAAATGGGTCGTTGTTGCAGGATGGGTAATCGTGGTTTTCGCATCACCCAAATTATTGGTGATAGAGACCATTTGGGTTGAATCAATGACATGCCATGCGGCAAATTTTGAATCACGCGTCTCTGATGGCAGCACTTCAAAACCCATAATGGCTCCATAACCGTCTTTCATATGATGCTGACGTTTGGTCAACTCATGCGATGGATGGTCGCTCAAGCCTGAAAAGTGTACGGTGCTGACATTGGGATGATTAACCAAAAACTCTGCCACTTGATTGGCATTACTACAATGCGCTTGCATACGTAATTTAAGCGTTTCAAGTCCTTTGGTAAAGACCCAAGCATTAAACGGACTCATGCTGATGCCGCCTGAACGTATGACCGTAAACGCTTCTTGCATCAACTTATCGCTACCGACTAACGCGCCACCAAGTACTCGACCCTGACCGTCCAAGTATTTGGTTGCAGAATGAATCACCACATCGGCACCCAAATCAAGCGGACGTTGCAAAGCTGGGGTGGCAAAGCAGTTGTCAACGACCAAGAGTATATCATTGGCTTTACATAGCTGGCTTAAAAAGCCAATATCACAAATCTGTGCCAATGGATTACTAGGGCTTTCGCAATAAATGACTTTGGTATTTGGTTGAACAGCATTTGCCCATGCGTCATTGTCGAAACAATCAACGTAACTGACTTCCACACCAAACTTTGCCATATAGTTATTAAACAGACCAATAGAGGAGCCAAATAGCTGATTAGCAGCAAGTAAATGGTCACCGGCTTTTAAGTACGCCAAGCACATGGTCAAAATCGCACCCATGCCAGAGGCTGTTGCGACTGCACGCTCACCATTTTCAAGTGCTGCTAAACGGCGCTCAAAGGTACGTACGCTTGGATTGGTATGACGTGAGTAGACATTGCCCGTCTTAGTGCCATCAAAATGACCGGCAGCATCAGCTGCTGAGCTATAAACATAGGAGCTGGTCGTAAAAATAGCTTCTGAATGTTCGCCCTCATCGGTACGATGCTGACCTGCACGTACTGCAATGGTTTGCATACCATAATCGAGTTCTAAATCCAGTGCATCATTGCACCAGTTTGCATCCAAGCCGTTTATATTGTCTTTATTTTGCGGTTGACTCATAAAGTTTCCATTGCCTTGATTGTTATTTACAATAGCGTTTATTTTTGATTATAAACTTCACGTATTCGCGTTATCATATCATGATAAATTATTCCAAGCAGCAGCTTCAAAGCAGCAGTTTTCAGCGCTGACTGTCTATTATTTTGCCTAACGTATCACTTATTAGAAAGAAGAAGCAAAAATTGTGCTAACTAGATCCAATAAGAACAAGAGCTAATACAGGCAATATTTTATAAAAGTAACGTATTTATAATAGGCACAGATGCCGACACCTGATAAGCTTAGCGGCGATTTAAACTTTGCCTTAGGCGATATTATCATATGCCTTATAATCAGTGTTATTATCTGCAAAACCACCAAGAAATCCATACATATTTTTTGGCAACTTCTCCATTATATAAAGGCTCACTAAGGTAATTTATTTATGTCGATGTTCAGTATAGAACCCAGCAACTTATCGTTGAGCCTGACACTCGGTCTCACCTTAGGTCTTAGTGGATGCCAAAGCTTACCCAAGCAGCCGCACTTGCCTGAAAGCCAAGCACTATCCGCACGGGTCAATGCTTTATACCAATCGAACATCAGCAAACAAGCTGAAATAGAAAAAGACGCCCAAAAAGAGGGCGATCCTATAAATACTACGACTGTCAGCACAGACCTTGCTACCCCAAACACGGATAGTCTTGATTTGGTTGCTGCCATCAGTCAACAGAGTGAGATTCACCCTGATTTATCAGGCTATCATCCAATTGTGACGGGCGCCAATGCTTTTGCCTCACGCAGTATATTGACAGGTATGGCAACGCGAAATATCGATGCCCAGTACTATATTTGGCACGATGATCAAGCCGGTCAGCTGATGCTCAAAGACTTATGGGATGCGGCAGAGCGCGGCGTGATCGTACGTTTACTGCTCGATGATTTTAATAATAATGCTAAGTTTGATCAGCATTTACTGCGTTTTGCCAGTCACCCTAATATTGCTGTGCGTATCATCAATCCACTTATGCATCGTAAATTTCAGACTTTAAATTTTGTCACCGGTCTGCCACGTATCAATAGACGCATGCACAATAAAAGCATGATTTTTGATAAGCAAATCACCATTATTGGTGGTCGTAATATCGGTGATGAATACCTAAGCAATGACAAAAGCAGTCAGTTCGCAGATTTGGATGTACTATTGATTGGTAAAGTGGTGGCAGATATTGATAATAGCTTTGCCAGCTACTGGTCAGCACCAATATCATTCGATATTCAAACCTTAGCGACCCTTGATAAAGGAGAGACGACTGACTTCGTACAAGGGCTCGATAAGTTAAAAGCCGATGAGAAAAGTAGTAGCAGTGGCAGCTTATCAGTGTATAAAGCAGCCATAGAAGACTCGTCTATCGATACGGATTTGATTAATAAGCGAGTGCCGTTTCGCTGGACGGACATGCAGTTCTTGAGTGATGACGTCGGCAAATTGACCAAAACCGTGCCAGCAGACACCAATTTGGTGCATCAGCTACGCACTTTGCTTGGTAGTCCATCAAAAAAATTGACTATTATCTCCTCCTACTTTGTACCGACCAAAGACGGTGTTAATACGTTGGTCTCATTAGCAGAATCTGGTATCGAAATCAAAATTCTCACCAATTCATTTGATGCAACCGACGTAACAGCGGTACATTCTGGCTATAGCCAATGGCGTCCTAGTTTACTGCGCGCGGGAGTCAAGATTTATGAGCTAAAATCAACCGCTTCTGAAGAAAAGCGTGAAAACAAACTTTGGAAAGCGCGTAGCCAATCTTCAACCAGTTTACATGCAAAAGCTTTCGCCGTTGATGACTATCAAGTATTCATTGGCTCATATAATGTTGACCCGCGCTCGGCTAATATTAATACTGAGATGGGCGTGATTATCAATGATGATGAGCTTGCCACTCAGTTGCATGGTGCATTGAGCGATGACTTACTAAACCAAGCGTATGAAGTGAAGTTACTAGAAAACGGTGATTTACAATGGCATACCATGGAAAAAGATAAGAAAGTCATTTATGATTCAGAGCCGCGCGTCGATGTCAGTGACCATGTTTGGCTAACCATCATGTCATGGTTACCTATTGATTGGCTATTATAGTTGGCTCAATATAAAAGAAACTGAAGTTGAATGCTCTTGGCTTAATTCTGTTTCATATAATCATATTTGACATAAACGTCTTTATTTTGACGATAAATCATTAGCAATGATGATTTATCGTTTTTTATTATAGGCAGTTATTTAGATAATGACTGCCTTAACGAATACCTTAATGTCTGGATGCGTGACCTAATATGCCTTCTCGTTCTCAATATGCACTTATGTCTTCTAAAGATAAAAATACGGTACTGTTTACTTGCTATAGCAGTGCAATAGCGTTTTTCGACTTTTTAATATACCTATATCTTGCAGATATGTTGGCAGCGACTTTATTTCCTGTTAGCTCAGATCCCAATCTTATGAAGATACAGGGGCTGTCATTATTTGCAATTGGTTATGTGGCACGCCCACTTGGTGGTGTTATCTTTGGACGTTATGGCGATATAAAAGGTCGTAAACCGTTATTACTAATCAGTATCTTGATTACGGCAGCAAGCTTATTGGCGATGGGATGTTTGCCTACTTATGCACAATGGGGTTTGGCAGCGCCTGCATTGTTTATCGTCTTACGAATCATACATGGCATGGCCTATGGTCTTTATGTGCCACTCTCTTGGGTGTTCGTTGCAGAGCACGTGCCGCGCCAATATCTGTCAGTAGGCTGTAGCTATGTGACTGCCAGTTTTTTTGTGGGCGTTTTATTTTCTAATGGTTTTTTTCTTTGGTTAAGCAGTACGTTGACTACTGAGCAATTGGCAGATTATGGCTGGCGTTTGCCTTTCTTTATAGCGGCTATCCTGACGGTTTTACCGCTCCTTGCCTGGCGATGGATAGAAGAAACTCCGTTTTTCACTCAGATGAAAAAATCAAGACCTAGTGATTATGTTGCTAAGCCTTTTACGACCCTATTTAAGCATTGCAAGCATGCTATCTTTATTGGTCTGGTTCTCACTTTAATTGTCTCAAGCATCACCACAGTCGTGGTTATTTTATTGCCTGATTTGATTGAATTACGCTTTACGCTCGATACTGACTTGTTTGGATTCTCACACAGTCTTGGCATCGTTTTTATGATTTTTGGCTGTATTTTTTATGGCATCATCTCTAACCATCAAAACTTTGGCAAAATTTTGGCGATAGGCTCTATTATTTTAATCGCTCAAATGCTTGCTTTCTTCTATCATTTAGAGGCAAGTGGCGACTATATCCTTATTATGTATGCACTTTTAGGCTTTTGTGCCGGTGTTATCGGCATGATACCTGCCATCTTGATTCAGCTTTTTCCTACCAATGTGCGACTCACCGGAATGGCTTTTTGCTACAATGTCACTTATGGTATCGTTGGGGTACTAGTACCATTTGGACTTGGCTATGCCACTTTATATGTGAGCTTTTCACCCGCACTCTATATCACTTTCATCGGTTTTATTGCCATCATCATGGGCATTTATTTTTATAATCTGCCTGAACTCAAGAAAATCGATCAGGTCATATAATATTATTTTATCCAAATAGGCTGATCTTTTATCAGCCTATTGATTATAGACTCACAAGCCATTGCAAGTGATACGTAAACTGACACATATAGCATTAGCATTTAGCATATACATCTTCAAAAATTTCTAAAAAATTAAGGCTTAACCACTATGGTTGATATGACCAATAAACGTCTTTCGGTTGCACCCATGATTGATTGGACAACGACGGATTATCGTTATTTTGCTCGGCTTTTTAATCCGCATGTTTATTTGTACACCGAGATGATCAGTACGGGCGCGCTGATACATGGCAATCGTGCACGGCATTTACGCTTTGATACTCTTGAACATCCGCTGGTATTGCAACTTGGCGGCGCAGATATCACTGAGATGACGCAGTGTGCAGAATTTGCTCAGCAGCATGGTTATGATGAGGTTAATATTAATGTGGGCTGCCCCTCTGATCGTGTACAGCACAATAAAATCGGTGCTTGCTTGATGGCAGAACCCAATACCGTTGCAGACTTGGTCAAGCATATGCAAGCGGCAGTCGATATTCCAGTCACGGTCAAGCATCGTATTGGCATTGATGACTTTGACAGTTATGAATTTATGGCGGATTTTGTACAAAAGGTAGCAGCAGGTGGTTGTACACGCTTTATCGTTCATGCGCGTACGGCGTGGCTACAAGGCTTGAGCCCAAAGCAAAATCGTGAAATACCGCCACTGCGTTATGAAGATGTGTATCGTTTAAAACAGGACTTTCCTACCCTTGATATTGAGATAAATGGTGGGATTGAGACCGTCGCTGATATTGAGGCACACCTTGAGCACATCGATGGCGTTATGATTGGACGCGCCTTTTATCACAACCCGTATTTGTTAGCCGAAGCCAATAGCTTGTGGGAAACCCCTGTCCCCAAGCGTTCAGATATACTAGCTCAGCTGTATCCTTATTTAGAAGAGCAAATCGCCAAAGGTGAAGCGCTTCCAACGATGACTCGGCACTATTTAGGGTTATTCCAAGGATTAGTGGGTGCTCGAAAATGGCGTCAAGCATTGAGCGGTAAGCCTCACTTGACCATCGATGATATCAAGCACGCGGCGACTGAGGTATTAGCCCTTAATCCTGGCGCTTGATGCCTGATGCCTGATGCCTGATGCCTGATAAAACCTACTATTAAATAACAATGCATACGGCGTAAGTATTAATTATCAAATATTCACTGTTATCCTTTATGCTACTTGCGCCAAATATTGCCACATAGCCGCGCCGTTATTTATAATATGTAATAAAATGGGCAATATCAGCGAGCCTGATTTGATACGCGCATAGCAAAATAGTAATGCTAACACCACGATGGTACTGATCTCGTAAATTCCATATTGCAAATGAATGACCGCAAATATCAAACTGGTCACCAGACTTGCTACGATTGCTCCGCGATATTCTGTATCAGGTGGCGAAGTAAACTGCTCTGCAATCGCCGACCACAATATGCCACGAAATATGAGCTCTTCATAAATGGGCGCGACGATAACCATCGCAAAAATAAGTAGCCATACTGAGCTGACAGACTGATATAAAGGATCTACAAACGCCAACGGTGATTTATCAAGCATATACGTCAATGCCTGACTGCCAATCATAAATATCAACAGCAGCCCTATCATGCCCATACCGACCGCCAATGAGAACGGTCTTAATGCCAAATACTGCTTTAAATTTCCGCCTCTCACGCGTATAACCAACGCACTGATTGCCACTAATAACACGCAGCCTATCATGATAGAAATACTGACAACCGTTCCATCATTGCTGCCAAAAAAGAAAATATCGCCGACCGTTGCGCTTTTGGCAGTTGGTAATACCAGTTTGCCAGCGATATAAATCCCGATCAATTGACTGATAAAGAAAAAAACCACCATGCCTATGATAAGCAGTAAAGCGCCTAAGCGTGTGAATAAAGGCTGATGATGTATAACAACTTTATTGTTTTCAGCGGCGCTCTTATTTGGCATTCGCATTGACATAATAGGTTTACTCGAAAAGATACTGAAGCATTACTTAAAAACTGCTCACAAAGACAATCGGTTTAGCATAAGGAAATTGATTAAAAACAAAGCTTGTTGTTATTTGGCAGATAACTGTTTTTCAATCAATGCTAATACTTGCTCTGACACAGACTCTGGATGCTCAAGTGGAAACATATGACCGCCCGCATGAGTAATATAAGGAATACGTAAGCGCGACTTTATTTGTTGCGGGAATCGACGTTTTAAAAAGATACTGTCCTCACCAATAATCAAGGTAACTGGCACTTTAGGGGCTCGATTTGGGGTCAACCAATACCAAGAAGGGTTGGTGCGAAAGACGGCGACTTCACTGGCTTTTGGAATCGCCAAGGTAACTTTACCATCGGCACGCTCATGCAGACCATGCTCAATATAACCTTGAAAACTGCGCTCAGTAAAATCTTTAAAAAATCCTTTATTGCGCAGTTTGTCATACGCATCTTCTCGGCTATCCCATACGTCACGGCGATGCTTAGACACGCCAGCTGGCGATAGCTTATCCATCAAACGATTATTCATCAATGGCAATCGATCTGCTGTCTTGGCAAGATGCCATAGCAAGCTAACTTTGCCATAAATCCATGGTGGATCCATCAGAACGGCTTGCGAAAAGTACTCAGGTGCACGGTACAACGCTTGCAAGGTACACATGGCACCAAGCGAATGCCCGACGGCTACGACTTGCTTAACGCCATGTTTTTTACAGGTATCTTTGACGCTATCGACAATCTGCTGCGTGAGACTTCGCCATTGGTTATCGACCGGATAATCAGGCGTATCGCCTAACATGGAGATATATTCAATAGTAAAAAATTCAGCCAATTTCTCAAAAAACGGCTCATAGACAGGACTTGGCATTCCATTGGCATGAGCAAAATGGATGACTGGTTTTTGGGTTATTTTCGATATCGGTAAGGACGCAAAAGACTGCAAATTGACTTCACTCATGACACATTCTCATTAGTTGTTATAGTTGTTATAGTTGTTATAGTGGTTTGTATTGTATTTATGGTTTTAAATGCTAGATAGCGACACATAAATAAGGCTGAGCGTAATCATACGCTCAGCCTTAACAATCATACACGGTAACGCTAAAAATTAAAGTCTATTAACGCATCTGCGCGTTGCCTTCTTCTGATGGCAAGAGATCAAGATTGATACTTGAACCCACACCTGCGCCCAATTTGACGGCGAAGCGATCCATAAATAATTGGAACGGATCACTTGGCGTATAATTAACCACGTTATTTAATTTAAGCTGCTTCTCTAAACTTGAGATACTGCCTTTTTTGTCCGCCAAGCCAAGCTCGATAGATTGCTCACCTGTCCAAAACAGTCCCGAAAACAGCTTATTTTGTTCAGGATTTTTTAGACGATCGCCACGACCTTCTTTTACGGCATTAATAAAGTGCTTATGAGTATTGTCTAGCACTTTTTCAACATGCTTTTCTTCATAATCCGTTAGGGGACGTGATAAACTCAAGATATCTTTATATTCACCTGCTGTAATGGTGCGATCTTCTACGCCGACCTTGTCCATCAAGCCTTTTACATTATAACTTGGCATAATGACGCCGATCGAACCGACTAGGCTTGATGGGTTGACATAAATCTCATCAGCCGCTGATGCGATATAATACGCGCCAGAAGCCCCCATATCACCAATCACTGCATAAAGCTTTTTATCTGGATATTCTTTACGCAAATCCATCATAGTCTGCCAGATTTCATCTGACTGCACAGGCGAGCCACCCGGTGAGTTGATATCGAGCGCCACTGCCTTTGAGTTACTGTTTTTAAAGGCGCGTGTGAGCGCATCATTGACATCATAAGCATTAGCGACATCACCACTGCTAATAGTTCCTTGAAGCTCAACCACTGCCAAATGCGGCTTACTGGTATCGATACCATCAAGACCAGTGGGTGCTTCAGTACTACAGCTACGACCAATCGTCAAAAATATCAATAAAATATAGCCAAAGGTCAGTAGCTTAAAGAAAATACTCCAACGACGAGCACGGCGTTGCTCGACCACGCTTGCTAATAAAGTATTTTCAATCAGTCGCCATTCTTGCCCGCTCGGCTGGTTTGACTGCTGCATCGGTGCTGGCTGATTTGCCGAATTATCAGGACGTTTGTTAGGGTCTGGCGGCCAGTTGGGCATATAACTTCCTAAGTAGAAACAATGTAAAACGATAAAAGACAGATTATATAAACTTACGACAGAAAATTCGAGATTCTTACTGTTTAAGTTTTCTGTATGAATAGGTGGTTAAGTATGGTGCCATTTTACTCGTGGTTCAATAGCATCTCTGTGAAATACGTGTATTTTATAAATGTGATATCACAAATAAAACACTATCACTAGATATTAGGAGTTCCCAATAACATCTGCAACATTATTGATATTGGAACAATTCCTAATCACCCTCTTTGAATAGCGCATCAGAAGATAAAGCCACTTCTAACGGTTTATTATCATAGGTTATTATCTCATCTATTTGTTGCTGGGTGATTACCTCATTCGAGATATGTGAGGTACTGTGACCCAGCCATGTCGTATGATTCATGGCTATATTGCTATTGGTTAAATCAGCCGAGCATAGCAACGACCACATTTGCCAAGTTCGCTCATGCGTATCTGCATTCAAAATTAGCCGCGATTGCGACATATTTGCTTGGTTAGATAGTGGTTGGCTTTTTGACATAGGTGTTTGTGAGTTAGCAGGTAATGACTTGAGAGGATCATTTGCTTGATACTTGAGCACTCGTATGGGCGTGCTGCTATCAATAGCCACAGTACAATCCCAAACACTGGCGTCCTCTAGCTTGCTCCAACCTGTGATTGCTTGCAACGTTAAGTTGCCATTTGGCAGCTGCCATATTTTACCGGATTCGCAACGTTGGGCGCTGATAGTTGCCGTCTTTTGAGAGTCCGTAGTAACTTTATAAGCTTGATGCAGCGCAGACCAACGCTCACTACGTCCTGCTTGCCAGTATTGGCTCACAGGCAATCTCTGACTGAGCTGAGCGACTATCATGGGTAAGAGTTCTGAATCATTAGGACTCACTGCGCTGCTCTTTTTATCGTAAACGCGTGAATCAGTCACGCCACTACTACTGCTTTGTACGACGATGCCCTCTAGCTTATTGACAGATAAGCTGCCCAATTGCTGCGCTAACATGGCAGAGAATTTATCTGCCGTCAGATTGCTGGGCATGGTCTTAATTTTAGTGTTACTGGGTCTATGATCTGCCAAAAACAGCCAGCTGGTATTTTTGGCATCTTTATCATTGACGCCAGGATATTGTAATAAAGTGGCACTTATATAATGATCACCCGTTGGCAATATATATAGAGTGGGTGTCGTAGTCAGTGACTGCTGATTGGCATATACCGTCATTACCAAAAGACTGAGCGGTGGCAATACTAACCAACGACTGATCAGACCGCGAGGTAGCAACCAAGGTAACAGGGTTAATAATGCCATGAGCAAAATAGCGGCATTAACGGGCGTATAAAGCCACGCATCTGATAGCACAGGCATTGCCGTTAGCCATGCTATCAGTTCCTGTAGGTTACTGACAATCACAGTAACTAACATCCAAATAATATTGGCTACAGACGGCAATATAAGATAGCAAAGCCCAGCCAATAAATTCAGCGGTACAATAATCCAACCAAATAAGCCAATAGCAAAAAGATTTACGATTAATCCCCATAATGACGCTTTGCCAAAGAGCAACAAAGTTACAGGTAAAAGAGCTAGAAATAGCCAACACTGTAACTTAAATAAGCGCTTAAAACTTAGCCATAAACGTCTGAGTAATTTGTCATAAGAAGTAGAGGGTTGGTTTGATGTTAATGGCTGATTTTGTGAGGTATCTTCATATTTAAGCAATAACGCCACGGCAATAAAGGACAGCCAATAACCTGCTTGCCATAATACATAAGGGTCATGCCATGCCATCAGTACTGCCAGAGCAAGTAATACGCGCATGGTACTGACGGGCAATAAAGTTAGTCTTGTCAGACCAATTGCCAGTAGCATCCATGCGGTACGTGCAGCGGGCACATCAAACCCTGTAAACAATGCATAAATAAATGCGGCGCTAATCATCACCCACCAACGTACGTGCCAGCGCGGAATATAGCGATATAGAGCGGGATACAGACGATTAATCAATAGGATAACTATACCAGCCAGCACAATCGCTAAAAACAAAACATGTGTACCCGATATTGCTAATAAATGTGAAATGCCAGCCAACTGATATAGATCTTTGGTCTCACGATTAATTAAACTGCGATCACCGGTCAGCAAGCTTAATGTGACCGCTTTTGCTTGTTGCTCTGCAGTAGTATTTGTAGCCCAATCTTTATAAAAGTGCTGACGTAATTGCCAACGCCCTTGGTCAATAGCAGTACGCAACCGTGTTAAATAAGAATCAGAAGAGAGTAAATGCGAATTTGAATTTGAATGTGACTGTATCTGTGGGTGACTGGATGGCAAAATTGCGCTGCTGGTAGCCAGTATATTGGCAACGCCGTCAATGTGCCGACTACGTAGCCAGCGATAACTATCAAACCCTGATGGGTTATTTGATACTTGCTCAGAAGTAGCAAGCGGTGCCAGCTTCAAGGTCATAAACAATCTATCACCCGGCTGCAAATGATTTAAGTCAGCAATCTGACTTTGTTTTTTTGTTTTTTTAGATTTTTTCTGAGAGTTAGTCTTAGATGACTGTTTGGCTGGCTTTTTTGGGTAAGCATTGAGTAGGACGCGGTATACCTTATCTTGAACAGCGTTTTCAGCGAGTGTGTTTTGATGTGAAGATATGGCATTTGAAGATTCATACTTGATATCATCGCCGCTTAAGCTATTATTTAGCCCTGCTCCATATTCTGCTGTCACTTTATCTAAGTCTTGCGCTGTCAGCTCAGAAACCAATGGCAATATTTGACTGATGATCGCCACTTGCCGATAGCCAGTATCGGTACCAGCATCATACACACTATCGCTTATTCCCTCTATATGAACCAAAGCCTGCACACGCATTGGCTCAGTAATTTTTTGATCGTCTGCTTGTTGGTGACTTACTAGTGCCTTCAAACCACTACCAATAACCAAAGTGCTTACTAGTATAGCGATTGATATAAAATAGAGAATACGAGAAGCAAACCTAGAGTGATGAGACGTATTTTTTACAGAATTGATAGGATTAACTGACGGGATAGTAAACTGGCTTATCAAAATTAAAATAAAGGTAAGAAGTACGAATGAAATAGTCAGAACAGGAGTGCTGGCGCTATCCATAAATAGCGGCATTA
Organism: Psychrobacter sp. ANT_H59; assembly: GCF_008369225.1. Taxonomy (NCBI): domain Bacteria; kingdom Pseudomonadati; phylum Pseudomonadota; class Gammaproteobacteria; order Moraxellales; family Moraxellaceae; genus Psychrobacter; species Psychrobacter sp. ANT_H59. Next base: position 759,783 of record NZ_VOBE01000001.1, read on the forward strand.
TTAGTATAGGCGTGCTATCAGCAACCGCCAAAACACCCATCATAGCAAGGATGATAAAGCTACCTATTAACCAATACACCAGTGCTCCTTGCGTGATATTTGAAATAATATATAGCATCCACTAAAAAACCGTAATGTGCTTGCTCTATTACCTTGGCGCTAAATACCACTACATCAAGCCATGGTATTTATCCGGATATTATCCTATACTAATTGCACACACTAGGATGGTGATTGTCTAACGTTCTTTTTACGTTTTTCTGATAGAATTCTTATCTATACTTTTATCAATAACATGACTGCCTATCTGCCTATTATTATGATTGAGCGGGCTGCGGACAATGAGTAAAGGCAAATCTGTGCCAAAAAAACGTTTAAAAGACTTATTACCTACCCCTGAGAAAGTGTTAGAAAGTCGCACATTAAAACTGTTTGCGCCGCAACTTTCTGACCCACGATTGTGGCATTTTAATCGCCATAGCTTAAATAAAGCCGTCTATATCGGCGTGCTGAGTGCCTTTTTTCCATTGCCAGGACAGATGTTATTAGCATTGATTGGTGCGCTTATTTTCCGTGCCAATGTCCCTATGGCACTGGGCTTAACATGGATTACCAATCCACTCACCACCTTACCGGTATTTTACGCTGGATACTATATCGGTGCCGAAATACTCGATTTGCCGATGATTAGCTTGCGCACGATCGGCAGGATGATCTCTGACTTAAGTTTATGGATTATATCGGACGGCGCCAACCCCTTTATTACTTATAAAGGCACTGTGTCCTTGACCGCATTTTGCCTAGGTCTGACTATCTTAGCCATTATTACAAGCATCGTCTGCGGCTTAGCGTTTAAAGCCATTTGGCGCTATAAGACTGTCACGAGTTGGCAAAAAAGGCAGCTTAGCTCTTTAGATAAGCCGCCCGAACTTTAATAAATGCTATTAATCCTCATCTCTATTTGCTTCAATAGCATTAAGGATGTTGTCAGTGAGCTTATTATCCATCACAAAAACTTCAACCACTTCTTCGTTTTTGAGCAATACATAACGCTTACCTGTCGCACTGTCTTGAACCTTTAAATCAAAATCAACACCTGCCAAAGTAATACGATCGAAAACGGGCGTCAGTAAATCTATTTGACCTTGTTTATCGAGCGTATCAAATAACGCGGTATCCATATAAAGGTTTAGTGGCTCATCGCCTTCTTCAATACTGCCAAAAGCAGCAATCGGGTCGTTATCTTTATCCATTATATTTATCCTTACTCAATCAATAGACTGCTATCTTGCAGTCCTTTCCTATTATATTTTAATAATTTTCCCAATGACCATTACGTAAAAGCAGCTGACGATCAGCAAGCGCCGCTAGATTTCGATCATGAGTGACCATCAATAGTGCCGTTTGCATCGTACTTTGCAGCTCTGATAATAATCCAAAAACGCTTTGTGCGTTATCATAATCTAGGTTACCTGTTGGCTCATCTGCCAAGATAAGCGACGGTTTGGTGACTAAAGCACGCGCAATCGCCACGCGCTGACGCTCACCACCCGACAACTCACCCGGTCTATGAGCCAAACGATGCTCAAGACCAACACTGTTTAAAATATCGATGGCTTGCTGACGCGCTTCAGCCGTCGATACTTCTGGGCGCATCAATAGTGGCATGGCAACGTTTTCAATGGCAGTAAATTCAGCCAATAGATGATGAAACTGATAAATAAATCCCAAATGCTTATTACGCATCGCACCGCGTTCGGTCTCATTCATACTGTTTAACAACTGACCATGCAACCAAACTTCACCGCTGGTTGGCGTATCAAGTCCGCCAAGCAGATGGAGCAAAGTACTCTTTCCTGAGCCACTGGTACCAACGATAGCGATACGCTCACCGGCGGTGACAGTCAAATCCAAACCGGTCAAGACTTGGGTGCTCACAGCGCCTTCATCGTATATCTTATTAATATTGGTCGCTTTTAAGATAGCAGACATAATGCTTCCTTTATTTTATTTATAACGGCATTAACGCCTGTAAATTACTCGTAACGCAGCGTTTGTGCAGGCTGAATTTTAGCCGCTCGGCGTGCTGGATAAATGGTCGCCAAAAAGCTCAATATAAATGACGCACTGGTAATCAATACCACATCTGCCAAACGCAGCTGCGATGGTAGATAGTTCACAAAATAGGCATCAAATAAATTTAGACCAAAGCTATTATTGATAAAGCCCAAAATATCACTGACCGTTAATGCAAATATCACGCCCAATATCGTACCTGCAATGGTACCAATAAAACCAATCACTACACCTTGTACCATAAAAACTTGGGTAATCAGACGCGGAGAGGCGCCAAAAGTTTTTAAGATAGCGATGTCTGCTTTTTTATCTGTGACTAGCATCACTAAACTTGAAACAATATTAAAAGCTGCCACGAGGATAATTAAGAACAGTAGCAAGCCAACCATGGCTTTTTCCATTTGGATAGCACCAAATAGATTGCCATGCGTCTGGGTCCAATCACTAGGATATAATTGCTCTGGCGCAATCGCAGCCGCTTTTTGTGCTGCCATTGGCGCTGTAAAGATATCATGAAGCTTCATACGGATACCTTGGGCGCCCTCTGGTAAACGCAGTAATTTTGCCGCATCGCCCATTGGAATAAATGCCATGAGACTGTCCACTTCTGGACTGATAGAGAATATACCAGTCAAGGTAAAGCGTTTAAAGCGTGGTATCACGCCAGCAGGTGATGGTGATGCTTCTGGCAGCACGAGAGTGACTTTGTCACCCAATTGCAGTCCTAGTGATTGCACCATACCTTCACCAAGCACAATACCGAACTCGCCATTCTTTAGCGTATCAATATTGCCTTCTACCATATGCTCATTGATGATAGAAACGTTTTTCTCATACTCAGGATCAACACCTGTCACCATGATGCCAGCTACCTGACCATTCGAGGTCAACATACCTTGCAACTGGATAAAAGGCGCAACTGCAACCACTTCCGGATCTTCTTTAATCTTATCAGCGACTTGTTTCCAATCACCGATAATCTCGGTTGATGTGACAGTCGCTTGCGGTACCATACCCAAAATACGCGTTTTTAGCTCACGATCGAAGCCGTTCATGACCGACAGTACGGTAATCAATACTGCCACGCCAAGCGTCAGACCAATCATTGAGATCAGTGATATAAAAGAGATAAAACCATTACTACGTTCTGCTCGGGTATACCGTAAGCCGATAAATAACGCTAAAGGACGAAACATATTCAAACTCTTTATCTTATCTACGTGCGACTTTATGTAGGTTACAAAACAAATAGCGGCAATTGCATCACACTTTTGCAGCTGCCACAAAAACATATCAATCGAACACAAAAACAGGGTGTAAGACAAGCCAAATGTGGCTGTCAAAAGGGAGCTAGTTTGACACAATTTGGCTAACAGGTGCCAGTCATTACCGAAAACTGTCCAGATTTTATAATAAAAAATGCGGTTTTATGATTATTTTTTATAACAGACTTGCTATTCTCTGTGTCTATACCTATATATTGTATGCTAAGGACAATTGTCATTAACCCCTCATTGTTGTTTGTTGCCTCTTTACTGACGGCATTGCTGACCATCATAAACCCCTCTTTTAAAGTGGCACATGGTACTCAGCGATCACAGTTTCAGACCCAAACCTCATGGCTGACTTAAGTTTGAGTATTTTCATGACCATTAATTATCAATATAAAAACATCCAATCTCCTACCAAAATCACCTTAACTGATGAGCAATCAGCTGGTCACGGTGACCATTGGCGTATTCTGACTGATGACATGAGTCATGATGTACCTGAATGGTTACAACAGATGATTGAAAAAGCAGCGATGCCTAAAGGCCTTAATACCGATGTCAGTGCCAAAGACAGCTGTTTATTGCTATCTGAGAACCAGCCTTGTCATATCAATCAAGTACTGGCAATGAAGGGTGGCAAGCCTGAATGCTTTATCAATGCCTATCCTTGTGTCGACAGCCCATATGGATTGAGCTGTAAAATCGAGCGTATGATTGTCAATGACAACTCACACGATGCCGTATTACGCTTACGTACCACTGATGGCAGCATCATCTATGCTTTTGATCAGCTATATACTGCTAATCGTCATTTATACCAACGTGATACCAGCTATTTTGTGAACTTTAGCGCATGGGCACATGAGATCAAAATCAGTGAACAAAATGAAGTCATCAAAGTAGAAGACCAAGAAGCGATACGCTATCACCGTGCTTTCAATGATATCGTCGCGGCAAACGATGGAAAGATGCCGGATGACCTACAAGAACAAATCAAAGCATGGCAACCAGAAACCAAAGAACAAATGGCGCCGGTCGAGATCAATCTGGGTCATATGTGTGCTTATTTGTTTGGCGATACGTTAGGGCAGGAAGACGAAGCGTGGTGTCAAGGTCAAGTACTGGGCAAGCAAGAAACCTTATTTAATGGTAAAACGATTATTCTGTTTGATGTGGTGGTACTGCGCGAACAAGATGCTGATCCGTTTGTGATGCGTATTGGGGCGCTAAAAACACCTGATACTGCCTCTATTAACGTTCATGATTACGTACAAGCAAACGTATGGCTACAAGCTGCCATTTATAAAGAAAATCAGCAAGTAGTACAATCGAAAGCCAGCTAGTCAGATTTAGATTATTTTAGACAAATAAAAAGCCCCTAATTGATTTTAGGGGCTTTTTATTTGTCTAAATACGATTAAATTAATAATGACTCTAAGCCATTGTAGTCATTGACTTAATATTGCTATAAAGCGCTTTTTGCTCAGCACTTGGACGAGCCGTCTGTACTGCCATCAACTGTGACATATCGCCTTCGACACGAATTTTGCCACCCATAAAGGCGCCCATGATTTCATTGGTATCGAAATCAGTGATGATGGATTGTAGGATACTACGATCAAGCAATAACGTGGTGGTCGCTCCATCGTTTAAGCCGCGATGTAATAGACCGTTTGCAAAGTTGGCTTCGATGTCTTGATCGCTATCAGATACTTTTAGATTGACGATCATATTCGCAAGTGCAGGCGGCAAATTAAGCTCACCTGCTTCTTGACCCATTTGCTCAACTTGCTCAAACCATTCATCTGTCAAAAAAACTGCCATATTATTATCCTTAATACCTATTGTTGTTAATCAGTGCTAGGTCAGCACCCTTCGTGCTCCAACCTAACAGCCAGTTAAATGCCAAAAAACTTACTACTACAAGGTGACTATTTTATATAATAAGCACTTTATTATGGATGCTGCTCAGTGGCATTATAAGATGCGACTTTACAATAAGTAAAACTTATTTGTAGAACAAATAATAAAATTGTTACAAAACCTTGTTCATAGTTGGTCCATACAAACTTGTGAATACTATCTTTTTTCATCTATAGAATAGTCATGAAATTGGGTATAAAATAAGCGGATAGCGTAGCAGTGATAAGTTGCTTGCTAAGATTTTACTAAAGAGTTTGTATTTTGGCGCATAGTTCTGATGATATTTGATTAGGTTTGCGTTACAATACCCTTAAACAGAGTCGGGAGTTTTAACTAAACATTACGTAAATATGTTTTTTTGTCAGCTATCGCTAGCATACATTGACGGTCGATACCTTCTTATCACCGGTTGAACATCAGTATTTATCTTGGTTTGTACGGCTTTTAGCAGTGACAATTAAGATAAATACTCAGCCTCAATAGATGTTTGATGCTCGAGAACGGCACATTTTCTTATTAAACCTGACAATATATTAACAATCCTACTATCAATCAGCTTCGCGGGCAGTCCGCTTTAGTACTGCTCTCTACCCATCAGCAATCACTGATATCTAGGCCATGCTTAGCTTGATAGTTAATACCGTCAGCCTGATAAGACGAGTGAAAACAGCCTTTACCAAAGCCATTGTTTGGTTATGATCTTTATCATGATCTAGATGACATGGCATGTTAGTTAATTCTGTTGATAATTCGGGCTGTAAAGGAATCATCCAATGAGTTTACAAAACACAGCACTCGCCCCCATTGACCGTGAATATGAAATTACTATCGTAAGATTCTTTACGGTTATGGCCGTGGTATGGGGCATCGTCGGCATGAGTATTGGTGTGTTCATTGCTTCTCAGTTAGCATGGCCAGCACTCAATTTTGACATTCCATGGCTGACTTTTAGTCGTTTAAGACCACTGCACACCAATGCGGTTATTTTTGCGTTCGGTGGCTCAGCCTTGTTCGCAACGTCTTATTACATCGTTCAGCGTACTTGTAAGACAAGATTATTTGCGCCTTACTTAGCTTGGTTTACCTTTTGGGGTTGGCAGACGGTTATCGTATCGGCTGTTATCACCTTACCATTAGGTTTAACCTCGGCTAAAGAATACGCTGAGCTTGAATGGCCGATTGACATCCTTATCGCATTGGTATGGATATCTTATGCTATTGTCTTCTTCGGTACACTGATTAAGCGTAAAACCTCACATATCTATGTGGCTAACTGGTTCTTTGCTGCCTTTATTATTACGATTGCGCTACTGCATATTGTAAACAGCATGGCGATTCCTGTTAGTGCGTTTAAGTCTTACTCGCTGTTTGGCGGTGCAACCGATGCCATGGTGCAGTGGTGGTATGGGCATAATGCGGTAGGCTTCTATCTGACGGCTGCTTTCTTAGGCATGATGTATTATTTCGTACCAGTACAGATTGGTCGCCCTATTTATTCTTACCGTTTGTCTATCGTTCACTTTTGGGCATTGATTGCTTCATATATGTGGGCTGGTGGTCACCATTTGCATTATTCAGCGCTTCCAGATTGGACGCAGTCTCTAGCAATGGTATTCTCTATTATTCTATTTGCTCCATCTTGGGGTGGTATGATTAACGGTGTACTAACGCTCTCAGGTAGTTGGGATAAGCTGCGTACCGATCCGATCATTCGCTTTATGATTGTCGCTTTGTCATTTTACGCCATGTCGACGTTTGAAGGTCCAATGATGTCGATTAAGACAGTCAATGCGTTATCGCATAATACGGATTGGACGATCGGTCACGTACACTCAGGTGCGCTTGGCTGGGTTGGTATGATTACCATTGGTTCGCTATACGTACTGTTACCACGTATTTATAACAAGCCAAAAATGTATTCTATCAGCTTGATCACAACGCATTTCTGGCTAGCAACAGCAGGTACCATCTTCTATATCGTATCTATGTGGATTTCAGGTATTGGCCAAGGCATGATGTGGCTTGCGACCAACCCTGATGGTACTTTGGTATACAGCTTTGTTGATACCGTTGAGTTCTCGCATTTCCCATATATTGGTCGTGCGTTTGGTGGTCTTCTGTATGTATCTGGTATGTTTGTAATGGCATATAATGTCTATAGAACAATCAAGATGCCAGAAGGTAAGCCAGTAGACATTGCTGATCCGACTGATCATGAACCTAGTGTCGATCAAATCTCGACAGCTAAAGTATAAGGAGCGATCATGGCTGGTACACCGCATGAAATTATTGAAAAAAATACAGGCTTGTTGGTCATCGGTATCGTTATCGCTATTAGCTTTGCAACGCTCGTTGAGATTGTACCGCTGATATACGATTATAGAGGTGCTGAAGAAGGTGGTGTGAACACTCCTCTCCCTTCTATGGAGCCTTGGACTGCGCTTGAATTTGAAGGTCGTGACATCTACATTCGTGAAGGTTGTCATGTCTGCCACACCCAAATGGTACGTCCATTACGTGCTGAAGTTGAGCGTTATGGACCATATTCACGTGCTGCCGAATCAACGTGGGATCACCCTTTTCTTTGGGGCTCAAAACGTACTGGTCCTGATTTAGCACGTGTGGGCGGACGTTATTCTGAAGATTGGCAAAGACAACATCTGATTGATCCACGTTCATTAGTGCCTGAATCAGTCATGCCTGGTTTCCCATGGCTTGCGACCAATGAAGTGAATGGTTCTAATGTTCAAGCCAAAATGCGTCTCTTCCGTGATCGCTTCGGTGTGCCTTATACTGAAGAAGATATCGAAGGCGCTCCAGATGCTGTGCTTGGTGCTACTGAGCTTGATGCTTTGGTTGCCTACCTTCAGCAGTTAGGTACCGCAATGGAAGGACAGCGCTAATGGGTATTGGTGAATTACAAACAATTGCGACCGTTTCTGCCTTTATTGCCTTCGTAGGTGTTGCATGGTGGGCGTATTCGCCAAAAAACAAAAAACGCTTCGAAGAAGATGCACAACTTGCGCTTGATGACGAGGATATCAAATCTCTGTCTGACGAGCAGCGCGATAAGGATAAATGATGACATTCTTTTGGAGTTCTTGGATAACTATACTAAGTATCATGTGCTGGGCGTTTATCCTCGGTATTTTACTAATGGTCTTAAAATTCAAACCAGAAGTAGAAGACGATGGTACCACAGGGCATGAATACGACGGTATTCGAGAATATGATAAAGCGCTGCCTAAATGGTGGCTAGTGATATTTTTTGGATCAATCATTTGGGGTGTTGCTTACTGGGTGTTCTTTCCAGGTATTTTCCCCTCAAAATGGGAAGGCATCACAACCGTAGAAGTCGATGGCAAAACTTTGCCATGGACTTCTAAAAACGAGCTTTACAGTGAGCTTGAGAGTAACAACAAAGTATTTACGGATAACTTTGAGAAAAACATTTTGGCAAAAGCAGATGCCAGCGGTGCTACTAAGACCCTAGCCAGCTTGTCTGAGATGCAAGCGACTATGCGTCGTAGTGAAAAGCCGCCTGCAGATCTGCAAGCTCAAATTGATGAGAAAATTGCAGAACTGTCACCTTATGTAGAAAAGTTATCTGAAAACCCGAATGCGTTAAAAGTCGGTAGTCGCTTGTTCTTACAGAACTGTGCGGTCTGTCATGGCTCAAACGCCAAAGGTGCTACAGGTTATCCAAATCTAACCGATAATGATTGGTTATATGGCGGCGAAGCGTCAAACATCTTAACGACGTTACATAATGGTCGCGTCGGCGGTATGGCTGCATGGCGTGATCAACTTGGTGAAGATGGTATTCGTGCTGTTTCTGAATATGTGTTGTCACTATCTGGTAACCAACCCGGTTACGAGCTTGATAAAGCCCAAGTTGCTCAAGGTGAAGCTATCTTTAAAGAACCTACCAACTGTGTGCTTTGTCATGGTCCAGAGGGTAAAGGTATGATTTCAGCGGGTGCGCCAAACTTAACAGATAATATCTGGTTATATGGTGGCGATCGCGAGACTATTCGAGAAACATTACGTTATGGTCGTGCAGGTGTGATGCCTGAGTGGGAAACCAAGCTAGGTAATGAACGTATTATGTTGCTTGCGGCCTACGTATATTCATTATCAGATAGAACTGTTCAACCTGCTGCTAAGGCAACTTCTGTTGCTGCTGCAATGCCAAAACAAGTGGTAAGTACAGAGAAGACGGTTAACTAATACGGTTAATTTTAACTATAGTTACTTGGTTAGCAGCTATCTCATTGACGAGTAGATTTAGATAAAGGGAGGTCTGTCATTACAGTCCTCTCTTTTTTATTAAAAATATTTAAGCTTTGTCATCAATTATGGCTTTTAGCAGTACTACTATTTGTAGCGTAATAGCCCTCATATAGATATTGCTTTTTAACACTCTCACCCCATTTATAGTAGGGAGAATGTTAAAATAGTTAGACCATAAGACATTGGTGACAGAGCCATTTCAGCTTTTTTGCCAATTATTGATCATCCCTCATTTGGTAGACGAATTAAAGGCATTTTAATTTTTATCTCTCTACTTACTGACATTGATAACACCGCACATCCACCTATCTTATTTTTATAATAGATGTTTGTTACCCATGCCAGCAGACTGATTCTTTTTTTAAAGAGGCACGTTTATGTCAGCACCACAATCTAATAAAATCCCTGTACAGCAAGTAGATCTTGATGCTACCAAGCATCGTGTCCATCCACGATTTGTGACTGGTTTCTATCAAAACATTCGTGTTATTACGATGTATGCACTTTTAGCGGCGTTTTTGCTGTTGCCCTGGTTACGCTATAACGGACGACAAGCTATTTGGTTTGATGTGCCATCCCAGCATTATTATATTTTTGGCATGACATTTTTGACGCAGGATTTTTATTTTATTGCCGCCTTTGCTATCATTGCAGCCTTCGCCTTATTTATGGTAACAGTCTATGCAGGGCGAGTTTGGTGTGGCTATGCTTGTCCCCAGACCATTTGGACGCATTTATTTCAATATGTAGAAAAATGGGTGATTGGCGATCGTAATAAACGCATTAAGTTTGATAAAGAACCAATGAGCGCAACCAAGGTGTTTAAACGCTTCTTGATATATTTCATCTGGTTTGTGTTTTCCATGATTACCGCCACGACCTTTGTAAGTTATGTATCCGGTACAGATGCTCTATACAATAGCTGGCAGATGATTGGTTTTATCCCCTTCCCTGATTGGGCGACGTGGATTTGGGTATCAGTATTTATTTTTGCGTTTTCGACCTACGTCAATGCAGGTTATATGCGCGAGCAGATGTGTATCCAAATCTGCCCTTATGGTCGTTTTCAAAGTGTGATGTTTGATAAAGATACCTTGGTGGTTTCTTATGATTATGAGCGCGGCGAGCCTCGCGGTGCTCGCAAAAAAGGCACCAACCCTGATAATTTAGGCGACTGTATCGAGTGTCAGATGTGTGTACAGGTCTGCCCTACTGGAATTGATATTCGTGATGGATTACAAGTAGCTTGTATTCAGTGCGCCGCCTGTGTGGATGCTTGTAATGAGATAATGGATAAAGTGGGCTATCCACGCGGACTTATCCGTTATACCACAGAGCGTCAATTGGCTGAAAAAGAGAAGAGCCGTGTCTTTCGCCCTCGTTTCTTCGCTTACTTAGCACTTCTCACGATACTTTGTGGCGGTGTTTTATACGCTTTGAATGACCGTGTGCCATTAGAGATTGATATACGGCGTGACCGCAATCAGTTGTCTTCATTGAATCAGCAAGGCATGATTGAAAACAGTTATATCGTTAAGCTGACCAATAAAACCCAAGATGCCCATACTTATAAAATAACGCTCGCACCGCAAGAGGGTTTGAGCTTGGAGATTCGCTTTAACGATGTGCCGTTAGATGCCGGTGAAAGCTTTGATATGCCAGTTAGTATCTATGGCGACCCTGATATGATTGAATTTGGTCAAACACCCGTGACTTTGAATGTCAGTAGTGAAGACGGCAAATATCATGTTAGTAAGCAAAATGTTTTTACCACTCAAGGTCAGTAAATATTAACATTCATTGTTAAATGATACCTACCAGTGAGTTAGCGCTTGATAGCTCACTGGTTATTGAGTTACCTTACCTTGGCAGCTTTTGGCTGTCAGCTTTATCCGTTGATACGGTTACTAGATATCTGATTAATAGGTATGTTATGTCCAGTCCAGCCCCAAATTTTAAGCATCAAGACAGCCAGCCATGGTACAAAAACTACATGGTGGTTATCTTTGTCATTGGTATGCCAGCTTTTGTCGTCATTGCTTGCATCTGGTTTGTTTATTACTCTTATCAGATTCGTGATAGCGTGGTACGCGACGACTGGTATATGGATGGTAAAACCCTTTATCATGATGTGTCGCGTGACAAGTTGACCTATGATTTAGACTTGCATGGACAAATGCAATTTGCAGATAATGGCGATGTTGTGTTTTATCTGAATTATCCTGAGCAAAGTTTGCAGTCAGGCAAACTGATTAATGGCAGTCCACTTAGTTATCCTGAAACACTGGATTTGTCTATATCTCATGCCACTGACATTAAAAAAGACCGTGATGCGGTGTTAAAGCATCTAGAAGGCAATAAATATAGCGCCCAAGTAGATATCGATCCTCTTAAAGCAAAATATTATTTACAAGTAAGTCATAAAGGTAAAGACGATTGGCGCATGCAAGATGTTGCCAAGTTACCACGATCAGAGGTTAGCTTTGATCCTCTACCAGTATTTGGCGAAAGCTAAACTGTTCAAAGTATGATTAAAATAAAAAACCAGCCATGAACCTATCATGAGCTGGTTTTTATTATTTGAAGAGCGTAAACAGTATTAGATCATTAAATTATTAAATCATCAAATCACTGGATTGATCGTTGGGATTTTTTTCGGCGCACGGCTGCCCTTTTCTGCATTAGCAAAGTCTGGATTGAATATCTGCGTTTCTGGTGATACTGGCAAACCAATCTCAGCCAGACTCTCTATTTGCCCCGCTTGGATATTATCGCCTTCAAATAAACGCTCGTTATCGTCACGATCCAGACTTAATGTCTCAAAATCAAACAGCTCTCTATCTGCCAATTGCGAGGGCGCAACATTTTGCATCGCTTTAAAAATAGACGCTAGGCGCTGGGGATGGGCATCGTCCCATTCTCGTAACATGTCATTGATAATGGCACGTTGCAGATTGGTTTGGCTGCCACAGAGATTACACGGAATAATCGGGAATTCTTTTAGGTTCACATATTCAATGATATCTTTTTCTTCCACATAAGCCAGTGGACGGATGAGCATGTTTTGCTTGTCATCACTGAGTAATTTGGGCGGCATCGATTTCAACGCGCCGCCATGGAATAAGTTCAAAAAGAAAGTCGCCAACATATCATCGCGATGGTGCCCAAGCGCAATCTTGGTCGCACCGATTTGTTTAGCGAAACCATACAGTGAGCCACGACGCAGACGTGAACACGCCGAGCAATAAGTTTTCCCTTCTGGCACCACACTTTTGACAATACTATAAGTATCTTTTTCCAGAATATAATGAGCGATGCCCTGCTCGTTTAGATAGGCAGGTAGTACTTCTTCTGGATAGCCGGGCTGCTTTTGGTCAAGATTGACGGCAACGATATCAAAATGAATCGGGGCGATACGTTTTAATAGCAGCAAGATATCGAGCAACGTATAGCTGTCTTTACCGCCTGATACGCAGACCATCACCACATCGCCATCTTCAATCATATTAAAGTCACGAATCGCCCATGATACTTGACGACGAAGCTTCTTTTGCAATTTCCGAAAGTGAGCCGACTCGGTCAGTGATTGCGTATCAGCCAATATGTTATCTGCTTGCTCATCCATAAAATCATCATTTCTGTCATCGACATCATCATATAACATCTGTTCGATATCAGTTGTTTTATCATGATGATTCACATTAGTATCGATAGAAGCCTTGTCAAACTGAGGCGTGATTGATGGTGTAAATAAGGTTGCTGCAGTCATAAGTTACTCAATATCTTGACAAGAATGGCGTTACTTCAAAAGAGATAATCAATCGATTTATTCAAAAGGCTGCAATAAAAGCTATCTGCGTATGGCTAACAATGATGCTTCATAAGGCAACGCTTCAAACATGATTTAAAACAGCAGCGATTATAACAAAATTTGCTAACAGATTGAAAAGATGACATTAAATTATCGTCTTAAATGTGACTGCTTATCTAAAGCTACTAATTATCGATTTCCTAAACTTTATCCTATTACTTGCATGATGTTTTAATGCTGCTTTCAAGGTTCTGTAATGGTAGAATTTTTGCTAAAATAGGCGTTTTTCGCTAACCAATAATAGATGCCATTATGACAAATACTGCTCTGCCAACCTCTTCTGCTGATCAAGAAAACGATACCCAATTAAATGAGCTGCATAAAAGCCAAAATGCGGTCGTACTGCTATCAGGTGGGCTTGATTCAGTGACTTGTTTATATTGGGCAAAGGCCCGTTATGCGTCAGTAACTGCAGTCAGCTTTGATTATGGTCAACGTCATAATAGTGAGCTGGTCGCTGCCAAAGCAATCGCTGAAACTGCAGGCGTTAATCACCGAATTATTGATATCGATATCGCCCAACTGGGTGGCTCATCACTAACGGATCACAGTATGATTGTGCCTGATGGTGATACGGATAAATTCCCAGACAAAAAGCGTGATGAGATTGATAATGACGCGATTCCAAACACTTATGTGCCAGCGCGCAATACTATCTTCTTATCTTATGCCCTAGCAGTTGCTGAAGTAACCGATTCAAACCATATCGTCATTGGTGTCAGTTCAGTCGATTATTCAGGATATCCTGATTGCCGTCCTGAGTATATTGCCGCTTTCCAACATATGGCAAATCTTGCTACCAAAGCGGGCGTTACCGGTCATCATTTATCGATTCAAACCCCGCTACAACAATTATCGAAAGCCAAAACCATCGAGCTGGGTCTGTCGCTAGGGGTTGATTACGGACAAACAATTTCTTGTTATCAAGCAGATGCCAATGGTCTTGCCTGCGGCGTTTGTGACAGTTGCGCGCTGCGTCGTCAAGGGTTCGCTCAGGCAGGCGTTGCCGACCCTACCCATTATCAGTAATAATTTTAGAAGTTTCGCCTTGGAAAATGAATAAACGGTCTTAAAATAAAGGCAATTAAACATTGGCGAAACATTCGCTTGCATTAACACAGCACGCTGCCGTTGTATTTTAAATACAATCATTGCTATGGTATGAACCACTTTCTCTACCACAAGATATAAATGCTCATCAAAGTAGCAACATTTTATTAGAAGTAATATTTTATCATTTGTACAAAATCTAATTCATTTATAAAAAATTCAAGTTATCGCAGTCACATGTAAAAGGATATTTATGAAATTTTTGCCAGTACTACCTCTAGCTCTTGCTGCACTATTTGCCATGCCACAAGCGAACGCTGTTGATATTAAGCAGAATAATATCAATACTTGCGTCAACGGCGCGGTCAAATATAAAGTCGCTGACAAGAGCACTGCAACCAAGCTTTGTGATTGCACGATCGGTGTCCGTAGCAATATGACCATTGGTCAGATGTGGGAGATTGAGAGCTATGCGCAAAGTAAAAAAGACCCATCAAGCCTCTCGTATGTGAAAAAAATGCAAAAAGATTTGCAACAGTGTACCGTTGGTTTGGACTTAAAACAGCCACAAAAACCTGCTTAATCCTCAAATTTTTAGATATATAAAAGACTGGCCATTGCCAGTCTTTTTTGTTGCTCATCCATAAGTGATGTGTAAAATCGAGGATTTATTTCTATGAATCTGCCTATAATGGGATGACCAATAATAATATAACCGCAATCAAAATAAATAAGGATTTTATGATGGCAAAGCCAACCACAGAAACCATTACTCTACCTGATTTTCCAGTCACTATCGTACGTGAGTTAGATGGTCATTTCATTCATGATGATATTAGCCTAAAAGAGCTGGTCGCCAACACCAGCAAAGGACTTATCCTTTATTTTTACCCAAAAGACAATACACCTGGCTGTACCACACAAGCAACTGAGTTTACCGCCCATCTTAACGAATTTGATGATTTAGGTTACGACATTATTGGCGTCTCACGTGATAGCGTTGAATCACACGAAAACTTTATTAGCAAATATAATCTACATATTCCACTTATTAGTGATGCCGATGAAAAACTCTGCCACTATTTTGATGTGATTAAAGAAAAGAACATGTATGGCAATATTACTCTAGGTCTTGTACGTTCGGCGTTTGTCTTTGATAAAAATGGTACGCTCACTCATGCACAGCGTAACCTTAAAGCAAAGGATTATACTGAGCGTTTATTAACTACACTTGCACCTTAGTCTTCTAATCGATCTTACGATAAACCTTAAAACTATTTTTATTTGAGAATACTATGAATAAACAGCCTGATACCGCCTCTGATTCTTCTGCTCCCTTTGATCATAGCAATCATCAAAACGTGACTCGCAAGGTATCTGTTGCGGTCATTGGTGCTGGGACTGCCGGACAAAACGCTTTTCGCCAAGCAAAAAAATTCTTAGAAGATGTCATTATTATCAATGATGGCTTTTGGACGACTACCTGTATTGCGGTAGGTTGCATGCCAAGCAAGCTACTCATTGCAGCTGCTGACCGCGCTCATGATGCCAATCATTCTGCTGAGTTTGGCGTACATGCCACTGCTCGCATAGATGGCAAACAAGTGATGGAACGGGTGCGCGCTGAGCGTGATCATTTTGCCAGCTACATCGAAAAACAAGTCGATAGCTGGCCTGAGGATAGTAAGATAGCGGGACGGGCTTATATTAATAAGCAAGGCTTGATTGAGGTCAATGATCAATTGATCAAAGCAGATAAAATCATTGTCGCCACTGGTAGCTCGACCTTTATTCCAGATGGCTGGGAAGATAAGCTTGGTGATACTATGCTGACCTCAGATGCTGTCTTTGAGTTAGCCGACTTGCCAAAATCTATGGCTGTGATTGGCGCAGGTGCGATAGGTTTAGAACTTGCCCAAGCTTTCACACGATTGGGTGTCAAGGTAACGGTATTTAATCGCGCCAAACGCGTTGCTGGTCTAAAAGACGAAGACATCAATAACAAAGCTATTGATTGCTTAAGTCGTGAGCTGACCATGCACTTGGGCAGCAAAATTACTGATGTCGGTCAAAAATCAGATGAAAATAGCGATAAAAGCATAAATAAAAACAGCACTGTTGCCTTTATTGATTATGAAGACAGCGCTGGCGAAGTGCAACAATGGCAAGGTGATTACGTACTAGTCGCGACTGGTCGACGTAATAATATAGAGGCATTGGGTGTTGAAAACCTAGGCGTTGAACTTGATGAAAAAAATCGCCCACAACAGCTGGACAAAAAAACTGGTAAAATCGGTGATTTAGACGTTTATATCGTTGGTGATGCCAATGCTAATATTCCCTTGCTGCATGTAGCAAGCGATGAAGGTTTTAGCGCCGGCAGTATGGTCTGTGACAATAAAAAAGACGCTTATATTCGTCCGCCTGCCACGCCATTTTCCATCGTATTTAGCTCACCACAAATCGTCAATGTTGGTATGTCTTTACCGGAAATCCAAGAAGATTCAACACTTGAGCATGTGATTGGGAAAGTCAGCTTCGACAATCAAGGTCGTAGCCGCGTCATGGGTGTTAACTGTGGTCTATTGCATATTTATGGCTGCAAAAAAACAGACAGAATCTTAGGTGCAAGTATGGTTGGTCCAGATGCAGAATACATCGGGCATATCTTAGCAATGGCAATTACTAATGACTTGAGTATTAAAGACATGCTTGATATGCCTTTTTACCATCCTACTATCCTAGAAGGCTTGCGTACCGCCTTGCGTGATGTTCAGGATTTGATGGAAATACCGTATCAGTCGCTTGATACCCAAAAAAATAACTCTTAAATGCCTATTAAAACGCTGTTTTTTAAAATAATGAAATATATGGACTGTCGCCAACGTCAGTGAGATTTGTAGCGATGATTTAAGCTGATTCAATACTGATATTGATATCATTAGATGACGGTTAAAGTCGCTTAAATCATGTTGTTAACGTCTTATTAGTGCAAAGTAATACATTTTTAGAACCACACCTTTCATGGATAAGATAATGGCAATCGCTAGTATTACTGAATTTTTTCAAGAGATTGCTCGTGACCTACATACCAGCCTTTTTCTTGCGATTGGTGGCTCTATCGAGGAAGGCACCTTAGATTGGTCGTCTAAATCAGTAGAACTGGTAAGCACTGGCATCAAAATTCTAATACTGCTTGCGATATCGGGGTTTATGTATTGGCTTGCTATTTATGTACTAAAAAAAAGCAAAGCACGCATTCGTCTGAATGAGCGCCGCGCTAAAATTGCCCGCTCAATCTTGCGTTATGTATGGGCTGTGACCAGTGTCATTGCTATTATGAGTCAGCTGAATTTTGAGCCCGATACCATTAAAGCCACTGCCAAAGCCAGTACATGGGCGGGAATATATTACGTGCTATGGACATCATCGGGACAAATTGTCCATAAAATACTACAGCACTACGGTTTAAACGCTTCTATTGAGCAGCTGCTTAAAAATATCTTATCTGTGCTGCTATTAGTCTTAGGGCTTGCCAGTGTCATGGCTCAGTTCGGCTTTGATATTGTATCTCTGGTGGCAGGTTTGGGTATTGCTGGTTTGGCGGTCGGCTTTGCCGCGCAGTCAACGCTTGCCAATTTTATCGCAGGTATTACCATTTTGCTTGAGCAGTCCTTTCAAGTTGGTGACTGGGTCAATATCAATGACAATGAAGGGCGCGTGGTGGTGATTGCCTTACGTACGACCCACGTCTTAACTCGTGACAATATTACGGTCATCATACCCAATTCGAATGTGGCCTCCTCTGTCGTTACCAACCTGACCTCCAA
Organism: Psychrobacter sp. ANT_H59; assembly: GCF_008369225.1. Taxonomy (NCBI): domain Bacteria; kingdom Pseudomonadati; phylum Pseudomonadota; class Gammaproteobacteria; order Moraxellales; family Moraxellaceae; genus Psychrobacter; species Psychrobacter sp. ANT_H59. Next base: position 778,097 of record NZ_VOBE01000001.1, read on the forward strand.
AAATTTTATACGCTTTGATATTCAGATGCGTATTGCTTTTGAAGATGATATTGATAAAGCACGTGATGAGATTTTGCAGGTACTGTCTGATAGTGAGGCTGTCCTCAACCGACCTGAATCTTCTGCGACTGTGGCAGAGATTGGCGAGTATGGCGTATATTTTATTGTACGCTTTTGGGTCAAACCAGCGGCAGTTGCTCGTATGCCCAAAATCAAAGAAGATTTACGAGAGAATATCAAACGCGCTTTTGATGCCGCTGATATCTCGACCCCTTATCCTCATATGCGCTTACTTATGCCAAGAGAAGACGTCTATCCGATTGTGACCAAACCCAAGCCATTGGCAACGACCGCGCAAACTGTTTCAGAGTCATTAGCGCTGAACAAAGACCAGCATTAATATCCTTGCAACTTATTTAGCATTTATATGCCATAAAAAGTACTTTCAAATAGAAATCTTTTAACCATCGCTTTCTTAAACATCAGCGCTTTAAACCATCCGCTATAGAATTATGGTAAAATTAGCGGTTAAACATCTTATTTTATGATGTGCACTATTTATCAATTTAGCCCACAGGTATCCGTATGACCGAAACAACCGCGCTCGCCTCATCCACAGCGTCTTCGCAACCATCTTCACAAGCATCTTCACAGGTATTGTCGCTTGACCTTATCATCACCTGCGCCGATGGGTTAGAAGCACCGCTACAGACTGAGCTGACCAGTTTTGGTATTGCAAGTGAGATAAAGAGTACCGGTCGCCTTGCTGTTACGGGTACCTTGCGTGATTTATATAAGATCTGTCTTTGGTCGCGCGTGGCATCGCGCGTATTAATGCTGATTAAACGCAAAAATATCAATGCCGAATATGATGTGGCTGAGCAGCTGTATGGTTTGGCGAAATCGGTCAATTGGACAGAGCAATTTAGCCTAGAGCAAACCTTTGCGATTCGTCTTTCTGTTGATAAACGTGTGGCTGTCAGCCAACAGTTTGCCATGCTACGTATTAAAGATGCGATTGCGGATACCTTTAACGAAGTGTATGAGAGCCGCCCTAACGTCGATAGTAAAAACCCAGACTTTTCTGTTTTTGCGACCGTCAATGACAAGCAAGCTGAGTTATATTTGGATTTGTCAGGTACCAGCTTGCATCGCCGTGGCTATCGCGTTGCAATGACAGAAGCACCACTAAAAGAAAACTTAGCAGCGGCGCTACTTTATAGCGCAGGCTGGCATAAGAAAAACGAAGCAGGTGATGCGCCTTTTTATAATGCGCTAATCGATCCTATGTGTGGCTCTGGTACCTTTATCATTGAAGCGCTCCTCATGCACTGCGATTATGCCGTCGGTATCGATAAAGCCGCCAATCAGTTTGGTTTTTATGAATGGCAGCATCATGACAAGATTTTATGGCAAGAAATGATTGATGATGCACAAACGCGTTTCCGTGCAGCCTTAGAGATTGCTAATGAGCAGCCAGATACATTACCGCTTATCTTTGGATTTGATGCCGATAATGGCGCTATCATTGCCACAGAAAAGAATCTGATTGCTGCTGGTTTACAAGACCTGTTACCGCTACTCGATATCGAAACGCGCGCCCTTGATCAGCTAAGCACGCTCTTAAAACCTTTGGTTGCTGACGGTCGTTTGAGCAACCCTTTAATTATCACCAACCCACCTTATGGTGAGCGTCTGGGTGATGAAGAAATGATTAAGCCGTTATATCAATCGATTGGGCTTATCTTACAAGACAGCTTTGCCGGTAGTGGTATTGACCCGATGCTTGGTATATTGGCATCTCACGTTGAGCAAGTCGATATTTTGCCAATTAGAGAGCCAAAAACGTTACGGTGTCATAATGGCGCCATTACCGTGTATTTCCGCTATGGCACCTTGATTGCTGGTCAGACAGGGAATCTTGTTAGCCGTTTTGAGAAACGTGAAATTGAGGTTGAAGACGGTCAAGATTTTATCAATCGTTTGCAAAAAAACCTGACCCGACTAAAGAAATTGGCTAAAAAAGACAACGTGAGTAATATCCGTGTTTATAACGCTGACTTACCTGATTTCAAAGTGGCAATCGACTTATATGGTGATTATGCCCATGTACAAGAGTACGCGCCGCCGAAGACTATTCCACCAGAAACCGCCAAAAAACGCTTTAATTTGGCGCTAATGGGTATTCGTGAAGTATTCGGTATTAACCGCGAACAAATCTTTATTAAAACCCGTGCTCGTCAATCCGGTAATGATCAATATAGTAAACAAGGCAATACCGAAAAGCGTGGCAAGTTTTATATTGCCCGCGAAGATGGTGCTTATCTTTATGTCAATTTCACCGATTATCTCGATACGGGTCTATTTATTGACCATCGCAATATGCGTGCGCGTATCAAAGACAACAGTCGTAATAAATCGGTATTGAACTTATTTGCTTATACTTGTACGGCGAGTGTGCATGCGGCATTGGCGGGCGCTAAAAAAGTCACCAGCGTTGATTTATCACAGAACTATCTGGATTGGGGCAAACAAAACTTTGCTTTAAATGGCTTAAATGTCAGTGGTAATAAATATCAATTCGTTGCTGCCGATATTTTTGAGTGGATCAAAGACAATACGGAACAATTCGATATTATCTTTATTGATCCGCCAACCTTTTCAAACTCTAAAAAGTTTCAAGGTACCTTTGATGTCCAGCGTGACCATGCTGCACTAATCAACCGCGCGATGAACCGCTTAACGGCAGATGGCATCTTATACTTCTCTAATAACTTTACCCGTTTTGAGTTGGATGAACAGCTGACTGAGCGTTATGACATCATCGACATTACCCAAAAAACCATTGGTTTTGATTTTGATATCAAAAAACCGATTCATCAAAGCTTTGAGATTCGTCATCGTCAGAGTCTATAACAAATACTAAATCTTAGCTTTGACGCCTAACTTGCTATAAAACATAACAATGACCCAATCAGCTTTGATTGGGTCATTTTTTGTTGGTATGATAGAGAGCTACTAGCGATCGTTTTATCTTTATTGAATCCCATTATCGCTGGTATAGCGTATCTAATTCAAAAGCGACACAGCACTATTTTGAACTGACGGTCTCAAAATAGTTATTACTTTTACCGTTGTAAACGTGCAGTCCACCCTACTCCAATAAATAACAAGGACCATTCCATGGCATTATCTCTAAATAAAGGCGGTAATTTATCGCTAACCAAAACGGATCCAAACTTAACTAAGCTGCTTATTGGTCTTGGTTGGGATGAGCGTGCAACTTCTGGTGCCGAATTTGATCTTGATGCAAGCGTATTCTTATTAAATGCAGCTGGCAAAGTACGTGGCGACCATGACTTTATCTTTTACAACCAACTCAAGTCTGATAATGGCGCAGTAGAGCATACTGGTGATAACCGTACAGGCGAAGGCGACGGTGATGACGAAGTCGTCAAAGTCAACCTAACGCAAGTACCTGCCGATGTCGATAAAATCGTTGTGACAGTCACTATTCATGATGCAGCGGCTCGTAGCCAAAACTTCGGTCAAGTTGCTAATGCCTTTATTCGCGTTGTGAATGAAGAAACGGGTGCTGAAGTGGTCCGTTTTGATTTAGCAGAAGACTACTCTGTTGAGACAGCAATGGTATTTGGAGAAGTCTATCGCCACAATGCAGAATGGAAATTCCGCGCCGTTGGTCAAGGTTACTCTGGTGGCTTACAAGCGATGTGCCAGCAATATGGTGTCGTTATTTAAACTGTTAGTTAACTACTATCTAAATCGATATTTAGCCCGTGCTAAAACCATCCATTAGATGATAAGTAGGTGCAAAACCTAAAGCCATTATGCCTCACTATTGGCTGTAAAATATGGTTGCAAAATAGTCACAATCTTTAATAGCCAAATGACTGATAATACTTTATATTTCATTAAAAATCACACATGGAGAAGTGGCTAGCGATAGCCACTTTTTTTATGCTGCGTCTATAATAGACAACCTTAGCTTTACGCAACCAGACAGGATGTGTCATGAGACATTTTTATTTAGACTTCATCTTCACAGCTATCGCATTGA